>DATEOF010000116.1:0-3877 GCA_035274465.1 Polyangiales bacterium
GGAGGCTCGGTGCGCATCGCCTGCGGCCGGCGGCTCAACCCCAGCCGCCGGAGCCCCACCCCACGAGGTCGCGCCGCGTGCGGCGCCCTGCGCTGCGAGGCCGCGCCGGTCGTCGGTCGGATACGCTGCACAGCATGTCAGTGTGAGAAGGGCAGGGACGACTAAAGAGAGGAACGCAAGTTTCATGGACAGCCGCGCGAGCAGCAATTGGCTCGCAGCACGGCAGTGGGACCCGCGCCTGCGACCGGGTCACGGAAACTTATGGAGACCAGCTACTACGGCGCGCCGGAGCGCCTCGGCCGCTGCGATTGCGTCAGCGGCAGCTCGCCGTTGTCGTTGGCGACCAGCGCGCGTGTCGCTGTCAGGACCGTCTTCAGCTCGCTCGGCGTGACCCGGACGCCCGTGCGCAGCGAGTGCTCGCCCGGGAACCACTCGAGCACCTGCTCGAGCTTGTCGGCGACGCGGATCATCATCGGGCCCGGCGTGGACATGCGCAGGCTCGTGATGGTGCTGCGGATGCGACTGGCCCAGAACCCGCCGCCCTCGATCACGATCGCCATGCACGATAGATCGCTGATCTTGTCGTCGTAGATCTTCGCGAAGACTTCGTTCGCTTCAGGCGTGGGCGCCGGTGCGCCGTCGAGCACGAACACGATGCTCGAGTGTCCCGTGGGGTGTTGACTGACCATCAGCCGCGAGACCTGTAGAACGCGCTCGGCCGCCTGTTGTGTGGCCTGGTCCGCCCAAACACCGATGGTGAGGTTGCGCCACGCACTGTAGCGAAAGCGCCCAGGATCCACGTCGAGTAGAGAAGCCGGTTCGACCGCCCGTAAGGAACTCAGGTCACGACTCATGCTGATGGAACCCCCCTCCATACTAGCGGGACTGCGTGTCCGTGCACGTGACAATCGGCCGGTTGTGACAGGTCGGTAGTGGTCGGTGCGCGACCAGTTTACATCTGCGCAAAAGATTTGCCAGGCTAAATAATTTGCATGACAAAGCGATTCGGGCGTGGTGTAGATCCGCCGTGCTCTGGCTGATCAAGCAAGCGATGTATCCGCTGTTGCCTCGCAGCTCGCACCTGCCGGGTTTGGCCGATACGGATCTGGATGCGTTTCTGCGCCGCTTGCGGCGTGAGTCCGATGTCGTGTTTTGGTCGGGGCTGTGGTTGGGCGCGCTGGTCTTCGCCGCGACGCCGCTGATCACGCTGGGCGTGCCGTTGCCGGCATTCCTGCTGCCGCGCCGGCTACTCGAGCGGCACACCGCGCGCATCATCGCGCACCCGATCTACCTGCTGCGTCAGGCGCTGTCGGTGGTGCGCTTGATCGCCGGCATGTGCTGGGGCGCGGATCCGCACGTGCGTGCGTGTTTCGAGCTGGCGCCGTATCCAGCCGATCCAGGGACGTTTCGCCAGTCATGACGCACGTTGCATTTCAATCGGGTGCCCGGGCCGAGCTCGAGGCGGACTACGTCGTGGTCGGTAGCGGCGCCGGTGGCGCCACTGCGGCGCTGACCTTGGCGCGCGGTGGAGCGAGTGTCGCGCTGGTCGAAGCCGGGCCCTGGCGTGATCCGCAGGACTACCCGCACTCGGGCTACGGCGTGCTGCGCGATCTCGCCGACACGTGGGGCACGAGCTTCACGCGCGGGCGCGCGTTTTGGCCGATCTTGCAGAGCTCGCTGGTGGGCGGCACCACGGTGATCAACTCGGCCATCTGCGTGCGTACGCCGGCGGACGTGTTCGAGCGCTGGCAAGCGGAGACGGGCATCGACGGTCCCGCCCTGGCGCGCGCGGTGTGGCAAGCACAGGACGAGCTCGAGGCGGAGTTGAGCGCGGTGCCCGTGCCGCTGTCGGCGCGTGGCAGACACAACTTGCTCGCCCACGCGGGGGCCGACAAGCTCGGCTACGAGAACCACGCCATGACGCGCTACGTGCGCGACTGTCAGGGTTCGGGGCGTTGTCTGCAGGGCTGCCGCGCCGATCGCAAGCAGAGCTTGAACCGCAACTTCGTGCCCGAGTTGCTCGCGCTCGGCGGCACGTTGGTGTCGTGCGCGCCGGTGCAGCGGCTCCAGCTGCGCGAGGGTCGCGCGTCCGGCGTCGAAGGGCGCTTCAAGCATCCACAGTCGCGGCAGCTCGGAGCGGCATTCCAGGTGCGCGCGCGTCGCGGGGTGTTCGTGGCCGCCTCGGTCACGGGTTCGCCGTTGCTCCTGGCTCGCTCGGGTGTGCGAAATCCGCTGCTGGGGCAGGGCTTTCGCTCGCATCCCGGCGCACCGGTGTTCGGTTGTTACGACGAGCACGTGGACATGAATCGTGGCGCGACGCAGGGCTGGTCGTCGCTGGCATTCCGCCAGGAGCTCGGGCTGAAGCTCGAGACGCTCAGCATGCCGCTCGACCTGTTGGCCGGAAGGTTGCCCGGTAGCGGCCAGCAGCTGATGGAGCGGCTGCTCGACTTCCGGCACCTGGCGATGTGGGCGGTGGCGGTGCGAGCCGATGCCGTCGGCTATGTGAAGCGCGGCTTCGGCGGCCGCCCGGTCGTCCACTACACGCTGACTCAGGACGACATGAAGCGCCTGCGCGCGGGCCTGTACGTGCTCGCGCAGACGCACGTCGCCGCGGGCGCGCGCGCGATCCTGCCGGCGATCGACGGCTTGCCCTACAGGCTGGCGCCGAACGAGATCGATCGGCTGAAAGACGCGCCGCTCGACCCGCGCGCGTACGTGGCCATCCTCTCGCACCTGTTCGGAGGCTGCGTGCTGGGTCGCGATCGGGACCACTCGGTCTGCGACGAGCGCGGTCGCGTGCATGGCTACGAGAACTTGTGGATCGCGGACGCTTCTGCCATTCCAAGCACGCTGGGCGTGAACCCGCAGCACACGATCATGGCTCTGGCGCGGGTCTGGGCGCGCCGGGCGCTCGAGGAGAACTGATCCCTTGCTTAAATCGGCCGACTCGGGGGGCTTGCGAGAGCGCAAGAAGGCGGAGCTCAAGCGTCGCATCGCGGAGACGGCGCTCGCCCTGGTGCGCGAGCGTGGCTACGACGGCACGACCATCGAAGAGATCGTGCGTCGCGTCGACGTGAGTCAGCCCACGTTCTACAAGTACTACCCGAGTAAGGACGCGATCCTGCTCGAGTACGCGATGTCTGCGTTTGGTCCGCTGCTGGTGGCTGCGCAGACGCGCGCTCCGACGGTCGAGCAGAGCCTGCTCTCGTTTCTCCAGGCGCTCGCCACGCAGATGACCAAGGATCGCGAGCTGTGGCGGGCGATCGCGCTGTCCGACGCCTACAACCCGATCCGCAACCCCGAGTTGCTGGACGAGCGCGCTGTAAGCACCCGCATCGTCGAGCAAGTGATCGAGCTCGGTCAGACGCGCGGCGAGTTCACGCCCGACTTCTCGGCGCGCAAGCTGGCTTCATTGCTCGAAGCGATCGTGTTCCGCACGTGCGTCGAATGGGGCGCGAACTTTCCGAAGCCGCACGCCTTGACCGCGAGCATTCGCGAGAGCTTCGAGCTGTTCGTGCGCGCGGCTCGGCCAGCCACAAGCCAGAACAAGCCAGGCCGGCGTCGCGCTCGATGACGCGGCTGCGACGCTGAGAAAATGCGCTGACCCGTCGGGTGAATCGCGAGCGTGTCAATTCGTCGCGAGCTGCGCCATCGCATTGTCGAGTGCAGATTTTGGTGCATTGTAGGTCGTCAAAGTGGTTAACCGTTAGGAACTACTTTGTCGTCCTCGGGTGCCATCATGAACAGTCATCGCATCTCGTGCCTGCCGCTGCTGGCTTCCATCGCGCTGACGGCGTGCGGAGGCGACTCGAAGGATCCCGCCCTGCCGCCGGCGGCTGCAGGCACGCAGGCTTCCAGCGAGGCCGGCATGGCGGCT
>DATEOF010000117.1:0-57117 GCA_035274465.1 Polyangiales bacterium
CGCGGCCTTCGCCCCGGGCGCTTCCGCACCGCCGCGCGCGCCCGTCAGCTCGGCGCTCGGTCGAAAGCGCAGCGCCGCGTTCGGCACGCGCAGCGCGTCGGCCGCATCGGCGAACACGAAGGTCACGTTCGCGGTCATGCCGGGTCGCAGCTTCAGCTCGGGGTTCTGCACGTCGACCACCGCGTCGTAGGTGACGACGTTCTGCACGGTCTGCGGCGAGTTACGGATCTGCCGCACCTTGCCCTCGAAGCGCTCGCTCGGGTAGGCGTCGACGGTGAAGCTGGCCGCCATCTCGGGCTTCAACTTGCCGACATCGGCCTCGGCGACGCTCGTGTCGACCTGCATCTTGCGCAGGTCCTCGGCGATCACGAACAGGATCGGCGCCTGCATGGTCGCGGCGACGGTCTGGCCTTCGTCCACGTTGCGCGAGATCACCACGCCGTCGATCGGCGAGCTGATCGTGGTGTAGGTGAGGTTGACCTCCGCCTGGTTCAACGCCGCGCGCGCTTGCTCGAGCCGACCCGAAGACGCGGCCACTTGCGCGTTGGCGACGTCGGCGTTGGCCTGCGCCGTGTCCAGCTCGGCCTGCGCGACCAGGTTGCGCTGCGCGAGCTCCCGGGTACGCGTGAGCTGGCGCTCGGCGTCCGCAGCTTGCACCTTGGCCTTGAGCAGGTCGCCCTTGGCCGCGCTGTGGTTGGCGCGCGACTGCTCGAGCGCAGCCTTGAACAGCTGCGGATCGAGCTCGGCGATCACCTGGCCCTTCTTCACCTCCGAGTTGAAGGTGGCGTGCAGCTTCTTGATGCGGCCGGAAACCTGGCTGCCCACCTGCACCGTCACCAGCGCCGACAGCGTGCCGCTGGCAGTGACCTTCGCGACGATCGGGCCGCGGCTCAGCTGGGTGGTCTCGAAGCGCGGTTGCTTGTCGGCATCCGACGTGAACCAGGGCCCGAAGCGGTAGGTCGCCAGGCCGCCGAGCGCGAGCGCGGTCAGCCAGGCGATGGTGGAGATGGGACGCATGTACGCGGGCGGCAGCGTGCGATTGCTGCGCCCGCGATCATGACACGCTCAAGGTCACAGCGCGCGGGCGCCGTGTGTAGAACGCGTGTTGCCGTTGGCTTGTTCCGTGGCGGTGGCCTTGGGCATGATCACCAGCAACACGCTCCCTGCCGACTTCCATTCCATCAGGAACCCGCCGAAGCTGTTCTGGCGGACACCGGCCGCCGGGTCGTACGTCGCCACACGCCGGGAACCGCGGTGCATGCCTACGACTACCTCGTAGTGCGCGACGGCCTGATCCCCGACGGTGCGCTTGGCCATCCCGACGATCACCGGCCGTCCGGCCTCCAGCTCGTGCACCACGTCTTCCGGCTCGCCTTCGACGACGAACGCGGACAGCCCCCGGCGCCGGGCCGCGTCGCGCAACTCGCCCGCGGAGGCCTGGCGATCGAGCGGCAGATCAGCCAGTACCTCGCGCGCACGTTCGGGCTGGTAGTAGTTCAGCACCATGTTCAGCGCGGTCGGCCCGCAGTCGTGCTCGTCCTTTTGACGCAGCGGCTGGACGCCGCGGACGCTGACCCAGCCGGGTTCTTCGCTCAATGTCTTCGGTGACAGCGTCGTGGCGCTCCCCATGTAGGCGCTGCACGCCGAGGAGAGGAGCGCCACGACCGCAAGAAAAGTGCGCATGGGATCGATCAAGTGAGCAGAAGGATCAGGATCACGACCAAGACAATGATTACCAGCGCTGAAAGGCTGATCACGATGGCGTCGCCACCGCGAAAGTCGCGTTGCTTCTGGGACTGCGATTCACGCTGCGCGTAGCGCTGTTCCTCGCTCGTGGTCACAGGCGGCGTGTTCAGCGCCAGCTGCTCGGGTTGCTCGGGCCGCGCGATCGGTGCGGGCGTCGCGGGCGCTGCAGCTATTGGCTGCGGGGCGGGTGCAGCGCTTTGCTTCGCCAGCTGCGTGGCGGCGAGCTTCCTGGGTTTGGCTTCCCTTGCGGCACGCTCGGGCCCCGCGGTGCTGGCCAGTGCGTCGTCCACCAGGCCCAGCGTGGATGGCTGGCCGCCTTGGCCTATGGCCAGGTTTGCGTACGGACTGTGGGTCTCGGGCAGCCGGAACGTCCATTCGCCGGCGGCGCGCGGTGAGCGCGCGACAGGTGTTTGTGCCGCGCAGCCAACAGCTGCAACGACGATCGCCAGCAGCGACGCTGGACAGCTCGAGCACGTAATCAAGCGGCGTATGTTCACACAGCCCTCCTTCGCGACGCGGTGCCGCAGGTAAGTTGCCCTGTGTTGAGCAAGCTGCATGCCACGCTGGAATAAACGCCAGCCGACCCGTGGCAGGCTCGCAGCTGCCACACGGCTGCCCCAATGGGTCAAATTTGTCTGTCGCGAGCGCGCCAGTGCACGCGCCGGCGAACTAACAGCGAACGAACAAGGCGTTAGGCTCTGGCCCGCGCGGGGCAGCGCTCGACGCTCACTCGCTGAGCTGCAACAACGGCACGACGCTGCTCCAGAGCAGCCGGAGGAGCTCGCCTCGCGCGAGCGGCTCTTGCTTCAGGCGCGCGGCGAACCAGGCGAGCTTCTGCGGAGCGACCGCCATCACGGCACCCCAGGCGAGCATCATGCTCTTGCTCTTCGCGCTGGTGTCGCCGGCGACGATCGCGCGGCAGTACTTGGCAAACAGCTCGAGGGTGCTGTCGCCGTACGCATAGTCATCGGCCCGCAGGCGCTTGTAGATCAGTCGATGCTTCATGTGCTGCGTGAAGCGCTCGATGTCGATGCGCGGCGAGTACGGCAGTCTGGATAACAGTTCGTTCACGGCGCGAGTGCACTGCGTTTCTTCGATGCAGATCTCGGCGATGTACTCCGGGCTGAACGCGCGACCGCCGGAGGCATTGTGGCCGTGGATTCGATAGCAGCCTTGCGGCTCGGTCAAGCTGACCACATCGCCGAAGAAGGGCGCGAGCGCGCTCAGATACTCATCGAACCACATGCCCCAGCGGCCCTGATCACCGAGGCGCTTGGTCGGCAACGGAAACACGCGCTCCAGAAACGAGCGCGACCATGCGTTGCCGCTGGTCGGCGGAGTGTCGTAGTTGCCAGTGCGTTCGATCGTCCGGCGCGCCCACTCGGGCGTGTTGCGCGCCGTGTACACGGGCCACGCCGGTCCCACGCGCCGGCCATGCTCGTCGATCTTGTACTGCCCAAACTGGACCTTGGACACGCCTGGGTGCCAGTGAGCCATCACCTGTTCCGCGACTGTTTCGAACAGGAGATCGTCTGCGTCGCAGAACATCACCACGTCGCCGCTCGCGTGCTCGAAGGCCAAATTGGCTGCGCTGTTCAGGCCCCCGTTCTCTTTGAACAGTGCCTTGACGCTGTCGCCGTAGCTCTCGATGACCGATCGCGAGCCGTCGGTCGAACCGTCATCGACGACCAACACTTCCTTGTCGGGCCAGCGGACTGCGAGCGCGGCGTCGATACTGTACGGGAGATAGCGAGCGTAGTTGTACGTGTCGACTACGATGGACAGCCGCAAGTTGCTTCGAACCACTAGCACTCCTGGGGACCACACCCCCGACTTGTTGCTCGCAGCATAACCGTATCGGCGCGGGTTGCCAACGCTGCAATGCTGCTGTTGGCGGCGGAGCGCAACGTGTGACGGAGATCCCATCACGCCAAACGTGTTGCAGCGGGTGGCGTCAGCACACGGCTCACTGTACATCTGCAAAACCAGTCTTTATTAGATGTATTCGGCCGTGTCCTGACCCTAGGTTGCACGCATCGAGGGGACCCGAGTGATGAGCAGCTCACCCGACCATTTCTTGAAAACTGCAACTGCGGCCCGACATACCGGCGACGAGCAGAATACATATGCATCTGACTTCATTCCGTTTTGTCGGCCCTACAAGGTCGGAACGGAGCTCCGCGCGATCGTCGATGCGATCGAGCGTTGTGAGTTGTCAGGTGACGGAATTGTCAGCAAGCGCTGCCACGAGCTGCTCGAGACCAGCCTCGGCATAAGTAAGGTATTGCTCACGACCTCGTGTACGCACGCGCTCGAGATGGCAGCGTTGTTGCTGCGCATTCGCCCAGGTGATGAGGTCATCGTCCCGGCCTTCACCTTCGTCTCGACCGCAAACGCGTTTGCGCTGCATGGTGCAAAACCGGTCTTCGCCGACGTGCGGTCCGACACGCTCAACCTCGACGAGCGCCAGCTCCCGGAGCTGATCACGGAAAAGACGCGCGCGATCGTGCCCGTGCATTATGCTGGGGTGGCCTGCGAAATGGACGAGATCCTCGCGATCGCGGCGCGGCATGGCGTGCCGGTGATCGAGGACAACGCGCACGGCTTGTTCGCAAAGTACAAGGGCCGCTTCCTGGGCACGCTCGGGCGCCTGGCCACGCAGAGCTTCCACGAGACCAAGAATTTCACGTGCGGCGAAGGCGGCGCGCTGCTGATCAACGACCCGAGCCTGGTCGATCGCGCAGAAATCATTCGCGAGAAGGGCACCGATCGCAGCCAGTTCTATCGCGGCCAGGTCGACAAATACTCCTGGCGGGACATCGGCTCGAGCTTCCTGCCCTCGGGGATCTTGGCGGCGTTCCTGTTCGAGCAGCTGTCAGCTCGGGAATTCATTCAGAACAAGCGCCGGCAGATCTTCGAGCGCTACCTGGAGGGCCTGTCTGGCTGGGCGCGTGAGAACGGCGTCAAGCTGCCCACCATCCCCGCCGAATGCGAGCAGGCCTATCACATGTTTTACCTGCTGCTGCCGACGGCGGCGGCCCGTACCGCGTTCATCGCGCGGCTCAAGACGGTGGGCATCCAGGCGACCTTCCACTATGTGCCCCTGCACACCTCGCCCGTCGGGCTAAGCCTGGGCGGGCGCAAGGGTGCATGCCCGGTGACCGAGGATGTCGCCCTGCGCCTGGTGCGCCTGCCGTTCTTCAATGATCTCACCGACGAGCAGCAAGATCGCGTGATCGACGAAGTGCAGCGCTTCAAGCCCTAGCGGCCCGACAGCAGCGCGCGGCCTACCACTTTCAGACACAGGATCGGCTTCACGCCCTCGAAGATCGGCAAAACCTGGGCATCCACCACGTAGCGGCTGATCGGGTACTCCTCGGCGTAGCCCCAGCCGCCGTGGAGCAGCTGGCCCAGCTGCGTGACTTCGACCGCCATGTCGCAAGCGAAGAGCTTGGCCTGCGCGGCTAAAGGGGCCGCCGCGCGTTCGTCTTGGTCCATGGCCAGCGCGGCCGCGTAGGTGATCGCGCGGGCCGCCGCCAAGCGCTGCGCCATACGTCCCAACTGGTACTGGGTGAGGCCGAAATTCGCAATCGGCTGGCCGAACTGCGCACGCTGCACCACGTACTCGGCCGTTTTATCCAGCGCGGCCTGCGCGATGCCGCAGGCTCGTCCGCCCGTCTGGAGACGCCCGGCCGCGAAGCCTGCCATCTGCAGCTGGAAGCCCTTGCCTTCGCCCGCAGGGCCACCGACCAGGTGCGTTTCGGGCACGAACCAGCGCTCGAACGAGAGCGTGAAGCTGTGCATGCCGCGGTAGCCGGGCGTGCGGTCGGCTTTGCCCTCGAGCTTGCCGCCGTGCGGCTGCGTGGCCACGAACTCGTGGCCGTCGAACTGGGGCTTGCCGACGATGAACAGCGACAGGCCGCGCGAGCCGGACTTCGGGTCGGGATCGGTGCGGGCCAGCAGGGCGAGCACGTTGGCCCGGCCCGCGAACGTGCACCAGCTCTTGGCGCCTTCGATGAAGTAGCCGGGCGCGCCGTCCTGCGTGGTGCGGATGGCCCTGCAGCTGACGGAGGCGACGTCGCTGCCCGTGTTGGGCTCCGTGACCGAGATGCCCACCATGCACTCGCCCGAGGCGATGCGCGGCAGCCAGGTCTGTTTCTGTTCCTCGGTGCCACCGGCCAACAGCGCCTTGGCGAGGATCTCCGGGCGCGTGATCAGGGATCCGGCGGCAGCCAGCGAGGCGCGCGAGAGCTCCTCGGTGGTCAGGATCATCGCCAGGTTTCCGAGCTCGTGACCGCCGTAGCTCTCCGGGATCGACAGGCCGAAGTAACCGAGCTCGCCCATCGACTTGATGAATTGCTCGGGGATCAGCTCGTCATGGCGGTGGATGCGCTCGGCGTGCGGCATGATCTCGCGCTCGGCGAACTGCCGCACAGCGTTCCGAACCTCGGCCACCGTGGGATCCAGCGGCCAGTTGGTGCGGCCCGCGGCCTCGGCGATCGCCTGGCCGTTCTTGCGCACCAGCGACTCGTGGCCGGCCTTGCGCAGGGCAGGGCGCGCGCCGCTGACAGCGGCATCGAAGGCGGCGTCCAGGTTCAGGTCGGCGATCACCGGCTCCAACCGGTCGCGGCTGCTGCGAAACAGCTCGGCCGCGCCGCCGATCGCCAGGTTCTGCAGCAGCGCGTCCGCCTTGCCGGAAGCTGCCTCGACCAGCTCACGAGCCGCCCGGGCTTCGGTCGCGGCGTACGCGACGCGGTCGACGATGACCTGGTGATCGTCGATGTTGCGGCCTCCCGCGGTGAGCTCGGCCGCCCGTGCGACGGCTTGGTCGGTCAGGTTGCGCGTGATTTCGACGAGCGCGCGCGCGTCGTCCAGGCTGGCTGCGGTGTTTTCAGACATGGCGGGGCAGCCTACACCTGGCCCCTTCGCGGCCTCAAGCCTCGGGCTTGGTATCGTCGGGGTTCGCCGCCTCGATCACGTCGAAGGTGGCATCGAGCGCCCTGCCGACCTGACGGTTCCACCAGCGAACCTGCGCGTAGACGCCGCTGACGATCGCGTCGTGCACGACGTGCACACCCTTGGTCGGCTCGGCGATGCCGGGGATCTGCTCGATGATGCGAAAGGGGCGCTCGGCCGTGGCCAGGTGCACGCGCTCGATCGCGCTCGCTCCGTGCTCGACTGCGTCGCCGATCAGCGCGCCCAGGCCACGCCAGCGTTTGAGGTTTTGGTTCACGGCGCACTCTCCAGGGTGGATTTGATTAGCTCGTACACGGCCGGATGGTGCGCCAGCGCGACATGACTCAGGCCGGGCAGCACCTTGACGCGCTCGGCCGGCAGCAGCTCCCGCACCTCGTCGGCCTGGTTGGCGAAGGTCCCGCTGACCACCGAGACCAGCGAATCGCCGAACAAGAAGGCGAGCCGCGGATCGACGGCAAGTGAGCCAGCGATCAGCGTGTGCTGGATGTTCGGCAAGAGCGGCAGCGGATGGCGGCCGTCGCGCAGCATCCAGACGCTGCGCTGTTGCACGCGGTCTTCGTGGCGCAAGTCCGCGTGGCCGAGGTCCTGGAGGCCGCCGCTGCGCAGGTTTGCCACGTCGGCGATCAGCTGCGTGTAGGGATCGCGAATGGCCGTGAGCACGCCGGCCGTGAGCTTGCCGAGCCGCTCCGCCGGCGCGCCCAGGTGCGGCGTGGCGACGTAGATGATGCGCTTCACGCGACCGAGCCAGCCCATGCCCGCGATGCTCGCGACGTGGCAGGCGCTGCGCGTCACGAGCCCGCCCATGCTGTAGCCGATCAACAAGAGCTCCTCGACCTCGCGCGGATACACCGCGAGCAGGCGCTCGAGTAGCCGCGCGAGCTGGGCGCCGTTGTCGGCGATCGGCACTCCGGTGTTGTAACGCACGTAGCAGGCGGTCCAGCCCAGGTCGCGCTCGAGCAGCGAGCCGTAGTCGCTGCCGTCTGGCAGCCGCCAGATGGTCTCGGTGCACATGAGGCCGTGCACCAGCACGCACACCCGGCCGCTCGGGTTCGGATAGGCTCGAGTGAACGAAGCAGGTTCGAGCGGCACGGCGTGCTCGTCCCGAAACAAACCCATCTCGGTCGCGAGCCCGTTCTTGGTGCGCGCCAAATAGTCGCCGAGCAGCCCGTTCAGTACGGCCAGGGTTTGTTCGACTCCGCGCCCCATGACGTGGGTCAACCTGCCACTCCCACCTGCCTCAGATCAAGGGCGAGAGCTACCGACGTAGCCGAGCGCGCGCAGTTGAGCCTCTGTTTCGCGATCGATCGTGGTGCTCTCGCGCTTGTACACCCGGGTGGTCTTGCCGGAGGTGCTGCGCGCCATGGTCAAACCCAACAGGCCCCGCGTATAGCGCAGCGCCAGCGGGCGTTCCGCCGTGAGGTCGCGGGTCTCGTGCGGGTCGGCCGAGAGATCGTAGAGCGCGGGCTGATCGAGGCCGCGCTGGATCAGCTTGTAGCGCCCGCTGGCCACGGTCTTGATGCCGCTCATGAACTGCGAGACTGACGCGCGCGGGGCCGCGGGGCCCTCGCCGCGCAGCTCGGGCAGAAACGATCGACCGTACATCGTGTCCGGGATGGGCAGGCCCATCGCGTCCAGGATGGTCGGCGCGATGTCGACCAGGCCCACATTGCCGCGCAGGACCGCGTTGCCATCGGTCAGGCCGGGGATGCGCACCATCAGTGGGATGTGCAGCAGCTCGTCGTAGTTGCTGTGGCCATGGCCGACCGAGCCGTGGTCCCAGAACTCTTCGCCGTGGTCGGCAGTGACCACCACCATCGTGTCGTCGCGCAGGCCGCGCTTGTCGAGGCCGTCGAGGATCGCCGCGAAGTGCACGTCGTGGTAGCTGATCTCGCCGTCGTAGAGCGCTTCGAGGCGCACCTTGTCGCGCGCGTTCAGCGGCAGCTTGCCGATCTTGATCTGCTCGAGCAGCTCGTTGGTGCGCGAGAAGTCCACCGGGCCGCCGTAGGGATCCGGGTCGTACATCGACAGGAAACTCTTGGGCGGACGGTACGGTACGTGCGGATCGATCGTGTGCACGTACAGGAAGAACGGCTTCTGTTGCGGGCGCGCGTCGAGCCACTGCAGCACGTCGGCCGCGACTTCTTGCGCGATCGAGCGGCGGTTCTCGCGGATGTAGTTGCGATAGTCGTCCCAGCCCTGGCCGAAGCCGAACTTGTCCGAGACGTAGCCGTTGGCGATGAACGCGGCCGTGCGGAAGCCGCGCTTGCCGAAGTACTCGGGCAAGAGCTCGACCGACTCCGGCACGCGCGAGCTATCGCTGAACGCGTTGTGCTGCCAGGGGAAGAGCGACGAGAGCAACGTGGCGACGCTGGGCTTGGTCCAGCACTCCTGCGTGCGCGCGTCCTTCATCGTGACGGCGTCGGCCAGGAAGCGCGCGAGGCCCGGGGTGCGCACGCGCGACTGCGGGTTGTAGTTCTTCAGCTTGTCGGCGCGCAGCGTGTCGATCAGCATGACGATCACGTTGCGGATCGGCTTCTTCTCGTACGCCGGTGAGCGCGCTGGCTCGACGATCGTGGGGTGGTCCAGGCTGATCGCGGAACCGCTGGCGCGCAGCTCGATCTGCGCCAGATCGCCCTCCAGCGCGGACAGCGGCACGCGCACCACCTGGGAGCCCGTGCCGCCGGTGAGCTCGACGCTCGCGAGCTCGACGCGGCGCGTGCGGTCGCGCGCCGCGCTGATGCGCAGCCGCGCGTCGCCGATGCTGCGCGCGTTGACGTGCAGCTCGGCGCCGGCCGGTACCTCGAGCGTGTAGGCCAGACTGATGCCATCCGGGAGGTAGAGCTGATCGGGGGCGGGTGCCAGCTCGCTCGCAGCTGGTGGCGGCGTGATCTTGTCGCCGCTGCTGGCTGCAGTCAGCTCGATGAAGTCCAGCGCGAAGTTGCCGCGGGCCACGCGCAGCTCGATGGCGTTGTCCCCGGGGCGGAGCACGCCTGCGCCCAGCTTCCAGTGGAAGCTCTCGAAGGCATCGCCCCCGAGTTTTCGCTCACCAACCTTCTTGCCGGCCACGTACAGGCTCATGGTCGTGCTGGAAAAGCTGCGAACGCGGAGCGACATACGCGAGGGGCCCGCCATGTCGTCGTTGTCCAGGGGCAGGAACAGTTTGGCACTCTTGCCGCGCACCACGAGCGCCCGCTCTCCCTCGAGCGGCTCGTCCGCGGCCGTCAGTGTGAGCCAGCCGCCCAAGCTGTACTTGGCATCGCCGGGTTCACCGAAGTCGAACAGCTGCGTGTCGCCGCGGCGCATCTCGGCACGCGCGAGTGCCGGAGCGAGCGCGTAATGGACACGCCACTTCGGCGCCGTCGCGGGCAGCGGCGCAGGCACCGGGGACCCAGCCTTCTGGTGCTCGCTCTCGATCACGGGCGCGACCACGCGGTCGTGCTCCGCTTGCGCGGATCGACTGGAGGTAACTCCGGTGTGGCACGCTGCGAGGCAGCTGGCACACGACACGATCACGATGCCGTAAAGCCGCATTGGGTATCGCTCACGAATCTTACAACTGTTCCCGGCTCCTGCGGGCGAAACCTGCGCACAAACGTCGCATCCTCCGCCTGCTCATGTACAATCGCCGCGTGTTCGCACGCCTCGGCAGCGCCAGATGGGTTGGGATCCTGCTCGCCGTCGGCATGCTCGGGGTGGTGCACACGGTGCGCGCGGAGGCGCTGGTGGCCGTGCAGCTAAAAGACGCACACGGCAAGTCCGCAGACGGTACGGTGACGCTCCTCGATGCGGAGGGCAAGGCTGTAGCGAGCTGTGAGGCGCGCAAAGGCGCGTGCGTAATGAAGAACGTGCCCGGGGGTAAGTACTCGGTCACAGTCAAACCGGCCCAAGGTGAAGGGCCAAGACCGCGCAAAGTCATGATTCCCCCCAGCGGCAAGGTCACGCTGGTGGTGACGAGCGGTTGAGTGAAGAGGATGCGCATGACGGGGATGCTGCGTTACGTGGGGTGGATCTGTGTCCTCTGCTTGTGCGCTGCGCCGCCTGTATGGGCCCAGCCTGCCGCTCCAGGCGGCGAGCCCAAGCCGCCACCCTTGCAGCCAGTAGCGGCACCACCGCCCGCGCCACCGGCCGCACCTGCCGCCGCCACGGGCACGGTCGCGCTCGATACCGAGCGGCCGCCCGTCGCCGACGGGGACGCGGATGGTGACGGTGATGGTAAGGCTCAGGCGCCGGATCGCGAGTTCGACGAGAACCTGCGGTGGCGCGCCCAGAACACCTGGTTCGGGCCGACGGGCGGTATCCGGGTGCTGGATGCGGATGGCGGGCCGGTCGGCACCGCGCGCCTGCAGTTCGCCTTCGACTATTTCTCGGCCAACGAGTTCCTGGTCGTGGGCGACCACAACGAGTCGATGGGTGGCATCTTTTCGTTGAGCCTGACGCCGGTCGAACACCTGGAGGCGTTCGTCTCGCTGAGCACGCACGCCAACAGCAACTCCATGGGCGACCCCGTGCTACTGCAGGTCGCGGGTGACGTGACCCTGGGCGCCAAGGCCTTCAAGCAGGTGCTGCCGTGGCTCGGCGTGGGTGGTGATGTACGCCTGCTGTTCCTGAATACGATCGGCGACCTGGGTGTGATCCTGAAGGGTACGAGCGTGGGCTTTCGCGCGGGCGGCACCGCGGACCTGCGGCGGGTCCGCGACCCGGTGCCCTTGATCCTGCGCGCCAACATCGACTACTTCCTCGACAACTCGAGCCGGCTGATCGAAGGCGTCGAGCAGGCGCGCTACGACGCGTTGCCCGAGAGCGACCGCAAGCCGTACGAGGATGAAGACCGCCAGCTGATCACGCGCATCGAACGCTTCGCCCTGGGCGTCAACCGCGTCGACATGCTGACCTTCGGCTTGGGCCTGGAAGCGCCGTTCGAGGTCACGGACGAGTTCTTCATCCAGCCGCTGTTGGAGTGGCGCATGGGCATCCCGGTCAACCGTCAGGGCTACAGCTGCCTCGCGGTCACGACCACGGCCGGCGTCGATGGCGACGACGGTTGCTTGGCGATCGAGGGCCTGTCCGCGGCGCCTTCGACGCTGACGCTCGGCGCGCGGGTCTTGCCGCCGGTGCGCGGCTTGTCGGCGCTGCTCGCGTTCGATGTCGGCGTGCTGGGCACGTCCACGTTCGTACGCGAGCTCGCGCCCAACCGGCCATGGGCGTTCATGCTCGGGATCGCCTACGCGATCGATACGCGGCCGCCCAAGCCGCAGATTCAATACGTGCCGGTGCCCGCGCCGGCCGTGGCCAAGGCCGAAACGCCCAAGTCGCGGCTGCGCGGCCAGGTGGTCGAGCGTGGCTTCAGCACGGCGATCGTCGGTGCCATCGTGCGCTACCCGGATCACGACCTCAGCCCGCAGCTGACCAGCGCCGAGGGCCGCTTCGTCAGCTATCCGTTCGATCCGGGTGAGATCGTCCTCGAGATCACCCACCCCGACTACGACCCGGGCCGCTGCATCGCCACGATCCCTGCCAGCGGGGCGCCCGCGGCTCCCGTGCCGCCCGCAGCTGCAGGCCTGCCGCCCGCGCCGCCGCCTCCAGCTGCGAAGAACCCCGCCACCCCGCCCGAGTTCGTCGACATCCGTTGCGAGCTCAGCGCGCGTCCGCGCAGCGGCGCCCTGCGCGGTTCGGTCCGCGACGACAAGGGCGGGCCAGTGCCGAACGTCAGCATCCAGATCGCGGGCCCGAGCCCGCAATCGGTGGTCGCGGATGCTTCGGGCAACTTCAGCCTGAACGGCCTGCCGACGGGCGAATACACCGCGCAGATCGACCAGGAGGGCTACCTGCTCAAAGCCCAAAACTTCAGCGTCAGCGCGAACAGCGAGGCCAACGTGCAGCTGGTGCTGTTGCCGAAGCCGAAGGAAGCCTCCGTCACGTTCACGGCGAAGGAAGTCAAGATTCGCAACCAGATCATGTTCAAGTCGAGCAGCGCCGAGATCGACGAGCGCAGCAACGAGCTATTGAGCGAGATCGCGGACGTGCTGTTGCGCAACCCGCAAGCAGCGCACGTGCAGGTGCAAGGCCACACGGACAACATCGGCGACCCGACCGAGAACCTGAACCTGTCGCAGCAGCGAGCCGAGGCAGTGGTGCAGTGGCTGATCGGCGCGGGTGTCGCGGCCGACAGGCTCGAAGCGAAAGGCTACGGAGATTCGCGGCCGATCGTTCCGAACCTCACGCCGGGCAATCGCGCGAGGAACCGCCGAGTGCAGTTCATCGTGAAGGACTAGTCGCGCCAGCCGGGTTGCTAGTTCCGGTTCTTGTTTCTTGTTCCTAGTTGCTAGGTCGCTTCGTCTTCGGCGAACTAGGAACTAGGAACATGAACAGGAACTAGCAGCGCAAAATGCGCCGGAGCCAGCGCGCTCGGGTCAACGCTACTTGGCTGCCAGGCGCCGAATCTCCGCGAGTACCTCGCCGAGCCCGCGCGGCTGCAGAAGCGCGTCCGGCGCGTCGCGCAGCTTGCCATCATTGCCCTGCTGCACCAGCGCCGCGCCGCTTCCACCGGGCAGCACCTGCGCGGTCTTACCCACGCCGCTCACGCGCATCACGCCCTGGCTCATGCCCGTGACGTTCAACTCGCCGCGCTCGTTCTTCCGCAGGAACACGATCGCGCCTTGGTCGTCGGGGATCACCGCTTCGCCGGGCACGGTCAGCGCGAGATCGCCGATCTCGCCACCCGCGAGCGTCGCCGTCAGCGGCGCGCCCGCCTTCACCGCGCCCTTCAACGCGGTGACGACCTGTAGGCGGACGTCGGTCACGATCATCCCGCTGTCGACCTTCCGGGATGCCCGGCTCTGCGCCTTGCCCAGCACCACGAAGTCGCTCATCTCGACCAGCTGCGAGAGATCCAGCGCCAACAATGTCGCCGCGCGCGCCGGGGCGCCCAGCCACGCCGCTACGAGCAGCAACCCCAATCCAAACCCCAGCTTGCGCATCATGCCTTCAGCCTACGGGCTCAGCGGCTCGGATGCACGCGGCTCCTTTTGGGCCGCGAACAGCAGCACCCCCGACAGCGCGCCCAGACCGAGTGTGCGGGCGACGGTCAGCCACGAGACCTTGGCCTCGAAGGCCGCGCCGAAACAGCCGCAACTCAAGTCGATCCCGCGCCAACGCGCCTGCGCCATCGCAGCGCCAAACGCCAGTAACATCACCGTCGCCAGCAGCGCCGCGCCGCGCTGGTAACCCGGCAGCAACAAACCCAACGCGATCACCAGCTCGAACACCGGCACGAATAGCGCCAGGTAGCCGACCAAAGTATCGGGAACAGCACGGTAGTTCTGGATGGCCGCCGCAAACTCGCCGGGATCGATCAGCTTCGGCACCGCCGCGTACGCGAACAGCGCCGCGAGCAAGCCGCGCAACACCCACAACCACACGCGCCGCTCGCGCATCACAGCATCCCCTCACTGCACACGCGGCAGGGTCCGGACTCGGCCGGATAGCCGCGCTCCAACCAGCCGGGCATCCCGTCGCGCAGGATGCGAACGTCCGGGTAGCCGAGCTCGCGCAGTCGAGCTGCCAGGCGGTGCGAGCTCTCGCAGCCGCTGAGGGCGTCACAATAGGTGACGATCACGTGCGCTGCGGCCAACAACCGCATGACCGGCGCCGGCAGCTCCGGTTGATCGTGCGGCACCGAGAGCGCGGTCGCGATGTGACCCGACTGAAAGTCGTTCTGCGATCGACAGTCCACGAAGACCGCCTTCGGATCGCCCAGCAGCGCGCGAGCGTCGGCCTGATCGATCCAATTGGTGGCGCCAAAGCCGGCAGCCGGTGCGCTGCAGACCGCCGTCGCGCCGCCGGCGGGTTGGGCGTGCGGCACCCCCCGGATCGTCAACAAGGTCAGCCCGATGGCTAGCGACACTGTGCAGATTCGCAGTACCTGGTTCACGAGGGTCATCGGACCGGCGCGAGCATAGCAGATGGCACGCGGGCGACCCCGGCGCGTGCGCAGTCGGCGTACGCAGTGCGTTGACACCCGGAGAGGCCCCTATTATCAAGGGCACTCCATGATTGGACTACGTTTCCACGGTCCGGCGCTGCTCGCGCTTGTTCTGTGCTCGAGTGCCTGCAACCTCGCAGCAATCACAATCAAAGGCACCGTCGACGGCACGCGGGAGTTCACCGAAGCCAAGGGCGGCGAGTTCGCCGATCCTGAGCTGGTCGGCCCGGTGCTGGCGGCCGGCCTGGTGACCTCCGAGGGCACCCTCTACTACGTGCCCGACTACGAGCCCCTGTTGCAGGGCACGATCTTCAGCAACGTCGCCTACGGCGTCGGTTGGTTGCAGGCGCGGGCGCTCGACGCCGAAATGTCCGGCAAGTACGACGAGGCCGAACACTACAACAAGCGCGCGGGCCTGTTGTTCGCGCGGGCGCTGATGCTGACCAAGCGCATGCTTCGCCTCCGCGACAGCGGCTTCGACAAGGCGATGGCCGGCGGTGTCGACAAGTTCAAGGCCTGGGTCGACGACAACTTCTACGAGAAGGCCGACGCGGAGCCGGCGCTCGTCGCGGGCATCGCGATGCTGGTTTCGATGCTCGAGTCCGAAGAAGGATTGGCGGCCGCGGTCGATCGACCCTACGCACAGTACCTGGTCGAACGCTCGGTGGAGCTCGACCCGACCATCCAGGGCGGGCAGGGGCTCACGGTCCTCGGCACGGTGTGGTGCACGGTGCCGCAGATGGTCGGCGGCAACCCGAAGTTCGGTTACGAGTTGATCCAGCGGGCGATGAAGATCACGAACCGTGGCAGTCACGGTGCGTTGGTGAGTGCGGCCGAGCGCTGCGCAGTGGCGCTGCAGGATCGCAAGCTCTTCCACGATCTCCTGATGGAAGTGATCGAGGCTGGCGATGTGCCGAAGTATCGCCTGCCGAACAAGCTCGCGCGCCACAAGGCCGAGAATCTGCTGAAGCAGATCGACGAGTTGTTCTACGACTGATCACGCGCGGAGTGTGAGGTCCTCGTGGTGGACCCAACCCCTGTGATTGGCTCAAGGTGTAGGGGACAGGCGCAATGCGCGAAATAATCGGCATAGCACCCTTGTCACCGTGTACCCGATTGAGTTAGTTGCCGCGGCGTGCATCTGCTGACCTCGGCAGGTACACGCGAAGCCGGCACAGGGCCGTATTTGGCCACGAAAGGCGTGAGCATGGAGTTCTTCCGTCGACTCGATCGCAAGTGGGCGCGCTGGGAAGGTTGGTTGACCGTCGGCGTATTGTTGTCGATGGTGTTCGTCGCGAGCTTCGCGGCAGGCGTCCGCAACCTGACTCGCTTCGACGTGCACTGGGCCAACGAGCTGCTCACCGACATGGAGTGGGCGGACTCGTACTTGCGCAAGGCCTGCATGTGTCTGGCCTTCCTGGGCGCGTCGCAGGCCACGCACTACCGCAAGAACATCAACATCGACGTGCTGCTCCGCATCGCGCCGCTCAAGCCCAAGTACATCATGCAGGCGATCTCGGGGATCATGGGCGGCATCATCACGCTCGGCCTCGCCTACTCGCTGGCCTCGGCCGTGTCGCTGAACCTCAAGGAGCGGCCGATCGAGTACGAGCTGCTCGGCGACAACGGCTCGATGCACGTGTGCGACGCCACGCCGGAGCAGCTCAAGCAGCTCGAAGGCGTCGAGCGACCGACGATGTTTTGCGCCGCACGTTCGGTTCTCCGCGTGTTCGGCATCACTGCCGAAACGCCCGCCGCTTCGTTTCAGATCGTCGTGCCGATCCTGTTCATGGTGATCGGCTTCCGCTTCATCGGTTACGGCATCGGCGCAGGTATCGCTGTGGCGCAAGGTCCAGCAGCGCTCGAGCGCCTGGAACAGGAAGAACACGAACGCATGGCGCAAGTGCATGCGGCTGTTTCGGGTGAGCGGCACGGTCTCGTTTCCGCGCCTCCTGCCGGTCCGGGAGGCGAGTCGTGATCCTGATCGTAATTGCCCTTATTCTGCTCGCTTTCGTGGGTGTGCCGCTGTTCGCGCTGTTCGGCGCGGCAGCACTCGCGCTGTTCTTGAGCTTGCCGGAAGGCACGTGGGCTTCGCCCGCCATCGACATGTTCGGCATGCAGTTCGCCGAGAACCCGTCGATCATGACCATTCCGCTGTTCACCTTCGCGGGCTACTTGCTCGCGGAGTCGGGCATGCCGCGGCGCCTGATCGATCTGTCGCGCGCCTGGTTGGGCTGGATGCCCGGCGGGTTGGCGGTCGTGTGTCTCGCCTGCTCGGCGTTCTTCACGACGTTCACCGGCGGCAGCGGCATCACCATCGTCGCGGTCGGCGGCCTGCTGATGCCGGCGATGCTCAAGGAGCGTTACCCGCAGCAGTTCACGCTGGGCTTGGTTACCACCGGTGGCTCGCTCGGCATCCTGTTCCCGCCCAGCGTCCCGCTGGTGTTGTACGGCATCGTGTCCAACGTCTCGATGAACAAGCTGCTGGTGGCAGGCTTGATCCCGGGCACGTTGGTCGTGTTGGCGCTCGCGATCTACGGCGGTCTCACCGGCTACAAGGTCGGCTTCGTGAAGCAGCCCTTCGTGTGGTCGAAGGCCTGGGAGACGCTGTGGATCTTCAAGTGGGAGGGCGCCATCCCGGTGGTGCTGATCCTCGGCTTCGCGAGCGGCATCCTGCGCATCCACGAGACCTCGGTGTTCACGGCGCTCTACGTGCTGTTCATCGAGACGGTGATCTACAAGGACATCGACTTCAAGAAGGATCTGCCGCGCGTCGTCATCGAGTCGATGACGCTGGTCGGCGCGATCCTGATCATCATGGGTTGCGCGGTCGGCTTCACCGGCTGGCTGATCCAGGCCGAGGTGCCGCAGAAGCTGCTCGACCTGATGCAGACGATGATCACGTCGCAGTTCTTGTTCCTGCTCGTGCTCAACATCTTCCTCATCATCGTCGGCATGCTGATGGAGATCTTCGCGGCGATCGTCGTCGCCGTGCCGCTGGTCTTGCCGCTGGCGCGCGCCTACGGCCTCGACCCGTACCACTTCGCGATCATCTTCCTGCTGAACCTCGAGATCGCGTACTTGATGCCGCCGCTCGGCATCAACCTGTTCATCTCGAGCATTCGCTTCGGCCGTCCGGTGACGCAGCTGTACCGCTCGGTGCTCCCGTTCATCGGCGTGCTGTTCGTCACGCTGATGGTGGTCAGCTACGTCCCGGTCATCACCACCTACCTGCCCGACAAGGTGAAGAGCCACGAGATCGAAGACGACGCCGAGCCAGCTGGCGGCGAACCGCTGAACGACGAGGACTTCGGCATGACCGGCGAGGACCTCGAGAAGCTCAACGAAGAATCAGCCGATGCAGGTCCGCCCGATGGCGGAGCGGCAGGCGCTGCTGCGGCCGACGCGGCTCCAGCAGCCGAAGAGCCGAAGCCCGAAGAGAAGCCTGGCAAGCACAAGAAGGAAAAGCCTGCCAAGGCCGCCAAGAAGGGCAAGAAGGCAGAGCAGTAGGGGCTAGTCCTCCGGGGGCGGAGGACTAAAATTAAGGGCCCCGGCGGGACAACAATCGATCGAGGTTGTCCCGCTCCCACTGCAGCGCGGCTTCGTAGTGGGCGAAGTCGCGCTCGCGTGCTTGAAACTCGGGCCCGTGCAGGCTGCGGCGCTTCTTGTCATTGCGCAGCGGCGGGAGCACGTGGTGCAGCATCTCGTGGTAGACGATGTACTCCACGAAGAAGCGCGGCACGAACTCGGCGTCGAGCGCGGGATGCACGCGGATCAGCTTGTCGCGCGAGGTGTAGCTGCCGAGCTTGATCGAGCGCGCGCGGCGCCTGCGCAGCGGCATCTCGCGGCTCCAGCTGATCTTGGCCTCGACGCGGTTGTCGAAGTACTCGGCGTTCACCGCCTGATAGATCTCGTGCAGGTTGTGGTGCAGGCCGACCGACGAGAGCGGCAACGGTCGCACGCTGCGGCCGCGGATGCTGGTGCGATGCTGCTCGATGAAGCGGCCGATGTGTTGCGCTGCGTCGCGATCGGCCGAGGCCAGGTAGAGCGCCAGCGCGCGCAGCGTGCCGGCATCGGCCGTCGCGAACATGTGGTGCAGGCGCACGTGCAAGACGCGCGGTCGCCGCTCGAGCGAGATCATGGTGCGGCGGTTGTCAGTCAGTGTCACGCGCACCGGCAGCGCCAGCTCGCCACGTAAGGCGGCTTCCAGCTGCGCGTTGGCCGCGAGGTCGCGCTTGACCTCGGGCACCACGGGCCGCCGGCGGCTGCGGGGTTTCGGCTCGGGTAGTGGGGGCGCCGCGCGGGTGGACTCGGCCACGGGCGACACGCGGTCCGCGGCAGCCGAGCCGAAGTCGAATGCGGTCTGCGAGGCCACCATCGGAGTTCGCGCTTCTGCCCTGGACGCTAGAAGTGCTCGCGCGCTAATGTCAAGTGATCGGGAGGATCAGTGGCAGTTCAGGTCCAAGTCCGTTACTACGCCGCGGCCCGCGAGCTGGCCAAGTGTGACAGCGAGACTATCACCTTGCCGGCGCCCGAAACCTCCGCCACGGACCTGCTCGAGATCTTGGGCCTCCGCCACCCAGCCCTGGCGCCCTACCTGCGGCGCTTGCGGCTGGCCATCAACGACGAGCTGCGCTTCGACTCGCCGCTCCTGCGCAGCGGCGACGTGATCGACGTCATGCCTCCCGTCGCCGGGGGGTCCGGCGCCCCCCGCGTCGGGCTGCAGAGCGAGCCGCTGTCGGTGGACGAAGCGCTGCGCGCGGTCTCACACCCCGGGGCTGGTGGCATCGCACTGTTCGTGGGTGTCGTCCGTGATCACGCGAACGAGCGCCCAGTCACGCGGCTCGACTACGAGGCGCACGGCAGCCTGGCCGAGCGGGAGCTTTCGCGCGTGGCGAACCTGGTGCTCGAGCAGCACCCGAGCAGCCGCGTGTGCGCCGTGCATCGGGTCGGTCAGCTCCAGGTGGGCGAGCTCGCGGTGATCGTCGCGGCCAGCGCGCCGCACCGCGCCGAGGCTTTCGCGGCCTGTCGCATGCTGATCGAGGAGATCAAGCAGCACGTGCCCATCTGGAAGAAGGAGTGGGCGGAAGACGGCAGCGCGGACTGGGTGAACCTGGCGGGCTGATTGCAGCTCGCAGCGGCGCCTCAATCCGCGAGTCCGACGTAGATATCCTGCACGTCGTCGTCCTCGTCGAGCGCGATCAGGAAAGCCTCGACCGCAGCGCGCGCATCGGGCTCGAGCCGCACGGGATTCTTCGGCACGTACACCAGCTTCTGACTCTGGATCACCCAGCCGGTGGCGGCCAGCGCGCGACTCACTGCGTCGAGATCGGTGGGTAGGGTGAGGAAGCGCGTGTGCCCGTCGTCAGCCGCCTCGAGATCCTGCGCGCCCGCCTCGATGGCCGCTTCCTCCGCGTCCACGCCTGGCCCCGGTGGTGCGGCCTCGATCGCGCCGCAGCGCGTGAAGTCCCAGGACACCGAACCGCTCGCGCCAAGCTGGCCCTTGCGGAACAGCACGCGCATGTTGGGCGCCGTGCGGTTCTTGTTGTCGGTCAAACACTCGACGATCACCGGTACCTGGTGGGGCGCGAAACCCTCATAGGTCACGAGCTCATAGGTCACCTGCTCGTCCAACAGGCCCGCGCCCTTCTTGATCGCGCGTTCGAGCGTGTCCTTGGTCATCGAGGCCTTCTTGGCCTGATCGATCGCCAGACGCAGCCGCGGGTTCATCGACGGGTCGGCTCCCGACTTGGCGGCGACCATGATCTCTTTCGCCAATTTCGTGAAAAGCCGCCCTTTCGCGGCAGCGCCCTGTTCGCGACCCTTCTGCTTCCACTGAGCTCCCATGCGCGGTGTTGTACACCGACCTGGAGCTGATCAGAAGTCGGCTTGAGTCAGGTCGTGGGTGCGCCGTGTGGACATGCGCGGTGCAGCTTTCGCTTCGGGGCTGGTGCTGATCGTCAGGCCGGGTGCCGGCGCGACCGCTGCCGGACGTGTCGAGACGACGGTCGCCGGGCGTCGCGTGGCGGTGGTCGTCCGCACTGCCAGCGGCGCGGGCGCCGGGGCCACCGGGGGAGCGCTCGCGGATTCCGCAGCAGGTTCGACCTCGGGGGTGGTCGCGATCATCGGGCCCGCGTCGCGCTCGGGCGGGGCAGCGGGCAACGCGAGCTTCGGCGCGATGGCAGGCTCCGGGCTGATCGGCGTGCTCAGCACGGTCTCACGCGTGGGCGCGACAGGCACGCTCTCGCCGGCGTTGTTGCGCAGCGCGAGGCCGACCGCGATCAGCGCGCACGCTCCTGCGAGCTCGATGCCGTACTTGCGCAGTACCTTGCGTGTCATGACTCTGTTCCTGACTGCGGTCACTTCGCGCGACTCGCTCGACAGTGGAGTGCGAGGCCAGGGCGTCGTGGCCGGGGGTTGCGATCCGGTATACGGAAGTGAGCTGGCATAGCCGAATGACCCGGCACACTGTTCGAGCGCGTCCGCCAGCTCGGCGACCGAGCGGTAGCGGTACGAGCGCTCGCGATGCATCGCGCGCATCACGATCTCGACCAGCGGCAGCGGCGTGGTCGGTGCCTGCGCGCGGATCGACTTCGGGCTCTGCGTGGTGATGCGCAGGATCAGATCGCCGTACGAGTTGCACGGGAACGGCACCTCGCCGGTCAGCGCTTCGTACAGGATCACGCCCAACGCATACACGTCGATGCGCTCGTCGATCGGCTGGCCGCAGATCTGCTCGGGAGCCATGTAGTGAGGCGTGCCGATGATCGTGCCCTCGGCCGTGATCGCAGGCTTCAGCTCGCCAGGCAGCTGAGTCATCTTGGAGATGCCGAAGTCCAGCACCTTGGGGAGCACATCTCCATCCGGCGAGCAGGTCAGGAAGATGTTCTGCGGCTTGAGATCGCGGTGGATGACACCCGCGGCGTGAGCGGCCGCGACTCCGCGTGCCGTGGGCAGCAAGATCGCACAGGCCTGTTCGGCCGTGAGCGGCCCCGCGGCCAGGCGACTCGCGAGGTTCTCGCCTTGCAGGAACTCCATCACCATGTACAGCGAGTCGCCCTGCCGGCCGAAGTCGTAGACCTCGACCACGTTCGGGTGCTCGAACCTGCCTGCGACCTGCGCTTCGCGAATGAAGCGCTCCACCGCGTCGGGCTCGCCGCTCAAGCTCGGGAGCATCCACTTGAGCGCGAACGACTTCTTGGTCACGCAGTGAGTGACCTTGAACACCGTGCTCATGCCGCCCGAGCCGAGCGTGCCCTCGATTCGATACTTCTCGGCGATCACATCGCCCTGGGTCGGAAGGTCTTTGTCCGGCAGCGGCGGCATGCTCCACGCCTCGGCAAGAAGTGCTTTCATAAGCTGCCCGATATACGTACGCCGGTGGGTGTGAGATCGAGCGCAGCGCTCGGCTGCGCTGACTTCTCCGGCGTGAACAAGAACCTCCAGCTGAGGCCGACTGCGACGCCTGCCAGCCCGACGCCCAGCATGACGGAGCCGATCGGGAACAGCACCTGGCCGGTGTCGTACGCGTCTTCGTAGTCGGACCACATCGCGTTTCCGCCCGGGTCTTCGACTTGATCCTTGTTGACCGCGGCGACTGCCAGCATCACGCCGCCTGCGACTGCGACCGCTCCCGAAACGCCGACGACCACCCAGGGCGCGACGTGGTTCGGTTCGTCCGTGTCGGTTTGAATCAGCGGTGGCGTCGCGACTGGGAGCGGGGCCGGAGCGCTGAGCACGACGGGTTGCGCCTCGGGCTTGAGGCTCAAGCTGAGCTGTGTGGTCTTGCCACCCTCGGCGAACAAGCTTCGCGATTGCGGCTCGTATCCGGGCGCGCTGACGCTGACCTCGTGCGAGCCGGGATCGAGGGCGTAGGAGCCGTCGGCGCCGATGCGCGGGGCCTTCTCGCCGTCGATGCTGAGCTCGGCGTAGAGCGGCTGGATCTCCAGGCGCACCCGGCCGACGAACTCGCGAGCGCGCGCGAGGAAGGTGTGTACGTCCGAGGTCATCTCGGGCGTCAGCGGCTGGACGCCGTTCAGCAACGCGGCTTCGAAGTGTTCGATCGCCTGCACGTACTGCCGCAGCTCGTAGCAGGCCAGGCCGAGGCCGCGCAGCACCCGAGCGTTCGGGCGCAGTGCGTACGCTTGAGCGAACAGGACCTTGGCTTCGATCCAGTGCTCCAGCGCAAACTCGTGCAGCGCGCGCTGCACGGTCTCTTCATATTGTTTGGCGTCCGGCGCGACCGCGACATCATCGGCGCGCAGACGGGTTGTACTCAGCCAGACAGCAGCGAGCGCCGCCATGAACACGTAGATCGAGAGTCGCACTCGATATCCCCCGTTCGCGGCTCGTTCGAGACGGCGAGCCATCGATGAATGAGATAGCGCGTAGCCGAACGGGTGGGTGTGAATCCGCTCACGCCGCCGTCGCGAGCAGCGTGAACGCACGCGCAAGTGATTCAGTCGCGAGAGTTACGACGTTCACAACCACGTACGCGCTTGCCGTGGAAGGAATCGACCTGGGCGCAGGAAAGCGCGGGGGCTTACGTGACTTACGTCGCATTTCATCGCATCGCGGGGCTCGCAGTCGCAGTCGTTTGTATGTCGGCTTGCGATATCGAGATCCCCAACAACATTTTTCACTGCCAGAAGGACCGCGATTGTCCAGGCGGCTGGGTCTGCGAGGACGAGCGTTGTCGTGAGCCGGATCGCAATCCGGCGGGCCACGCGGGTGGAAGGCCGCTTGGAGGGAGCGGAGGACGCGGCGGTGCGGGCTCGGCCCCGCCGATGGCCGGAGCGTCTGGAGGGGCTGGGTCCGAGAACTCCCCCGTCCCCGCGTGTCGGGGGAAGGACCCTGGCAGTCCGGTGTGTGATGGCCCGGCGCGAGCCATCTGCAGCGAGGATCGCTCGGCGCTCGAATCGCGAGAAGATTGTGACGAGCACGCGCACTGCGTCGACGACGACCAGGGTGTGCGCTGCGCTTGTGACGACGGCTACGCTCGCGACGATTCGGGGACGTGTCAGAACGTCAATGACTGTCAAGCAGGCGCGTGTGCTCCCGGGGGCCGGTGTGTGGACGGACTCCGTGACTACAGCTGTGTGTGCAACAAGGGCTACGAGGGCACCGGGAAGAAGGAGTGCACGAACAAGGACGACTGCTCGCCCAATCCGTGTGGCGCCTTCACCAGCGGCTGCGTCGACGGCGTGAACGACTACACGTGCACGTGTGCGCCGGGCTTTGCGAACACGGATCCGAAGACGTGCAGCAACGTGAACGAATGCGCGGAAGCCAACGCGTGTAGCTCGAGCCCCGAGTATCCGTGCCGCGACGACCAACCCTTCTACTACTGCGTGGGCCAATTCCTCGCGTCGCCGATGCCCGATCGGACCATTGGGGCCGCGAAGGCGCTGCAGTACGACTTTGAACCGGACACCCTGTTCGACAAGGTGACCTCACTGCGCTGGCAGCGAGAGCTACCCGCCGTCTACCCCAAGTGCAGCGGGAACATCACCGCGATGGGGGACTCGTGCAAGTGGGAAGAGGCCAAGGTGTACTGCGAAGAACTCGTACTGGGCGGCTTCACGGAGTGGCGACTGCCGTCCAAGATCGAGCTCGAATCACTGCTCGATTTGACGCGAAACGGCATGGCGATGCCCGACGCCCTGCCCGCACTGCCGGCGACCCCGCCGTCCGGATTTTGGAGCGGCTCGGCGTACTCGCTCGAGAAGGATCGGCACTGGTACGTCGACTTCCGGGAGGGCTGGTCGTACCACGGCTCCAACGAATTCGAACCTGCACGTGTGAGGTGCGTCCGATGAGAACTCAGTCCAGCTTCTGCTTGCTGTCGATGCTCGCACTGCTCGCCACATTGCGCGTGCAAGCCGATGCGCCGCCCCAGCACTACACAGTTCAGGCGGGCACGGTGCGCGACAACGCGACGCAGCTCACGTGGCAACAAGCCACAGACAACAACAAACGAACCTGGAGCGAGGCTGTCGCGTACTGTATGCAGCTGCAACTCTCGGGGACAGGTTGGCGTTTGCCGACCCTGAAGGAGTTGTTGACGGTGGTCGATCCTGCGCGCACAACCGCCCCGGTCATCGATTCCAAGGCATTTCCCGGGATGCCGGCGGATACGTTCTGGTCCTCGAACAGCTTCGCCTCGGATACCAACTACGCTTGGACGATCGATTTTCGCTTCGGCAACTCGGCAAAGGATCACGCCAAGTCGGCCGGTGCTTATGTTAAGTGCGTGCGTTGAGCGCACGTGCTGCGTAGCACGTCGATGTCGTGAAACTTCGCGGGCTGTATGCGCGTGCGTTCGTTCGCATTTCGTTTCGAAGTTGGCAAGACAGAAATAGTTGCGGTTCACCACGGGTTGCACCAGAGCAGCATGGCGAGGCACGAGGCCATGCGACGCACACACATGCTGACGCAAGAGACTACAGGCTGGAGCGAGCTCGTTGCCAAATCCGCGACCATGACTGCGTTGAACCACGAGCTGGATCGCTGGCAGGACGACGTCGACGAGTCGGGCGACGATCAGGGTCGGCCCCTGGCGTTCTTCGCCGGCACCTGGCCGCGCACCAACGTGATCGACGCGGGCGCGGACGTGATCGTCACGGCGGAAGTACCTGGACTTACACGCGACGACGTGCAGCTCAGCTTGAACGCGAACGTCCTGACGCTCTCGGGTGAGCGTGTGTCGGTGCCACAACGCTACGCGGTGCAGCATCAGGAGCGGACGCACGCGAAGTTCTCGCGCAGCGTCATCTTGCCGTGCGAAGTGGTCGCAGACTCGATCAGGGCATCGGTCGAGCATGGCGTGCTCACCGTCACGCTGTTGAAGGCGCCCGAGGCGCGCGAAGGAGGTCCCTGATGGCTTGGGGCGAGCTCGTCTCTGCAGTCCGGCACAAGCTGCGTCGCTCGGATCGCACTCACATCCCGGTGCGCTCGCAGGCCGTACCGGACGAATGGTTGTTGCACGGGCCGGTCACCACGCCGCCGATCGACGTGTTCGAGAACGATCGCGAGTTCCTCGTGCAAGCCGACGTCCCGGGTGCCACGCGCGAAAACATCCTCATCACCTGCGACGAGCGCGGCAAGCTCTCGCTCTGGGTCAAGCCGCAGAGCCTGCCGCGCGGCATGGCGTATTCGACGGAGTATCGAGCGCAGGCCTGGCACCGCGGATTCACGCTGCCTGACGCGGCCGAGCGGCGTGCAGCGCGCGCGGAGTTGGCCGATGGAGTGTTGACCATTCGCATCCCCAAGCGCGTTCGTCGTCCGCGCGTGCAACCCAGCTTCGCGCGCTGAGCGACCTCAGGCGCGTGCGCGGACCAGCCACGCCGCCAAGGCGAACTGGCCGGGCGCGGTGGAGCAGGCGACCTTGAAGTTCGGCAGCAGGGGCGAGGCTGCGCGCGTGGCCGCGGTCATGAATGGATGGCGTCGTTCCAGAGCGCGGCCTGCTCGGCGTTGTGGGTTCGAGGGTGTGCCATGGTGATCTCCTTCTTCGCGCTTGCGTCGCGCGGTTCGTTGTTGCAGTCTGCAAGTTCAAGTGAACTTGAGGTCAAGCCAAGATGCGCTCGACATCGCCGAGGTGGCGCGCCGCTCCGGAGTGCCTGCGTCCACCCTGCGCTTCTACGAGGAGCAGGGGCTGATCGCCTCGGTCGGGCGGCGCGGGCTGCGCCGGCTGTTCGACGAGGCGGTGCTGCAGCGCCTGGCGCTGATCGCGCTCGGACAGGTCGCCGGGTTCTCGCTCGCCGAGATCGCCAGCATGTTCACACCCGACGGCCGGCCGCGCATCCAGCGCGAGCGGCTCACGGCCAAGGCTGCCGAGCTCGACCGGACCATCCGGCGGCTCACAGCGCTACGCGACGGCTTGCGCCACGCCGCGGAATGCCGCGCGCCGAGCCACCTGGAGTGCCCGCGTTTCCGCAGCCTGGTGCGGCTCGCGGCCGAGCGGCGGCTCGGCGCCAGCGCACCGGTTCGCACGCTACGACCACCTGCGAAGAAACATCAGAGAGGAACACGCACATGATCACGCTCGAGAAGCGCGGCCCGATCGCCGTCCTGACCTTGAACCGCCCCGAGGCGATGAACGCGCTCGGTGAGCCGGGGGATGGCGAGAAGGTGGCCGCGGCGTGTGCCGAGGTGAACGCCGATCCCGAGCTGCGCTGCGCGATCCTCACGGGCGCGGGCAAGGGGTTCTCGGCCGGCGGGAACGTGAAGGCCATGCAGTCGCGAACGGGCGCGTTCGCCGGCGATCCGTCGGCGGTGCGCAGGGGCTACAAGTCCAACGTGCACCTGATCACGCAGTCGCTCTACAACCTCGAAACGCCGCTGATAGCTGCAGTGAACGGCGCAGCGATCGGGCTGGGTTGTGACGTGGCGTGCCTGGCCGACATCCGAATCTCGTCGGACGCAGCCAAGTACGGCGTGACCTTTCTGAAGCTGGGGCTGATCCCGGGCGACGGCGGCGCCTGGCTCTTGCCGCGCGTGATCGGCTTCAGTCGCGCATGCGAGTTCCTGTTCACGGGCGACGTGATCGATGCGCAGACCGCGCTGGCCTGGGGCCTGGTGTCGCGCGTCGTACCGGCGGATCAGCTGATGAACGAGGCGATGGCGCTCGCGCAGCGTATCGCCAAGCAACCCCCGGGCGCGCTGCGACTGGCCAAGACGTTGCTGCGTCAGGGCCAGTCTGCGAGCTACCCGAGCGTGATGGAGCTTTCGGCTGCGGCGCAGGCGTTGATGCACCACACCAGGGATCACGAGGAAGGCGTCGCGGCCATCCTCGAGAAGCGCGAGCCGACGTTCAAGGGCGAGTAGCTCACCAGCAGGCGTCGGTGACTCCCAACAAGCTAGGGGCTCCGTTCGACAGGGCGTGCGCGGGGTAGGCGTTGACGAACTGGTAGCACATCTCGGTATCCGAGGATTCTCCGAACGCCACGCCATAGTCGTTCGTGTTGTTGAACGAGCAGCTCGTCACGAGCTTCTCGCCGGGCTTCACCTGATAGCTGACCTTGTAGTGCTGCTCGTTGCCGAAGCTGAAGGGCTTGTCGAAGATCGTCTCCATCGTACCGTCCGCTCGCAACACGGAGGTCTTCATGTGCTTGCCGATGCGGTGCATGTGTGGCTCGAACCCGATGATGGTGATCGGCTGATCGGCTTTGAGGCCGCGACGACCCGGCGTGCAGGTGGAACTAAACGTGCTCTCGCGGTGCGCAGGCATGCCCGCGCCGCCGAACCACACGTTGCCGTTCAAATCTTCTGTGCCCAACCACGTCACGGCAGCGATGTTCTTGCGCGTCGCGGCCGGCACGGTGCACACCTGAACCGAGGATCCGTCGGGCTGCGTCGTGCTCGTGCTGTTGTAGAAGTGCCATTGCACGTTGACGATCCGACTGCCGGGATCCGGCAGGAGAAAGCCGAGGTCCGGGTCCTCATCGGACGATAGGTTCGGTGCGCCCACGGCCCAGCCATGCATGAGGACCGGGTCCGTGCCGATCAAAGTCGGCAGCGGCGCTTCGATGTGGTTGCCATGCGTCTGCAACTCCGCGGTCGAGAAGAGCAGCCAGTGGTGGAGGATCTTGGCATTGTCGGGCACGGTCGCGTAGGCCGTAGCGACGGTACCTGCTGGCCATGGAACCTTGTAGTAGAACTGCTCGTAGAGCTCGCCCGGTCGCATCATGAACTTGGAGTCGTCGACGGCCGTGTAGGAACCGTGGACCTTGAACTCGTAACAGGTCTCGCCGGTTCTCGGCGTGATTCGCCCGAACGAGTTCTCTCGGCTCGTGCCATCGACGACTGGCTTGGTGATCATGCATTCCGCGTCGGCTGCGGTTCCGGGCAGCGCACCAGCCGCGAGCCAGGTCTCGAGGGCGTTCTTGTCGGGAGCAGACATCACGTTGGTCGGTGGCATCGGACGCATCGCATCGTTGATGCGAAGCCGCACGACCTCGTGGACCTTCTTCGTCGGCATTGTGGTCGCCATCTTGTGGAAGTCCGCATGCGTCACCAGCGGCATCGGCGCACCACCGATGGGCGTTGCGCCGTGGCAGGTTTGGCACTGCGCGGACAACACCTTCGTTACTCCGCACGGGATGGTCGAGTTGGCAGGGAACGTCGTGGATGCGTCCGGCTTGGCCGTGGGTTCCGGCGTGGTTGGATTGGCCGGCTTCCCCGCAGCTCCGGCCGTATCCTTCGGCGGCGTGATCACACCCGAGCCCGCGGCCCCGCTGGTCGGAACGCTCGAGCTTCCGGGGTTCGCCGCGGGTATGCTCGGAGAGCTCGGACCTGCAGTCGTACCGGACGTGACGTTCGCTGGACCGGTAGCAGCGTCAGACCCACAAGCGCACGCGAGTGAGAGGAGTGCTGCTGCGAGGCTGATGGCTGCGGAGCGTTCCATGTGCCGTACTTACCAGCACGTCCGCGCCCGACCGGTGTCGAGTCGGGACAGAACAGTGTCTGTTTTGGCCGTAACTGCTAAGTCGTTTCCGGTACTTAGCGCTACCTAGGGGACATGGGTAGACCGCGCATCGAGTTCCAGGCCTCGGCCTCCGTGCGCCTGATTTGGCCGTTTCTCGACCTCGCACGCAACCACGGGCGCGACGTGAGCTTCGTTCGCAGAGTGCTCGGGCTGACCGACGCCGAACTACACGATCCCGATACTCGTGTACCCCAGCGCCTCATAGCCGAGTTGCTCGACGCGGCGATCGCGCGAACTGGTGAACGCGACCTCGGTTTACTCGCGGCCCGTATGGTGGACAGCCGACATTTCGGCATCGGCGAGTATATTGCTCGCACTCGACCCACGCTCCGCGCGGCAGCGGAAGATCGCGCTGCGCGAGCTCACTCAAGGTCGCAAGACGCTCGGCGGTCTCGCTCACATGCTTGGTTTTGCCACGACACAATCGTTCCATCGAGCATTCAAGCGCTGGACCGGAACCACGGCCACGCAGATCCGACAACGAACACCGAGGAAATAGCGGGAGTGCTAGCGCGGCCGGGCGGCACTGGGGGTCAAGCCGAGCTCTCGCCGATAGACGGCAGTGAAGTGGCTCTGGCTGCAGAATCCAACCGCGACTGCCGCCTCCGCGATCGACTGCCCGCGCGCCAGCAGGATCGCACCGCGCGCGATGCGACGCTGCAACACGTAGCGATACGGCGAGATACCGAAGCTCGCGCGGAAGCAGGCCGAGAACTGGCGCCGCCGCAAACCGACCAGTGCCGCCAGACCGTCGATCGAGATGGCGGCGTCGAGATGGTCTTCGACGTAGTCGCGAACGCGACCGCATTCGCTCGGTGTCAGCCTGTGCGTGGGCGGCCTGAGATCAGCGCGCGCCTGGGTCAGATTCAGCAGAGACAGCGACAGCGCTTCGCTGAACAGCTGCCCATTCGGGGCTCCATGTTCGAGCTCGGACCGGATCGCGAGCCCGAGCGACAGCGCAGTGGCGTCCGCGGGCAGCGACATGGTGACTTCGCGCCAATCGCGCGCGGGCTTGTCGCCCTGGACGGGACGCCATCCGTCCGTCACTGCAATCGCGAGCCCCTGCGCTGAACCATCGATCCGCACCACTTCGCGTGGTGCATCGCCCGAGAGCAAGACCAGCGTACCCGGTCGATGGCGATGGCGACTGATGCCGTGTCGATCGCGAACGGTGACTTCCATCTGTCCAGACAGAATCAGCAGGATCCCCTGGTGACCCTTCGCAGGTCCGGAGTTCCTGCCCGCCACGGAGGTTCCCCACTCGTGTAGCTCGACCGGCGGGCCGCCCCAAGGTTTTCCATGACTTCCCGACAACAGCCCCCGCCCCGAGCCCAACGTCAAGGGCCGGCTGTCGGCGCCATACTGCATGACGATTCGCTCCGACATGATCTGTACGCGAGCAGATCGTGCGGACAACGTCAACCATCACCAACCAGCATCGCAGCCATCGGCGGCACCGTCAGCGGAATCCGCCCGATCGTGATAGACAGCTTGCGCAACGGCATCCGCCCGATCTTGGTATATCCCGTACAGCACGACCGAGATGCTGCGCGCATGTCGTGCTCTAGCAAGGAAACCGCGATCCTCCACTTCGGCGTCGTCCTCGTTGTCGCTTGCAGCGGCGACGGGGGAATCACATCCACGGCGCCGCCTTCCACCCAGACCGGTGTGCCCGCCAGCGCTGGTTCCACGGCGGCACCCGTCGCGGGAGCGAGCGGAATGATGGCGATGGCTCCAGTGACGAGCGTCGCGGGGCGGTCTGCGCAGCCGCAAACAAAGGACCCGATGCCGAGCGCTGGCGCGGCGGCTGCGATGCCGACGATGCCGCCCAGCATGCCGATGCCCATGGCTGGAACGCCGGCCACTCCGATGGACAAGATGCCTGATCCCACGATGGGCGGCGGCAGCTTGCCGAAGGTGGCCTCGACCGAGATGGACGGACCATTCAAAGCGATGAGCGCCGCCACCGGCGGCTTCTACGTCTGGCGCCCCACGGAGCTCGGAAAAGACGGCGTGAAGCACCCGGTGTTCGTCTGGGGCACGGGCGCTGGTGCCATGCCGGATCGCTACAACGAATACTTTCCTCGGTTCGCGACCCACGGTTTCATCGTCGTCTCACCCAACAAGGCGCAAAAAGAGGCGTCCGACATGAAGGCGGCGGTCGACTGGATCATCGCGCAGAACGAAGACATGAGCAGCCCTTTCCATCAAAAGGTCGACACGGCGCACATCGGGATGGGTGGCCACTCACAGGGCTCACTCGCGACGTTCGACCAGGAAGCCATGGAGACTCGCCTGAAGACGACGATCCACATCGCAGGCGGTTCGTTCGACATGCAGGGCTCGTCGAAGGTGAAGACGCCGACCGCGTACATCTGCGGCGAGACAGACATCGCGTTGACGAACTGCGAGGCCGATTTCGGTGCCGTGAAGGACCAACCGACATTCTTTTCCGTACTGAAAGGTGTCGATCACGTCGCGTGCGCGCGCAACGCGATGCCGGGCATGATCGCGTGGCTGCGTTGGCACCTCGGAGGTGAAACCGAGCGCAAGGCCGAGTTCGCCGCGGGCGGCAAGTTCCAGATGGGTATCTGGATGTCTCAAACGAAGAACTTCTGAGAGCGGGGCTGTATGGCGGTGTAAACGGCGGTGATGCCGCGGTGGTCGATGCAGACATGTCGGATTCGTGCCTTGGAGATCTTGCCCAGCGGGAAGTCGGTATGATCGGCTGTTACGGCACATGGCTGATCCCACGCGCATCGCCGATCGCTATCAGGTTCACGAGTTGCTCGGTCGCGGCGGCATGGCCTGCGTGTACCGTGTGACCGATAGCAACGGCGCGCGCCAGCTCGCGCTGAAGCAGCTGTTGCCCGCGGCGCGCAAGAGCCACGCGGCGAGCGTCGTCGCACTGTTCGAGCACGAGTTCCACACGCTCAAGCAGCTCAGTCATCCGCGGGTGATCGCGGTCCACGACTACGGCGTCGACTCGGGCGGGCCGTACTATACGATGGAGTTGCTCGACGGCGGCGACCTGGCCACGCGCGCCCCCGTGCCCTGGCGCGAGCTGTGCGGGCTGCTGTTCGACGTGTGCTCGTCGCTGGCGTTGTTGCATTCGCGCCGGCTGCTCCACCGCGACATCAACCCGCGCAACATCCGCTGTACGCAGGACGGCAAGGCCAAGCTGATCGACTTCGGCGCGATGGCGGCGATGAGCTCGGGCGGCGCGCAGGTCGTGGGGACGCCGGCGTTCACGCCGCCCGAGACGCTGCATCGCCTGGCGACCGACGCTCGCGCCGATCTGTTTTCGCTCGGCGCGACGTTCTACGCCGCTCTCACGGGCGAGCTGCCGTACCCCGCGCGCACGTTCGCGGAGTTGGTGGCCGCGTGGCAAGTCCGGCCGCGTCCGCCGTCGGCACGCGCGACCGACGTGCCGCCCGCGCTGGATGATCTGATCCTGTCGCTGATCCGCCTCGAGCCGGCGCTGCGGCCGCAATCGGCGTTCGACGTCATGCAGCGCCTGGCGGCGATCGCCGGCCTGGACGGCCGTGAGTCGATCGCTGTCTCGCGCGCGTACCTGTCGACACCTGCGCTCGTGGGTCGCGACGATGCCCTCGCGGAGCAGCGCGCTGCGTTCGACGAGGCGCATCAGGGGCGCGGTGGGGGCGTGCTGCTGCGCGGCGAGGCCGGGTTGGGTCGATCGCGCCTGCTCGATGCCTACTCGCTGGCTGCCATGACTCAAGGTGCCATGGTGCTTCGCGCCAGCGCGAGCGGTAACCAGGCACGCTTTGCGCTCGTGCAAGCGCTGATCGACGACGCGCTCGAGGCCTTGCCGAGCGAGGCGCTGCCCGAAGGGTTCTCCGAGCTGGTCACTGCCATCGAGGGTGGCAACCGGTCGATCGAGCTTGCCGACTCCACGCTCGACTCCGAGACACTGCAGCGTGCGGTGTGCCGGTTTCTGCTCGCGTCCAGCCGTGTCCAGCCGCTGATGGTGGCGATCGACGACGTGGATCGCGTCGATCCAGCGTCGGCATCGGTGCTCGCCACCTTGCTCGATCACGCCGTGCACAGCAGGGTGTTCGTGGCCATGACGGCCGAGAGTGACGCGCAAGGCCTGGCGCTCGAAGTGCTGGCCGGTCGCTGCCGTCAGCGGCAGCTGCGCGCGCTCGACCGCGACGAGACCCAGCAGCTCCTGGGATCGCTGTTCGGCGACGTCGCACACCTCGACCTGATCGCGCAGGAGATCTACGCGATCGCCGCGGGCAACCCGCGCGCCAGCATGGATCTGGCGCAACACCTCGTCGATCGCGGCACCATCCAGTACGCGGCCGGCAGTTGGACGCTGCCGCAGCAGCTGACCGCCGACGATCTGCCGCGCAGCGCCGAAGCCGCGCTCGTCGCGCGCATCGCGCGCTGGAGCGACGAAGCTCGCACGCTGGCGGAGGCGCAGGCAATCGCGTTCTACGAGCTGTTCGGCCTCGCCGACTACCACAAGCTCTTGCCCGCGACGCAGAAGAGCCAGGTCGATCAGGCCGTCTCGGAGCTCATGGCCGAGGGCGCGCTGGTCTACGACGGTGAGCGGTACGCGCTGGCGAATCGACTGTGGAGCGCAGCGCTGAAGGCGGGCATGGACCCGGCGGCCGAACGCGATCGACACCGTGCGCTGGTCGGTGCGTACCGTGAGGATGCCGCGAACATGGCGCTCGTCTACCACGCCTTCGCTGCGGGTCTGGACGAGGTCGGCGTCGACACCATGCTGGCGCGCTTCGCACGCTACGCGTCCGGCGGCGGTGTCGACCACAAGCGCGCGCTGGAGCAGAACGTCACCAAGCTCGTGCCGAGCTACAACGTCGCGGTGCGCGCGGCGCAGCGCCTCGGACGCAGCTGGCGCGAGATCAACGAGCTGCGTCGCTATGCGGTCGCAGCCGCAGTCGCGGCCGAGGGCAACTACTACTGGGATCAGTCGGAGGCGTGGTTCGCGCAGCTCGAGCGCGACTCGGGGCTCGATCTGTGGCGCGCCGACGCGGGCGAACGCGACGCGGGCCAGCGCTTGACCAAGGCGCTGGGTGCGGCGCATGCCCGCTACCTCGCCACGCCCGAAGCCGAGCGCGTCTACACGGTCGAGGAAGCGATCAAGCGCATCGGCGAGTTCGTGGTGTGCTCGATCGGTATCGGCGCGCGCGCCCTCGATCACAAGCTGCTCGCCAGCTTGCCGGAACGACTCGAGCCGTACGCGCCGCTGTCACCGGTGCTGAAGGCGATGTGGGCCAACTCGGTCGCGAGTCGTGAGGGCCATGGCGAATGCCGCTTCGAAGAGGCGCGTGAGCTGTGGCAAGGGGTGCTGAAGACGCTCGACAGCGTGACCCCGGCGCAGATGCAGCACGTGGACGCGGTGCGCAACGCCGTGGCCTACGCGGTCGGCCTGACCGAGGTGCAGATGGGCATGGGCTCTGCGTCGGAGCACGCCGAGCGTCTCGATCAGGATCCGTATCAGCGACTCAGTGGGCTTTCGCTCCGCAAGATCGTCCGGCTGCAGCAGGGCGACTGGACGGGAGCGGATCGCGTGCGGCGCGAGGCCGAGATCGTCGCGCTGCAGATGTACTCGCCGCCGATGTTCCACTCGCTGTTGCTGAGCGAGTTCGCCGCGTACTACCACACCCGCGACCTGACCGGGATGCAGCGGGCCATCGACAGCATGAAGCCGCTGGCTGCGCGCTATCCCACCTGGGACATTCACCTGTGCGAGGCGCTGGCGCGCTTCGAGTTCGTGCGCGGCGATGCGCGCGCGGCTCGGCTGGGCTTCGAGGAGTGTCTGCGCCGCAGCGCGTTCGCGCCCGGTGAACGCTCGGTCTGCTTGGGGGTGTGGGTCGGCGCGCAGGCCGGCCTGGCCGAGGCCTTGTTCGAGCAGGGCGACATCGAAGGCGCACGCCGCGGTGCGGTCGAGGCGCTGGCAATTTGCGATGCACGGCGCGTGGACAGCTTCGCCTACGACCTGGTGCGCGCGCTGGCGCTCGCCGAGGCCAAGCTGGGAGATTCGGCGCGCGCGTGCCAGCGACTAGACACGTTGGTGCAGAAGCAGCTCGCGCTCGGCGTGAGCGGAATGTGTCTCGGATTGACCTACGAAACGCGTGCGCGGATCGCGATCTGGGCGACGGACGCGCCGACGTTCGAGCACTACGCCACGCTCACCGCGCGCGAGTACCGACACGGCGCGCACAGCCCGCTGGGAGCGCGCTACGAACGACTGCTCAACGAAGCCACCCACGAGGGCTTCCACACCAGCGTCAACCTCAGCGACTTCGTCACCCACACGGTGCTCGACGACGGCACCACGTTGTTACACGACGTGCATGGCAGCGTGCTGCGTGCGATGGCGGGCGCTCAACGCATCGAGGATCGCGCCAGCCGCGCGCTGCGCCTGCTGTGCTCTGCGCCTGGAACGGGCGGTGGACACTTGTTCCTGAGCGGCGCCTCGGGCTTCAACCTCTACGCGTCGCACCTGCTCGGCGCGGCGCCCGAAGGTCTGCACGTCCTTGCCCACGAATACCTGCTCAAGCAGCAAGCGCGCACCGGCATGATCTCGGAGGTGGCGACCGGCGACCTCGACGAGGAGGAAAAAGACAGCACCGCGTGCGCGAGCGTCGACGGAGTGACCTACGACTTCATGTTGCTCAGCTGCGCCGTCGGCGGCGTGGGCAGGGTGGCTGGCGTGGCGGCGATCGCCCGGGGTGGCCAGCCCGCGCAGTACTTGCAGCAAGGCTTGTTGCTGTCGATGCTGGCCACGCACTTCGTGCAAGCGGGTGACGTCGGCAAGCAGTGACGCTAGTATGCCGCCCGAAAGCAGGGGTCGCATGCTCAAGAAGGTCGCATTCACGATGTTTCCGGTGTCGAATCCGACACGCGCGCGCGAGTTCTACGAGAACACGTTGGGACTCAAGCGCGGCAGCTCGTCGTCCAGCGGCACTTGGACGGAGTACGACTTGCCGGGCGGCGGCTGTCTGGCGCTGTTCGGTGGGCCGGACGCGAAGCCGGGTGGCGGCCCGAGCATCGCGTTCGAGGTCGAAGATCTGGACGCGCTCAACCTGCAGCTGAAGGCGGCGGGCGTGAAGTACACCGCGGACATGGTGCCATCGCCGGTGTGCAGGATGTCCATCATCCACGACTCCGAAGGCAACACGATCATCCTGCACGAGCTGAAGAAGAAGGGTTGATCAGGCTCCGGGCTCCAGGCTGCAGGCTTCGGGTTCAGAGGAGAGATTTGCTCCGAAGCCATCGCCGGCTGCTGGCTTCCGTTCAGAAGACGTCCACCCCGAAGTGCGGTCACGATGCTAGTCGCGTAGCAGTCGGCACAGGTCGGCACAGCGCTTCATCAAACAATTCAACGCGTCAGGCCCTGGCCCGTGTCTTGCTGAGTGCTCGGGTGGCTTATGTTGCGCGGGCTCAACGTAGTCTTGTTGACCGCCTGTCTCGCCGCTTGCAGTGGCGGCGGCATGCGGGCCATGCCGGCGAGTGGCGAGCCTCCGGTCCCGGAGCAGCCGCGGCAAGACGACGATGACGCGGGTGCCGAGCATGTGCAGCCACCAGCTGCAGGTGCATCCGCCCCGCAATCCTGTGAACCCGTGACCTGCGAACGCTCGGGCGTGGCCTGTGGTGTGATCGCGGATGGCTGCGGCGGCAGCGTGGCCTGCGGAGTCTGCCGCTCTGGCTTGGTCTGCGAAGCCGGTGGCAAGCATTGCGTGGCATCGCGCGAGTTGTGCGAGCGGGCCGGCATCGAGTGCGGCGCCGTGGCGGATGCGTGCGGCTTGGCCGTGGCCTGCGGCCAGTGCGGGCGCGCGCAGGTCTGCAACGTGCGCACGGGCCGCTGTGGCGACTGTCAGCCGCGTAGCTGCAGCGAGCCTGGCAGCTGCGGGGTCGGACCGGATGGCTGCGGCGGCACGATCGACTGTGGCGCGTGCGAGGCTGGTTTCGTGTGCGACGCGGTGTCGCGTCGCTGCGTGCGCTGCGAGAAGCGGAGTTGCGGCGAGCTCGGGTATCAGTGCGGTGTCGCATCGGACGGTTGCGGTGGTACGCAGGATTGCGGTGGCTGCACCGCGGGCTTGTTTTGCGCCGAGCACCGTTGCGGGCCCGCGCCTCGCGCGAACGCCCAGAGGCCCGGCCCGTGCGTGACGCAGGGAGCCGAGTGCGGCAGCGTGAGCTCCGAGTGTTCGCGCGATCCGATCGATTGCGGAGGCTGCGCGGCCGGCTTCGAATGCGCCGACCATCGTTGCCGCGCGTGCGCGCCCTTCACCTGCGCGAAGCTGCAAGGCGCCTGCGGGAGCTTGTCGGACGGCTGCGGCGGCACGTTGAATTGTGGGGGGTGTCCGGGTCAGCAGAGCTGCGTGGACGGCCGCTGCTGCGTGGCGCAGACGTGCGAGGAAGCCGGCCGCGACTGCGGCATCCTGGTCGATGGCTGCGGCAAGCAGCACGACTGTGGCACCTGCAAGTCGGGCGACCGTTGCGGAGCGGTGACCCCTGGTCGCTGCGGCACGTGCGCAGCTCCCAGCTGCAACGCGGGCGATTGCGGGGTCAAGAGCAACGCCTGTGGGCAGACGATCGACTGCGGCCGCTGCAACGGCAACGAGCTCTGCGGAGCCGCGGTCCCAAACCGCTGCGGGATGTGCCCCACGCTGAGCTGCGAGCCCGGCACCTGCGGGGTGGTGCGGGACGGATGCGGGCAGTCGAAGGATTGCGGCAGCTGTCCCAATGGCCAGCGCTGTGGTGCCTTCAGTCCGAATCGGTGCTGCGCGCCGCAGACCCAGTGCGGCCCGAATGAGTGCGGCGTGAAGCCGGACGGCTGCGGCGGCATGATCGACTGCGGCACGTGTGCGCAGGGCCGTTGCGGCGGCTTATCTCCGAACCAGTGTTGTCAGCCGCTCACCGCTTGCGGCCCGGACGAGTGCGGCACGCGCTCGGATGGCTGCGGCGGCACATTGACTTGCGGAGGCTGTGGAGAAGCCGGCGTGTGCAACGGCGGCCGCTGCTGCACGCGGACCAGCTGCGAGGCGCGCTCGGTCGCGTGTGGGAGCATCGCGGACGGTTGCGGCGGCACGCTCGACTGCGGCACGTGCGAGCGCGGGGTGTGCGTGCTCGGCGGCTGCTGCGTGCCCAAGACATGCAGCGATCCGGGCGCCTGCGGTTATTCGGGGACCGATGGTTGTGGGGGGTACGTCACGTGTCCCGATTGTTCGGGGCCGGACTGAAGCAATGCGAGGAGAGACGATGGACTTCAGGCGATGTGTTGGCGTGCTCGCTGTGCTGCTGCTCGGAGCCTGTGAACCGCAGGCGACCGAGCCACGCGGAGCTGCCGGCGAGTCGTGTACCGCTCGATCGGACTGCGAAGCGGGCCTGATCTGCCTGGACAACCGCTGCTTGAGCGCGAAGCCCAGCAGCTCCGGTGGTGAAGACGCCGGAACTGCCGAAGCGCCGGACACGCGCGGTGCGGCGGGTGAGAGCTGTGCGCGCCGTGCCGATTGCGGCAGCGGGCTGCTGTGTATCGCACAGGTGTGCGTCGAGAGTTCCCAGAGCAGCATGCCGATGCGAGCCACGCTCGGCGAACGCGGCGAGTCGTGTCAGGCGGCCAACGACTGTCAGCCGAACCTCGCATGCATCATGAACCGCTGCGTGACTGCCGAGTCGAGCATCGCCGTGCAGGCCAAGCAGTGCTTCCGGGTCCAGTGCGAGCTCGACGAGGACTGCTGCAAGAATTTCGTCGCGCCGCTCAATTGCCCGATGTGGAAGATGTCTTGCAGTGCGGGCGATACAGCAGCCTGCGCCTCGTTCAACGCCAGCTGCATGTGTAGCTTGCAATGCCAGAACAGTCTTTGTGCGGCCGTGCGTAAATGTTCAGTGGATAGCGACTGCGCCGTGGCCACCGAACGCTGTTTCGCGGGAGCTTGTGCCCAGTGTGCCACCGACGGCGATTGCAAGATGTCTGGCCAGCGCTGCGTGAGCTCGATCTGTCGTGCGGGCTGCGATCGCAACGAGCAGTGCCCGTTGTTCTTCGAGTGCAAGAGCGGCGAGTGCAGCGAGGTTGGCTGCAAGTCCGACCGCGAGTGCTACTTCTCCACCAAGAACTCGCTCGCGCGGTGCGTGGAGAAGAAGTGCGCGACGCCATGCACGAGCGACGCTCAGTGTCCCGACCTCCAGGTCTGCCGCGATTCACGCTGCGCATTCGTGGGCTGCGAGTCGAACGAAGAGTGCCGCGTGTTGCTCAACCTCGCGGGTCAACCCGGCAACGACCGCGCGGTTTGCAGGCTTCCAGATCGGACCTAGTCATCACTTCTTCGAGAGGTCGTACAAGTACAACTTCACGTTCGAGCCGTCGTACATGTCCAGGCGGTGGCCGAGCTCGCTCAGCGCTGCCAGGATGCGCTGCTCGGCGAGCAGAATCGGTGCGACGCCTTCCGCGTGCAGCGGCCCGCGCGGGCCGAGGCTGGGTACCACCGCCCACACGCGCGGTGCTCCGGCGAGCTTGGCGATCTCCGCGCGCGGCAGGGCGGGGTCCTCGGCCAGCGCTTCGACGACCACGAAGGGCTGCCAGACTCCCGAGCGATGCGCGTAGTACTCGTAGATCCACGCGACCCGATCCTCGACGCACAGCCGATCTCGCGCATCCACGCGTTCGCTCAGGTACGCGACCAGCGAGCGAATGTCAGTCTCGAGCGGTGGCCGCCGCAACGCATCCAGGTCGGCGATGACGTGGGCCCCGCACGACGCCGCCACCACGGCCAGCACCGCCCAGCGCGACACGGGAGGCTTCAGGCTCGCGATGCGCGCCAGCGCCAGCGCACACGGGATCAGCAGCAGCGGCGTCAGGAACAACACCAGGCGATCCGCCACGACGTACGCGCGCGCCGCCGATGCGACGAACAGTAGCGCGATCGGCAGCACGAAGAGGCAGAGCAGCCCGCGCTGCCGCTTCGCCAGCAGCCACAGCCCGAACAGCCAGAGCGCGCCCGCGATGTAGCGCTGCCCATTGCCGACGGCCGCGACCACCACTGCGAACATGTAGAAGAACTTGGCGAGCAGCCAGTGCAGCGCGTGCAGCGACAAGAGCGGCCGCGGCACGAAGCCGTCGAGCGCGGTCCAGTAGCGCTGCATGAAGTCTGCATCCGCCGGCGTCATGCGCAGGAAGCCCAGGTAGTGCAGGCCGAAGCTCAGCAGCCAGCTGCCGCCGACAGCTGCGAGCAGCGCCCACTCACGAAAGGAACGTTCGCGCTCCTGCACGTACGTGACGGCGAGCGCGACGCCACTGGCCGCCAGGATGAACACGGCCGGGAGCGACAACCAAAGCCCGATCACACCCGCCGCCGCCAGCCGCAGGAGCGGGCGGCGCCGCTGCGCGCGCTCCGCCGTCAGCGCCGCGACGCAGAACCACAGCAGCAGGGCGCTCCACAGCGCATCGCTACCGTACGGCTTGAGCTCGCTCGAGTAGTACACCAGGAGCTCGCCGGTCGCCGCCGCGGCGAGCGCGATCAGCGCGCAGAGGCCTCCGCCCAGCCGCCGCGCGAGCGCGAACAACACGGGTAGCAGCAAGATCCCGCTCACGAGCGACCAGCTACGCAGCGCTGCCTCGGAGGTGCCCGCGACCAGGCTCACCAGCTTCTGCCCCGCCAGGAACAGGTAGGGGGCCACCTGCGCGTGTAGAAACGGTCGGCCGAGCTCGCCGAAGCCGCGTTCGACGATGTTCAGGCCGAGCGCGGCCTCATCGCTCCAAAACGCCTCGCGATGCGCGAAGGTCAAAAAGCGCAGCAGCACACCGAGCCCGGTTGCCGAGGCGATCAACGACGCGGTGACGCGCGGAGACCACGCGGGCGAGGAGTGTGTAGGGCGTAGATTCGTCACGGATCGCGCCGCGGATCTTCGCCGCCCGCAAGGCGCGAGGACGAGGAATAGCGGGGACTATTTTGAGGACGAGCAACGCAGCGGGCGGCGAAGAGACCAAGCGAGGCGGGGCGAATCTACGTCCTACACACTCTAACGTACGCTGCGCGACGGCAACTTGGCCATGGCTCGCCGCACGGCCTTGCGCTGTGCGCGGTCCAGCATGCCGACGGTGACCACATGCAGGCGCTCGCGGCACAGGACCTCGCGCGCGACACTGCGAAGTTCCGCAGCCGTCACGCTCGCGATCTGCTCGCGCAGTGCTCCGATGTGGCCATCCTGACCGAGCAGGGCGCGCTGTCCGTAGTGCGCACACAAGGCTTGCGCGTCGTCGAGGCTGGCCTCGAGTTGCCACATGTAGCGCCGCTTGACCTTGTCCAGCTCGAGCTTGCCGACCGGGCGCTCGCACAGCTCCGCGAGCAGCGTCAACGCGCTGCGCACGAACAACGGCGCCTTGCTGTGCTCGATCGCGCCGCCGAGGTCGAGCACGCCCGCCTCTTCGTACGGCTCGAGTGTCGCGAACACTTCATAGGCCAGGCCGAGCTCTTCGCAGATACGCCGGTGCAGGCGCGTGCTCATGCCGTCGTCGATCACCCGCACCAGCAGCTCGAGCGCCAGGTATCGCGGATCGTTCGCGCCGAAGGTAGCGAACGAGAGACGCACGTCGGTCTGCGAACCCTGGCTTGCGACGTTGCGCATGCGCTCCGTCGCGCGCGTGCGCGGAGCGGGTAGGGCGACGCTCGGCGAGCCGGTGCGCAGGCTGCCGAAGTGACGCAGCGCGGCCTGCGTGACCGCGCGTTCATCGACCGCGCCAGACACGCACAGCACCATGTTGCTCGCGACGTAGTGTCGCAGCATGTGCGCGCGCAGCTCGTTCACGCCCAGCTGCTCGAGGTTGTCGAGGCTGCCGGTGATGGTCATGCCCAGCGGGTGGGTGCCGAACATCAGCTCGCGCGCCAGGTTGTCGGGGTCGACTTCGCGGCCCTCTTCGTCGAGGTATTCGAGGATCTCTTCGCGCACGATGCGCTTCTCGACCGGGAGCTCGGAGAAGTTCGGGCGCGCGAACAGCTCGCCCAGGATCTGGATGCCGCTGGCCACGTTGGCTGGCGGCAGCGTGACTTCGAACAGCGTGAAGTCCGCGTGGGTCGCGCCGTGCAGCGTGCCGCCGAGCTCTTCGATCGCGCGATTCAGCGCGTACGCCGAGGGATAGCGGACCGAGCCGCGGAACAGCATGTGCTCGAGCAGGTGCGAGATGCCGTTGTCGCGCGCGGTCTCGTGGCGCGCGCCGACCTTGACCAGCACGGCCACGTTCGCCGAGTGCAGGTGCTGCTGGGGCACCGTGATGACGCGCAGCCCGTTCGGCAGCGCCGAGCGGTGCACCATGTGTCCGTTGCGCGCGAACTCCTGCTCGCTGCTGGTCTGGCCCAGCATGCCCGCGTGCAGCGCGCTGGTCAGCGCACCGCCTCGCTTGGCCGTGCGAGGCCCGGGATCTCTCTGTGCCGTGCGTGAAGGCCGTGCAGCTTGGGGGCGCGCCCGTATGGCTGCACCGGAGCTTCTTAGGGCGTGATTTTTGCCTCTTCGGCGCTGAGCGCTGCCCCGTCGCATGGCCTTTGCCTCCTACGAATTCCCCGGGTTGGCTTCCGGTGAGAGAACACGCTCGTCGACGAACACGGCTTTGGCTTCTTCCGCCTCGCGCACGAGATCGCGGACATACACGGTCAGCACCTCGTGACGTTTGCGGTTGAGCAAGCCGTCGTGGATGCGTTGCTTGTCTTTGTCGGTCAGGTCGTCACGCTTGACCCGCACGTGCTGCTCGAGCCGATACACCACGTACTCGTCGCCGAGCTTGATCGGCGCCTCCGGCAAGGGCTTGGCCTCGTCCATCTCGAACGCCGCCTGCACCAGCGGCGAGCCGTCGAACGGACCGGCGATCGGCGTGTCGGTACGGCTGAACGCCTGGGTATCGCGGAACTGCGGAGCCAGCGGATCGGCCTCTTTGCCCGGGCCACCCGCCAGCTTGGCGTTGACCGCATCGAACGAGTCGCCGCCCTTGAGCTCGGCGAGCGCAGCGTCGGCCGCCGTCTTCGCCAGCTCGGACGCGCGCTGCGTGCGGTACAGCTTGAGCGCCAACTCGGACTTGGCCTCGGCGACCGGCACGTCGCCTTCGCGCACGCCTTCGACCTTGATCACGTGATAGCCGAAGGGTGACTTGACCGGATCGGAGACCGCGCCGGTTGCGAGCGAGAACTGTGCGTCGTCGAACTCTTTGACCATGCGGCCCTTCGGGTTGAACCCGAGGTCTCCACCCTTCTTGGCACTGCCCTGATCTTCGCTGTACTGCTTGGCGAGTTGCGCGAAGTCTTCGCCTTTGCGGGCGCGCGCCGCGAGGCCGTCGGCCTTGGTCTTGGCCTCCGCCTGCTGCGCTTCCGTCGCCTTCTCGTCGAGCTTGATCAGGATGTGGCGGGCGCGCACCTGCTTCTCGAGGCCCGTGTAGCGGTGCTTCTCGCGTTCGTACTCGGCGTCGATGTCGGATGCGTGGCTCGCACTCCAGCTCGCCAACTCTGCGGCGGTCGGCTCGAGCGCCTGGCCGTAGAACACCGGCGAGAAGCGCGCGTACTTGAGCGTGACGCTCTCCTTCTCGCGCACGAACGCATCCCAGACCTCGTTGGGGCTGAGCGTGACCTGTGCGGTCACGCTGTCACGCATGTTCTGCGCGAGCGTCTCGTCCGACTGTTCGTTGGCGAACTCTTCGACGCTGCGCCGCAGCCGGTACTGGATGAACTTGCGCAGATTGTCCTTGTTGAACTTGCCGGCCTGATCCTTGAAGTCGAAGCGGCGCGGACCGGCGGGCGGCAGGTACGGACCTGCGTCCACCGACATCGACATGTGCACCACGCCGTCCTCGGCGATCTTGTGCATCACGTCTTCGGGGTCGGTGTTCATGCCCAGGGCCTTGGCCTGACGCACGAGCAGGGCGCGCTCGACCAAGCCGCGCAGCACCATGTGATCGAGCTGGTGCTGCTTCGCGTACTCGGGCGGGTAGTTGTCGCCGCCGGCGAGCGCGAAGGCCGACCGGTACTCGTTGACCGAGATGTTGTCGCCGTAGACTTCGGCCGCGTAGGTCTGGCCCGCACCTTTGCTGCAACCTTCGGCCTGCGGGCCACCGAACTGCAGGATGAAGATGGCCGACAGCGAGAGCACCATCAGCCCTAACACGATGCCGCGAAACTTCTGAAGTATGCTCTCAAGCACGAGAACCTCGAGGGTCACGCACGCTGCAAAACAGCGGTCGCGGGGGAAAGGCGCGGTAACATAGATGAGGCCCTTGGGCCTCGCAAGACATCCGGCGGGCGAGGGCGAAAAGCCCATGATTTCCCGTAAATTTTGTGCTGTTCAGCACTTGCGCGGGAGCCTCTGGCAAAGGGCCGGATTGTACCTTTTCTTGGCATCGTTCGGCGGCCAAACAATGGCCCTTGCGGCGCCATCCGAGGCACCTTTAACGCTCTTTTTCGGAGGGCCCGAGGAGCTGTTAGTAGCCGGTAGGGCGCTGGGTACGGAGGGGGCCACAGAGGCGCTCCAGGCGGCCGGCTGGACCCTCGCAGACCACTGGCCATCCGCACCGGGGATTACCCCGACCGACCTCGTCCCTTTGCGTCAGGTTGAGGATCTCTTGGCGGCCGCTCGGCGCAGCCGGGCCGAGCTCGACGAGGGCGCCGCATTAAGGAGGTTGGCCGAGGCACAGCGCCTGGCCTGGGACGCGCTGTCCGTGCCTGGCGCTGCGGCATTTTGTGCTGAAGTCGAGCTGCAACTCGCGGTGACCGCCGCCCAGGCCGGACACTGGGAATTGGCGGCGGATTCGCTGGCGCGCGCGGCACGGCTGGATCCGCCACGGCGCTTACTTTCCGCGGAGGCCAGCCCCGAAGTCGTGGCTCTCGCGGACCGTGTATTTCGTGATGCAGCGGCGGGTGCCGAAGGCGAGCTGCCTATCAGCGCGGACGCTGCGGGCGCGCGCATCTTTCTCGATGACATCGACCGCGGGCTGGCCCCGCAACGGGTGCGAGCGCGCGTGGGAACCCATGCGCTGCGCATCGAAGCAGCTGGGCGCGTTCCCTACCACGCGCGCATCGAAGTCGCGCAAGGCGTGCGGCCGGAGCAGCGTTTCGCGCTCGCGCCGGATCCTCGCGCTCTGGCCAAAGCGCATGTGCGTGCTGCACTGGGCGCGGACGCAACTACACTGGCCCATGCGACGGCGGAGCTCTTCGCTGCTGCACCCGAGCTCGCGCGGCTCGTCTGGAGCGAGCACGATGTTCGTGCGCAGCGCCGCCTCGTGTACATCTGCGACGTGCAGGGCTGCCGCGATCCGATCCGCCTCGACGCCGCAGCGCCCATCGCCGCTCGACGCGCAGCACGTCTCACACCGGAAACGTGGAGTGAGGCACGCGCATGGATGCACGCTGTGCGCGCGCCGGTGAATTCACCCGCGCTGGCGGAGAGCTCGCCCTGGTGGAATCGCTGGTACGTGTGGTCGGCGTTGGCTGCGCTGGCGATCGGCGCGGGGACCGCGGCAGCCGTGGCGCTGCAACCAGATCCCGAGCACGGGCTGCGCGTCGTAGTCGATGCAGATGACCTGCGATGACGATCAGCCCTACGCGGCACCACAGCATCACCGTTGCGCTTGCGCGGTGGCTCTGTAGACTCGTGCCGGCCGGGTTGCTGTTGGGCTCGGGGACGTCGTTCACTGCGCCGTTCGAGCCGAAAGGAAGCGTTCGTGGCCGAGTCAGCCAAGCCGCATAGCGGCGGAAATCTCAAATACATCGTCGGCGGCGTGGTGCTGCTGTTGTTGGCGATGGGGGTGTTTTTCTTTGGCTTGCAGAAGCCCGCGCAGGCACCGGCTCCCGAGCCACCTCCACCTCCACCCGTGGCCAACGCCGAGCGCGTAAACCCCATGGCTCAGCCCGCGCTGATCCTCGAGGAGGCGCCGGATGCCGGCAAACCTCAGGAAGCGGCGGCCCCCGACAAGCCCAAGGTCGTGAAGAAAGAGCTGCGCGACGAGTGGGACTGCGAGGGCGATCTGGCGCGACCTGCGTTGCAGGGCGTGATCGACAGCAACCGCGCGCAGATTCGCAGCTGCTACGAGCGGCGCTTGAAGATGAACAATGTGCTCGCCGGCGACTTGAAGCTGCGCTTGCGCGTCGCGCCCAGCGGCCAGGTCACGGCCACTGCGGTGTCGGGCTCGCTGCGCGACAACGAGGTGTTCGGCTGTGTGCGGAACATCGCGTCGAAGTGGTCATTCCCGCCTCCCGCGAAGGGCTGCGCGGTGATCCAGGTGCCGTTTCAGTTCTCGCCCAAAACCAACTGACGCTCAGCGAACCTCGACGCGTGCCGGGGTCTCGTTGAGATCGACCACCACCTGAACCGCCTGATCCCCCGAGAGGTCCAGCGCGACCCTGGCTTCCTTGCCGAGCGGCGGGCAGCTCAGCAGCAGCGTGTGCTTGCCGGGCCGCACGGGTAGCTTCCGCTTCGGCGTGGTGCCCGCGTCGCGGCCGTCCAGCTGGATGTTCGCCCAGGGTGCCGCGCTGATGGTCACGTACGCCGACTTGGGCGCCTCGGGCGCGGTGGGGGTCGGGTCTTTCACCGGCTCGGGCGGCACCACCGGCGCGGGCTCGGGCTGCACAGGGCGCTTCGCCGCGGCAGCTGACGGCGGCGGGCGCTGCGGACGACCATCCTCCGGTAGTGGCACATAGCGGTTGACGCTGGGCTCGGCGCGGTTCGCCAGCCAGACGGCGATCATCAGCGCGACGCTGATGACGAAGATGTCGCGCATGAAGCGCCGGATGACGCGGTGGCCCTCGGGGTCGTCGAGCGTGTCGGGCCGCTCGCGCTCGGGTTCGACAGGCGCGGGGCTCTCGCGCTCGATGCGTACGGTGGCTTGCTGCAGCATCTCTTGCAGCGCCGGGCTGACTGCGAGCGAACGGACTTCGATGCGGCCGCTGCTCACGGCTGCGGCGCTGGACGGCTGGCTGGTCGGGCGCGAGCCGCGCGCGCGCAGGGCGTCGCGCACGCGTTCGGCGAGCTCGCGCTCGACGCCTTGCGGGTGGCGCTCGGCCAGCCAGCTGCGCAGCGCGCCGGCTACCTCGGCCGCGCTGCCCGGCCGAGCCGCGCGGTCGAGCGAGATCAGGCGCTGGGCGAGCTCGGCGATCACGGGTTCGCTGCCGCTGATGGCTGCAGGCGCCCGATACGCTGCCAGCTGCCCCGCCTGCTTCTGGGCCTCCGGAAAGGCCGGCTGGGCGCAGAGCGCCTCGTACAGCACCGCGCCCAGGGAGAATAGATCGCTCTCCGGTCCCAGCGGCGTGCCCTGCAGCTGCTCGGGCGCGATGTAACCCGGCGAACCGAACAGCTCGCCGCGGCCTTCGTGGCCGATCGGTGCGGCGATGCCGAAGTCGAGCAAGCGCGCGTGTCCCGCCTCGTCGACGATCACGTTCCGCGGGGTGACGTCGCGGTGCACGATGCTGAAGCGCTCGTGCGCGTAGCGCAGCGCCTCGGCGATCTGTTGGCCCAGCTGGGCGACCAGCGCCGGGGCCAGCGCGCCCGCGTCGAGCAGCTCGGCGACCGTGGCGCCCTCGACCCACTCCATCGCCAGGAAGTACACGCCGTCGATCACTCCCAACTCGTAGACCGGAACCAAGTTGGGATGGCTCATCTGCACGAGCGTGTTGGCTTCCTTGACGAACAGCTCGATGAAGCCCGGGTCGCGCGCGAGCTCGGGCAGGACCTGCTTCACCACCAGCCGCTTCTCGAAGCCGCCCGGGCCGCGCAGGCGCGCCCGAAACACCCGTGACATGCCTCCACGCGCCAGCTCCTGATCCAGCAAGTACTTGCCGAAGTGCTGCAGTTCGGGCTCGTGAGACGGGGGCTCGTCCGCCATGTGGGCGCAGCATAGCCCGGACGCAGTCCGGGCGTATCGTCAACGCGTCCACGCCGGAGGCGAAGTCCGACCTGCGAGCGCGTCCGGGCCACCCCGGCTGTCGCTGTAGGGTGGCGGCAGACGGCGATCGCGGCTGACAGGCAGCGTAGAATCGACGCTGGGCATGCCGAATCGTCTGCGAACCGCCGCCGTGAGCTGCATGCTGCTGCTGCTCGGCTGTGAGCCGGAGATGCAGTGGAATCAGCTGAACCTCGAGCTGCTGCGCACGCCGGGTTGCGAGATCGGCGCGCTCGAGAGCCTCGAGCTGCGCGCGCTGGGCGACTTCCCGGCGCAACGCGAGGCGTTCGATCTGAGCTCGGAGCAGGCGGCGTTCGAGAGCTTCCCGCTGGACACGCTCGAGCTGACGATCGAGGGCAGGTTCGCGGACGACGCGCGCGCCGGAGGCCGCACGCTGGTCCCGGGTGCTCTGACCCGCGCGGAAGGCGCGATCCTGATGGTGCCGCAGGGCCGCTCGTGTCCGCTGGCCGACGAAGCCCTGATCGCGAGCGAGGGGGTGGCGGCGGCGCCTCTACCGGACGGCGGGCTGCTCCTGGCGGGCGGCACCAAGGGCGACGAGATCCTGCGAAGCGCACTGGTGTTGCCCGCCGGAGGCACGCTGGTCGAAGAGGTCCCGGACGGCATGCTGCTGCGGCGCCGCTACGCCAGTGCCACGCGTGCGGGCGGCCTGGTCGTGGTCGCGGGCGGCGTCTCGAGCGAACGCGGTGGCGCGGAGGAGACCTACGAGATCTTCGACAGCGCGCGCGGTGCCTTCGCCCGCGAGCAGAGCCACCAGCTGAGCGCCGGGCCGCGCATGCAGCACGGTGCCGCGCTCTTGCCGGATGGCCGCGTGCTCCTGGTGGGCGGTCGCGCCGAGCCAGAGGGGGCGCCGCTGTCGAGCGCGGAGCTGATCCAGGTCGATCTGCTCGCGCCGCAGGCCAGCGCCGACGAGCCGCTGCTGATGGCGAGCGCGCGGGCGGCGCCGCAGGTCATCGTGCTCGACTCGGGTGTGGTGATCGTGGCCGGCGGCCTGGGCGCCGACGGTAGGGTCGTGCCCACGCTCGAGCGCTTCGAGGTGCAGACCGAGCGCTTCGTGCCGCTCGGGCTCACGCTGAGTGCGTTCGAGCACACGGCGGCGGTCGGTCTGCCGGGCGGACGCGTCGCCTGGATCGGTTGCGATACCACGCTGCGTGCGGCCTGCGGGCTCGAGCTCGTGCTCCTGCGCGGCGAGGAACCCGTGCGCGTGGACGTGCCGCTCGACTGGGCAGGTCAGGCGTCGCTCGGCCTGCGCGATCTGCGTGCGCTGGCGCTCGAGGACGGGCGCGTGCTGATCACCGGCCGCGAGCCCGACGCCAACATGCGGCGCCGTGCGCTCGTGCTCGACATCGGCCTGCGCGAGCTGACGCCCGACGACGCGTCGCGCGCGCCGAGCCTCGTGCTCTTGCTCGCGGACGGTGCGATCATCGAGCTGGACGGCGTGGGCGCTTCGCTGCGGCGCGTCGGTGGCTTGAGCGCCTACGAGAGCCCCGAGGGCGATCTGGTCGGCCGCGAGCCCGCGCTGCTGGCGCTCGATGCCCCCGATCGCTGGCAGAGCTCGGAGGCAGGCCTACGCGCGCTGCTCTCGGGCGCTCGGCTGGACCTGACCCGCCTGCGGCTCGGCGCGTTTCGCCTGGAGCTGGCGCTGGAAGGCCGGGCGCTGCTCCGCCTGCGGGCGGATGGCCTGCCCGAGCTGGCGCTGCCGCTCGCTGCGCGCGAGCCCGCCGGCCCCGACTGCCCGCAGCTGCCAGCGGCGGGTGAGTTGGTCGTCGAGCGGCACGGCACACAGCTCGAGCTGTGGTCCGACGCGCGGCCCGATGCGCGCTGCACGCTCGAGGCTCCGAGTGATGGGCCGCTATCGATCGCGCTGGAGGCGGAGGCCGACGCACAGCTCCGCAGCTTCCGCATCAGCCGCCTGTAGACGGGATCGGGCTCTTGCCCGCGGGCAGCGCGGAATAGGCCTGGATGGCGGCCTGCATCTGCGGGTACGCGCCGCGCTTGATCAGCCCCAGCGTGACCTTCGACTTGGCGTTGTGCGGCTTGGCCAGCGCGATGGCGTCGGGCAGGACGCGCGCTTCCTCGGTGGCCGCGTCGACGATCTGCCGCGCGCGCGCTTCCTCGGCGGCGTAGCGCTTGCCGGTGACCATGGCCTCGTGCGCGGTGAGCTTCGGCAAGCGCGCCTGGATCAGCGCGGCCATAGGCTCGGTGAAGGGGATGTTGATGTCGACCTCCGGCAAGCAGAAGTAGCCGCGGTCGCTGCGCATCACGCGGTAGTCGTGGGCCAGCATGAGCATGGCGCCGGCCGCGAAGGCGTGGCCGTTGACGGCCGCGACGGTGATCACGGGCAAGTACAGCATGCGCGCCAGGAGCTCGTGCACGCGGCCCACGAAGGCCTGTGCCTGCGCCGCCGTCAGCTTCGAGATGTACTCGAGGTCGAGCCCGTTCGAGTAGAACTTACCGCTGCCCACGGTCACCAGCGCGCCGGGTTCGCTCGAGCGCTCCACCTGGTCCAGCGCCCCGAGCAGCGCGCTGACCGAGGTGTCGTTGAAGCGGTTTTCACCGTCGTTCATCTGCAGCACCCACACGCCATCCTGTCGTTCGAGCGAGATCATCGGGCCGACCCTGCCTTTCAGCGATCGGAATCGCAGACTTGGCGTGCGGGCGCAAGCTGCATCCGCGCCGGCTCAGCATGCCCGAACGCCGATTTGCGCCTGCCACTGCAAGAGCTCCAGCGCGCGTACGTAGATCGGCCGATCCACCATCGCGCCGTCGAGGCCGACCGCGCCCAGGCCCTCGCGTTCGCCGGCCTCGTAGGCGTCGCGCACGCGCTCGGCCCAGATCAGCTGCTCGGACGACGGGGCGAACACGCGGTTGGCGATCTCGACCTGGCTCGGGTGAATGCAGTACTTGCCGCGGTAACCGAGCGCGCGCGCGTGGCGGATGTCGCGCTCGAAGTGCGCGAGGTCCTGGTAGTCGGGCTCCGGACAGTCGATGGGCACGAGCCCCGCGGCCAGCGCGGCGTTGGCCACCCGCGCCCGCGCGTACTCGATCTCGAGGCCCTCGCGCGTGCGCATCACGCCCAGGCTGGTGGCGTAGTCCTCGGCGCCCATCGAGGCCGCGATCAGGCGCGGGGTCGCGCGGCAGATGCTCTCGACGTTGGCCACGCCCTCGGTCGACTCGATCCAGGCGATGATGCGCACGCTGCCGGCGGGCAAGCCGCGCGCGTGCTCGAGCAGCGTCAGGTAGTGATCGACGCGCTGCAGGATGCCCGCGTTGTGCGCCTTGGGCAGGTGGATGCCGTCGAGGCCGGCACCCACGACCGCGTCGAGATCGAGCTCGAGCAGGCCGGTGGCCAGGTCGTTCGGGCGCACGAACAGCAGCTTTCCGCGCTTGTCGAAGCCGGGCAGCGCGGCACGCACGCGTTCGCGGGCCTCGACTTTGCCCCCGGGCGGTACGGAGTCTTCGAGGTCGAGCAGGATGACGTCTGCCGGCACTTCCTTGGCCTTGTCGATGAAGCGCTGGCGGAGCCCGGGGACCGAGAGGATGGAGCGGAGGATCTGCATCTCCAGTGCTTGACCCGACGCATCAACCCAGTCAAGGTTGATCAACTAATCAATGCGAAAGCCAGTCAGCCTGAGCGCCGCGGAGGCCGCCGAACGTCTGGGCGTGAAGCTGGACACCATCTACGCCTATGTCAGCCGTGGCCTGCTGACGCGTATGCCGGGGCCCGACAAGGAGAGCCGCTTCGAGCTCGAGCAGGTGGAGCGGCTGGCGCTGCGCGGGCGGCGCAGCGCGCAGCCCAAGCCCGAGGGCTGGGTGATAGTGACCGAGCTCACCGAGGCCACGCCGGATGCCGTGCGCTACCGCGGCAAGAGCGCGCTCGAGCTCGCGGCCAACCTGCCGTTCGAGCGCGTGGCCGAGTGGCTGTGGGCCGTGCCGGCGGAGTCGGCGAGCTCGTTCGTCGCGCCCAAGGCGGGCGTGGCGCTGGCGCGAAGCGTGCAGTCGGCGCTGCCCGAGGACGCACCGCCGCTCGAGCGGCTGCGCGTGATAGCCAGCGTGCTAGGCAGCACCGATCCGCTGCGATTCGACACCAGCCCCGGTCCGGTCGTCGCGGGCGCGCGCGGGCTGATCGCGGGCTTGATCGAGGCCTTGCCGCGCACGGCGGCGAAGCCCGCCACGAAGCATGTGGACGAAAGCCTCGCCGCGCGCCTGTACGCGCAGCTGACGGCGGCGCGGCCGATCGCCGCGCGCCTGCACGTGCTGGACGTGGCGATGGGCCTGTGCGCCGACCACGCGCTCAGTCCCTCGACGCTCGCGGTGCGCATCGCGGCCGCGCAGCGCGCCGACCTGTACGGCGTGGTGCAGACCGGACTGGGTGCGCTGAGCGGCGCGCTGCACGGCGCGGCCTCGCTCTCGGCCGAAGAGCTGATCGCGGAGGTCGAAGCCGGCGCCGACCCCGCACAGGTGATCGGCGCGCGCTTGCGGCGGGGCGAGCGCATCCCGGGGTTCGGTCACACCTTGCACGTGCGTGCGGATCCGCGCGCGCAGGCGTTGCTCGAGCTCCTGGCAATCACGTTCGAGCGCAGCCGTGCGCTCGACGCCGCGCAGCAAGTCGCGGAGGTCATGGCGGCGCGCGGCTTACCTGCCCCCAACATCGACTGGGCACTGGCGGTGTTCGTGCGTGCGGCGGGCATGCTGCACGGCGCGAGCGAAGCGATCATGGCCGTGGCGCGCGTCGCGGGCTGGATCGCGCACGCGCTCGAAGAATATCGCTCGCCCACCAAGTTCCCCTCCCAGGCGCTGTATGTAGGCCCGATCGCTGGGGGTCGCCCCTGACTTTTGCCTGGCTGCACGCGAAACTTTCACGCCAAAATGTACGTAATAATGCTGTGAAGGCGGCTCGTTCCGCGTGTATCTCGGACCCACGGTGGATTTATGCGCGTACATGCAACGATCAGGTTGGCGCTCGCATGCTTCGTGTCGGCGCTCTCGACGGCCAGCAGCTGCGCGAGCGACGGCGGTCCGAAGCCCGAGCGCGAGCATGACGAACCGCCGCTGGACGCGTCCTGTGCTGCTCTCGAGCCGAGCTGCCTCGAAAATCAGAAGGTCTGCGTGGCCGGAGCTGAGCCACGCTGCGAAGCTTGCCCGCCTGGCGAGTACGCCTCGCGGGAACGGCACCGCTGTGTCCGGCTCGCGGGCGAGCCACTCCGCCACGAGTTCGCAGACTTCACGGTCGGCCCGAGCGAAGAGGTGCTCGGCTCGTGTCAGAGCTGGACGCTCGGCAATGCCGAGGAGATCTGGGTGAACGCCGTCGAGCTCGAGCAGAACGCTCAGTCACACCACTCCAACTGGCTGTTCGTGCCCAGCGACAAGTTCGACGGTCCAGATGGTGTCTGGCCGTGTCCGGAGCGCGGCTACACGCAGCTCGCGGCCGCGCTTGCTGGTGGCGTGCTCTACGCCCAGTCGACGCAGGCGAAGCACGAGGTCCAGAAGTTTCCGGAGGGCGCGGCGGTGCGCATCCCACCCTACGCGCGCATCATCGGCGACGTGCACTTGCTGAATGTCACCGAGCGGCCCGTCACCGGACGCATCACGCTGTCGCTCTACGCGCTGCCGGTACGCGACGTGAGCGTCAAGCTGGCGCCTTTTCACCTGACCTACGACAAGCTCGACATCCCACCCGGCAAGACGTCGCGTTTCTTCGGCGAGTGCGACATCGAGCAGGCGCTCAGTAGTTCGCTGTCCATGCAACTGTATTTCCTGCTACCCCACACGCATGCGCTGGGAACTCGCTACTTCGTCGAGCTTCTCGGCGGACCACGTGACGGCGAGAGCTTGATCGATGTGCGCGGCTTCAACGGAGAGGGTCGCGGTCGCTACTACGACCCACCGGTCGACGTCGAGGGTGCTCGAGGCTTCCGTTTCGGTTGTGAGTTCGACAACCCGCGCGCGGAAGCTGTGCACTGGGGTTTCGGCGATCAGGAGATGTGCGAAAACCTGGGCTTCATCGCCTCGGACTATGCGTTCGAATCGACCGTGAAGGAAGTGGTAGATGCCGGCGTGGACGGCGACATTCCGACCTTCACCGGGTCATGCACCACGCTTGCGTTCAAGTACGATCAGACGAAAGCTGGCGGGCCACCTCAGTGACTCGCGGGCGTCGTCAGGGACTGCCTCTGGTGTTACAGTCAAATGAGTCATGACTGCGCTACCCAACCGTCTGCAGCGCGTGCGTGAGACCACGAGCGAGCGCTGGACGTTTCGGTATGCCAATGGGTTGGTGGTCCAGACTGATCCGTTCATGCGCGCCGATCGTTCGCGCGTGTTGCCGATAGGCGGGCCGCAGGACGTGATCTTGAACCGTCTGGTGTGTCACCCCGAGTTGGTCGCCGGCAAGCGCGTGTTCGACCCGTTCGCGGGCTCCGGCGTCCTGGGGCTGATGGCGCTGAAGCTGGGAGCGGCGCACGTCGACTTCCTCGACATCAGCAAGCGCGCGCAGGAGTTTCAGCTCAGCAACGCGCGGATCAACGGCGTTCCTGCCGAGCGCTTTCGTGCATTGCTCGGCTCGATCGCCGACTTCGAGCCGGCCGAACCGTACGATCTCGTGCTGTGCAATCCGCCCTTCATCCCGACTCCCGAGGGGCTCACGGGCACGCAGACCTCGAGTGGTGGGCCGCTCGGCAACACCTACGTCGAGCAGCTGCTGGCCAAGCTCGATCGGGCGCTGCTGCCACAAGGCGAGGCGTTCCTGTACCTGATGCAATTGGTTGCGGGGGAGCGGCCGTCGATCTGTGAGGCCGCGCTACGAGACCTGCCAGGCCGCACACTCGAGCTCACACCCATCCAGCAGGAGCTGATGCCGCTTCCGACCTACGTCGCGGCCTACCTCCGCAGCTTTCCGGCACAGCACGTTGAGATTCGCCGCTGGGAGCGGCAGCTTCACGAACAATTCCGCGAGAGCCTCGCGCTCCAGCACTACGTCCTGCACGCGCAGCCGCAGCGCCCCGGGCCCGCCAGCTACCACATCAGCGACAACCTCGCCGAGAAGTTCGGCGGCGGCATGGCCTATCCAGCCAACGCCAATGCGGATCTCGCGCTCGCACGTGTCATGGAAAACCTTGTCCCGATCGTGAACTAGCGACTGTAGAATCGATCGCTCAGTGCCGGGGTCGGGTTCTAGTTTTCACGAGCGTGCCGAGGCGGCTGCGGTTCGGTTTCGCGAGCAGGTTCTGCAGTTCCGAGCGGGTGAGCATGCGCATCACCTGTGCAAGGTGGCGGCGGAGCGCGGTGCGAACTTCGTGCTGCCTGCAAGCTTCGAGGCTCTGAAGCTCCGTGCCGGGCGAGGCAAGGGCGTGCACTGGTGTCGCACGACGAGCAACATGCTCGCGAGTCAGGCGCTGTGCTTCAACCTGTTCGCGCCGCTTTCTCAAGACCTCGCGCTGGCCGCCGAGGTGCTCGCGCCGTTCGTACCGGGTCTCGTGCATGTGCGTTCCATCGAGCTCGAGTACACGCCGGCGTTCGATGTCTTTCGCGATCAAGTTGGTCTGGCGGGCGTCGATTGCGACGTGTTGATCGAGTTCGAGGCCGAGCCTGGCGTGCTCGGGGTGCTGGTGATCGAGACCAAGTTCGTCGAGGAATCCTTCAGCGCGTGCAAGCATCGCGCGCGAGGGGATTGCCCGGCAGATGTGCGCATCCAGCGGGATTTCTCCGGCTGTCGCTACGCGAGCAAGAACGAGTTTGCGTACTGGCAGCGCAGCGCCGAGACGGGTTCCTTGCGCCTTCAGTTGGTCGAGCAACCTGGCTGTCCGTTCGAAGGGCCGCTGTGGCAGCTCTGGGTGAATCACACGCTCGCCCACGTCGAGGCGTCGCGACGTGGCGCGAAGCGCGCGCTGTTCGCGGTCTGCGCGCCCGACCTGAACGACTCGCTGCAAGCTCGCGCGAGGGTCGCAGAGTTCAGCCAGCACGCTGCGGATCCGGCCAGCGTGGTCTTCATCGCGCTGGAGGATCTGTTGGAGCGCGTGCACGCGGTGGCCGAGACGCGTGAAGGTTGGCGCGAGTGGGCGACGCTGCTCTCGCGCCGCTACCTGGTCGGCGCGCGCCCATCGCTGCCGCCGGGTTCGGCGATCACCGCGGGTCACAAGCGCACGCTGGCGTGGATGATGACGCCGGACTTCGACGAGGTCGTGGCGCGCCACGCGTCGGCCACCGGCGATCGGGCGAGCATCTACTTTCGACCGACCGCGGATGGCCTGGTGCGCGTCGCGCTCCATCCGAAGGCGCCTTGCATCCTGGGCTTCCGCACGCATGCCGGCGAGCTGGGTCACTGCCTGAGTCCGCAGCAGGCGCTGCCGACGGAGGACGAGATCCGGGCACGAATGTCGGCCTTCGAAGCCTGGATGCCGACCGTGAAGCGTGCATCCGCGGAGGAGCGCGCCGTCGCTGCCTGGTTGCGACGCTCGCTATCGGACCGTCTCTGGCTGCCGGAGCTCGGTGCGGGTTGGGCGCTCTTGCACCACGAGTGGCGCTTCGCCGGCGCGCGCAAGAAGTCCGACATCCTGGCGGTGCAGGTGGAGACCGGCAGGTTGGGCATCGTGGAGCTGAAGTGGAGTGCGGCTCAGCTGCCGCTGGCGCGCGCGCAGGTCGAGAACTACGCGGACATCTGGCAGCACGACGCGGTCGAGCTCGCGCCGTTCTTCGGCGACTTGCTCAGGGCGCTCGGTCGCGCGTACGGCAACGAGCTCGCCGCTCGAGCAGTCGTGACCACGCAGCGCGCGGCGCTGTTCGTCGGTGCCCCAGATCCGGAGCAGCGGATCCGCGTGCTGCCTCACGGCTGATTTCTGACCCACGGAGCTCGTGAACCGACACGATCTGCCCTAGTGGATGCACATTCGGCTGATCTCCAGAGTTTGCTCGTACTTCGAAAAACACCGTCCGCCTGGGCTTCTGTCGCGCACGCGCTGCTGAGTTGCGCGCTGCTCGCGGGCTGCGGCGGCTCCGACGACCCACCGGGAT
>DATEOF010000118.1:0-3326 GCA_035274465.1 Polyangiales bacterium
GGGCGGCATCGGCGGCGAAGGCGCCACCGGAGGGCTCGGTGGCATCGGCGGCTTCGCGGGCATCGAGCCGCTCGGCGGACGCGGCCCAGTCGCGGGCGGCCCGGTCGCCGGCGAGGGACCACCACCGCCGCCGGCCATGCATCCGTGATCTCACGCAACGTGCGAGGCAGCCGCGTACTCGCGCTCGGCGTAGTGCTTCAGCGTCAAGAACCCCAAGTTCGAACCATGCCCATGTCAATGACGTAGAGTCGAAGCCCGCGGCCTGCAAGATCACGCTTTCGCGCTCGGGCGCTGTGAGATCCGAACGTGCCAGGCGCGGAGGCGCTCGCACTCCTCTGGCAGCGCCAGGCCGATGAAGTGGGCGAAGTCGATACTCGTGAGGGCCACGATGTCGGCCATGCTGAAGCCTGGCCCTGCGATGTAGTCGTGCGTCGCGAGCTCGCGATCGAGCCAGCGCATGGCATTGGCGCTGACTTCTCGACGCGACTCACCAAAGTCCTTGAACTGAGCCCCGAGCGCTGCCGTGAGCGGATGCGCGTGCACCCAGACTGCGCTGATCGGATGCATGAGCACGAACTCGATCCGACGGATCCACATGTCGATGCGTGCGCGTTCGAGCGCGTTCTCGCCAAACAGCGCGGGCGCGGGGTGGAGCTCCTCGAGGTAGCGGCAGATCGAGACGCTTTCGCAGAGCGTGGTGCCGTCGTCGAGCTCGAGCACGGGCAGCTGACCGAGCGAGTTCTTGGCGCGAAACTCGGGGGTCTTGTGCAGCCGCTTGCGGATCGACACGTTCTCGTACGGAAGGTCGATGCCCTTCTCGGCGAGGAAGATCCGCACGCGGCGCGGATTCGGGGCGGGGTTACGTTCACCGAAGAGTTTCATCGAGCACTCGTGCAGCGGCCAGGTTGGCTCAAGCGGGCTTCCAGCGCAACGCCCGAGGCCGGTGGCCCCGGCCCTCGCGACGCCCTATGCTCTGCGCCCAACAGGGGCGAAACATGGAACACCAAGGCTTGTGCATCATCGTGGGCGCTGGCGAGGGGCTGGGACGTTCCTTGGCCGCGACGTTCGCGCGCAATGGCTGCGACATCGCGCTGCTGTCGCGCACTCCGCAGGGCAGCGATGCCGCCTTGCAGGCAGCGCGCGCCGCTCGTCCGGGCGCGAAGGTCGCCTTCTATCCGGCAGATGCCACGCAGCCGCAGACCGTGGAGGATGCGTGCCGGCGCGCGATGAGCGAGCTCGGCCCGGTGACCGCGCTGATCTACAACGCGCGCAGCGGCTACGAGCTCAAGGCTCCGCTGAGCCTGAGCTACGCCGAGGTGCAGGAGACCTTCCAGCTCGAGGTGATCGGCGCGCTGGCTGCGGCCAAGGCCGTCATGCCGTCGATGATCGAGCGCAAACGCGGCAGCGTGCTGTTCTCGAGCGCGACGGCGGCGTTCCGGGGCTCGGGTAGCAACTCGCTGTTCGCGATCGGAAAGTTCGGGTTGCGCGCGCTCGCGCAGGGCCTGGCCAAGGCGCACGCAAAAGACGGCGTCCACGTCGCGCACATGCGCCTCGACTGCACGCTGGACGTGCCGATCGTGCGCAAGTACCTGGGCGCGAAGGTCGACCGCGAGCAACTCGCCAACACCGACGACGTGGCAGAGACGTACTGGTGGGTGCACCGCCAGCCGAAGTCGGCGTGGAGCAACGAAGTAGAGTTGCGACCGTATACCGAGAACTGGACATACTGAACAGCCGAGGTCGCTGTGATCGTGTCTACCTGCCTTCTACGGTCGCGCTTTCGACCAATCGCGCATCGCGCCCACGCGTCAGCGGGTCGAGGACCGTCAGGCCGATGAAGATCAACACCATGACTGTCGAGGTGACGATCGTCAGCCTGAAGCTGAAGCCTTCTTCGGCGAGGTGCATGAAGTAGGCGAGGACGAGCACGGCCTTGATCGCGCCGATGGCGATGGCCAGGACGATGGCTCCGGGGACGTGCTCGATGGCGATCAGCCAGGAGGCCGTGGCCAGGAGCAGCAACACCAGGTAGGTGATCACATAGGCTCGTACGCTGACGTGACTCGGCTCGGCTTCCATGTCCATGGGCGGCTCCTCGTCGCTAGACCAGGTAATAGATCGGCCAGATGAACAGCCACATGACGTCCACGAAGTGCCAGTACAACGTGGCGATCTCGAACCTCGGGTGATATTCGGCCGAGTAGCGGCCGCGCGGGAGATGAAAGGCGACCCACAGCAGGACGCCGACGCCGCCCGTCACGTGCAGCGCGTGCGCACCCGTGGTGACCCAGTACATCGTGTAGAAGCGATTGGCCCCGAGCGTCGGAGCCTCGAGGAAGTGGTAGTACGGGCCGGGTAGCGCCCCCTCTTCGATGTGGACGCCGTACTCGATCAGCTTGATCACCAGGAACGCGATGCCGAGCGCGGCGCTGGCCAGCACGAGCCAGGTGGCCCTGCGCAGCGCGCCGTGGCGGACGGCGTGCACCGAGAGCGCGACCGTGAAGCTGCTGGTCAGCAGCACGTACATGTTGAGTGTGCCGTAGATCAGCGTGTTCTTGTGCAGCGCGGCGAGGAAGTCGGCGCCGTACATGCTGCGGTAGGCGGCATAGAGCACGAAGAAGCCCGAAAAGAGCAGCAACTCGCTCGCCAGAAACAGCCACATGCCGAAGCGCAGCGTGACCGACTGGCGCTGCAGGCTGGCGTATTGCTCACCGAGGATAGGCGCGCTCATGGATTTCCTCGTCTGACAGCTCGTAGGCATACGCGCTGCGATCGAATACCGGGATGTCGGCGAAGTTGTGCTGCGGCGGTGGAGACTCGGTGAGCCACTCGTAGCTGCGCGAGCCCCACGGGTTCGGGCCCGCACGTTCACCCGTACGCAGCGCGATCAGCAAGTTGGCGAGCGCCAGGACCACGCTCGTGCCGAGCAAGTACGCGCCGCCGGTCGCGAGCACGTGCAGCCACTGATACTGCTCCGGGTAGCTGTAGTAGCGGCGAGGCATTCCCGCATTGCCGAGCAGGAACTGCGGCAGGAACGTGAGCACGAAGCCGATGAAGACGGCCGTCGCCGCGAGCAGTCCCACGCGCTCGGAGTACATGCGGCCGAACATCTTCGGGAACCAGTAGTGAGCTGCGGCCAGGAACGCGGTCACGCTGCCGCCCACCATGATGAAGTGAAAGTGCGCGACCACGAAGTAGGTGTCGTGCCAGTGCACGTCGAGCGACTGTGTGGCCACCGCGACACCCGTCATCCCGCCGAACATGAATAGAAACAGAAACGCGAAGAAGTATAAGAGCGGTGTGCCGAAGACGATCTCGCCTTTGTA
>DATEOF010000119.1:0-3707 GCA_035274465.1 Polyangiales bacterium
GGCTCCGGCAAGCATCGAGGAAGCCAGCTTCGCGCTGCGGCTCTCCGAAGCGGGCCCGTACAAGGCGGGCGAGCTCGGGCGCGTGGTGCTCTCGCTCGAGCCGCGCGGCAAGTTCCACATCAACCAGGAATACCCGGTCGAGATCTCGGTGAGCGCGACCGGCGACGCCAAGTTCCCCAAGGCGACGCTGATGAAGCCGGACGCGGCCGAGTTCGGCGAGAAGAAGGCGCGCTTCGAGGTGCCGTTCACCGCGCAGGCGGCCGGCGATCAGAAGCTGCTCGCGAACGTGAAGTTCGCGGTGTGTACGGACGAGAACTGTGTGCCCGACGAACGCAACCTGGCCCTCGCACTGGCGGTGAATTGACGCATGGAGACCGCGGACAAAGAACTCGAGTTGCTCAGCGAGACCGTGCGCGAGCGCTTCATGTCCGAGAAGCGCGTGCTGTCGTTCGATGAGTACCTGAACGAGTTCTTCGAGTACCCAGCGCGCCACAGTCGCGACGCCGCGCGTTACGTGCGCGATTGTTTCGACTACTTCGGCACGTACGACGTGCTGACGCCGCTGGGCAAGCTGCGCCGCTTCAAGCTCTTCGATCAGGACTTCGCCGAGACCACCGGCTCGGTCGAGGGCCGGCACAAGCTGCTCGGGCACGAGCAGGTGCAGGAGAGCTTCTACCGCGCGCTCGCCAACTTCGCGCGCGAGGGGCGCAGCAACCGGCTGGTGCTGCTACACGGGCCGAACGGCAGCGCCAAGAGCACCTTTGCCGCCTGCATCATGCGCGGGCTCGAGCACTACTCGGCGACGGAAGAGGGCGCGGTCTATCGCTTCTCCTGGGTCTTCCCCGGGGGCTTCGACGACAAGTCGATCGGCTTCGGCGCGCGCTCGCGGCGCACCGTCGGCAGCGACAGCTACGCGCACCTCGAGCATGACAAGATAAACGCCAAGCTCACCAGCGAGTTGCGCGAGCACCCGCTGTTGCTCCTGCCGCTCGGCGAGCGCCGCGCGATCATCAAGAAGGCGTACGCCGGCAAGGGCGTCCAGGACATGGCGCCCGACTGGTTGTGGCACGGCCGGCTCGGCCACAAGAACCAGCAGATCTTCGAGTCGATGCTGACGAACTACGCGGGCGACATGCGCAAGGTGCTCGCGCACATCCAGGTCGAGCGCTACTACGTCTCGCGCCGCTATCGCACTGCGGTGGTCACGATCGGCCCGCAGATGAGCGTGGACGCCTCGGAGCGGCAGATCACCATGGATCGCTCGCTGGCGGCGCTGCCGGGGGCGCTCAGCAACTTGAGCCTGTTCGAGACGCACGGCGAGCTGGTCGACGGGGCGGGCGGGGTGATCGAGTTCAGCGATCTGCTCAAGCGGCCGCTCGAGTCGTGGAAGTACCTGCTGCTGGCGATCGAGAGCGGGGAGATCTCGCTGTCGTTCTCCAACCTGGCCGTGAACTCGGTATTCATGGGTAGTACGAACGAAGCGCATCTCGAAGCGTTTCGCCAACATCCAGAATACAACTCGTTTCGCGCGCGTTTGCAGCTGTGCCGCGTGGGTTATCTGCTCGATTACAAGCGCGAGCAGCAGATCTACGACACCCAGATCATCTCGCAGGTTCGCAGCCACGTCGCGCCGCACTCCACGTTCATGGCGGCGCTGTGGTCGGTGCTCACGCGCCTGCTGCGCTCCGACGTCTCGCACTATGACGAGCCCGCTTTGGGCAAGCTGGCAGCGTCGCTCACCCCGATGGAGAAGGCTCTGCTCTACGCCGACGGCACCATCCCACGGCGCCTGGGCAGTGACGAGGCGAAGGTGTTGCGCGCGAACCTGTCGACCGTGTTTCAGGAGTTCGACACGCTGCCGATCTACGAAGGCATCACGGGCGCATCGCCGCGCGAGGTGCGCACGCTGCTGCTGGACGCCGCTCAGGATGCAATGCGCCCGTGCCTGTCGCCGCTGGGCGTGACCGATCAGATCCAGCTGTTGTGCGACAAGGGCGACTACCAGTTCCTCAAGCACAAGCCCGACTCGGGATTCCACGATCACCGCGCGTTCTTGCTGCAGGTGCGCGACGCCTGGCTGTCGCGGCTCGACACCGAGGTGCGCACCAGTACTGGCCTGGTCGAGGAGTCGCGCTACGAAGAGCTCTTCGAGCGCTACGTCATGCACGTCTCGCTCTGGGTCAAGGGCGAGCGCCACCGCGATCCAATGACTGGTAAGTACGAGGAGCCCGACGAGACGCTGTTCAGGCGCGTCGAGGAGATCCTCGAGGTCAAGGATGCCAAGGAGTTCAGGCGCAACCTGATCAGCGTGGTCGCAGCGTATTCGATCGATCACCCGGGCGAGAGGATGGATCCGGCCGAGATCTTCCCGCGCTATCTGGAGCGCGTGAAAGAGTCTTACTTCACCGAGCGCCGCAGCTTCGTCGCCGCGATGATCCGCGACATGCTCGTGGTGCTGTCGGAAGGCACACCGCAGCTGGGCCCGCACCAGGGCCTGCAGGTGCTCGACAGCGACCGCCGGCGCGATGCGCAGGCGGCCGTCGATCGATTGCTCGCCGGCCATGGCTACTGCAAGCTGTGCGCCCGCGAGAGCCTGGGCGAGCTGCTGCGTTCACGTTACGCCGACGCCTGACGGGTCCAGCGATGATCCCCTTGCTCACACGCGTGGAGGCCCGGCAGCTCGACGCGGACGCGAGTGAGCGGCTGGGGTTGCCGAGCGTGATCCTGATGGAGAACGCCGGTCGCGGGGCGTTCGAGGCGCTGTGCGCCGAGTGGGGTGCGCGGCTCGAACGTGTCGCGATCGTGGGTGGCATCGGGCAGAACGGCGGGGACGCCTGGGTGGTCGCGCGCCACCTGCACAACATCGGCCGGCAGCCGCACTGCGTGCTGGTCGGCGATCGCAGCAAGGTGCGAGGTGACGCCGCGATCAACCTTCGAGCACTCGAGCAGCTGGGCGTGCGCGTGCCCGAGGTGACGGCCGATCCCGAGCGCTCGCCGCTGATGGCGGCTCTGAGCGATGCCACGCTGATCGTCGACGGCTTGTTCGGCACCGGCCTGGATCGACCGATCGGCGGGCTGTACGCGCGCGTGATCGAGCTGCTGAACGCGGCCGCCGCGCCGCGCGTGGCGCTCGACATCCCGAGCGGCGTCGACGCCGACGGCGGTGCGGTCCTGGGCTGTGCGATCGAGGCAGACCACACGATCACCTTCGCGGCTCACAAGCGCGGCCTGCACCAGCACCCGGGCGCCCGGCTCGCGGGCCGGCTCAGCTGCGTGTCGATCGGCGTGCCAGCGCCCGCGAGCGCCAGCTGGTCGCAGCTGCAAGCGGCGGACGTGCACGGCTGGTTGCCGCCGCGCATCCCCGACGCGCACAAGGGCACGGGAGGTCACGTCCTGGTGATCGCCGGCGCTCCCGGCCGCACCGGCGCGGTGCTGCTCTCGGGCCTGGGTGCGCTGCGAGCGGGTGCGGGGCTCGTGACTCTCATGCCGCGTGCCAGTGCGCGCGCGGCGCTCGACGCCAAGGTGATCGAGCTGATGACCGCCGACATGCCGGCTGCGCTGGAGGAAGCGCTGGTGGCTGTGCAGGACCAGCTCTCGAACAAGCACACGGCAGTGCTCGGACCGGGCCTCGGCACCGACGACGACGCGCGCGCGCTGCAGCGGCTGCTCGCGCTCGAGCTCGACAAGCCGTGCGTGCTCGACGCCGA
>DATEOF010000120.1:0-15621 GCA_035274465.1 Polyangiales bacterium
TGACGGTGGAGCCCGCTGCGCCTCTGCCGGCCGCCCCGGAAGTGACGCCCGTCCCTGCGCCCGTTGGACCCGCACCTGACATTCCCGTCAGCGCTCCGCCGCCTGGCTCAGCATCCCCTCCACAACCGAACAGACCGACTAGCAGGCTCAGAAGGACTCCACGACCTCTCATTTTCGGTGACTCCTCGACGTGCGGTGGGCCCCGGCGCGCCGGGTCATCGGGGAGTGGTTACTTAACGGAACCCAAACGGCTCAAGTTCGTCACCGGACTGTCGCAGAGAGTCAGGCCGGTGCGGCGACCGGTGGGGAATGGCCCATTATCGCGAAGCGCTCGGCGTGCAGGGCAAGGCGCGATGACGAGGAATAGAGGCGACTATTTTGAGGAGGAGTAACGCAGCCCTGCGCGTCGGGAACGAGCGAGAATGGGTCATTCCCCGCCCGTCGCCGCACCACTAGAGGACGTACGGGAAGAGCACGCGGTAGCGGTCCTGCTTGAACTCGGGGAAGCGGGCTTTGCGCACTGCGCGCGCGATGCACGACCCCTGTGGGGTGCCGCCGAAGTCTCCGCCCACCAGTGCGTTGGTCACGACGCCGTTGGCTGCGATGGTGAGATCCACCTCCGCCACGCCGTTGCGGCCTTCGGCGCACGCTTGAACAGACGTGCGGACGCGATCCAAGCCGTTCAACACGTCGCTGCGCGACGGTGTCTCGGCCATGCTGTCGACGGGCGCAGGAGCCGGCGGCGGCGGCGCGACCTTGCGCACGGTCTTGCTCGCGACGCGGGGCTTGTGCTCGGCGGGCGCGATCGGCGGAGGCGTGGGAGCCGGCGCCTCGACGACGGGCTCGGGTTCAGTCGACGTGCTCGGCACCTTGGCCGAGGCCAGCGGTTCGCTGGGCGGAAGCACCGGACGCGTTGCAGCCGTCGGCTGCGGGGCGGTATCGGCCATGCGCTTGTAGCCGCCGGCCGTCCACCACCAGCCGCCGATGCCGAGCAACACCATGGCGGCGACCAGGCCGATGCCGACAGGCGAGGCCGGTTCGGCCCGGCGCGCCCCCGCAGGCCGCGCGATCTCTCGCGGCGCCAGGCTGGAGATCGGAGCCTGCGCCGGCTCCGCCTTCTCGGCCCGCGCTGGCTTTTCGACCCGCGGGCTCTTCGGCTCGGCAGCCCGAGCAGCCGCGGCGCTTGCAGCTGTCGGCGGCTGGCTCTGATCGCGCTGCCGCGCTTCCACGAACTGCGCGGGAGCCAACACCGGCATCACGCGGTGCGATTCGTCCTCGCGCAACTCGAGCTGGAACGTGCCGGTCTCGCTCTCGCGTGCGACCTTCACGCCGACGATCTCACCCGGCGGGTGCGAGGGGGGCAGCTCGATCATCTCGGACTCGACCAGGGACTCGAGCGCCTGTAGGCCCCCTTCCGAGTCGCGCCGGGCGCTGAACACGCTGGTCGGCTGCTCCTCGAGCATCGAATCGACGGCCGCGTTGATCTCTCTGTTCGTCGCCCGGGTCGGATCGTGCGACTCGGGCAGCATGCCCGGCAGCGGCACGCCGAGCAGCGTGGCGACCCGTTTGCGCCGCGGCAGCGCATCGTCGCGCGTCGGATCGTCGTGGAAGCGCAGCGGATCGTCCTGCGATAGCGCCAGCTGCCGCGACTCGATCTCGGCGTCGGTCACGACTTCGATCGGAATCTCGAATTGCCCATCATCGGTCCGGGCCGTGAAGGTTCCGATGGGTACGCCGGCGTTGGGGTCGTGCTTGTCGTCCATGTGTACTCCTCGCCTTGCGTGTTCGCGCCACGCACAGGACCCGCGCAAAACTCCGCACCGGCCCCGACCAACGACCAACTACGTCGATTTTCGAGGTTAGCACATGCCAGTGTGGATGTAAGCCGATGTGCCCAGAACCTGTGATATTCTCGAGGGTTCCCTCGCAACCGGCGGGAACCTCGAGCGAATCGTGACCGGGCTGACGGCCGCCGCAGACACCCCAGCCAGGGGCGCGACACGCTGGCCAGGATTGCTGGTTACGTGCTAACCCCAGGACAGTCGTCACGTCCGTCGGCGCACGAAGACCCCCTGGCTTCGAACCCGCCCGCCGCGACGTTGGCTCGGTTCAGCTGGTCTACAAGGGAGCTTCCTCGTCATGTCGGATATCGTCATCGCCGCCGCTGCGCGCACTGCCGTCGGTTCGTTCAACGGCTCGCTTGCCAACGTGCCCGCGCACGATCTCGGCGCCACCGTGATCAAAGAGCTGCTCAAGCGCGGCAAGCTCGATGCTCAAGAAGTCTCCGAGGTGATCCTCGGCCAAGTCCTCGCGGCCGGTCAGGGCCAAGGTCCGGCGCGCCAAGCCTCGATCAAGGCGGGCGTACCCGCGGCGACACCCGCGTGGGCAGTGAACATGATCTGTGGCTCGGGCTTGCGCGCGGTCGCGCTCGGCTACCAGGCGATCAAGAACGGCGACAGCGCGGTGGTGATCGCCGGCGGTCAAGAGAGCATGAGCCTCGCGCCGCACTGCAGCTACCTCCGCGCCGGCGTGAAGATGGGTGCCGCCGAGCTGGTGGACACGATGATCAAGGACGGCCTGTGGGACGCGTTCAACGGCTACCACATGGGCAACACGGCCGAGAACGTCGCCAAGCAGTTCGAGATCGGCCGCAAGGAGCAGGACGAGTTCGCGCTGACCTCGCAGAAGCGCGCCGCCAAGGCTCAGGCCGACGGCAAGTTCAAGGACGAGATCGTCCCGGTGGTGATCAAGAACAAGAAGGGCGACATCACCTTCGACAAGGATGAGTACATCCGCGGGGACACCGACATCGAGAAGCTCGGCAAGCTCGGCACCGCGTTCCTGCGCGAGGGTGGCTCGGTCACGGCCGGCAACGCCTCGGGCCTGAACGACGGCGCCGCGGGCGTCGTGCTGATGACGGCCGACGAAGCCAAGCGCCGCGGCCTCGAGCCGCTCGCGCGCATCGTCAGCTGGGCGCAGGCGGGTGTGGACCCGGCGGTCATGGGCACGGGCCCGATCCCGGCCAGCAAGAAGGCGCTCGAAAAGGCCGGCTGGAAGGTCTCGGATCTCGATCTGGTCGAAGCCAACGAAGCCTTCGCCGCGCAGGCTTGTGCGGTCAACAAGGGCATGACCTGGGATCCGGCCAAGGTGAACGTGAACGGCGGCGCAATCGCCATCGGTCACCCGATCGGTGCCTCGGGCGCGCGGATCCTGAACACGCTGCTGTTCGAGATGAAGCGTTCGGGCGCCAAGAAGGGCCTCGCGACACTGTGCATCGGCGGCGGCATGGGCATCGCCATGTGCCTCGAGCGCTGAACCGAGAGGCTCGCAGCTACCGGCGGCCTGCCGCTGGTAGCTGCACCACGAACTGTGTGCCGTGCTCGGCCTCCTCGACGCGGATCGAGCCGCCGTGGGCAAGCGCGATCGCCCGGCACGAGGCCAGGCCCAGACCGCGCCCCTTGCGCGCGCGCCGCAGCGCCTCGTCACCCGGCACGTAGTTCTCGAAGATCTGCGCGCGATATTCGGACGGGAGCCGCGGACCGCGATCGACCACCCGGACGTCGAGGGTCTCGCCACGGCGGCCGAGCTCGATGCAGATGTCTGCGCCGTGCGGGGACGAGCGCGCCGCGTTGTCCAACAAGTTGCCGAGCAGGCGCATGAGCATGTCGCGGTCCGCCCGCATGGGCAGCGGACCCTCGTCGCCGCTGATGGTGCAGTGCAGCCGCTTGTCGACCATGCTCGCTGCGGAGTGATGCACCGACTTCCGGACCACCTCGGCCAGATCGACCGGTCCGAGGGCCGGCGTGAGCTCGCCGTGCTCGTGCAGGTTGACGTCGAGCAAGCTCATGACCAGCCGGTGCAGGCGCCGCGAAGCGCTCAAGATGTCTTGCGCGCAATCTTTCTGATCGGCGGTCAGGCCCCTGCTGCCGACCATGTACTCGGCGTTGCTGAGCACGCCCGCCAGCGGGTTCTTCATGTCGTGCACGACCAGCGCGATCGTCTCTTCACGCAGGTGTTGCGCGCGCATCAGGGCGTCGCGCTCCGAACGCGTGCGCTCGTGCTCGGCCGCTTGCTCGGCGCTCAGGTGCTTGAAGCGCAGGACCGAACGCAGCTTCAGCAAGAGCTCCGCGTTGTCCAACGGCCGGACCAGGCAGTCGTCCGCACCCGCCTCGAAGGCGCGATCCTGCGAGGCGCTGTCCTGGCCCGGGGTCAGGCACAGGATGGCGGCCTGCGGCCCGGCCGGCAGCTGACGGAGGCGGCGGCAGGTCGCGAAGCCATCGAAGCGGGTCGTGACCACGTCCAGCAGCACCACGTCCGCGGGCGCCTGCTCGAATGCGCGTAGCGCGCGATCCCCTGCCTCGGCGGTCGACACGCGGTAGCCAGCGGTCTCCAGCGAGCTCTGCAGCTGTCGACATTCTTCTCGAGCCGGATCGACCACGAGCACGTGTTCAGACAAAGCGTTCCCCCTGCTGGATTGCTCGACGAGCTGACAGCCTAACAACGTGCCGCTGCACTTGTCACCATCCAGAGGTTTCGGCAACTTTGTCGCACGTGACGCATGACATGAATTGGGATCGCCGTAGCTCGGACAAATCAGTCCTGCGACCGTGACAGTGGTGTCCGTTGTGTGCCGCTCAGCGCGGCACACTCAGATAGGAATGCCAATGAAAATCGCTACCGGCGCGCGGAACGCTTCGTGCTTGACGGATGGTATGCAGCGGAGATCGAGCTTGGGTCGGATCGCTTTCCTAGTTTGGTGCTGTGCGTGCGCGGGAGGCTCCAAAGACGAGTTGGGCCGAGGATCCGATGGGCCGCAAAGTCCGACTCGCGGTCCGGGCGCGGGCGCCGAGCCTGGGATTGGAGGTGCCGCTGGCAGCGCAGCGGCCGGCAAACCGGCCACCACCGATCCGACCTCGCTGCCGCCGGAAGTCGAGCTGACAGTCGATCTGCAGCTGCCGCAGGCCTCCGAGCACTACGTGTACGCGGCCAACCCCGAGGCCGGCACGGTCGCCGTGATCGACGCCACCACGCAAGCCATCCACAGCATCGTGACGGGTGATCACCCCACGTATCTGCGTACGCTCGCGGGCCGCGATAGCGCGATCGTGCTCAACGTCGGTTCGACCCGGCAGAGCTCGGTCGCACCCACTGCCAGCGTGATCCGCACGCGCGACGGCGCCTCGACCAGCAACGAGATCGACGTGGTCGCAGGCGCAAACGCGATCGGCGTGGCGCCCGACGCAAAGCACGCGGTCGTCTACTACGACTCGAGCTATGCGAGCGCGGGCGCCAGCTCTGGCTCGTTCCAGGACGTGTCGGTGCTCAGCCTGTCGGCCGACGGCAAGGACGATCGCGCGGTCGCCATGACGGTGGGCTTTCGACCGCGTGCGCTGTACTTCGCCGACGACGGCTCGCGCGCGTTCGTGGTCACCGAGGACGGCGTCTCGGTGCTCGACTTCGCGCAGATCGAGCGCGACGGCCCTGGCATCGCACGCCTGGTCACGTTCGGCGACATCGACCTCAAGGCACTCGATGTGGCGATCTCGCCCGACGGCCGCTACGCGCTGGCACGCGCCGAAGGCCAGAGCCAACTCCACCTGGCCGCACTGGACGGCAGCGCCACGGCACCGCAAGCGCTCGATCTCGCGTCGGCGTATCGAGCGCCCGAACCGGACGCCGACGCCGGCGTGCCCGAGATGCAGCCGGTCGTGGTCACCGATCTCGACGTGCTCCCCGACGGCAGCATGGCGGTCGCAGTCCTGCGCAACCAGCACGCGCTACTGACCATTCCTCTGCCGAGCGGCTTCCGCGATCCAAGCCAGGTGAAGACGATCAGCGTGGGCGAAGAGATCGTGGGCTCGGTCAGCGTCTCGAACGACGCGAAGCACGCGCTGCTCTACACCACGGCAGTCGAGATCGAACGCATCACGATCGTCGCGCTGGACGGCAGCAGCGCGCCGCGCACGGTTGCGCTGCGCAAGGCGGTGCAAGCGGTCGCGTTCACACCCGACGACAAAAACGCGCTGATCACGCACAAGCGCGTCGACGGCGATCCGAATCAGCCCGGCATCTCGGCCGATCTGAAGCTCGACCGCGCATTCGGCTACAGCCTGCTGCGCGTGGCCAGCGGCGACGTGAAGCTGCAACAAACGGATACCGCGCTGGGACCGATCGCGATGGTGCCCGACAGCTCGTTCCTCTTCATCTTGTTCCGCAACGACGCGACCAAGCTGCGCGAAGTACACCGCGTATCGCTGGCGAGCTTCCTGGTCGACCCGATCACTCAGCTCGAGAACCCACCGCTGTCGATCGGCACCGCGGCGGCGTCGAAGTCGGTGTTCATCAACCTGCAGCATCCGGACGGACGCATGACCTTCATCCGCTGGGACGACCCGAACAAGATCAAGACGGTGACGGGCTTCGAGCTCAACAGCCGGATCAGGAACTGAGTATGAAGAGCTACCTGGCTTGTGTATTCGTGCTGCTCTCCGCCTGCGGCGACTTCGACGGACAGCTGGATCAGCCGGCCTCGCTCACCGGTCCAGCCGTGGCGCTGGATGAACGGCTGCTGCTGATCTCGGGGCCGGCGCGCCGCGCATTCCTGCTCGACGCTGTGCGCAAACAACCCCCGCAGCGGGCACAGCAGGTCGAGCTACCGTTCGGCGCACTGTCGGCGCAGCGCAGGTTGGGTGATCACGACGAGGCACTGGTGATCTGCGCGGGCCGGCGCGACAGCGCGCAGGAAGCGGCAGAGCCCGCCGTGTTGACTGCGCTGCAATCCGACGGCCGGCGACGCAACTACGAGCTCGGCGACACGCCGTACGACTCGCTGGTGCAGTCCGACGACGGCCGCTACGCGGTGCTGTATCGCAGCCAGGAGCGGCAGGGACGCGTGTTGCAGAACGTGAACGAGCTGGTCGTGGTCGATCTGGCGCTACGGCCCGGCGACGACGGCGCCGTGACCAGCAAGACGCCGGAGGGTCTGGGGCACGCGTTCACCCGCGCGCTGGTCTCGCCCGAGATGGTGATCGCGGGCGAGTCGCGCCGCCTGCTCCTGCTGCTGTCGGCGGCGGAGATCACGATCTTCGATCTGGCTCACCTCGATCGTCGCGGCACGATCGTCGAGCTCGCGGCGAACGGCGGTAGCGCGCCCGAACCTCGCCAGGTGCTGTTTGGAGCCGACGAGCCGGCCGTGTACGTGCGCGGCGACGGCGCCGACGACGTGTTCGTGCTGCGGCTGGAGCCGCGCAGCGCCGATCCCGACTTGAACGACTTCCGGCCGACGATCAACCCGCTGGGCGCCGGCATCAGGCCGCGCGACATGGCGTTGTTCGGGCCGCCGGATGCACAGATGCTGCTGGTGGTTTCGCGCGACAGCCAGGCGCGTGTGATCGACCCGCGCTCGGATACCACGCTACCACTCGCGCTGCCATTCGTCGCCGAGCACGTGCGGCTGTTCGACAGCACGGCGCCCGGCGACTCGGAGCCGCGCACGCGCGCGCTGCTCTACGCAGACCAGGGTCAGACGGTCGCGTTCATGGAGCTCACCAACCTCGCGAGCCGGCGCGAACGCAAGCTCGAGACGCTGCAGCTGCCGGCCGAGGTGAAGAGCCTGATCGAGATCGATCGTGCAGACACGCTGGTGATCGCGCACGAGCGAAGCGTGACCATGCTCGATCTGGCGCAGCGCACCGCCACACCGGTGGCAGCCGACCAGCCGCTGACGAGCGCGCTGTTCGATGCCGAGCACGAACGGCTGTGGGTCGCCACGCGCTCGCAGCCACGCGTCGGCACGCTGGACCTCGCCAGCGGCAAGACCCGCGAGCTCTTGCTCGACGCCGAGGTCCGCGACCTGGTGCCGTTCTTCGCCGGAGGCCGCCTGTTGGTGGTGCACCCGAGCACGCTCGGCTACGTCACCTTTGTCGACACAGAAGCAGCCGATCGCAAACACGCCAGCTCACTGCGAGGCTTCTTGCTGAGCGACATCCTGGATCGGGGGGAATGATGGCCAGGCACTCACTGCTAGCCCTTTTGATGCTCGCCACGCTGGCGGACCGAGCGCACGCACAAGCGGAACCGGGTGCGGCTGCAGCTGCGGAAGAAATGCCGCCGTCTGCGGCCCCCTCGCCGACCGTGCCCGAGCCCGTGCCCGACTCTCCTGCTCTCACCCCCGAAGAACACCGGGCCCTCATCGAAGGCCGCCAACAACTCCTGGTCGACCAACGCGCGACCAGCGAGCGCCAACAGCAACGCAACCTGGTCCAGGGCCGCGAGGAGATCCTGCACGACCGGAACTACACCGCGCCCCAGCCCGAGCAACGCGCCACGGACGAGGAAGCCCGGCCGCAGTTCAGCCTGGCGCTCTCGCTCGACTCGCTGTTTCGCGACGATCCCGGCTACGATCTGTTCGACGACAACGACGTGTCGACCCGCTTCGGCATCTGGCTGGGCTACGATCTCGTCCAGCTCGCGCCGCGCACGGTGCTGGCGATCGAGCTCTTCGGCGGCGGCGAGAACCAGGAACAGGCCATCTGGGGAGGCGAGCTGCAGAACGAGCTCGACAGCCTGACGTTCTCGGCCGGCGCCAGCCTGCGCTACGCGCTGCTGAGCTGGTTGGACCCGCAGCTGCGAGCGGCGGCCGGGTTCAGCTGGTTCGCCGTCGAGCTGGACACCAACGAGACGCGCTTCGAGGACCACGCCTTCTCGGGCTTCGCCTCGCTCGGCGCGGGCGTGGTGCTGCACACGCCCGCACGCCTGTTCGAGACCAAGTCGGGCGGCTTCGCCTCGTTCGAGATCGGCTTCCTGATCGAGGGCGGTTACACGCTGCAGGCGCCGGTCGAATTCGCGCTCGAAGGCGACTCGTCCGCGTCGGCGATCGCGCTGACCGACGCGTCGCTCGGAGAGTTGTCGCTCGCCGGACCCTACGTTCGCAGCTCGCTGCTCGTGCGCTTCTGATACCTCACTGCGTGGCACGTGACGTGCTTGTTAGGCCACGACAATGCAGACAGTGAGGCAAATATGACGCAATGGATCATGATCGGTTCGCTCCTGTTGTCGCTGGCCGGGGCCGTGGGCTGCTCGGATTCGAAGGAGCCCGAGGCCGACGAAACCTCCGGCGGTGAGAAGCTCGAGGAGGGGGCGAAGAAGACCGGTGACGCGGTAGAGGATGCGGCCGAGGACACGGCCGATGCCGTCGACGAAGCGGCCGAAGACGCCACACACTGACGCCGCGCGTTCGGAAACGCCCCATTCGACCCGCGCGGATGGGGCGTCTACTTCGTGACGCGTCGCTCGAAGAACTTGGATAGGCCTAACGAGATCGCGAACAGTCCCAGGATGTACAGGCCTAACAGGCCCAGGTTCGCGAGGGTCGGGGACCGCCAGGCATCGGACAGCTGCTCAGCGATCAGGCTCAGGCCTGCGATGCCGAAGCTCATGCCGACCAAGTTCCCTACCAGAAACGCGGGGAACGGGATCTTGAGTGCGCCGGCAAACAAGTTGATGACGGTGAAGTTGCCCACCGGAAGCAGCCGCGCGACCACCGTCGCGCGGAAGGCGTGCGCGTGAAGGCCGTCGCGGAGCTTGCTCAGGCGCGGCCCGTCCAGAAAGCGCAGCGCCCGGCTGCCACCGAGCCAGCCCAGGCCGTATGCCGCTGCCGCGGAGAGCAGCGAGCCGGTCAACGCGTACAGCAGCGCCTTGCCGGGAGTGAAGACCACGGCAGTCGCGGCGATCAACGCCGTGATCGGCACGAACAACAAGCTGAGCAACGCGTAGCCCCCCACGACGTAGAAGAAGCTCAAGTGATCATGGCGCAGCTCCTTCAGGATCTCGCCCAGCCGCTGCGTCGACGAGATGTCGTCTGGCAGGCTGTTCCAGATCCACAGCACCGCGAGCACCGGGATCAGCATGCCGAAGGTCGAGATCAGCGAGCGCACGGTGGGCCGGCGCACGCGCGCCGGCAACAGGCTCTTGACGAACGCGTCCGCGCCCATCGGGCGCTCGGGGTCGACCACCAGATCGCCGAGCGCTTCCAGGTTGAGCGGCGCGTCCTCCTCGAGCGGCAGCGGCTGGAGACTGCGCGGCTGGTCGCTGCGGCTCTCGATCAGCTTCACCAGCGACCCGTGCTCGGCCAGCGCAGCCGCACAGGCGTCGGGTGTCAGATCGAGATGCTCGCCGAGCAAGCGCGTCAGGATGTGCTGGATGCCGCGCGCCGTCGCGTCGTCTTCGCTCTGCGCCTCGAGCGCGAGATCGCACTCGGTGTCGAGGCCGAGCGAGCGATTGCTGAGGTTCGCCGAACCGATCTTCAAGAACGTGCCGTCGATGATGATCACCTTGGAGTGCACGTTCAAGCTGTGCTCTCCGAGCCCGGGCACGCGCGGATAGTAGATGTGCAGGCGCTGATGGCGATCTGCCCTGCGTAGGTGCGCGAGCAACTTGGCGCGCAACACGCCCATCGAGCTCTGCTCGAGCCAGCCGCTCTCCACCTTCGGCAGCACCAGGACGAGCTCGGGCCCCTCGGGCCGCGACAGGCTCTCGGCGATGGCTTCGCCGGCGGCAGCGGCCGTCAGGTACTGATTCTCGATGAACACGTAGCGCTCGGCCGTGAGCAGTGCAGCGCGGGTCAGCGCCGCGATCTCGCGGACATCGGCCTCGTCGCCCGAGGTGGACGCGTGCGTGCGGCAGATGGCCACGTCGACGTCTCGCAGGTCGGGCTGCACCTCGGCGGGCCAGCTACCATCTGCGTGGCCGGCCTCGGCAGAGGCCAGCTTGGGCGGCGGCGAGTGCCCGCTCCATTGCGGAGCGTAGTTCAGCGCGTGCTCGATTCGCTGCTGCGCCAGCTCGAACAGCGCGCGCGCGCACTCGCCATCCACGGCCAGCTGCACGTCGTGCATCGGGGCGTAGGGCTCCCCCGCGGGATCGACGCGCGCAGCCTCCTTGGCAGCGTGCGCCGAACGATCCCAGCGTCGGATCGTCAGATCCATGCCTCCGACGAAGGCCACGCGACCGTCGATCACGGCCAGCTTCTGGTGGTGCGACGCGCCCAGCGCGTGCGCGCCGTCGAGCACGAAGTGCAGACGCGGATGGGCGTCCGAGCGGAACACGTAGCTCGGCAGGAACTCGCGCTCGAACGCGTAGATCATCGAGAAGTCCCAGGCCAACAGCACCACGTGCAGCTCGGGCTTCGCCTCCAGCACCGCATTCAGGAACGGCAGCAGCTGGGCCGGAAAGCCGTCCCTGGGCTTGCGCTCGGGCACGAGAAGCGTGCGGCTGTCGATGTCCCAGCCGATGATCATTACCGAGTGCTCGGCCGACAGGATGGCCTGGCGCAAGCTGGCGAAATAGTCCGCCGCGTCGACCAACGCGGCAAAGCGCGGGGCGCGGACGATGCGCCAGCAGGTCTCGCCCGGCGCGAGCAGCGGCCGCTCGCGGCGAACGTCCGTAGTCCAGCGCACGGCATCACCTTCGCTCGAGGTCCGATCGTAAGCAGTTTCCACGCGCCTGGCCGATGCAAGCACCGTGCGAAAAGGACATGCGGGAAATGCTGCGGCTTTTGTGTCTCGAGGGCTCACGCGCGCCACACTGAGGCGCGATGGCGGCCGCCTCTCGCACATACGGGCGCGTTTTGCGGCTGGCACCAACCTTGCTGAATCCAGAGCAACCGCAATCGAGGAGTCACGAACATGAAACTCTGGATGTGTGCTTGTTTGGCGATCGGACTGATCAGCAGCGTGAGCTGTGAAGACGTCGATGAGACCTTGGACTGCAACTCGATCTGTCATCGCTATGCGGACTGCTTCGACAAAAGCTACGACACCGACAAGTGCGCCGACCGCTGCGAGACGCGCGCGGAAGATCCGGATAGTCACGATCAGGAGGAACGCTGTTCTGACTGCATCGACGGCGCGTCGTGCGGTGGGGCCGCGTTCAGCTGCGCGCCCGACTGTCTGGGCATCGTGCCCTGAGCGACTCGAAGGTGATGGAGAGACGGGGCGCCGCCGCGCAGCGCCAGCGACCGATCGTCATCCGGAAGGGTCGCGCCCGTCGGGGCGAGCCTTCCGGGCGTGTCCGTCTCTCCATCATCTGCGCAAGCTGCGATAGGCGTCTGCTTCGAACGCGTCCACCTGGGTGACCTCGTCGCGCGCCTCGTCGGCGTCGCTCACCCGCTGGCGTTCGAACTCGTTGATCACGCCCGCGCGCAGCGCCAGGTCCAGGAGCTCGTGGCCCGGCGCGCGCTGGATGCGACCTTCGCGCACGGCGTCGCGCACCGCGCTCTCGACGGCCAGGGCGGCGACCGCCTTGTCGAGCGCGGCTTCCAGCCTGCCCAGGCCCGGTTCGTCGGGCGGTGGCACGAAGATGTCGGCGGTGAGCGCGTTGCGCTCCTCGCGATCGTCCAGCAGCGCGCGAGCGACCTGCGCACCCAGGCTGTCGCTGGGCGGCGCGCAGCGAGCACCGAGCGGAAAGGCCAGCACGCGGAGCAACAGCGCGACCCAGCCCGACGGCAAGTTCTGAAGGATGCCGTCGAGCGCCAGGTGCACGTGCTGGCGCGCGTGCTCGCAAGCCCAGCGCGCGAACGGCAGTGCGGTCTCCGGTCGACCGCTATCGCCCCAGAACTTGATGCTCGCGCAACCCAGGTACGAAAACGCCAGGGCATCGGCCAGGCGGCCGCTGATCTTCTCACGGCGTTTCAGATCGGCACCGAGCAACAGCATCGCACCGTCCGAGATCAGCGCCAGCGCCGCCGACAGCCGCGTCAGGCTCTGCACGTAGCGTCGCAGCGGACCGCGATATCCGACGCGGGCCAGCCGCCCATCGGACAGACCGAGCACGAAGGCGCGGGCCGCGTTGCGGAACACGAGGTTGACGTGACCGAACAGCGCTCGATCGAATGCAGCGATGTCGGCGTTCTCGATCGCGCGCATCTCGTGGCGCAGAAACGGGTGGCAACGCAGCGCGCCCTGCCCGTAGATGATCATCGAGCGCGTCAGGATGTTGGCGCCCTCGACCGTGATGCCGATCGGTGCGGCCAGATAGGCGCGTGCCAGGTCGTTGCGCGGACCGCGACAGATCGCCGAGCCGGCGCGGATGTCCATCGCGTCGTTGACGACCGCGCGCATGGCTTCGGTCAGGTAGCACTTCACGATCGCCGACACCACGGCGGGTCGCGCGCCGGCGTCGACCGCGCCCGCCGTGAGCACGCGCGCGGCGTTCATCAGGTAGGTCAGCCCGCCGATGCGCGCCAGCGGTTCCTCGATACCTTCGAAGCGACCGATCGGCGTGTCGAACTGCTCGCGCACGGTGGCGTACGCTCCGGCGATGCGCGCGGAGAGCTCGGCCGCACCGACGGCCAGCGCGGGCAGCGAGATCGAACGGCCTGCCGCGAGTGACTCCATCAACATGCGCCAGCCTTGGCCTGCCATCTGCGGGCCGCCGACGATCGCCTCGAGCGGTACGAACACGTCGCTGCCGACGTTCGGACCGTTCTGGAACGGCACGCCCATCGGATCGTGGCGACGGCCGCGCGCGATGCCGGGCAGATCGGCCGGCACCAGCGCGATCGTGATGCCGATGTCCTCCACACCCCCGAGCAGGTTCTCGGGATCGTGCAGACGAAACGCCAGGCCGATCAGCGTGGCCACCGGGCCGAGCGTGATGTAGCGCTTGTGCCAGTGGAGGCACACGCCGAGCCGTTCGCGCCCCTCGTACGACCGCCGGCACACGATGCCCACGCTCTGCGTCGCCGCCGCGTGGCTGCCAGCTTCGGGCCCGGTGAGCGCGAAGCAGGGGATCTCTTGCCCGCACGCCAACCTGGGCAAGAACTGCTGCTTCTGTTCGGGCGTGCCGTAGCGCAAGAGCAGCTCCGCGGGCCCGAGCGAGTTGGGCACCATGACGGTGATCGCCGCGGTCACGCTGCGGCTCGCGAGCTTGGTCACGACCGCCGAGTGCGCTGCCGCCGAGAACGAAAGGCCCCCGTACTCGCGCGGAATGATCAGGCCGAAGAAGCCGCGTTGCTTGAGGAAGGTCCAGATCTCGGGCGACAGATCACCGGACTGCTGGATCTCCCACTCGTCCAGCATGCCGCACAGCTCTTCGACCGGTCCGGCCAGGAACTCGCGCTCGCTGTGAGACAACTCCTGCACCTCGAACTCGAACAGCGACCGCCAGTTAGGAGCACCCGAAAACAGCTCGCCGTCCCACCACACCGTGCCGGCCTCCAACGCGACACGCTCCGTGTCGCTCAAGCGCGGCAGCATGCCGCTCAGCCAGCGCATCAACATGGGTGTGACGAGGAGGCGGCGTAGCGGCGGGAGGCCGAACAGCAGCGCCGCGCACAGCAGCGCGGCAGCGGCCAGCCCGCTTGCAGCCGTGAGCTGCAGGCCGCTGACCGCTGCCAGCGCGCAGCCCGCCCCGAGTAGCCAAGCCAGGTAGGCTCGACCGTGGTAGAGCAGCGCGATCCACAGGCATACGACGGCGATCGAGACGAGCGCAGCTACCATGCAGCCTCCTCGCTCCCTGCCCGCACGTCAGTACTAGATACGTGGCGCCTGCGAGTGACGTTCTTGGGCTTTTTGGCGTGCCTCCTGCTGACTCGAGATGCGGATCTCTTGCGCGCCTGCGCGCTTGAGCGCCTTCGAAGCGTCCTCGATGCGCGAGTCGCCGACGCAGACGCCGAGCAGAACTGCGCCGTTTTCGAACGCGGCGGTCGGGAACGCGATCTCCTCTCGCCAGAACCCGAGTCCACCCAGCGTTCCGGCCAAGGTGCCCAGTGCACCACCGGCCATCATGCCTTCGAGCGCGAGAAATACGGGACCCGCCAGCACCAGACCACCAGAGACCGCGAGCGCTCCGCCGATCGCTCCGAACACCGCACCGAGTGCGGCACCGGGGATCATCGCAGTCTTGTGTCCGACTTCGAGCTCTTGCACCCCATCGCGATTGCACATCAGCGCGCTGATGTCGTTGCCGGAAAACTCGGCATTCACGAGTTCTTGAACCGCGCGTGCCGCGCTTGCCTCGGTGTTGAAGACCGCGTGGACGAAGACCATGCGTCACCTCCTTGGTGTCAGCCGCAGTAATGCAAGGCACACGCCTACGCCGCAAGCGGCCTGCTCCGGCTGTGTGGCGGCGCTGGCATGGCAGGGGCGTGGCGACAGTCCACAGTGAGGCAAACTACCTCGCGGGGACCGCTGCCGCTGGTAGCTGCAGGTCCAGCCGCACCAACTCTCCTGGCTGCGCCTCGAACGTGCGTTCCAGTAACACCTCGCCGCCGCGAAGGATGCGCAGCTGGTGCGTACCTGGATCGATCACCACGTCGTAGCCAACCAACGCGGATGGTTGCGCGACTCCATCCACCTCGACCGACTCGCCGCCGCCTGCAGCTGCGAGCGCGAGCCGCAAACGAGCGACGTGCGCGTCGAGCTCCTGGACGCGCGCTTCGGCTTGCGTACGCGCCGTACCCGCCGGCGCGCTGGCCAGGAAGCGCTGGAGATCTTCCAAGGCCAGTGCCTGCTTGCCTTGGGCCTGATCGGCGTCGGCGATGCGCAACCAAAGCGACGGGTCGGGCTCGGCCGCGTACGCGCGCCGCAGGGCCGCGGCCACGGCGGCATGATCGCCTTGGGTTTG
>DATEOF010000121.1:0-14187 GCA_035274465.1 Polyangiales bacterium
GGCTCCGGAGCCGCCGCGTAGCGCCGGCGACTGATGGTCATCGGAAGGGTCGCGCCGCGTCGGCGCGAGCCTTTCGAATGGGGTTCCCTCCACGTGTAAGGCTCGGAAAACACCGCACCATCAGCCGCGTCTCTGTTCTCGATGACGTCTCCATCAGCGCGCGTTCGCGCCGCTATTTGGCCTCGATTGCAATCATGGCGTCCGGAAGACTCGCGCCTCAGGGCGCGACTCTTCCGATGATTATCGGTCGCCGGCGCTGCGCGGCGGCTCCCACTGTCGCTCGACTTGGGACGGAGACGTCCACGAACGAAAGCTCACTTGCATGGATTCCCTGTACTAGAACCGCACAAATCGAGGCCATGCGCATACGACTGCGCTTGCTACCCGATCCGCACCCCTCTATTGTCTCGCGGGGGTGCAGCGCTTCCAACAATCGGTGGCTCGGCACATTTCCGGGGTCAGCGCGGTTTGCGGTGAGTAGGGAGTGTGTGACGTCGAGTGATCGCGCGCGCTGGCAACGGGTATGTGTGGGCACCGGAACGAACCCGAAGGAGTTCCAAATGCGCACGCGTTTATACCTATCGACATTATTGATTCTGGGGCTGGTTTCCGTGGCGTGCTCGAAGTCCGAGCCGGCGGCCGAACAAAAGGCGGCGACCGGAGAACCAGCCGCTCCGGCTGCGAGGCCCAACACAAAATACGGGCCCGGTGTCACCGATACGGAAATCAAGCTCGGTCAAACCATGCCCTACAGCGGACCTGCTTCCGCCTACGGCACGATCGGTCGAGTTGAAGCTGCATACTTCAAGCGGATCAACGACAAGGGCGGCATCAACGGTCGCAAGATCAACCTGATCAGCGTCGACGACGCGTACAGCCCGCCGAAGACGGTCGAGCAGGTGCGCAAGCTGGTCGAGCAGGACAACGTGCTGGCGACGTTCCAGACGCTCGGCACGCCCTCGAACACTGCGATCCACAAGTACATGAACGAAAAGCATGTGCCGCAGCTGTTCGTGTCGACCGGCGCGACCAAGTGGGGTGATCCGAAGAACTTCCCGTGGACGATCGGCTTCAACCCCAGCTACCAGGTCGAGGCCAAGACCTACGGCGAGTACATCCGCGCGAACATGCCCAAGGCCAAGATCGCGGTGCTGTATCAGAACGACGATTTCGGCAAGGACTACCTGATCGGCCTGAAGGCCGGTCTGGGTGACAAGGCGAGCCAGGTCATCAAGGAAGTCTCGTACGAAGTGACGGATGCCACCGTCGACTCGCAGATGGCCACGCTGCAAGCCAGCAAGGCCGACACCTTCGTCAACGTCTCCACGCCCAAGTTCGCCGCCATGGCCATCCGCAAGGCGTTCGACTCCGGCTGGAAACCGGCGCAGTTCCTGACGAACGTCTCGGTATCGGTCGGCACCGTGCTGACCCCCGCCGGACTCGACAAGTCGAAGGGCATCATCTCGGTGCAGTACCTCAAGGACGTCACCGACAAGCAGTACGAGAACGATCCCGCCGTGCAGGAGTTCGCTGCCTTCCTCAAGGAGTACTACCCGGACGGCAAGTTCATCGACGGCTCGAACACGTACGGCTACGTCGCGGCGCAGGTGCTGGAGCAGGTGCTCAAGCAGTGTGGCGACGACCTCACGCGCGAGAACCTGATGAAGCAGGCCGCGAACATCAAGAACTTCTCGAGCGGCATGATGATGAAGGGCGTCACCGCGGAAACCGGTCCGGAGGACTTCTTCCTGTTCGAGAAGGTGCAGCTCGCCAAGTTCAACGGGACCAACTGGGAGACCATGCCCGACGCCACCACGGCCAAGCTGTAGGTAATTGTCGGAGGTTTAAACCTCGGGCTCGCGCGGACTTCGCGCGGGCCCGAACATTTTAATGGCCACGAGCGTAACGCTCGGCCGGTTCGCGGTACGTCAGGCAGGAGGTCACCGATGACGATCACGAATCAGCAGACCGGCACGCGAGTCGACGAAATTTCCGCGGGCATCTACCGCATCTGCACCCCTGTCCTCGACATGCCGGGCGGGTTCACCTTCAACCAGATCCTGATCGCCGACGAGGCGCCGCTGCTGTTCCACACCGGGCCGCGGCGCATGTTCCCGCTGGTGCGCGAGGCGGTTGCACACGTGCTCGGCGACGCCGGCAAGCTCCGCTACGTGAGCTTCTCGCACGTCGAAGCGGACGAATGCGGCTCGCTCAACGAGTGGCTCGCGATCGCGCCGGAATCCCAGCCGGTCTGCGGTCAGGTCGCAGCGATGGTCTCGGTCAATGACCTGGCGGATCGAGCGCCGCTGGTGCTGGCCGACGGCGCCGAGCTGACGCTGGGCCGACACCGCGTGCGCTGGTACGACGCGCCGCACCTGCCGCACAACTGGGAGTGCGGCTACCTGTTCGAAGCCAGCACGCGCACCCTGCTCTGCGGCGATCTCTTCACCCACGGCGGTGCGGACCTGCCGCCGCTCACGCACTCCGAGGTGCTGAGCGCCGCCGAAGCCGCGCGTGTGGCCTTCGGCACCGCCAGCGTGGCGATCGAAAAGAACGCGCGCGGGCTCCTGGAAAAGCTGGCGCGCACGGAACCGACGACGCTCGCGCTGATGCACGGCAGCTCGTACGAGGGCGATGGTGCCCAACTACTGCGTGGCCTGGCCGACGCGCTCCGCGTGTGAGCTGCGCGGCGTGGTACAACGCCGCGGTGGATAGCTCGGACGAGGCGCTGCTAAGGCGCGTGGAGCGCGGAGAGGACCCGGGGCGCGAGGCGGAGGCGGAGATCTGCCGCAGGTACGCGCAGCGAATCCGCCTGTACGGCTTGCGGCACCTGGGCGATGCCGCTCGCAGCGACGACCTGGTGCAGATCGTGCTGCTGGCGGTACTCTCGGCGCTGCGCGCGGGACGCATCGACGATCTGAACAAGTTCGATCGCTTCGTGCTCGGCACCTGCCGCAACAGCGCGTTGCGCATGCGGCAGAGTGCCACTCGCCTCCTGCTCTCGCCGACCGACGAGCTGCCCGAGATCGCCGTCGAAGGCCGCGAGCCGGTGGACGCCCGCGCGCTCCTGCGCTGCCTGCAGCAGCTGAACGAACGCGCGCAGCGCGTGCTGGTCTTGTCGTACTTCGACGAGCGCAGCGCGGAGGAGATCGCCAGCAAGCTGGAGACGAGCTCGGTGCACGTGCGCGTGCTGCGCCACCGCGCGGTCGCGAGCCTGCGCGAGTGTCTCGATGCCTGCGGGGAGGCGCAGCCGTGAGCGACACGTGCACACGACCGATCGACGACCAGGCGCTGGTCGACTACTGGGCGGGCGATCTCTCGGATGCCGAGGTCGATGCGATCGACGAGCACCTGATGGGCTGCGCGGCCTGCACCGCGAGCTCGGCCCGGATCGCGGCGATCAGCGCGGCGTTGCGCGAGAACATCCCGATGATCGTCCGCGCTGGCGATCTCGCGCGGCTCTCCGCGCGAGGCATGCGCATCGTGGAAAACACGTTCAGTCCTGGCGATCGCCGCGAAGTCGAATTTCCGCGCGACGTGGACTTGCTCGTGCACCGGCTGGTCGGCCTGGATCTAACACATGCATCTCGGGTTAGTTTCCGTATGACTGTCGAGAGTACAGGTCAGGTCCTGGGCGGCGCCGAAGACGTACCGTTCGACGCGGATGCGGGCGCCGTACTGGTCGCGTGCCGGCAACACTACGCGCACATGCCACATGACAACGTGGCCCACATCAGCGTCCACGCGCACGACGGCTCACGGCGCGACTACAGCTACACCATCCTGCACGTCTGGCACGGTTAAAACGCCGAGCCCCGCCGCGGTGTCCCGGGCGGGGCTCGTGTGTTCGTGTCGCGGCTCGGTTCAGCCGCGCGCGCTTACTGGCACTGCAGGGTGTCCGGGCGGCACGTGGTGCCCATCGGACAGGTCTGGTTGCAGTCCGGCCGGCAGAACGGAGTGGGTACGCCACCGACCGCGAGCGGGCGGCAGACGTGCTCCGGGCGCGGGCACTGGTTGTTCGCCGTACCGACGCACGGCTGCACACACGCCGCGTTCGCCCAGCAGAACGAGCCCGTCGGGCAGGTGGGGTTGGCCGCGCTGCAGGACTTGTAGCAGTAGCCGCCGGGGAAGCTGGTCTCGCAGCTCAAGCCGGGGCCACATTCCGCGTTGTTCTTGCACGGCGAACCGATCAGGCCGGTCACACACTGCGGCCAGGCCGGGTTCTCCTTGCAGTCCGAGTCGGCGCAGTCGACCAGGTTGTCACCGTCGTCTTCACGACCGTCGGCGCAGTTGCCCTCGCAGATGGCGTGACAGGTGTCGACCACCTGGCCTGCCGAACATGCGGTGGTGCCGGTGGTCGCACATGCGCCGAAGCCGCAGTGCGTCACCGTGCCGGCGAACGCGTCGTCGACCTGACCATTGCAGTCGTTGTCGACGTTGTCGCAGGTGTCGTCCACGCTGGCTTGCGGGGCGCCCGGCGCACAGGAGTCGACCAACGCGCCATTCACGCAGCTGGTGGAACCCATGGCCTTGCACACGCCCAAGCCGCAGCTGGTGGCTGCAGGCATGAACTCCTCGTCTTCCAGGCCGTCGCAGTCGTCGTCCAACCCGTTGCACACGGTGTCGGTCGCCGAGCTGGGCAAGCCGGGGCTGCAGCTGTCCACGACGACGCCAGCCACGCAGCTGGTGACGCCATTCGAGCCGCACACGCCTGCGCCGCAGGTGGTGGCCGCGGGCACGAAGCCTTCGTCCACCTTGCCGTCGCAGTCGTCATCGATGCTGTCGCAGTTCATGTCGCCGCCCGCTCCGCTGCCGGGGCTGCAGCTGTCGACGACTTCGCCATCGACGCACGAGGTCTCGCCGGTCGATTGACACGTGCCCGCGCCGCACGAGGTCGGCTCGGCCAGGTAGTCTTCGTCCATCGTACCGTCGCAGTCGTCGTCGACGCCGTCGCAGGTCTCGTCATCCGCGGCCGTCGGGGTACAGCTCGGGCCCGTACCGCAGGCCTTGGCCGTCTTCGGCACACAGAAGCCGGTGAACGCCGCGCAGCGATCGGTCGTCGCACAGTCGGCGTCCTTGCTGCAGTTCTTGCGTGTACGCGCGTTGCGCTCGCACTCGGCCATCAGCTCGGCGTCGCAGAAGTCGATGTCCGCGCCGCCCTTGCCGATGTCGAACGAGCTTCCGCCGGTGATCGAGTCGTGACAGCCGCCGCCGCTCAGCAGGTCTGCGCCGCCGCCGCCGCTCAACTTGTCGTTGTCTTCACCGCCGAAGAACGTGTCGTTGCCGCTACCGCCTATCAGCGTGTCGTTGCCCGCTTCGCCTTGGACCCACGAAGAGAGCGAGCCAGTCGTGTCGACGGTGTCGTTGCCGGCGCCGGCATTGACCACGTCGCGACCCTTGCCGGTGAAGATCTTGTCATCACCAGGACCACCGAAGATGATGTCGTCACCACCTTCGCCGTAGATCGTATCGTTGCCGCCGTAGCCGAGGATGCAGTCGCGGCCCGAAGTACCGCGCAGCGTGTCATTGCCGCGCGTGCCTTCGATGATCCGCGTGCCCCACGGACACTTCGCTTTCGTAGCATCGACGTCCTCGTCGATCTTCCCGTCGCAGTCCTCGTCGATGCGATCCGGCACTGTGTCTGCCGTATCGACCGGCATGCAGGTAGCAGGGCTGCCTGCGGTGATAAGAGCTGATTCGACGACGCCGGGCTCTACGGAGCCCTCCTGAGCACAAGCACCAAGTGAGAGAAAGCTAAGCACCAGTAGACGGTTGCGCCTTGGCGCAGAGCCCACGTGGCCGTTCATAACGAGTCCTCCCAGGTGCTCCTACACAACATGCGAGTTCAAAGCGAACTCAACTTCGCGGAGCAAACCCCATGTAAACGGTGCGGCCAAACGCCTGAGATCGTCAACGGGTGCGCTTGCAATTCCGAAAAAAGCCTAAGCGCGCCACCGACGCATGCTCACGTCATGACACTGAGGCTAGCTGTGCAAATCATGAAATGCCGGCCGATCTAACTAACACCCGGCGCTTCGTGGCCCGAGACCACGACATATTCGGCATACCCGCCGGTGTACATGCGTACCTCACCGGAAGACAGTTCGAGTACGCGATTGCTGAGGCTGCGCAAGAACTGTCGGTCGTGCGAGACGAACAACATCGTGCCTTCGAACGCCGCGAGTGCCTTCATCAGCATTTCCTTGGTCGCCAGGTCCAGGTGGTTAGTCGGCTCGTCCAAGACCAGGAAATTCGGCGGATCGAACAGCATCCGCGCCAGCACCACGCGCGCTTTCTCGCCGCCGGACAGTATGCGGCACGGCTTGTCCGCGTCGTCGCCGGAGAAGCCGAACGCGCCAAGCAACGTGCGCAGGCTGCCGATACTTGCCAGCGGGAACGCGCTCTCGAGCGTCTGCTGCACGGTTTGCGTGGGATCGAGCAGCTCCATCGAGTGCTGCGCGAAGTAGCCGAGCTTCACGCTCGCGCCGATCGTGATGCGCCCCGAGTCCGGTTGTGACTCCTGCGCGATCAGCTTGAGCAGCGTCGACTTGCCGGCTCCGTTGATGCCCATCACACACCAGCGCTCGCGCCGCCGCAGCAACAACGACAAGCCATCGTAGATGCGGCGTGAGCCGTAGCTCTTGTGCACGCCTTCGAGCTTGGCTACATCGTCACCGGAGCGCGGTGGCGTGCGGAACTCGAACTCGATCTGCTTACGCCGCTTGGGTGGCTCGACCTTTTCGATCTTTTCCACCTTCTTGACGCGGGACTGCACCTGCGCGGCGTGGCTCGCGCGCGCCTTGAACTTGGCGATGAAGGCCTGCTCTTTTGCCAGCATTGCCTGCTGCCGCGCGTATTGAGCTTCCTTCTGCTGATCCGCCAGCGCGCGCTGTTGCTCGTAGAAGTCGTAGTTTCCGGAGTAGCTGATCAGATCGCCGCCCTCGATCTCCACGATCTTCGTGACCAGACGGTTCATGAACTCGCGGTCGTGCGAGGTCATGACGAGTGCGCCGGCGAAGTCGCGCAAGAATTGTTCGAGCCAGATGATCGACTCGAGGTCGAGGTGGTTGGTCGGCTCGTCGAGCAAGAGCACGTCGGGTCGCATGAGCAAGATGCGCGCGAGTGCGACTCGCATCTTCCAACCACCCGACAGTTTGGCCACGTCACCCTCGACGACGTCCGGGTGAAAGCCGAGGCCGGCGAGGATCTCCCGCGCGCGCGACTCGAGCGCGTAGCCGCCGAGTTGATCGAAGCGCGCCTGGGCGTGCCCGAAGCGCTCGATCAGCGCCTCCAGCTCGTCCACGCGCTCCGGATCGGCCATGGCGTGCTCGAGCTCGTGGAGCTCGTGCGCGGCCTCGGAAACCGGGCCGGCGCCGGCCATCGTCTCCTCGAGCACGCTGCGCCCCGCCATCTCTCCCACATCCTGGCTGAAGTAGCCGAGCGTAAGATCGCGGTCCACCGACACCTGCCCTCCGTCGGGCTGCTCCTCCTTCATGATCAGCCGGAAGATCGTGGACTTGCCGGAACCGTTGGGGCCTACCAGTCCCACCTTCTCACCGCGAAACGCACTCAGCGAGGCGTCGAGGAACAAGATCTGGGAGCCGTGCTGCTTGGATACTGAATCGAGCCGAATCACGGCGGCGCAGGTTGCCAGTTTTGCTAGCGAGAGCAAGCGGCTGGCGCGCCAGTGGCGAAAAAAACCACGGCTGTGGTCGACGGACCTACTGATTTGATCCGGGGATTAGTCCTAAGCTGCGCGAAATGGCCTAAATCGTCTGCATGGCTCGTTACTGGCATGCTTCTCGCGTTCTATTATCGCCGGGGTGGATGCGCTGATGCACGAATTGAGCACGACTCAGGTCACCCATATCGATCCAGAGCGTCAGTCACAGGTCGGGCGAGCCGGCACTCTGACAGTCCTGCAAGGAACCGACGTCGGCGCGACGTTCCAGCTGCCGCGCGACTCCAACGTGCTCGGCCGCGACCCGGCGGTCGAGGTGCCGCTCGAGGACGACAGCGTCTCGCGCAAGCATGCGCGCATCCTGCTGCGCTCGGACGGCGTGTACGAGATCGAAGACCTCGGCAGCACCAACGGTACGTATGTGGCGGGCGCACTGGTCAGCGGCAAAGTGCGGTTGATGGACGGCGTGCGCGTGCAGGTCGGGCACACTCTGCTGCGCTTCGCGCTGCAAGACGAGGTAGAGCAAGCTGCGGCGCGCCGCATCTACGAGATGAGTGTGCGCGACGGACTGACCGGCGTGTACAACCGCCGCTACTTCGAGGAGCGGCTGACCAGTGAGTTCGCGTTCGCCGCACGGCACAACACACCGCTGACGGTGATTCTGGGCGACATCGATCACTTCAAGCGCATCAACGACAGCTGGGGCCACCACGCAGGCGACACCGTACTGCGTCGCGTGGCCGTCGAGCTGCAAGCCGGGGTGCGCACCGAAGACGTGGTGGCGCGCTTCGGCGGCGAAGAGTTCGCGATCGTCGCGCGCGGCATCGACGTCGAGGGTGCGCGGATGTTCGCGGAGCGCGTGCGCGTGATCATCCAGCGCTCGGTGATCACCTGGGAGGGCGATCGCCTGCCGGTGACGATGAGCCTCGGCGTCGCGCACAACCAGGGAAGCGCGACGATCGACAAGCCCGAGCTGCTGGTGGCTGCCGCAGACATGGCGTTGTATTCGGCGAAGCACGCCGGGCGTAACAAGGTCGAGGTCGCCGGCGCGCACGTCTCGCAACCGCCCGACGCGAACAAGCCGCGCAAGCGCACCTGGGAGAAACCCACCGCGCCGGCTGATTTCTCGCACGCGCAGCTGGTCAACCAGGGCAAGAAGCCCGCACGGTAGAGCAGGCTCTTACTAGTGTGTTGTGTCAGGTACGGCCATTGCTGCCCGGGGCTCCGGAGCGCATGCTCGGGCCGGCATGAAACTGCGTGTGTTGATCGCGGACGACTCGCTCACCGTGCGCATGGATCTCGCGGAGGCGTTTCGAGTCGCCGGCTTCGAGACGTTCTTCGCGCGCGACGCCAGCGAGGCGCGCTACGTCCTCTCGCGCGAGCAGCTGGACGTGTTGATCCTCGACGTGGTCTTCCCGGACGGCGACGGCATCGAGCTGCTACGCGAGGCGCGTGAGGCCGAGGGCGGCGAGCAGCTGACCATCTTCGTGCTCGCCGGAGCGGATGAAGTGAGCGATCGACAGCGCGACCTGCGTGCGCGCGCGGATGAGTACGTCGGCAAGCCCTACGACGCGGGTTACGTGGTTGCGCGCGCGCGCGAGCTGGTGGCGGCGCGGCAACTCTTGCGCAGCTTGCGCGACAGCGGTCAGGCGCTGGAGACCAGCCATCTGCACGGCCGCAAGAGGGTCCTGGCCGTCGACGACAGCATCACGTACGGCCAACAGCTGGCCAAGGTGCTGGAGGGTGAAGGCTACGAGATCACCCTCGCCCGCTCGGGCGAGCAAGCGATCGAGCTGCTGTCGGTCCAGACCTTCGACTGCATCCTGCTGGACCTGACCATGGAGGGCATCGGCGGCACCGAGACCTGCCGCCTGGTCAAGAGCTCGCCGAGCCTGCGCGACGTGCCCGTGATCGTGCTGACGGCGATCGAAGATCGAGCCTCGATGCTCGAAGGCCTCGCGATCGGTGCGGATGACTACATTCCCAAGTCCGCCGAGTTCGAGGTGGTCAAGGCGCGAGTGCGCGCTCAGCTGAGGCGCCGCCACGTCGAGGACGAGACGCGGCGCGTGCGCGAGCAGCTGCTGCGCAGCCAGGCCGATGCCGAGGCCGCACGCAGCGCGCGGGAGCTGGCGGAGACCCGCGCGCAGCTGGTGGAGGCGCTCGAGCGCAAGAACGAGGAGCTGCACACCGCCTACCGCGAGCTGCAGACGGCCCAGGCGCAGCTGGTGCAGAGCGCAAAAATGGCCTCCTTGGGCGAATTGGTTGCGGGCGTCGCGCATGAGATCAACAACCCGCTCGCCTTCGTCCTCTCACACCTGGATACGACGCGCCGTAGCCTGACTAAAGCGGAACCCAGCCCCGAGCACATGACACAAACGGCTAGGGAACACTGGCAGCGGGCGCAGAGTCGACTGCAGGAGATGCAGTTGGGTCTCGAGCGCATACGCGAGCTGGTAGTCAAACTTCGCACGTTCTCTCGGCTGGATGAAGGCGAACAGAAAACCGTCAGTATTCGAGAGTGCGTCGAGTCACTGCTGACCATTCTCAGCCACAAGCTGAAGGACCGCATTCACGTCGATGCCCAATACGGGGAGCCGGATGAGCTGGAGTGTTTTCCCAGTTTACTGACACAAGCCATCATGAACCTCGTGGCCAACTCGATCGACGCCATCGAGGGTGAGGGCCGCATAGGCATTTGGACTGGTGCACGCGGCGACCACTACGAGGTCGTCGTGACGGACACGGGCCATGGCATTCCGCCTCATTTGCGCGAACGCGTGCTCGAGCCGTTCTTCACGACGAAGCCCGTAGGCCAAGGAACTGGTCTCGGGTTATCCATCGCCTACTCGATTGTTCGTAAGCATGGTGGCACCCTAGAGCTGGGTGAAGCTAGTGGCGGCGGGACGCGAGCCACCGTCCGCCTCCCAAGGCTGCAGCATCGGGGGGATGCACGTGATGCAGACAGTGCAGACAGGCAAGCAGCGGATACTCCTCGTCGATGATGAGCCGCAGGTCTTGGTGGCCCTCGAAGACCTGCTCAGCGACGACTTCGTGGTCTTGAAGACAACGTCCGCGCATAGCGCGATCGAGCTACTCGGCCAGGAGCCTGACATTGCGGTGGTCGTGACCGATCAGCGCATGCCGCGCATGACCGGTGAAGAATTGCTCGCGAACGTCGAAGGGCAGACCGACGCCCAGCGCATCATGGTGACCGGCTTCGCCGACCTGCAATCGGTCATCCGGGCCGTCAACACCGGCAAGTTGTTCGCGTACGTGACCAAACCCTGGAATCCGGCCGACTTGCGGGACAAGGTGGGACGGGCCGCCGAACAGTTCCGGATGTCGCGCCAGCTGACCACGGATCGTCAGCTGCTGCACGACTTGCTGGACCACAGCCCGGACGGGATTTACTTCAAGGACCGCGACCTGCGCTTCATCGAGGCCAATCGCGCGTACTGGTCGATGCTGGGGCTCGAGAGCCGCGCGCAGCTGGTCGGCAAGCGTCTGGACGACATCGTGCCGGACTCCACGCTCACCGAGGACGTGGAGCGCGAGGAGCGGACCGTGCTGCGCCGGCGCAGCGCGGCGCTGGACACCATCCGCGAATACCCGCAGCCCCAGGGGTCGCGCTGGCTGGCCGAGACTCGCGCGCCGATCAACTCGCCCGAACGCGCGGTGCTGGGCCTGGTGGGCGTGACGCGTGACGTGACCGACCGCTTGCACGCGCAGCGTCAGCTGGCCGAGAGCGAAGACGTGCTGCGCAAGCAGACCACGATGCTGAACGCGATCCTGGAAGGATTGGCCGAGGGCGTGGTGGTCACCGACGACCAGGGCAACTTCCTGCTCTGTAATCGCGAGGCGGAGCGCATCCTGGGCATCGGCGCCAATGCGCTGTCGGTCGCCAATTGGATCAAGGTCTGTGGGCTGCACGAGGCGGACAACAAGGTAGCGCTGACGCCCGACACCAATCCGCTGTCGCTTGCGCTCGAGGGCGCCGAGCTGACCGAGCGCGAGCTGTGCCTGCGCAGCGGCGACGAACTGCGCGCGCGCGTGTCGGTCACGGCCACGCCGCTGCACAACGAACAGGGCACGATCATCGGCAGCATCGGCCTGCTACGCGACGTCACCCGGCAACGCGAGATGGAGCAGCGCCTGGTGCAGGCGCAAAAGATGGACGCCATCGGCCGCCTTGCCGGAGGCGTGGCGCACGACTTCAACAACCTGCTGTCGGTGATCCAGAGCTGCGGTGATCTGCTGCTACGCAGCTTGTCGGTCAACGATCCCAAGCGCACCGAGCTCGGGCACATCCTGAACGCCGCGCAGCGCGCCGCCTTGCTGACCCGACAGCTGCTCTCGTTCAGTCGCCAGCAAGTGGTGCAGCCCAAGGTGTTGCAGGTGAACGACGTGGTGCGCTCGCTCGAGACAATGCTGCACCGCGTGATCGGCGAGCACATCGACGTGATGACACAACTGTCCGATGACCTGGGGTTGGTCAACATCGACGCCAGTCAGCTGGAACAGGTGGTGTTGAACCTGGTGCTCAACGCGCGCGACGCGATGCCGAACGGCGGTCAGCTGTGCATCGAGACGCGCAACTTCGCGGGCCGTGACGCGGGTGAAGGCCGCGTACCGGGCGGCGACTACGTGCTGCTCGTGATCCGTGACACCGGCAGCGGCATGGGGCCGGAGACGCAGCGCAAGATGTTCGAGCCGTTCTTCACGACCAAGGACGTCGGCAAGGGCAGCGGCCTGGGCCTGTCCACGGTCTACGGCATCGTGGAACAAAATGGCGGGCACATCCGCTACGAGACGGCACCGAACCACGGCACGCAATTCGAGATCTACCTGAACCGCGTGTACAGCACGATCACGCTCAGCGTGGCGCCGAGCACGCGCATCGAGCCGCGACGCGACGCGTTTGGGACGATCCTGCTGGTAGAAGACGAGGACAGCGTGCGGCGCGTGGCGGCAGCGATCCTGCGCAACCACGGCTACACGGTGCTCGAGGCGCGGCGGCCGAGCGATGCGGTACAGATCTGTGCGCGCAGCACCCAGCCGATCGACTTGCTGCTGACGGACGTGGTCATGCCGGAGAGCAGCGGACCGCAGCTGGCTGCGGAGTTGCTCAAGCGGCAGCCCAGCATGGGCGTGATGTACATGTCGGGCTACTCGGGCGACAACGCGTTGATGGGCAAGGCGCTGCGGGATGGAATCACGTTCCTGCAGAAGCCGTTCACGCCTGCGTTACTGACCGAGGCGGTGAGCGAGGCCCTGCCGAAGCTGCGGCCCGTGGCGTACGCCAGCGGGCGCTGATCTCACTTGCGCTTGTTGAACAGGTCGGCAAACGTGCCGAGCTTGCCGCCGTCGGCTGCACCGGCGCGATAGCCGTCGAAGTCGGCCCGCTCCTCGTCCTCGCGGATGGCCTTGACCGACAGGCGTAGCTTGCCCTCGCCGGTCTCGAGCACCTTCGCGGTCAGGCGCGTACCCGCCGGGAACAACTTGCGGACGTCGGCGCCGCGGGCCACGCCCAGCTCGGCGTTCGGGATCAGCCCGCGACCCACGCGCCCGCGCGTGCCCTCGACCTGCAGGAAGACGCCGAACGGCTCGACCCGGTCGACGCTGCCGCTGACCACCGAGCCGACCACCAGCGTCGGCCCGCGCGCTTCCGCGCCCAACGCCAGGCCGTCCGGCGCGAGCGAGACCGAGATCTTGCGCGCAGCCTGATCGATCGAGCGCACGACCACGGACAGCGGCTGGCCCGCGTGCAGCACGGCCGAAGGATGCACCACCTTGCCGCCCAGCTCGGACACGTGCAGCAGGCCCTCGATGCCCGGCGCGAGTTGCACGAACGCCCCGAACTCCATCAGGCGCGTCACGCTGCCCGCGAGCACCTTGCCGACCGGCACTGCCAGCTCGACGTTGTCCCAGGGATCGACGGCCAGCGCCTTGAGCGAGAGCGTGATCTTCACGCTGGGCTCGCCGCGCTTGTTGGGTACGTCGGTTTGGATCGCCCGCACCTGGACCTCGACCACGTCGCCGGGCGCGAGCTTGCCGACGCCCTCGGGGGTGCCGGTCATGATCATGTCGCCCGGCAGCAGGGTCATGAACGAGGTGATGTACTCGATCAGGGTCGCCACGCCGAAGACCATGTCGACCGAGCTCGCGTGCTGGCGCACGTCGCCGTTCAGCCGGGTCTCGACGAGCACGTCGTTGGGGTCGATGTCGGTCTCGATCCAGGGGCCGATCGGCGCGGAGCCGTCGAAACCTTTGGCCCGGGTCCACTGGTCGTCCGAGCGCTGCAGCGTGCGCAGGGTGACGTCGTTGCCGCACGTGTAGCCCAGGATCACCCGGTAGGCGTCTTCGGCCCTGATGTCCCGGGCCAGCCGGCCGATCACCACCACCAGCTCACCCTCGTAGTCGATGCGTGGGCTGATCGGCAGCAGCGTGATCGGGTCGTTGGGCCCGAGCACCGCCGTCGACGGCTTCAGGAACAGCAGCGGCTCCTC
>DATEOF010000122.1:0-14880 GCA_035274465.1 Polyangiales bacterium
ACGCCAACGACGTCGACTTCCACATCTACGATGGGCGCGGCGGCCACGCCTACTACATGCAGCGGCGCCTCGGCTCGGGCGGCGCGCTCTACGCCGACATCACCACCGGCTACGGCCCCGAGTGCTTCGCCATCCCCAGCAGGGCCGCCGCCTACCCCTACGTATTACAGGCGCACTACTTCGCGCGCGGCCCCATGGGCTACGGCATGGGCAAGCTGGAAGTGGTCGAGCATGACGGCAAGGGCAACCTCAGCTTCGCCGAGCACCCCTTCGTGATCATGAAGGACAAGGCCTTCGTCGAACTCGCGCGCGTGAACGGCCCACTCTCGCCCTAGTGAGACCAACAGCGCGCACTACTCGCTGCGGCCTCGCGAAGCATGAACGCCGTCAACACACTGCGCGCAAACACAGCAACGCGCGACGTGCTCGCCGTGAGCAGCCATGCAAACTGCTCGGACACGAAGTACCCCACCCCCCGGCGCGGTCGGTGCGGCACGGGAAATGCCACCACCGAGTTGAAGCGTCGCAGAAACGCTTCGTCGATACTGACTCTGAGGTTCGACGCAAGGATCATCGGGCCAGCGAACTCTTCGATGCGTTGCAGCAGGAAGCTGACCTCCTGGTTTGCGAAGCGGTCGTGAGCGTCGTTCACGCGCGTGCGTTTTCCGAACAGCGCGTCGGCTTCATCGAACACCAAGATCGAGCCCGCACGCTCGGCTTGTTCGAACACACGAGCGAGATTCTTCTCCGTCTCGCCGAAGTATCTCGACCCGATCACGCTCAGTCTGACCTCGTCGAGCACGGTGGCCAGCCAATCCAGCTCTCGCTCAAGTGCGCGCGCATTCTCGCTCATTGGTTACACGAGATCCTGCAGCGAGCCTGACCCGCGCGCTGTGAACCAGGTCTCTCTACCGCGCGCACGCCCTAAACCAACTTCTCGCCCGGATGCGTGATCTTCCGCAGCGGGTCGTAGCGTCCCTGCGTCACGCGCAGCGGGAACTGCGAGTTGCCGTTGCCCCAGTCGGGGTCTTCGATGCTCTCGAATACTTCGCGCAGGCGGCGGCCCCAGTCGTTGCGGATCATCGAGAAGTACGGGTTGTGCTCGTCGATGCAGACGATGTCTTCGCTGCGCAGCTCGCCCTGCTTGTAGACGACCAGGTCGATGGGCAGGCCGACCGAGAGGTTCGACTTGAGCGTGGAGTCGACCGAGACCAGCGCGCACTTGGCCGCTTCGTCCAGAGGAGTCTGCGGCGTGAGCATGCGGTCGAGCACCGGCTTGCCGTACTTGGATTCGCCGAGCTGGAAGAAGCAGGTCTCGCGCGTGGCTTCGATGAAGTTGCCCGCCGAGTAGACCAGGAACAGGCGCATCGCCTCGCCCTGGATCTGGCCACCGAAGATCATCGTGGCGTTGAAGTCGAGCCCTGCCTGACGCATCGCGGGACCGTCCTGATCGTAGACGCGGCGCATGGCGGCGCCGAGCACGCGCGCGGCATCGAACATGCTGGTGGCGTTCCAGATCGTGAGCGGCTCGCCGTGCTGGCCGATCAAGGTCTCGACTTGAAGGATCTCGCGCACCGATTGCGAGATCGACAGGTTGCCCGAGGACAAGAGCACCATGAAGCGGTCGCCCGGCCGCTCGTAGACGATCATCTTGCGGAACGTGCTGATCTGGTCGAGCCCTGCGTTGGTGCGCGAGTCCGAGACGAAGACCAGGCCGGCCGCCAGCTTGATGCCGATGCAGTAAGTCATAGGCGCCGCAGGCTACCACGCCCGTGGCGTCAGTCGCGCGACGCCAGCGGATCGCGCTTGCGCATCAGACCTTCTTGAGCGACCGATGCCACCAGCTGGCCACCGCGCGTGTAGTAGGACGCGCGGCTGAGCCCACGGCCACCTGCGACCGACAGGCTCTCGACCACGAACAGCATCCAGTCGTTCCACTCGAAGGGCCGGTGGAACCAGAGCGCGTGATCGAGGCTCGCGACCTGCATCTCGGGGTCACCGAAGCCCGCGCCGACGGCGCGCAGGCTCGGACCGAGCAGGCCCATGTCCGAGGCGAACGCCAGCGCGCACTGGTGCAGGCGCGGATCGGACACCAGCTCCTCGCGCACGCGAACCCAGGCGCGCGTCGGCCCGGTCACGGGCGTGCGGTCGGTCCAGTCGACGGCGTCCACGGCGATGGTCTCGATCGGGCTGCGGTAGCGCAAAAAGACGCGCTGGGCCGGCTCGGCCTTCTCGAGCATGCGCTCGAGGCGCTCGGCTTCGGGCGGAAAGCTCTCGGGCGGGGGAACCTCGGGCATGGCCGGCTGATACTCGGGCCCCGGCGTGTCGCGGCCGAACGAGACCAGCAGCTGACAGGTGAGCTCGTCGCGCTGCACCGCGGCCACGTTGCGCAACACGAAGCTCTGGCCGTCGCGCATCGAGGTGACCTCGTACTCGATCGGACGCGCCGGGATGCCGGGGCGCGCGAAGTACGCGTGCAGCGAGTGGCAAGGGACGTCGGACTGGACCGTGAAACACGCGGCCGCGAGCCCCTGCGCGAGCACCTGGCCCCCGAACACGCGCGTGCGAGCCGGACCGCCACCCGTCGCCGGTGGGCCGATGAACACGCCCTCCCCTGCCGACTGCAGGTCGAGCAATGTCATCAAGCCCGCGCTGCCCTCTTCGCCGTCATCCGCCATGGCCCGGCTTGTATCATGCACCATGCATGCGCCTGGCCGGAAATGCTGCGGCGGGGCATTCCGTGGCAGCAGAGGATCCTGTGCCCTCTAGCAGACCGCGACGCGTGGCGCGGCTCGCGAATGCGGCGTCCTCTCCGGGGATCGAAGTCGAGTGAAGGATCGAGCGACGGTCCGGCATGTACAGACATGCCTCGACACACTCACAGGCTCCTCATCCTCGCATCACTGCTCGCCGGCTGTGCTGCCGCTGACGGCGGCGAGCCACCCGCGCGCTCGGACGCACTCCAAGGCGCGTCCGGAGCCACAGCCCCACCGATGACCCAACCGCTGGCGCGCTGCGCGTTCGAGTACTCGCAGTGCTTGCTGCGAGACCCGTTCGCCCTCGTGTCCTGCACCGAGCACGCGGAGGATTGCGGCCTGTTCGAGCCAGTCAGTGACGCAGGCGCCGGCATGTCCATGCCTTCGCCCAGCACCTCGCCCACTTGCGCGCTGAAGATGGCCGAATGCATCGCGCGCAATCCGTTCCGCGCGCCGCAGTGCGCCGCCGAACCTTGCAAGTGACGCTTCACGGCGTGACGGTGATCGTGACCCGGCGCTTGGAGGATTCCGCCAGTGCACCAGCCTCCAGATCGCTGGGCATCGGCGAGCCGTGTGCCTCGGTCCGCAGGATCGCGCCGGGAATACCCAGCCGCTGCAAGGCGAGCGCGACCATCGCTGCGCGCGACTCCGCGAGCGACAGCGGTTCAGCCAGGCGGCGCCCCGAGCGCTGCACCGGGTCGGTCGCGGCGAAGCCCTGGATCAGCACTTGCTGCGCGTGACTCGCCTGGACGTAGAGCTGGATCTTCTCGAGCGCGACCTCGGCGTGTTGGTAGATCAGGAAGTCTCGGCCGAACTCGAAGTAGATCTGAAACTCTCGGCGCTCGTACGGCGGCGGAGGCAACGTGCGCGGCTCGCTGGCCGGCTTCAACGCTTCGACGGGCGGCGGCGAGGGCCGGCCGGGATACGCGCCGGCCGGGATGATCGTCCTCGGGCAGCGACCCGACAGCACCGAGACGCGTACCGGCTTGAGCACCACGCCTCCGCAGGTATCGGCATCGGCAGTGACGACACCCTCGATCAGCACCGGTCTGCCCGTCTGCGGCTTGATCGGCGCCCAGGTCACGTCGTAACGCAACTCGGTTGCAGCATCGTCTGCGAGCCAGCAGCCGGACTTTCGGCCCATGTCGGTGTCGCGGTACACCGGACAGGCCACGAAGCTCTGCGTGGTGCCGACCTCAGGCCCGGGGGCGGCCTGCTGCGCTGCCGCTTCCGCGCAACCAGTCAGCAAGAGACAGGCGAGCGATGCTCGCACGGATGAGCGTTGGCGCAGCATCACAGCACCTCCAACAGATGCGTCAGGTCCTGCTTCTCTTGGTCGGTCAGCTTGATGGTGTAGCGCTGATCGTAATAGTCCACGACCTCGCGCAAGGTGCGCGCGGCACCGTTGGCAAAGTACGGCGCTCGACCGGCGAGCCCGCGCATGTTCTGCGCCGTGATCTTGCCGATGTCGATGCAGCGTCCCGTGCTGAGCGCGTAGCCCGGATCGTAGGTGTAGATCACGCGGCCGAGGTGCGGGTGCTCCGGCGCGTCGCGATGACAGGTCAGCCGGAACAGCGGCAGCTCCGCGTTGGCGCGCGACACGGGCAAGCGCGCGTACGGCAGGTTGGTCGTGCCCAGGTCCACCTGGCCGGGCGCGACGTCCAGCCCCGCGTGCTGCATGTTGTGGCAGAACGCGCAGCTGTTGCGGACGGGGTTGCCGAAGCCGGTGTCCGTGAGGCCGGCCGAATCGGCGACGAGGAAGGTCTTGCCCGAGAACAGCGCGGCGCCGCGTGCGATCGACTGGCGCGCCTCGAACGCGGGATCGGTCGCGTCCAGCATCTTCCAGGGGAAGAACTCGTTCCAGATCGGCGTGCCCGACGACTGCAGCGCGCCGGCCGGCGCCTGCGCGAGAAACTCCGGCCCACCTTGTGCCCCGGCCTCGATCAGGCTGCCCGCGGCCTTGTGGGTGCTCTGTGCGCTGTACACCTGGCTCTCGAAGTCGATGATCTGGCGCAGTTGCTCGGGCGTCGGATCGCCGTGCAGCTGCATGTGGCTGCGCAGCGCATCGATCGCCTGAGACTCCAGCGTCAGCGCGCGCACGTCGGCCAGCAAGTTGCCGCTGGTGGGCTGCCCGGTACGCGGATCGAGCGCCAGCGGCAGGCCGTTCTTCGGATCGAACGCGAAGCCGATGGCGGTCACGTACCTGAGGTTCGCGGCGGGCCGCACGCGCCGGTACACGGACACGAAGCCGGCATCGACGCCGTGGCGACGATCGAAGTTGCAGCCGGTCGGATCGCGCAGCACCTCGATGTTGAACTCGGGCTCGATCGGCTTGCCGTCCGCAGCCAGCGGCGGCCAGGGCCGCACGATGCGGAACAAGCCGTAGCGCAGCAGGAGCGAGTGCGACTCGGCGTCGGCCTGCGGCAAGCTCGGACAGTTCGACCCGTCGCTGGCCTCGAACAGCGGATCCGCCGCGCCCCGCGCCTGCCAGACCGCGTTCACGGTCGAGAGCGAGAGCCCCATGCCGTCGGCCGGCTGATGGCAGGAGATGCACGCGCGCTTGCTGGGACCGAGCGGCGTGAAGAACGCGTGTCCGCGCGTCTCGGTCGGCCCGCGCAAATTCAGCGTGGCCAGTACGCCCGACTCGTTGTCGTACTCGAGCCGCTCGGGAAACACGCGTCCCTCGTCCGGCCTCCAGTACCGGCCCTCGTCGGGCGCCGCGCTGGCCAGCAAGACCGTGTTCTGGGTGGCGTCCGATCCTGTCCCGCCCGAACAAGCTACGAGGCAGACCGTCAGCGCGACGATGAACGGCCGAACCAACATCCGAACCTCCCCGGAAAGGCGGCGCAGACGATAGATCACTCCCATCGTGCGAGTCTATTCTCACGACGCGCCATCTCTTACTCGGCCGTCCCTTGCAGGCTTGCGCGTCGCGCGCACTCACGCCCTTGCGCCCGCTGGCGCCTGGGTCGCGCGCACTCACGTCTCCCCAGCGCAGGAGATCCATCCTGAGGCGTACTGATCGGCTCTCCGGGGGGACCTTGCCTACGGGAAACGCCGGGCCTGCAGATCGCGCGGGTTTCCACCGCTTCCTCAACCGCGCGGCACGCCCGGCTCCGCTTGGCGTGCCAACTCGGGTTTCGCCGCTCGGAGTTGGCACGCCAAGAGGTTCCCTACGGCAAGGTCCCCCCGGAGAGCCTCGCGTTGTAAGGTCGTCCCACCTCTCTTTTGACATGTGCACATCGCTCGGGCACGTCCAGGAGGACCTGCCACTCGACGCTGTGCGGCGCGACTTCGCGCGCCGAGAGTGCATGGACGTGGTCGTCTTGCGTGGATTACTCGTTCGCTCGTCACACACCTCTGATCTTCTGCTGACGGGTCTGCCATTCTCTTGCCGTGCCTGCGCCGCTATCGGCTGCAACCGCGGCCGCTCGGCTGCTCGGCTCTGGAACCGGGCGCGTTGCGCGATGCGTGTAACAAGTGAGCGAACTCCCGTGCGCAAGCTGACGAACTCTACGTGCTATGGGCGCGCGAAGTCGCGCCGCACAGCGCGAGTGGCAGGTCCTCCTGGACGTGCCCGAGCGATGTGCACATGGCAATAAAAAGGGGGATGACGTTCACAACGCGAGGCTCTCCGGGGGACCTTGCACGTAGGAAACCTCTTGGCGTGCCAACTCCGAGCGGCGAAACCCGAGTTGGCACGCCAAGCGGAGCCGGGCGTGCCGCGCGGTTGAGGAAGCGACATCCACCCGCGCGATCTGCACGCCCGGCGTTTTCCGGAGGCAAGGTCCCCCGGAGAGCCGATCAGTACGCAACAGGATGGATCTCCCGTCTTCGATGCCGCGCGACACGTGACCACTGTCAAGCGCGCAGCAACTCGCGGAGCTTGCGAGCGGGGTCCGATGCGCGCATCAAGCTCTCGCCGATCAGCACCGCGTCCGCTCGGCCGCTGCCTACTTCGGCCAGGTCTTCCGCCGTGCGGATCCCGCTCATGTGGATCGCGATGCGATCGCCCGGGATCCGCGCCAGGGCACTCACGGCAGCGCTCCTGTCCACGCCGAACGTCCGCAGATCCCGCGCGTTGACCCCGACCAGGGTCGCGCGCGTGGCCAGCGCCGCGTCGAGCTCGCGCGCATCGGCAGCCTCGACCACCGGCGCCAGTCCGCGCTCGAGCGTGGCGTCTACGAGCGCAGCGAGCCGCGGTCCCGGGATCGCGCGCACAATCAACAGCACCATGTGCGCGCCGATCGCACGCGCGAGATCCAGCTGCACCTCGTCCAGCACGAACTCCTTGAACAGCAGCGGCAACGCGCTCGCCCGCGCGGCGCGCCGCAGGTCGAGGACAGAGCCTCCGAAGCCCGGCCCGTCGCACAGCACGCTGATCGCGGCCGCCCCACCTCGCTGGTAACTGCCGGCGAGCGACGCGATGTCGCCGCGCTCCCGCTTCCGGATCTCACCCGCGCTCGGGCTCCTGCGCTTGATCTCGGCGATCACGCGCGGTGCACCTCCCGCCGGGCGGCGCAACGCATCCAGCGCCAGCCTGCCGCGCTCGGCGTCCGCCGCCGTCAGCGGCACGACCACCGCAGCGCGCCGCTTGCGCCGGGCGACTTCCTTTTGCTTCCGCGCGAGAATCGGCGTCAGGTAGTCGCCCATCAACCGGCCTTGGACTGCGCCGACCAGGCCTCGAGCTTGCGCTGCGCGGCACCCGAGTCGATGCTCTCCGCGGCCATCGCGGCTCCTTCGCGCAGCGAGCCCACGCGCTCGGCGACGAACAGCGCGGCCGCGGCATTGATTACCACCACGTCGCGTCGCGGCCCGCGCTCGCCCGCCAGCACGGCGCGGATCACCGCCGCGCTCTGCCCCACGTCCTCGACCTTCAGACTCTCGAGCGGCTGGCGCTGCACACCGAAGTCTTCGGGCGTCACCTCACTCGCCTCGAGCTTGCCGCGGTCGATCTGCGCGACGCGCGTCGGACCCGAGAGCGCGATCTCGTCCACGTTCCCGTCGCCGCACACCACCCACGAGCGCGTCGTGTCCAGATCGCCGAGCACGCGCGCCAGCATCTCGCACAGGCGCGGCTCGGGCACGCCGATCAGCTGGTGGCTCGCGCTCGCCGGGTTGCACAGCGGACCCAGGAAGTTGAACAACGTGCGCACGCCGATCTCGGCGCGCGTGGCTGCGACGTGGCGCATCGCCGGGTGGTGCAGGCGCGCGAACATGAAGCCGATGCCGCACTGTTCGATGCAGCGCTCGACGGCCGCGGCCGGGAGCTCGACGTTCACGCCCAGCTGCTCCAGCACGTCCGCGCTGCCGGTCTTCGAGCTCGCGGCGCGATTGCCGTGCTTGGCCACCGGTACACCCGCACCCGCGACGACCAGCGAAGCCGCGGTGGAGATGTTGAAGGTCAGCGAACCGTCGCCACCCGTGCCGCAGGTGTCGAGCACCGCCGCATGAGAGACCTTGACCGGCACACAGTGGCGGCGCATCACGCGCGCGCTGGCGCTGATCTCGCCCGCAGTCTCGCCCTTCATGCGCAGCGCCACGAGCAACGCGCCGATCTGTGACGGCGTGGCCTCGCCCGTGAACAGCGCCTCCATCGCGCGCTCCATCACGGCGGTGGGAACCTCGCGGCCCGCGGCGGCCGTTGCGATCGCTTCCTTGATCATGCTGCCTCCGACGCCGGTCGCTGCCCGTGCTCGGGCAAGCGCCGCAAGAAATTCCGGAGCAGCTCGTGACCGTGCTCGGTCAGGAACGACTCGGGGTGAAACTGCACGCCTTCGACCGGCAAGCTGCGATGGCGCAGACCCATGATCTCGCCCTCTTCGGTCCACGCGGTCACCAGTAGATCGGGCCCGAGCGAGGCGCGCTCGACGATCAGCGAGTGATAGCGCGTGGCGGTGAACGGGCTCGGCAAGCCGGCGAAGACACCGCTGCCGTCGTGCAGGATCGGCGAGGTGCGGCCGTGCATCAGCCGCCCGGCGCGCACCACGCGCCCACCGAACGCCTGACCGATGGCCTGGTGACCCAGGCACACGCCGAGGATCGGCAGCTCCGGCGACAGGCGCGACAGCAACTCGAGGCTGATGCCGGCTTCGTCCGGGTTGCCTGGCCCCGGCGAGATCAACACGCCCTCGGGCCGAAGCTTGCGGATCTGGTCGACGCTGATCTCGTCGTTGCGATGCACCACCACCGCAGCCTCAAGCTCGCCCAGGTACTGGACCAGATTGTAGGTGAACGAGTCGTAGTTATCGATCACGACGATCATGCTGTGCACTCAAGCAATTTTTCCCCGCATCCACAAGGCTCAGGCGGCTACGACGCCGGGACATCCGCCGCGCGGTAGCCGTGCTCGTTCCAGAACTTCTCGATGCGGAGGTTCACGCGTTCGGCCTCGTCGAGCAGCGCGTAGTGCGTGGCGCCCGGCAGCGGCAAGTACTCGGCCCCGCGGATCTCGGTGACCAGGCGCTCGACCTCGCGCCGCGACGTGAACAGGTCGCGATCACCCGCGATCACGAGCGTGGGGACGTCCACGCGCGGCAATACCTCGCGACCGTCGTAGAGCGCCAGCTGCTGCAGCGTGTCCACGTAGCTGCCCACGTTGAGCGAGAGCACGCCCGACGTGAGGTGCGTAAACTCGTCGGCGCTGACTTGCTCGCCGATCAACCCCAGACGCCGCGCCCAGGTGAACGCCTCCGGCGACTGCAGCCCGCGCTGCAGCGAGTGCGCGATCAAGCGCGGACTGGCGCGGACCACGCGCAGCGCTCGCGCGACCATGCGCGCCACCACCGGGCCCGCGCGGCCATCCGCCCAGGTCACGCGCGCACCCCCGCTCAGCAACACCAGCGAGCTCACGCGGTCGGGGGCGATCGAGAACAGCTCGAGCGCGGTCTGCACGCCCATCGACCAACCCACCACGCAACAGCGGGCGATCTCTTCCGCCTCGAGCACGGCATGCGCGTCGCGCGCGTGCTCGGGCACGCTGTGCGCACAAACGTGCCCATTGACCTCTTCACGCTGCAGGCCGCGGTAGGTCCAGGTGATGAACCGGTAGCGATCCTTCTGCTGGCGGACCAGATCGGTCCACACGTCGCGTGGACCTGCGAGGCCGTTCGCCAGCAGGACCGGCATGCCTCGGCCGAGTACCTCGTACTCGAGCCAAGTTCCGTCACCACTCGGGGCCCGTTTCGACTCCCAATGCAACGCCCTCATGAACGCGCCACTCTACACCGCGTCCGCACGTTCGGCCGCACGCGGCGAGACGAAGCGCGTATGTTTTCGCGTGCGTGCTGCCGTGCTTTTCGATTATTCTGCCGTCAGCACCATCTGGGGTATCTGGGCAATTTCGTACACTTACCCGAAGCATCGCTTGACACCGGTCTACCCACACAGATAGCGTGCAGTGCTTGTTAGACGCCTCGCTGTAAGCGTGTTCCTACACGCGGTCGAGTGCGCGTACGGTCGAAGCTCCAGAAGTTCTCTCACCCAGACAGGGCCAAGCGCATGGCAACTCCGAGCAACAAACCTCGTGATATCAAGAACCTGAAGGCCCGCTTGGGCCGTACGATCACGCCCGGTCAGGCCGGCGCGCCAGGTTCTTTTCCGCCCGGAGCGCCGACCCCTGGTCAGGGAAGTGTGCCGCCTCCGCTGGCCGGAGCTGGGATGCCGAACGCACCCGCAGCGAGCGTTCCGCCGCCTGCCATTCCTGGGGGTGGTTTTCCAGGTTTGGGCGCGCCCCCATTTGCGAAGCCGGGAGCTCCCGGAGCTGCTGCGCGCGCACCCGGCGTAGCACCCAATCCCTTCGCGCCAACCCCCGCGCCCATGGCCGCGCCCGGGGCACCTGCAGCGCGCGCCTCGAAGCCGCCTGCGGCAGCGCACGGCGCTCCGCGTGTCGATCCGTTTGCGAGTGCCTCGCCTGCGACCGTCGCAGCAGCTCGCAAGGTCACGCTCGTGATCGACGACTCGGCGGTCAAGGAAGACGAGATCGGCCGCAAGTCACGCACGCGCTCGCTGGTGCTGGTGGTGATCGGCGTGGTCGTCGGCCTCGGCGTCGGCTTCGGCATCGGCAATACCGCCGACAAGCGCCATCAGTTCAAGATGGCGGTCGCGGACGGCAAGGACATTTACACGAAGATCCAGGAGGTCTCGAAGACCGTGGATCAAGCGAAGGCGCTCGTGAAGCAGGCTGTGGACGCGTCCTCGGGCGGTCCCGGCAAGCAGGCCACGGTGGACTTCGGCGCGATCGAGCAGTTGGTCGCGATGAAGCGCCCCTTCAGCGCCAACGAGTTTCATCGCCGCCTGTACAAGGCGTTCGGCGACGGTGTCGTCGACGATCTGTTCGACTACTACAACAGCGTGAACATCGCGTGGGACGGCTTCGCAGCGCTCGGCGCGAAGACCGCCGGCCCCGCCCGCCGTGAAGCGTTGACCAAGTCGGCGGCTGCGACCGACGGCCTGCTCAACAACGAGTACGGCATGGTGCTGGCGAAGAACGGTGACGCCTTCGCGGGCGGCCTGGTATTCGTGACCATCCCGCCCGCCGATCCGGCGGCCGCGCCCAAGGAGAAGCCCGAAGGCAAGGGCAAGAAGGGCCACGCCAAGGAGAAGGAAGAGGAAGGCATCAAGGTCAAGGTCTCCTCGACGCAGGGCGGCCAGACGGTCGACCGCACGCTCTATGCCGGTCACGGCGACGTGGGCGAGAGCCCCGACAAGTACGTGTTCATGTTGGACAAGGTGCGCAGCCGCACCATCCTGGGCGAGTCGTCCAGCGTGTTCGGCAAGTACCGCGGCGATATCATGGACATCAACGCGCGTATGGAGAAGGCCTCGGAAGTCCAGGGCCGCTTGCTCAAGTCGCTCGGCAACGTTGCCGCACTGAGCAACTGACCACGACACGCAGCCTGTGTGCGTGTGGGTCGGATCCTCCGAGCGCATACGCATGAACGCAGTTGTGAGACGCCGCGCGAGATAACCCGCGCGGCGTCTTGCGTTGTGGAGTCGTGCAGCGACTTCCCGAATCGACCACGCATGTCGTAAGATGATCGGACGGACGATTCGGAAGTCGTCCTCATGGGACTGTCCCCTTGGCTCGGTTCTTCCTCCGCTATCAAGCGATTGACCTCAAGCTCGATGTGAGCGAGTTCGTGGTCGGTCGGACTCCCGGTTGTCACCTCGTGCTCGGGGACGCCCTCGTCTCGCGTCGGCACGCCGCGTTTCGCGTGGTGAACGACGCCGTCGAGGTGCGCGATCTCGGCAGCCGCAACGGCGTGCTGGTGAACGGCGCGCGCATCGACGGACCGTCGGTGCTCAAAGACGGCGACCAGGTGCGCATCGGCGCGCAGGACCTGGTGGTCAGCTCGGCCGAGCGCGATCCGCGCGAGGGCGGCACCGAAGAGCTCCTGCAGTGTCGCCACTGCGGCGAGCTCTACGACGCGCTCAGCGACACCTGCACGGCGTGCGGCCACCGCGACAAGGGCGGGCCGCTGACCGCGGACGGGCAAGTGCCCGACACGGTCGTGGTGTCCGAGCCGGAGCAGCGTGGCAACGCGCAGCAGCCCGGGGGCGGTTCACTCGAGGTGCTGGCTCGCCTGGCCGACAAGGCGCTCGGCATGGGCCGCTACGACGAGGGTGAGCGGCTGGTCGGCAGCATGATGAACGGCATCCTCTCGCGCGCGAGTGGCTCCGAAGGGCAGGCGCGCGAGACGTTGAGCCTGGCGAGCCGCTACGCGCTGCGCTTGGCCGAGGTCACGCACAGCCCGATCTGGATCGACGACACGTTCCGCCTGTACAGCACGGCGCGTCAGCTGATGCCCGCGGACACGATCGACGAGCTCTATCGAGTTGCGACCAAGGTGCGCTACGCGAACCCGCGCGCCATCCGCAACTACGTAAGTCGACTGAAGGACGCGGCTGGCGCGTTCGGCGTCACCGAGCGTTTCCTGCTACAACGGCTGGAGGGGCTCGAGCGACGCATCGTGAACGGTTGAGCCGGGGCCGCGTGATTCAGGACGACGCCAAGAAGCTGGTCGATGAAGTGCTCGCTCCGCTCATCGCTGCGGACGGCGGCACGATCACGCTGGTCGGCGTGGTGGACAAGCGAGTGTTGATCCGGCTGACCGGCACCTGCTCGGGTTGTCCGGGGCGGCCGTACACGGTCGGCCGCATCATCGAGCCCGCAGTGAAGAAGTGGCTCGGCGAGGACGTGCGCGTCGAAGCCGTCAGCGAGTGATTTAAAATCAAAAGGCGCGCCCCCTGATGACTCGCGGAGCGCGCCTTCTCTCGCAGATCGGTAAGGCCTACAGGCCCAGGCCGCTGAGCGGGTCGTCGTCCTTCTGCACGCCCTTCGGAGCGGATGCCGTCTCGGAGGCCTCCGCCTTGCTGCCCTTCTTGCCCTTGCTGCTGCTGCTGGGCGCGGGCTCGGCCTTCGCGCGCGTGGTGCCGCTGATTCGATCCGCGATGTCGGCCGAACTGTCTGAAGTCGAGCCGCCCTTGGCCGTGACGGCCTCGATCATCGCGTGCTGCTTGTTGCCCACGTCCTTCGTGTTGGTCCGCAGCTGAGCCAGGTTGGCCACCGTGCTCTTCTGCTCGAACACCAGGCAGTAGAAGCCGTAGAAGTCGGTCTGGTCGACCGCGCGCAGCCGCGTCTGATCGTCCTGCCACTCGAGCCAGTGGCGCTCGCCGGTTCCTGGGGCGAGCTCACCGCGCGCTTCCTTGGCCGGACCGAAGCGCCGCTGCACCGCGGAAGAGAAGGTCGCAAAGCTGTCGGCCGGGAACACTTCGGCGTCGAAAGCCTTGTACCACTTCCACAATTTGCCATCGATGAAGAAGTAGAAGTTCTGCGAGTTCTGATCGCGCATCACCAGCATCGACTCGTCGTTGCCGTGCGTGAACTCACCCTTCAGAAAGCTGACGTCCCAGCCGGTCGACGTGCCACTGAACTGCACGAAGCTGTCCTTGATGCGCTTGATCTCGCCGTTGGCCTTCTCGCGCAGCCGGTCTTCCTCGACGCCGTCCTTGGTCTTGGCGATCAGCGGCTTGTAGTGCTCCTTGACCTTGTCGATCAGCTGCTTCTGCAGCTCGTCCTTGGAGATCCCCCACTTGAGATCCGCCATCGACTTGGAGATCTCGGCGCTGACCGGGACCTTGTCGGCCCCCTTGTCTTTCTTCTTCTTGCCCTTCGCAGGAGCGGCCTGGGCGGTCGCAGCGATCAGGAGCAGGACCAGGCTGATCAGGGGCCAACGTACCGACAAACGCTTCATGAGGGAGCCTCCGAGACGCGGGACACTCGCGTCGGCCTACAGGTACACCACCGTAGTCGATGTGCAATAACCGCTCAAGCGGCTGCTGCGGACCAGGCTGCCTTTGCTACCAGCCCAGTTCTGGGAGTGTAGCAGCGTGGCAGGTTTGCGCAGGCCGAATCTGTACTGATCAGCGGACACCACGCTGTGGTCGGCGACGCGCAAGCGCCGTAAGTGTGCGATTAGCCCGCCGCAATTAGCTGCATCGACCCGCGGATGATTTGATCTGCAGGCTCCGCATTTGGCACATTTAATGTCCCATGATTCGCGCATCAGTTGTTTTAGCGCTCGGCCTGCTGGCCAGCGCGTGCGGGTCGACTGAGCACAACGGCTTCCTGGGCACGGTAGATCTCGGAGACAACTTCGTGGCACCGGACCTGGCACTGGACGAAGACTTCTTCTACTGCCGGATCCAGCCGGAGGTCATCACCAAGTTCGGTTGCTCGTCTGGCAATGCCGGAGAACGCGGACAATGCCACGACAGCCGCTCGGCGCTGCTGTTGATCGGCACCAGCGAGACGGCCAGCTGTCGCGACGGCCGCGTGGTCGGCGCGATACCCGACGCGTTCGCGGCGAACTACGACGCCGCCCGCTTCTTCGTGCAGACCGACCCCCTGACCAGTCCATTCTATCTGCGTCCGACCAACATGGCGTCGCATCCTCGCCGCATCTTCGACAGCAGCGATCCGGCAGCACGTCTCATCACGGAGTGGATAACAGCGGGAGCCCGCTAGTGCTGCTCCCGAGGCGCATGGGCCGTCGATGGCGCAGGGCTTCGGCTTCGTGGCGCCCGAGCACGACCGCCGGAATACTCGACCGTATTTCAAGGT
>DATEOF010000123.1:0-27741 GCA_035274465.1 Polyangiales bacterium
CACGGGCACCTGGCAAGCGGCCGCGGGCGTGCTGACCGCGCCCGATCAGCCGCACGAGATCGACGCCAGCGCGAGCGACGTGCTGATCGTGTTCCTCGATCCGGAGAGCGTCGCCGGCGCTGCGCTGCGCGGGCTTGACGCGGGGCCGGGTCTGCGTCTGCTGAGCGCGGCCGAGCGCGATCAGCTGGTCGACGTGTCGCCCCAGGCGTTGATGCGCGAGGATGGCGTGGCCTGGGCGGAGCGCGCGGTGCGTGTGCTCGGCGCGCCGGAGCAGCCCAGGCAGAACGTGCACCCGCGCGTGCGGCGCGCGTTGCGTCACCTGCAAAGTCTGCCGGCGGAGGGCGACCAGTCACTGCCTGCGCTGGCGCGTGTCGCAGGCCTGTCAGAGGGCAGGTTCATGCACGCCTTCACCGAGTCGGTCGGCATTCCGCTGCGCCCGTACCTGGCCTGGCTCAAGTTGCAGCGGGCGGCCGCGGCGATCGTCACGGGCAGCACGCTGGGCGAGGCCGCGCACGGTGCTGGCTTTGCCGACGCGGCGCACATGACGCGCTCGTTCAAGCGCATGTTCGGTATCAAGCCTAGTGCTCTGACCAAGGGATTTTGACGCGTTCTCGCTCGTTCCGAACGCGCCGGGCTGCGTTGCTCCTCCTCAAATAGCGCTCACTATTCCTCATCGTCGCGCCTTGCCCCGCGCCGCCCGGCCCTTCGCGATAACGCATCAAAATCCCTTGCTCAGAGCACAGCGAACTCCGCCCCACGCCTTCGCGCTGAAAAGCGAGTGCGCCTCGGCGAATGCCGAGACATGCTGTCGCCCATGAGCGTGGAGTTTTGGTTCGAATTCGCCAGCACCTATTCGTACCCCGCTGCGATGCGGGTCGAGCGCGTGGCGGCCGACGCGGGCATCCCGCTGGTCTGGCGGCCGTTCTTGCTCGGCCCGATCTTCCAGGCGCAGGGCTGGGACAATTCGCCGTTCAACATCTATCCCGCCAAGGGCCGGTACATGTGGCGCGACCTGGAGCGGCTCTGCGAAGTGCAGGGCATCCCGTTTCGACGCCCGAGCGTGTTTCCGCGCGGCAGCCTGCTCGCGTCGCGCATCGCGTGCCGCTACGGCGAAGCGCCGTGGATCGGCGCGTTCGTGCGCGAGATCTACGACGCCAACTTCGCGCGCGACGAGTCGATCGGTGAAGCGTCGGTGGTCGCTCGCTGCCTGGAGCGCGTGGGACAGCAGGCGCTGCCGATCCTGGAGTCCGCTCAAACTCCGGTCGTGAAGGAGCAGCTGCGCCAACAGACGGAACGCGCGATGCGGCTCGGTATCTTCGGCGCGCCGACGCTGGTCGTGGGCGACGAGCTCTTCTGGGGGAATGATCGCATGGAGCAGGCGCTGGCCTGGCATGCGCGGATCAGCAAACCAGGATGAGCGATGGAGCAATTGGGTTCGGCAGTCGCAGGCGGCGTGCTCATCGGGCTGGCCGCATCGTTGTTGTTGCTCGCCAAAGGCCGCATCGCCGGCGTGAGCGGCATGGTCGCGGGGTTGTTGCCTCCCGAGCGCGCTGAATGGCCGGACCGGCTGTGGTTTCTGGCTGGTCTATTCGCCAGCGGCGTGGTGGCGATGTGGATCGCGCCGCAGTTGATCGGCGCTTCGCCGCGCAGCTCTGCCTGGCTCGGCGCCGCAGGCCTGTTGGTCGGCGCCGGCACGCGGCTGGCGGGCGGCTGCACGAGCGGTCACGGCGTGTGCGGGATCAGCCGCTTCTCGCCGCGTTCGATCGTCGCCACCGCGGTCTTCGTCGCGTGCGCGATGCTGACCGCGAGCCTGCTCGGGTCGGCATCGTGACCGCGTTCATCAGCGGTGCGTTGTTCGGCTGCGGATTGCTGTTGAGTGGGATGAGCGATCCCCGCAACGTGCTGGCGTTCCTCGATGTGTTCGGCGCTTGGAGCCCGCGCTTGATGTTCGTGATGGGCTCTGCGATCGCCGCGCACGCGCCGGCATACTTCTGGGTGCGGCGCAGCAGCAAGCCGTGGCTCGCCACACGCTTCGCGATCCCGACCACGAAGGACATCGACCTCGAGTTGATCTCGGGTGCGGCGCTGTTCGGCGTCGGCTGGGGCGTCTCGGGGTTTTGTCCGGGCCCCAGTATCGTGGCGCTGGCGTCGGGAGGCACGGGCGTGATCGTGTTCGTGCTGGCGCTCGCGTCAGGCAGCTGGTTGGCACAGGCGTTCCGTCCGAGCCGTGATCCCATCCACGCGGTCTAGGTAGCTGGAGAGCCGCCGGCGTTTGCCGAGGTCTTCCGCGTACGCTGGCGTCAGCGGGGTGCGCAGGCTGTGCAGTTGCGCGAAGATCGCCACGTCCGCGACGCTCAGGCGGGGGCCGATCCAGTAACCGTGCGCAGGGCTGCGCGCTTCGAGCGCGTCCAGCGTGCCGACGAAGCGCTGCCAGCAGGCGTCGAGGCCCTGGCGCAGTACGTCGCGCGCGACGAGCCCCGCCAACACGCGCCGGCGGATCTGTGGCGCGATCAAGCGCTGCACGAACCAGGGCGCGGCCCGAGATACGCATCGCGGATCCTGGGCCAGGTCTCGTCGTGTGCCCAGCGCGCCGCGACCAGGAAGCCGTTGAGCGCGGTGTCGGCGAAGTCTTCCCAGAGCCAGGCTTCGGCGCGGGCCTGTTCGTCGAGCTGCGCGCTGAACGCGCCGCTGATGGCGTCAATGCGCTGCAGGATGCGCGTCGAGTCAGCGACTGCTTCGCCGTCGACCAACAGCACGGGCACTTTGGCCGTGCGCCTGCGCGGGCGCCGCACGGGCGTGACCGCAGCCGAGCTCGCCGAGCGCTTTCAGGTGACCATCCGAACGGTGTTCCGCGACCTGGACTCGCTGCGCGCCGCGTCATTGCCGCTTAACAGCGAGCGCGGCCGTGGTGGAGGCATCGCGCTCGACCGCAGCTACTCGCTGCCGCCGGTGAACTTCAGCGCACGCGAGGCGGCGCTGCTGGTCGCGGCCGGCCGCTGGCTCCTGGACATGCGCGTGATCCCGTTCGGCGAGACGCTCGCGTCGGGTCTGGACAAGGTTCACGCCGCGCTCTCGACGTCGTCTCAGCGCCAACTCTTGCAGCACATGGACACGCTCAAGTTCATCGGCGTGCCGGCCCATACCGCGCCGCCCGAGGTTCGGCGCGTGCGGGAGCAGGCGTGGTTCGAGAACTCGAGCCTGCGCATCCACTACCGCGGTCACTCGGGCTTGAGCTCGCGCCGCGTACGGCTGCAGACGATCGTGATGGAACGCAGCCAGACGCTGCTCCACTGTCTCGACCTCGAGAAGAACGAACCGCGGCAGTTCCGACTGGAACGCATCGAGCGCGCCGAGCTCGCGTCATGACTGCGCGAATGTCCCCGGTTTGGCACGATTCATACGCGGCAAAAGTCAGGTTTGGGACAGGAAGGCGCTGAGAACGGGTCGGTACGGTTCAGACCACACGGCGGAGCAGGGTACTGCCGATGGCGTGTGGAGGTGGCTTATGGACCGGAGAATACTCGCGACGTGTTGGACGATCGCTCTTTCGGGCGTTGCGGCCTGTGGCAGTGACAAGGTCGGCGACGGCATGACGCCGATGACGCCAGGCACGATGACCACTGCGGGCGCAGCCGCGCCGGCCGTTACGCCGGGCAACATGACGATGACCGGTGCGATGACGGCAGAGCCCAGCAAGCCGACATCAGGCGCCGCAGGCAGTCCCGCGTCGGTCACTCCCGCCGCCGGCTCTCCCGCAGCACAGCCCGGGATGCAACCGGGCGCTCAACCCGGAAACTCGCCGAGCACGCAAGCCGGCTCGGGCGCGATGGACAAACCCGGCTCGATGGATCCGGGCATGAAGCCGGCCACCATGGACCCCGCGGCCACGATGGGCAAGGGCACGTTGCCTGCCGTGATGTCGGTCAAGGACATGGGCCCGTACGCGGTCACGATCGAGATGAACGAAGCTGACGGCGGCGGCTGGGTCGCGCACCCGACCGAGATGGGCAAGGACGGCGTCAAGCACCCCATCTTCCTGTGGGGCTGCGGCGGCGGCTCGCAGCCGACGCAGTACACCGATCACATGAAGCTGGTCGCATCACACGGCTTCATCATGGAGTCGCACGTGTCGAACGGTGAAGCGGCCGAGTTCAACAAGCCGCTCGAGTGGTTGATCGCGCAGAACGACAAGGCCGACAGCAAGTACTACCACAAGCTCGATACCAGCAAGGTCGCGGCTGGCGGCCACTCGATGGGATCGATCGCCACGTTCGCGTTCGAAGCGACCACCATGAAGCTGACCACCTCGATCCACGTGGCCGGCGGATCGTTCGACGGTAACGGCTTCATGAGCCTCAAGACGCCGACGCTGCATGTCGGCGGCAAGATGGACACGCTCGCGGGCAGCAACACGATGCGCGACTTCGAGAAGACGACCGTGCCGACGTTCTACGTGAACATGGACGACACGGATCACATCTACGCAGCCCGCAACGGCTTGCCGGTGATGATCGCGTGGCTGCGCTGGCACCTGGCCGGCGAGACCGAGCGCCAGGCCAAGCAGTTTAGCGGCAAGGATTGCGAGTTCTGCGTGCCCCCGTACAACGGTCAGGCCAAGAACTGGAAGTGAGTCAGCCGCGTCGCGCTTTTTCCAGCGCGGCGATGTCCAGCTTGACCATCTTCAGCATGGCGTCAGTCACGCGCTTCGAGCGCGCGGTGTCGCTGTCGCCCATCATCTCGTCGAGCACGCGCGGGACGATCTGCCAGCGAACGCCGTAGCGATCGATCAGCCAGCCGCAGGCTTGCGGCTTGCCGCCGCCTTCGAGCAGCCCGTTCCAGTAGCGATCCAGCTCGGCTTGATCGTCGCACAGCACGACGATCGAGATCGCGTCGTTGAAGTCGTGGTGTGGTCCGGCGGTCATCGCCTGGAAGCGCTGGCCGAGCAGCGTGAAGTCCACGACCTTCACCGATCCGGGCGGACCGCTCGGCGACTCGCTCTGCATCGTCGAGACGCGGTCCATGCGCGAGTCGGGGAGGATGGACGCATAGAACTGCGCCGCCGCCTCGGCGTCCTTGGCGTACCAGAGGTGCGTGAAGATCTTCGTTCGTGTTTTTGCGGCCATGGTCAGGTCCTTTCTGATGGGACGACGAACGACGCCCGCGGCGATCGACATCGCGGGCAATCTTTTTTTTATGCGCCGGGCCGGACCCGCCAACCCCCTGAATCGGGGATTGTTTCATGTTGAATGCGGCCGGCCTCGTATTTACGGGCCGGAAACTTTAGCGAAATCGCGAGCTGCTGTTCTGTTGCGAACGTGCTGCCCGTGAACCAGCAAGTGCTTCGCATCCAACGGATAACTGATCAGTTCGCGGCGCTGGCGTTTCTTACCGCGCTCGGCCTCGCAGGTTGCTCGGGCGACAAACCCGCACCTGCGCCCGCACCCGCACCCGAGACGGCGGAGAAGGCCCCCGCGGCCCCCGCTCCGGCCCCGGCCGCCGCTCCCCTGCGCGTCGCGTACAGCGACTGGCCGGGTTGGACGGCCTTCGAGGTGGGCATCCAGAAGGGCTGGTTCAAAGAAGCCGGCATCGACGTCGAGTTTGCTTGGTTCGACTACTTGCCTTCGATGGAGGCGTTCAGCGCCGGTAAGGTCGACGCCGTCATGGTCACCAATGGCGATGCGCTGGTGACGGGCGCGAGCGGCGGCAAGAGCAAGATGATCCTGGTCACCGACTACAGCAATGGCAACGACAAGGTCATCGCGCGGCCGGGCATCAAGTCGCTCGCCGATCTCAAGGGCAAGAAGATCGGTCTGGAGCTCACCCTGGTCGAACACTTGCTGCTGCTGCAGGGCCTGAAGAAGCAGAGCATGCAGCAAGCGCAGGTGAACCTGGTCAACTTCCGCACCAACGAGACGCCGCAGGCGCTGGCCTCGGGTCAAGTGGACGCGGTGGCCGCGTGGTACCCGACGTCCACGCAAGCGCTGACCGCCGTGCCGGGAGCGACCGCGATCTGGACGAGCGCGGACGTTCCGGGGCTGATCTACGACACCGTCGCGGTGAGTCCGCAGAGCCTCGCCACGCGCAAGGCCGACTGGGCCAAGTTCGTGAAGGTCTGGTACCGCATCTCGGACTTCGTGCGCGATCCCGCGACGCGCGCCGAAGCGGTCGCGATCATGGCCGCGAAGGTCGGCGTGAAGGCCGAGGAGTACGACAAGGCGATGCCCGGCACGTACTTCTTGACGCTGGCCGAGGCCAAGCAGCGCTTCGTCAAGGGGACGGGCCTCGATTCGCTGTACGGCTCCACGGCGACCGCCGACGAGTTCAACGTCGCGAACAAGGTCTACGCGCAGGCACAGCCGGTCGACGACTACATCGATGCGGAGTTGATCAACGCTCTGTGACGCACGCGCGAGGAAACAGCGATGGCCGGCACAGACCTGTTTGCAGTGCGAAGAGAGCTCGCTCCCGAGCGCGCACGCAAATTTGCCGTGCTGTCGTTCCTGCTGCCGCTGCTCGCGTGGTGCGTGATCAGCTACACGCCGTTCATCTGGCATCCGTTCGTGAAGGTGCGCGAGCCGGGTTCGGTCGGGTACTTCACCGAGGGCATGCTGATCGAGAAGGAAGCCTTCGCGGCCGAAAACGCGAAGGCGCGCGCCGCAGGTAAGGCCGAAGCCAGCGGCACGCGCGAGAATCCGATCTACTTGCCCGCGCCGCACCAGGTCGCGATGGCCATGTACACGGCGTTTCGCACGCCGCCGCGCCTGCCGACCGAGCCCTGGCTCCACCAGAGCCTGTGGCAGAGCATCCAGGTGATCTTCTGGGGCTTCACGCTGTCGTCGTTGCTCGGAGTGCCGCTGGCGATCCTGTGCGGCACGTTCAATGTCTTCTCGAAGCTGACCGAGCCCTTCATCGAGTTCTTCCGCTACCTGCCCGCGCCCGCGTTCGGCGCGCTCGCGGTCGCGGTGCTCGGCATCTACGATGCGCCGAAGATCGCGATCATCTTCATCGGCACCTTCTTCCAGCAGGTGCTGGTGGTGGCCAATACCACGCGCAAGCTCGAGGTCTCGTTGATCGAGGCCGCGCAGACCCTCGGAGCCAGTCGCCGGCAGCTGGTGACCCGCGTGGTGGTGCCGGGCGTGATAGTCGACTTGTATACCGACATGCGTGTGCTGCTCGGTTGGGCCTGGACTTACTTGATCGTGGCCGAGTTGGTGGGCACCACCAGCGGCATCACGTACTTCATCAATCAGCAAGCGCGCTACCGCAACTACGACAACGTGTACGCGGCGATCATGATCATCGGCATGATCGGCTTGGGAAGCGACCTGTTCCTCGAGCGTCTCGGCCGTGTGCTCTTTCCGTGGCGCGCCGCTCGCGGCAGCACGCTGGCTCGCCTGCGCCTGCGCGTGAAGACGCGGTTGCGCGCGCGCAGTCGGCCCGCCGAAGGCCGTGTGGCTGCCTGACACCCGACAGGAGCGCTGAAGCATGGAACCTCAGCCCGCGTTCGACATTCCGTCGCAGCCTACCTATCTCGATCAAACGGCGGATGTCGCCCAGCGCTTCGCCCGCATCTACGAGCGGCCGGTCGTGCTCGACGTGCAGAAGCTCGGTCGCTCGTTTCAGTCCGACCAGGGCTACGTGGCCGCGCTCGAAGACATCTCCTTTCGGGCGCACCGGCGCGAGTTCATCTGCGTGATCGGGCCCTCGGGCTGCGGCAAGTCCACCTTGATCCGCATCCTGGCCGGCCTCGATCAGCCCACGTCGGGCCAGATGTTACTCGACGGCAAACCGGTGCACGGCCCGGGCCCCGATCGCGGTATGGTCTTTCAGGGGTACACGTTGTTTCCCTGGCGCACCGTGCTCGAGAACGTGATGTTCGGGCTGGAGATGCGCGGCCTGCGCCGAACAGCCGCCGAAGAGGAAGCGCTGGAGTGGGTGGAGATCGTCGGCCTGCGCCGCTTCGCGCACTCGTATCCGCACGAGCTCTCGGGTGGCATGAAGCAGCGCGTGGCGATCGCGCGTGCGCTGGCCAACCGCCCGCGCATCTTGTTCATGGACGAGCCGTTCGCGGCGCTCGACGCGCAGACGCGTGCGCAGATGCAGAGCTATCTGATCCAGCTCTGGAAGCAGATCGACATCACCGTGGTCTTCGTCACGCATGATCTGGAAGAAGCCGTGTATCTGGCGGATCGAATCCTGGTGCTGGGCGCCCATCCCGGGCACATCCGCGAGATGGTCGAGGTGGCGCTACCGCGGCCGCGCGCGCGCGAACAGATGGTGAGCCCGTTGTTCCTCGCGACCAAGAAGCATCTCGAAGGACTGATCCACGGTGGGCCGTCGCTGGAGGCCGAGGAGCCTCCGATGCCGACCATCCGCATGACGCAGGCGGGCGACGAGGTCGAGTGACATGGACATCCCCAAAGATCGAGTGCTGTACACCGAAGGTTTGCCCGGCGCCGCGATGTGGTCGGGCGTGCTGCCGCGCCACCACACGCTGCGACTGACGGACGTCGAGGGGGGCGCCAACGTCAGCATGCTGCTCTACAACCGCGAGCTGCTGATCGAGCGCTACAACATGCCCGATACGCTCAAGGCGCAGCATACGGCGTTCTTGACCAAGGGCCACGTGCTGTACTCGGACATGGGTCGGATCCTGTGCTCGATCAGCGACGACAGCGTCGGCTGGCACGACACGGTGACCGGTATGTCGGACGCCACCTCGGTGGCTGCCGCTTATGGCGACAAGCGCTACGGCGAGCTGCGCAACGGCTTCTTCCGCAGCGCGCGCGAGGAGATGCTGATCGAGCTCGGCAAGTGGGGGCTCGGCCAGCGCGATCTGGCGCCCAACGTCAACTGGTTCACGAAAGTGGCGCCGGATGACGAGGGTGCATTGAGCTACGTCAGCGGGCACAGCCGTGCGGGCGGCCACGTCGACTTGCGCGCGGAGATGAACGTGCTGGTCGTGCTCAGCACCTGTGCGCACGTGTTCGATCCGAGTCCGGTCTACGCGCCGAAGCCGGTCGGCTTGTGTCTGTGGAAGAGCGACCCGCCCGGGCCGGACGACGTGTGCCGGCGCTCGCGGCCCGAAAACGAACGCGGCTTCGCCAACACCGAACGCATGTTCCTGGGGCTCGGGTGATCGCCATGCTCAAACAGAGTGAACGAGATCCGAAGTCGGCTGTATCGGACGTGGTGGTCGGCTCGGGCGAGCCGTACCTCGGGCGGGTGGCGCGGGGACAGTTCTTCCGCATCGTCGATCTCGAGGGCAACCAGGCCGTCGACACCTTGTTCTACAACGCGCACGAGCTCGGCGAGCGCTACAGCGCAGCCGACACCATCCGCTTGCAGCGCAAGTTGTACCTGTCGACCGGTACGCTGCTGTACTCGAACCTCGCGCGGCCGATGCTGCAGATCGTGGCAGACACTTGCGGTCGTCACGACACGCTGGGTGGGGCTTGTGCCTCCGAGAGCAACACCGTGCGCTATGGGCAGCACACCCGGCACATGCACTCGTGCCGCGACAATTTCTTGCGCGCAATCTCCGAGTCCGACGTCGGGCTCGAGAAGCGCGATCTGGCGAATAACATCAACTTCTTCATGAACGTGCCGGTGACTCCTGCCGGCAAGTTGACCTTCGAAGACGGAATCTCGGCGGGCGGCAAGTACGTCGAGCTTCGGGCCGACATGGACGTGCTCGTGTTGATCTCGAACTGTCCTCAACTCAACAATCCTTGCAACGCATACAATCCGACTCCGATCCGCTTACTGACCTGGAACGAGTAGCGGGGATCTGGTCTCGTCATGTTCAAGAAGGTCCTGATTGCCAACCGCGGTGAGATCGCTTGCCGCGTGATTCGGACGCTGCGCCGTATGGGCGTCGGCTCCGTCGCCATCTACTCCGAGGCGGACGCGCATGCGATGCACGTGCGCATGGCGGACGAAGCCATCTGCGTGGGTGGACCGCAGGTCTCGGCCAGCTACTTGCGCACCGAGCGCATCCTCGAGGCGGCGCGCGAGAGCGGGGCCGAGGCGATCCATCCGGGCTACGGCTTCTTGAGCGAGAACACCGCGTTCGCGGCGGCGTGCGCGGCGCAGGGCGTGGTGTTCATCGGTCCGACGCCCGAGCAGATCCGGCGCTTCGGCCTGAAGCACGAGGCGCGCGCGCTGGCGGCCGAGGTGGGCGTGCCGCTGTTGCCCGGCAGCGATCTGGTGATGTCGCTGGCCGAGGCGCAGAGCGTGGCCGAGCGCATCGGCTATCCGGTGATGCTGAAGAGCACGTCGGGCGGCGGCGGCATCGGGCTGCGCGTGTGTCGCGACTGGACCGCGCTCGAGGAAGGCTTCGAAGGCGTGCGGCGCCTGGCCAAGAGCCACTTCGAGGGCAGCGGCATGTTCCTCGAGAAATATCTCGAGGCGGCCAGGCACATCGAGGTGCAGATCTTCGGCGACGGCCAGGGCAGGGTGCTCGCGCTCGGCGAGCGCGATTGTTCCACGCAGCGACGCAACCAGAAGGTGATCGAGGAGACCCCCGCCCCGGGGCTGTCGGCTGCGACGCGCGCAGCGCTGTTCGAGTCGGCGATCAAGCTGGCGAGCGCGGTCAAGTACGCCTCGGCGGGCACGGTCGAGTTCGTGCTGGATGCGCGCACGCAAGAGTTCTACTTCCTCGAGGTCAACACGCGCTTGCAGGTCGAGCACGGCGTGACCGAGGAGGTCACCGGCCTGGATCTGGTGGAGTGGATGGTGCGAGCGGCCGCGGGCGAGCTGCAGCTGCCAGCTGCGGCGCTGGCGCCACAGGGCGCGGCGATCGAGGTACGCATCTACGCCGAGGATCCGAACAAGGGCTTCCAGCCCAGCACCGGCATGCTCAGCCACGTGGTGCTGCCGCAAGCTGCGCGCTGCGACGGCTGGATCGAGAATGGCACCGAGATCACGCCGCACTACGATCCGCTGCTGGTCAAGATCATCAGTCACGGCGCGACGCGCGTCGAAGCGCTCAAGAAGCTGAAGGTGGCGCTCGGCGAGACGCAGCTCTACGGCATCGAGTCGAACCTCAACTACCTGCGCGAGATCCTGGCCGACGAAGCGTTTCGCGCGGGCTCGATCACGACGCGCTATCTGCAGGGCTTCGCGTACGCGCCGCGCACCTGGGACGTGCTGGATGGCGGCACGCAGACCACGCTGCAGGATTACCCGGGGCGGCTCGGCCACTGGGCCGTGGGTGTGCCGCCGTCCGGGCCGATGGATGATCTGGCGTTTCGGCTGGCCAATCGCCTGGTCGGTAACCCCGAAGGCACGCCTGCGCTCGAGCTCACGCTCAGCGGGCCGAAGCTGGTGTGCAACAGCGATTGTTTGATCGCGATCACGGGCGCCGAGATGGGCGCCACGCTCGAGGGCGTGCCGCTGCCGACGTGGCAGGCCGTGCAGGTCGACGCGGGCTCGACGCTCGAATTCGGCATGCTGCAAGGCCGCGGCATGCGCGCGTACCTCGCGGTGCGCGGCGGCTTCGACGTGCCGCAATACCTCGGCAGCACGGCCACGTTCATGCTCGGCGGCTTTGGGGGCCACGGCGGGCGCGCGCTGCGTGCGGGCGACGTGCTGCGCCTGGCGGCGGAGACGCGTTCGATCCCGCCCAAGCCGCTGCCGGTGGGCGAGCGTCCGGCGTACCCCGAGCAATGGGAGATCGGCGTGCTCGACGGGCCGCACAGCGCGCCCGACTTCTTCACGCCGAACGACATCGAGACGTTCTTCGCGACCGACTTCGAGGTGCACTACAACTCGGACCGCACCGGTGTGCGGCTGATCGGGCCCAAGCCGAGCTGGGCGCGCAAGGACGGAGGCGAAGCCGGCCTGCACCCGAGCAACATCCACGACAACGCCTACGCGATCGGCACCGTGGACTACACGGGCGACATGCCGGTGATCCTCGGGCCGGACGGGCCGAGCCTGGGTGGCTTCGTGTGTCCGGTGACGATCGTCGCGGCCGAGCGCTGGAAGATGGGGCAGCTGCGCGCGGGCGACAAGCTGCGCTTCGTGCGCCTGGGAGTACACCAGCCGGCAGCTGCGCGACCCGGCAACGGCGCGGGCAATGGGGCCAGTGCGCTGTTTGCGCCGCCGCCGCCGCCAGCTGCAGCGTTGGGCGTGCTCGGGTCTCTCGCCGAGACCGCCGCCCGGCCCAGGGTCGTGTACCGGCGCGCGGGTGACGAGAACCTGCTCGTGGAGTACGGCCCGCTCGTGCTCGACCTGGCGCTGCGCATGCGCGTCCACGTGCTGATGGAGGCGCTCGAGCGCCAGCAGCTGCCCGGCATCCTCGATCTCACACCCGGCATTCGCTCGCTGCAGGTGCACTACGCACCAGACAAGCTCGACTGCGAGCGCCTGGTCGCGCTGCTGATGTCGTTGGAAGACGCGCTGCCCGCGATCGACGAGCTCGAGATCCCGACGCGCATCGTGCGGCTGCCGCTGTCCTGGGAAGATCCCGCGACGCTCCTCGCGATCGAGAAGTACACGCGCTCGGTGCGCAAGGACGCGCCGTGGTGCCCGAGCAACATCGAGTTCATCCGGCGCATCAACGGCCTCGACAGCATCGAAGACGTGAAGCGCATCGTCTTCGACAGCAGCTACCTCGTGCTCGGCCTGGGCGACGTCTACCTCGGCGCGCCGGTCGCGACCCCGATCGACCCGCGCCATCGCCTGGTCACCACCAAGTACAACCCTGCGCGCACCTGGACGCCGGAGAACGCAGTCGGCATCGGCGGTGCGTACCTCTGCGTCTACGGCATGGAAGGCCCCGGCGGCTATCAGTTCGTCGGCCGCACCGTCCAGATGTGGAACACCTACCGCAGCACGCGCGACTTCGCGCCGGGCCGCCCCTGGCTGCTGCGGTTCTTCGACCAGATCCAGTTCTATCCCGTGGGTGCCGACGAGCTACTCAAGCTGCGCGCGGACTTCCTCGCAGGCAAACACAACCTCGAGACGTCCGAGACCACCTTCAGCTGGAAGAAGTACAAGGCGTTCTTGGACGAGAACGCAGCCAGCATCGACGCCTGGAAGAGCGGGCAGCAAGCGGCCTTCGAAGCCGAACGCGAACGCTGGGCGGCCGCGGGCCAAGATGTCGTCGCGGTCGAACCCCCGAAAGACAACGGCCGCGCCCTGGGAGGCGATGCGCTACCCAAGGGCCAGAGCGCGATCATCAGCCCGGTCGCGGGCAGCGTCTGGAAGCTGCTCGTCGACGTCGGCGAACAAGTCGTCGCAGGCGCGGCGGTGGTGATCGTCGAGGCGATGAAGACCGAGATCGTGATCAAGACCAGCGTCAGCGGCCGAGTTCACGAACACCGTGCGGAGCCCGGCTCGACGGTCTTGCCCGGCCACACGCTGATGGTGATCGACGGCGCGTAGTCAGGCATCGGGCGGCCACTCGTCGCATCAGTATGTGCACTTCATATTGGCCGTCGCGGGCGGCTCCACCGTCGTATCCGAAACCAACTGTCCGTGCGCGTCGATCTTCATCGTGCGCGTGACTGGCCCAGCGCAACCCCCAGACACGGTTTGCACGTACCAGGCGTCGGCGTGCTTCACCTATGCGCCGTAGCCGTTCTGCCAGCAGCGCAGATCCAATCGTTCCCAGAAGGCGACGATCACGGCTTTCTCGACTGAATCGATCGCGCCCAGCAGCCTCAGCATTTCGGCGCGATCGTCGATGCGCCGAACGTCATCGCCGAGTGTAGTCACGATGAACGGTGTGCACTTCGCTTCATCGGCTGGGCACTGCGCGTGGAGGACGAACAGCGACTGCACGCGCGCCTTGCAGGCGATCGGATCGCTGCTCGTCTTACACATCGTGCCGGTCTGATCGAAGCGATCGATGCCGGCCGGTACGGTGTGACCGAGCGGCCTGAGCTGTTGCGTGGCATGCATGCGGTAGAGGCCCAGAAAGTCCACCGGGCTCGTGAAGGCCATCGGTGTGCCGAACACGCAAGGTTCCCTCAGCAGCAACTTGTCTCGACTCTTGCCGGTCGTGGGCGTGCAGCCGATCGGCTGCCATGCATCCACCTGCGCGGCAGCCCTGGAATGCGTCTCCGCCGGCACCCCAGAGCACGCCGCCACAGCCATGCAGGTGACGGCTACCCTGCGCAGCAACGCTGTCGAATCGGGCACCACGCGGCGGATAGTGTCACAGGGGTAGAAGCGTGTCCTGTGGGCTCAACCGCCAGATTCGAAGCGAATCAATCGTTCGGGAGCTCGTAGCGAAACAACCGCTGGCCATCGCCGACGTACACGATGCCCGGTCCGGTCGCTCGCATCTGCTTCAGGGGCCTGCCCATCGCTTCCGCGGGCTTGTCGAGCACGAAGCAGTCGGATGTGTCGTTTGCCTGTACTCGGCACAGGATCGGCACGTGATTCTTGTCGTCGCGCCCGCCGCTCTCCGTCAGCAGGTACAGGTTGTCCGCGAGATCGACGCCGCTGGCCGAGACAGTGAGCTCGCTGTATTGCGTGCGCAGGAAGTCCCAGCTGCGCAGCGCGGTCTTGCCGTCGTCTCGCAACACGAAGATGCCTCCGTCCTGCCCGACGCCCGCGATCAAGGCACGACGCTGCGAGTCGTGCACGAGCCGGGCACGGTACGTCAGCGGAGCGAGATCGACGCGCTGTGTCACGTTGCCATCGAAGGCAATGCGCCACAGTTCCGGCCACCTGCCGTCCGTATTCGAGCCGACGAATACGAGCTCGCCTGTGTCGAGCAGCTCCGTACTGTCGAAGTTCGGCGTGAAGTCCTGGGTCGTCATCACCGTCTGGCGCCAGATGAGCTCGCCCCCGCGGGTTCGTTGTTCGACCGCTCGAGGGCCTGTGACCACGGTCCAGCGCCCCTTGGCCTGTGCGGCGAACACACCCAGCCAGGAGGGCGCAGCCTGATTCTTCGGCTTCGTGCGTTCGGGTGGCATGTCCGCACCCGACGCGAACGTCAGCGCCTCGCGGACCGTACAGTCGGACTGCTTCTGTCGACAGTCTGGAGGAGACCAGGTGATGCTCAGGCTCGGTCCTCGCTTCGAGTTGCGATCAACCTCCAGGTAGTCGGCGCGACTCTCGGCGGACGGTTCCCAAGGCGGTTCGATCGCGAGCTGCTGCACGTCGCCCGCGAGCGAGGTCGTGCGCACACGCAAGCGTCCTTCGCCCCGGACATTGTTTGGATACGGCGGCGCGTACTGCAGCGCGAACTCCCAGAGCGTGCCCTCTTCGTCCGTGATCAGCTCGTACGAGAGCAGCTCGCCGTCTCCCAGCGGTTCGAGCGCGCTCGTGTGCTCGAGCCGGGCGAGTGACTCGGGTGACACAGCGACCGCGGGAGCGCCGTTCATTGCGGACGCCGCGATTTGAGTCGGCGACTCCTGCTCGCAGTGTACGCCGTCGCCTGTACAGACATCGCTGCCGATCTCTGCGTCGCCGGCGCAGGCTGCGAGTGCGAGAGCGCAAGCCAGAGTCAGGTGTCGATCGTGCATGACTTCCTTCAGCTTCATGGGTGCCTCCAGCGTGTCGTTCAGTCGTGCGGCAGCTCGTAGCGAAAGAGCCGCTGTCCGTCCCCCACGTAGACGATGCCTGGACCTGTCGCCTGCATGTGGCGCATAGGCCGCTCCATCGAGTCGGCGGGCTTGTCGAGCACGAAGCAATCGGCGGCGTCGTCGGCGCGTACGCGGCAAAGCACCGGCGTGCGTCCTTTTTCCTCCCGGCCGCCGGTCTCGGTGAGCACGTAGAGTGTGTCGTCGAGGTCGGCGCCCGCTGCGTGGACGGCGAGCGGGGTGAATTCGGTGCGCAAGAAGCTCCAGCTTCGCTGCTTGCTGTCGCCCTCGTGACGGATCACTCTGAGGCCTCCGCCGTCATCCCCACCGGCGATCAGGGCGCGCTGACGCGTGTCGAGCACCAGTCTAGGCTCGAGCACGTGGCGGAGCAGTTTGAGCCGCTGTTTCAGGTTGCCATCGAAGCCGACGCGCCAAACTTCATCCGCGCCGGTCTTGTCTACATATGGATTCGTGGCGAGCAGGACGGTCTCGCCGCTCTCGAGCACTTCAGCACGCTCATTGCAATAGTACTCGAGCTTCTCCAGCGCGGTCTGGCGCCAGATGAGCTTGCGCGAGTGGCTTTGCTGTTCGATCGTGTAGGGGGAGTTGAGAAAGATCCAGCGCCCTTTGGCTTGGGCGGAGAAGGTCGCCAAACTCCCAGGCCAGCTCGTGCGCTCGGGTGGGATGGCGGCATCCGACCCGAACGCCAGCGTCTCGAAGTTCGAGCAGCCGGCGGTCGGATCGGAACACGGTCCAAACCAGCCGAGGTCCAGTATGGGACCGCGTTCCGAGTTGTGCGGCTGTGGCGACAGCTCCGCGTGCGGGTCGCGGAGAGCTGAAGGTGCTTCGACGCTGCCTTCTTGCACGTTGCCATCGAGGCTCGTCGTGCGTACGCGCACTCGACCTTCTCCGGGCCACATCGCGCCTTTGTCGACGATCTGCACGCCGAACTCCCAGAGTGTGCCGGCCCTGTCTGTCAGCAGCGCGTAGTAGGCCAACTCGTCCGCTGCCAGCGGTGCGACCGTGCTCACAGGCATGAGTTTGGTCAGCGAATCGGGCGACACGGCGATCACGTCCGACTGGCCGACTTCTTCGGCCTGCTCCAGTGAGCCTGGATCGCAGCGCACGCCTTCACCGCTGCATACGCTGTTGCCGATCTCCACGTCGCTGCCGCACGCTGCGAGTGCGAGCGCCCACGCCAGGACCAAATAGGCTCTGTTCACGACTGCCTCCTGCTTCATGAGTGCCGCCCGCGGGCTTCGACCACGGAAAAAAAGTTCCACACTAGAACCTGAGACCGAGCCCCAGCCCGATTTGTAGTGCCAGCGTTGCCGGTGCATAGGCTTGCTCCGGAGAGCCCGGGTCGTCGCGATAGACGAACTTACCGGTTGCGAGATCCAGCGTGACGGCTGCCGCCGCTATGAGCTGCCAGCTCCCGGACAGTTCGAGCGTCGCATCGAGGCGTACGACCGCGCCGTAACGCGGCAACACACCTACTTGATCGTCGGTGAACCCGTGGCCGCTCGCAATCGCGACTCCCCCGAACGCGCCACCACAGCCGCGGAGCGCAAAGCGCTGGCTGAGTGCCCATCGAGGACACGCGAGCACCCCGAGGCCGAGCGAGCCGCCGCTCACGGAGCGCTTCTCGTCGATCGACTGCGATCCGAGGCCGGTCGCCGCTTGCAGCTGCACGAGAAAGTCGACACTGCGCGATAGCGCCAGCGAGCCGGCTGCGAGCAGACCTGCGGCCAGCGTGGGTGCGGCGCCCCAGGCGAGGGCCGCCTCCAGGTCTATCTGCCACGGCCGCGGCGCACGTTCCGGAGGCGGTGCGCTCGGGGGAGGTTCGTGAATCGGAGCGGCCTTCGTGACCCGGGGCGCAGCGATGATGTGCGGTTGCTGCTGCAACTGCGCCAGGAGCGCGGGCTCCGGGGCTTCCTCGGTATCCGAGATCCCGAGCACTTCCTCCGGCAGCCCATCGGCTCCGAGCGCCGGGTCGATCGTCACCGCGATCACGAGCGCGACGGCCGCGTCGATCTCTCGGCAGGAGGCGGCTCGAAACTCGAGCGTGCGCGAGCCCAGGGTGGCCCCCGCCGCGTTCGCGGTCGCGACGCGCACGCTGAATACGTTTGGCGCCTTGTGCTCGACGTGGGCTTCGATCGAGCTATCTGCGCTGGTCGCGGAGACGAACACCGGTCCGGTGATGGCTTCGACGCGCTGCGCCAGGCGCCTCGGGTCGATGCAAGTCTCTGCACCTTCTCCGCGCGACCAGTGCAGCGCAGGGCGGCGCAACGCGTCGGCGCGCACGCTTGCCGCCGCCACTTGCAGGGCGACCACGGCGCAGCACACCTGCGCGATGCCGCGCCTCACGGTGCGGCGAGTGCTCCTTCGACGCGCTCTCGATGGGCGGAGCGCGGGAATCGCGCGCCGAATGCCTTCGCACGCTCCGTCGCTTCCCGCTGCTGGCCGAGACGCCGCAGTGCTTCGATGGCGAGCACCTCGCGCTCTTCGGCGAACGCGCCCGATGGGTACTGCGCCGCGTGCTCTGAGGTGAGCGCGAGCGCGCGGGCAGGCGCCGAGCGCACCACGCGACGCGCGCGCATCAGCAGCTGGAGCTCTGCCTGCAACGTGTCGATCGCGGGCGCGGGCGGACTCTCGGGCTCCACGCGCGCGGCGACCGGTCGCGGGCGTCTGGGTTTTACAACCGGTTTGGCTTCGAGCACTTCGGGCTCGGCCGTGACCACCGGGATTGGCGCGATGACCGCCGCAGGTTCGGCCTGGGTGGGGGGCAGTGGCGTGACCAGCGCGGCCGGTACGACTCGCGTTTGCGGCATCGCAGCTCTTGGCTGCAACACCGCATACACGCCGGCGGCGAGCACGACCACTCCGGCCCAGGAGACCAGGCGCAAGTAGCTGCCCGCCGCCTTCACGCGCGCGGCGCGCACCTGGAGCGCATCGAAGCTCTGCGCGCGCGAGAGCGCGGACGGTCCGAGCTCTGCGTACGCGCGCGCCGACTCCTGGAAGCCTTGGGGCGCATCCTCCGGCGCTTCGAGCCAGCGGCGCGGACCTGACAGGTCGCTCATCGCGCGACTCCTTTCAAGCGTTTCTGCGAGTGGCGCGCTTGCACCGTCAGCTCGCGCCGGCGCATGTGCGCGCCGATGGCCTCGCGCGCGGCGTACAGGCGATACAGCGCGGTGTTCTCGGGTACCTGGAGGGCCTCGGCCGCTTCGGCCAGCGACAGACCTTCGAGCTCGTACAGCACGAACACCTCGCGCTGCGCGACGGAGACTTGCTCGAGCGCCGACTCGAGCTCGCGCAACGCCTGCTGCTGCAACGCGTGCGCGAACGGATCGGTCTCGAGCACGGGCTCACTTGCTTCCACCCGCTGCTCCGCGCGCCGCAACCGCCGGCGCGCCGCCAGGGCGACCCGAACCGCTATCCCGTAAATCCAGGTCTGCAGCTTGGAGCGGCCCTCGAAGTCGCTGCGGCGCCGGTATACGACCAGGAACACCTCCTGACAGGCGTCGTCGAGGTCTCGCTCAGGTATGCCGTGCCGACGCAATACCCGCCAGACGAAGGCGAGGTGAGCTTCGAACAACTCACGGAATTCGGCGTCTTCCACAGCCTGTTACCATGAGTGTCAGATGTGCGGCACAGTGCCCGAAAAAATCGCACTGTCCTCGCGACAATTGTTAGGTCCATGTAGTAGGCGGCCCGTCTTGCACCCACTGGCTCGGGACAGTTAATTTTTAGGACATGTCTGAGCCAGCTCGCGCGGTGACGCGCGATCTCGATCCCGGCCGCTTTCGCTTCAGTGTTTGGCGCAATGTCAGCATCACCATGTGGACGGATCAGCTCACGCTCGACGCCGGCGAGCGGGTGCTGCGCATCTCCCGCCAGCTGAACGAAGAGTTCCCAGAAGGGCGCTCGCAGGTGATGATCGTCGTGGACGGCGCACCCCCACCCGACGGTCCCGCCAGCGAGTTGTTGACCGAGATCTACAACCCGAAGCTGAGCCGCATCGTATGCATCGCAGCGGTGTTGGAAGGTGAGGGCTTCTGGGCGAGCGCCATTCGCAGCCGGATGACCAGCATGCGTATCGCCGGCGGCGGGGCGATGGCGATCCGCACGCACCAGAGTGTCGAGGAAGTGCCGAGTTGGTTGCCCGAGGAGCACGCGAAGCGTACCGGGGTGACGTTGAGCGCGCTCGATCTGCGAGCGGTACTCCAGGCCGTGCGCGCGCAGGGCACGCGCGGCAAGTAACTCGTGCTATCACCCGCCCATGAGCGAGCTACCCTGCGGCTGGGCGAAGGCCGAGGACACGTTGTATCGGGGCTACCACGACACTGAGTGGGGCGTGCCCGAGCGAGATTCTCGGGCGCTCTGGGAGAAGCTTCAGCTGGATGGTTTTCAGGCCGGGTTGGCCTGGATCACGGTGCTGCGCAAGCGCGCCGAGATGCGCGTGGAGTTCGAGGGCTTCGACCCGAAGAAGCTGGCGCGCTGGGACAAGAAGCGCGTGGATCGCGCGCTGAAGAACCCGGGCATCATCCGCAGTCCGACCAAGATCGCCGCGGTCATCAACAACGCGCGCACGTACCTCGACATGCAAGAGCAGGGGCTCGACTTCAGCGAGTACCTCTGGGACTTCGTCGACGGCAAGCCGCTCGTGAGCAAGCTCGAGACCTGGAAGAAGGCGCCCGCCAAGACCGACCTGTCCGAGCGCATCAGCAAGGACCTGAAGCGACGCGGCTTCAAGTTCGTCGGGCCGACGATCGTCTACGCGGTGATGCAGGCGGTGGGCCTGGTAAACGATCACGAGACCCGCTGCCCGCGTTTCCGCGCCGTGCAGCGGCTCGCCAGGTAGTCCGGTGTGCAGTGGTGGTACCAAACCCTACCTGGTGGGCGACGCGCTTGAGCCATTGCCCGCGGCTCATGCTACTTAACCTCGTGAGTCGCAGTGCGTTTTGGTGCTTCGGGCTGTCCATTGCAGTCCTTCAGGCCTGCACGGTGGATGCCGATCCCGATCTGCTGGGCGAGCGGCCTTACACGGGCGGCAAGCTGGCCGTCGCCGGAGCCGGGGGTTCAGCCGGCATGAAGCAGCCGTCGGCGGGGAAGCCGGCTGGCGGGTCGGGTGGTCGAGGCGGCGCGGGCGGTTCCGGTGGCGCAGGTGGTCGCGGCGGAGCCGGCGCACCGGCTGCTGGCAGCGGCGGTGGCGGCGCGTGCAAGATGAACCTGTCCTGCAAGTTGAGCCCGCCGGCGAGTACCGGTGACGTGCACCAGGACTGCGTGAACCGCATCAATCAGTTCCGCACGCAGTGCGCATGTCTCGGCGCGCTGGAGCGTTGGACGGCCGGCGAGAGCTGCGCCGACAAGATGGCCCAGCACGACAGCACGTCGACCACGCCGCACGCGGGCTTCACGACGAAGATCTGCACGCCCGGCGGGCTCGCCCAGAACGAGTGCCCGCGCTTTCCCTCCGAGGCGAGCGTGATGAGCGGCTGCCTGCAACAGATGTGGAGTGAGGGCCCGCCGCCGAAGATGCCCTGCGAGGGCGATTGCTTCCAGACCTACGGCCACTACATCAACATGACCGATACGCAGTACAAGCGCGTGGCCTGCGGCTTCTTCAAGACGCCGTCCGGCGCGTACTGGTCCGTGCAGAACTTCTCCCCCTGAAGCGCGAGGGGCACATGGAGCCTTTCGGCTGACGCCGGCCCAGCTTTCCTACATGGCGCGATTCTCACCGCTGCGTCGAGAATCGCGCCATGCGTGAACACCGCGCCCGCGGGCGAGTCGCCGCGTATCTTTTCTTGTTGGGTTGGACCCTGGCCTGCGGCGATTCGGAAGAGTCGCCCCCCAGCGCGCCCGACGCAGGCGAGCCCGATGCGCACGTGGAGCCCGATGCTGCTCCGCCGATGGATGCGCGCGTGCCCGAGGAACACGACGCGGCGGTGCGAGATGCCGAGCCCGAGCCCAAACCCGACGCGATGACAGAGCCGATGCCGAGGGACGATGCCGGTACGCGCACCGCGGCCTGGACGGTGCTCGTCTACATGGCGGCCGACAACAACCTCGAGAAGGCCGGCATCGACGACCTGATCGAGATGTTGGGCGTCAAAGCATCACAGGACGTGAACGTGATCGTGCAGATCGATCGCACGGTCGGCTTCTACGATCTGGGCGTGGCTGGGCTCGCGAACTGGGAGAGCATGAAGCGCTTCCGCGTCTCGGACGGCCGGCTCGAGGAGCTCGCAGATCTCGGCGAGCTCGACACCGGGGTCCCGAAGACGCTGAGCGACTTCCTGTCCTGGGGTCTGCGCACCTATCCGGCCGAGCGCCGGGCGATCGTGCTCTGGGATCACGGCAACGCCTGGCGCGGCTACGGCGGCGACGACACCTCGGACAAGGATCAGCTCGACGAGATCGAGATCGCGCAAGGCATGGCGGACGGCATCCACGGCGCGGGCCTCCAGACGGTCGACATGATCGGCTTCGATGCCTGCTTGATGTCGAGCACATCCACCGCGGAGCTCGTGCAAGGCTTCACGCGCTACCTGGTCGCGAGCGAAGAGCTCGTGCCGGGCAACGGCTGGGACTATCAAGCCAGCCTGCAGTACCTCGTCGATCACCCCGACGCCGACGCGCCCAGCTTCGCGGCTACGATCATCTCGGCCTTCTACGCGCAATCGCGCGCGAACCGCGAGCACCGCGACGTGACCTGCAACTTGCTCGACCTGAGCAAGTTTCCCGCGGTCGAAGCAGCCATGTCGTCGCTGCTCGACGTGGCGGAGACGCACCTGGCCGACACCGCGCGCGACATCGCCGACGCGCAGCTGCACGCGCTCGAGTATGGGCACCACGCGGACCCGACCATGGCCCACCACATGCGCGATCTGGGCGACTTCGCGCGGCGCTTGGCCGACGGCGATTCGGTCTACGCGTCCGGCGCCGCCAGCCTCAAGCAAGCGCTGCAGAGCCTGGTGGTCACGTCGGCCTACGGCTCGAACAAGAAAGACTCGACCGGTCTGTCCGTGTACTTTCCGCCGCGCAGCGCGTTCTACGACGCGCGCTTCGACGACGTGCCGCAGCAGGATCGCTGGCGCAAATTCCTGAAGGCGTTCTACGCGCATGCCGACGCCTCGCAGGTCGAAGCGCCCGCCTTCGAAGATGCGCACGAGTCTCATCCCGTGGGTGCGGGCAGCGTCGAGCTGCCGGCTCAGGCCATGGCGGGGTGCGACCCGAGCGAGGGGCCGTCGGTGACCGCGCCACTCAGCCCCGGCGACGCCGAGCAGATCGCCCAGGCATTGTTGGTGGCCGGCTTCGTCGAGACCGCGACCGGCAAGGTGCACGTGTTCTCGCGCGAGCAGGCGCAGATCGATCTGCAGGCCCAGCGCGTGGTGGGCACCTGGGATCGTCACGTGCTGGTCGCACAGCAGGGCAGCCGCACGCAGCCCCTGTTCGCCGAGATCGCGCTGGATGAGCAGCGGCGCTACGCGAGCGCCGAGGTTCCGTTCGTGTACTCCGAGCCGGTCGCTTGCGCCTGCGCGCAGGTCGGTGCGCCCGGCTATTCGGACATGGATGCCGACGGCATGCCGGACTGCGCCGATGGCGACGTGGACGCGGACGGCGTGCCGGACAAGACCACGCACGGCGAGAAGCTGGACAACTGTCCCTGGCTGGCCAACCCGCAGCAGGAGGATACGGATCAAGACGGCACGGGCGACGCGTGCGAGGGCGGCTCGGGCGCGCCTTCGCTCGGTTGCGTGCCTGCGCCGAGCGGTGACTTCGGGGCCCTCCTGCCCGCGGTCTGGCGCGTGGTCGTCGATCGCCACGATCGCAACGTCGAGTCGGACACGCTGTACGTGATGGACATCGGCGGTACCGCCGAGCTGACGCCCGAGGTGGGCGGCGTGCTGTGGCCGCGGCGGCTGATCGTGAAGCCCGACGGCACGAGCGAGTTTCACACCGATCCGCCGCTGCCCTTCAACCTGCACGAGAAGGTCGACTTCGACTACGCCGACAGCGCGCTGCTCTACGCGCAGAACTCCGCCGGCCATCCGCTGCTGGATGCCAACCTGATGCCGGTGCCGCTGCTGGCGTCGATGGGCCTCGGAGATGCGTACCTGCACCTCGAGTTGGTCGACTTCAGCGGGCGCGGCGACGTGGCCGTCAGCATCTCCGACGTCTCGAACTGTGATCCTCCGGTGCTCGACGTCTGCCCCGGTGCCGAGGAGCCCGATTGCGAAGGCCGCTGCATCGAAGCCCAGCGCGTGCGGCCGAATGGCGTGTGCGACGACGGCACGAACGGCAGCGCCGACCTGTACTGCGAGCTGTACGACTTCGACGATGGCGAGTGCACGCGTCCGAGCTGTGCGGGCGGCTTCGTGCGGGACTGCAACGGCCAGTGCACGTTGCCCGACGGCATCCTGGGCGACGGCAAGTGCGACGCACTCGCTGCCTGTCGCGCGCTCGGTTGGGACGAAGGCGACTGCGTGTGCGGGCCGGATTGTTCGGGGCACGGCACGTGTGGCGCGGGAGGGTGCATGTGCGACTCGGGCTGGGCCGGCGCGTACTGCGATCAGCCACCGAGCTGCGGAGACGGAACCTGTTCGGCCGCGGCGCTCGAGACCTGCGTGACGTGCGTGGCGGATTGCGGAGCTTGCCCGGTCGCGTGCGGCGACGGAGCCTGCAAGCGCGGCAACGGCGAGAGCTGCGTGAACTGCCCCGCGGACTGTGGGAGCTGCCGCTGCGGCGACGGCGTGTGCACGCACGGCAGCGAGGATTGCACGAGCTGCGTCGCCGACTGCGGCGCCTGTCCGAGCTGCGGCGACTTCGTCTGCGCTCGCTGGAGCGCGAACGCGAACTTTCCGGCCGCTATGCAGGAGCACTGCGGCAACTGCGCGGTCGACTGCGGCACGTGTCAAGGCGACTGTTGCGCCGCGGCCGGCGAGCTCGGTGACGCGACCACACGCGTGGGCTGTGGCGAGCCGGCGATCGCCCGCTGCGTGTGCGCGCTCGATGCCAGCTGCTGCAACACCAGCTGGAGCAGCGAGTGCGCGTCGCGCGCGATCAGCGAATGCTCGCTGGTCTGCGAGAACTGCACGGACGCGGAGGGCGGCGACGTCGACGGCGATGGGGCCTGCGGCGGCATCGACAATTGTCCGAGCATCGCCAACCCCACGCAAGCCGACGTCGACCTGGACGACGTCGGAGATCTCTGCGATCTGTGCTACGGCGACGATCGCCGAGACGCGGACCGCGATCGCATCCCCGACACCTGCGATCTGTGCCCGCACCACGCGGACAACCCCGAAAACGACGCGGACGGCGATGGCGTGGGCGACGCTTGTGACCCGTGCCGCACGCTGCCGAATGCGGACCGCGACCCTCGGGCGTGCTCCGACGGCGATCAGGACGGCGTGCCGGACGTGATCGACAATTGCCCGTCGAACAAGAACGCGACCCAGCTGGACGGCGACGGCGACGGTCGCGGCGACGCCTGCGACAACTGCATCGCCGTGGCCAATTACAACCAGGATCCCGCGGCGTGCGCGTGTCCCGGCACGGCCGAGGTCTGCGACAACTACATCGACGACAACTGCAATGGTCAGGTCGACGAAGGCTGCACGTGCGAGGGCGTGCTGGAGGTCTGCGACGGCGCGGACAACGACTGCGACGACGCCATGGACGAGGGCTGCCCACCCTGCAAGCCCACGGTCGAAATCTGCGGCGACATGATCGACCAAGACTGCGACAACAATCCTGACGACGGCTGTCTATGCTCGCCGCTTCTAGAGCGCTGCGCCAATGCGGTCGACGACGACTGCGATCGCATCATCGATGAAGCGGCCTGCGACGAGCCGCAGTGATCTTGGGTACGTTTTGCTGCGACACGCGACCCTGCGCTAGTGTCGATCGCTGGGATGTGTCCAGCGTCGACGACACGATTGCGCAGCGCGTAACGGCTGGCGACGTCATCGCGGGCCGCTACCGCGTCGAGGATCAGCTCGGCCGCGGTGGGATGGCGCACGTCTTTCGCGTACACGACGTCTCCACGGGCCGCGAGCTGGCGCTGAAGCGTTTGCTGCCCTCGGGTTCGCACTCGGACGCCAACGCGGCCGGGTTTGCGCGCGAGTACTACACGCTGCGGCAGCTCACGCATCCGTCGATCATCGAGGTCTACGAGTACGGCTTCGATCGCGAGGCGCCCTACTACACCATGGAGCTCCTGTCGGGCCAGGACCTGAGCTCCGGCGCGCCGTTCGAGTGGCAGGACGCGGCGCGCTTGTTGATGTCGGTGGCATCCTCGCTGGCCGTGCTGCACTCGCGGCGCTTGATCCATCGCGACGTGACCGCCACCAACGTGCGCTACACGCAGGGCCTCACCGCCAAGCTGATCGACTTTGGCGCCATGGTCGAGATGGGCGCGGTGCTGCAGGCGGTGGGCACGGTGCCGTACATGGCGCCCGAAGCCCTGAACCAGCAGCCGCTCGATCAGCGCCTCGATCTGTATGCGCTCGGCGCGCTGGCTTACTTCATGGTCACGGGGCGCCACGCCTATCCGGCTCGGCACGTGGCGCAGCTGCGCGAGCTGTGGAGCCTGCCGCTGACGGCGGCGAGCAGCCTCCAGCACGAATTGCCGGAGCCATTCAGCCGCCTGATCGGCAGCCTGCTCGAGCTCGAGCCCTGGGCGCGACCGAGCAGCGCGGCCGAGGTGATGGAGCGCCTGAGCGCGATCGCCGGCTTGCCGCTGGCCGAGACCGCCGCGGTGCGCGAGGCGTACCTGACGACTCCGCGCCTGGTCGGACGCGACGCCGAGGTGGAGTGGCTGCGCACGCACGTCGCGCGCGCGAGCGCAGGCCGTGGCGGCGCGGCGTTGCTGCGGGGGCCTGTGGGCATCGGCCGCTCGCGCATGCTGGACGCTTGCGTGCTCGAGGCCAAGCTGGCGGGCTTGTCGGTGCTGCGCGCGGATGCCCGGGATGGGCGAGCCTTCGCGGCGACGCGCGCGCTGCTCGAGCAAGTCTGGGCGGCGTTGCCCGCGGAGCGCACGGCAGCGCCGCCGGAGATCGCCCAGCTCGGTGAGGCGCCGATCACCGAAGCCAGCCGCCCTCAGCTGCAAGCGGCCCTGCAGCAGTGGTTGCTGTCGCTGGCGGATCGGCACGGACTCGTGCTGGCGGTGGACGACTTGCAAGCCGTCGACGAGCCCTCGGCCGCGCTGCTGGCGTTGCTGGCGAGCCGGGCCGCGCAGCACCGGCTGTTGATCGCGGCCACGCTGGCGGACGACGTGCCCGCCGAGAGCCCGCGGCCGCTCGCGCTCCTGTCGTCGGTGGCTGCCGGCATGGCGCTCGCCCCGCTGTCGGCTGCGCACACCGAGCAGCTGTTGCGCTCGGTCTTCGGCTCGGTGGCGCGCATCCGACTGCTGGCGGATCGGCTCCACGCGCGCAGCGAGGGCAACCCGAGCGCGCTGATGGAGCTCGGCCAGCACCTCGTATCGACCGGCGTGGTACGCTACGAGGGCGGCGCCTGGCTGATCCCGGAGCGCTTCGCGGCCGATGCGCTGCCCGAGCGTGTGGAGCAGGCGTTGCGGGCGCGCATCGTCGCGCTGCCGGCGGAGGCGCGCAGCTTGGCCGAGACGCTGGCGGCGTGTCAGGACCTGACGCTGGACGCCGAAGCCTACGCGAGCCTGGCTGGCCTGCCCGATCAAGCGAGCTATCACGCGGCCCTGGATGCGCTGTCGGCCTCGGGTGTGCTGACCGGGCAGGTGTTTCGGCACGCCGCGTCTGCGACGTGGTTGCGCGAGAGCGTCACGCCCGAGCGCGCCCGGCAGCTGCACGTCCGCATCGCCGCGTTGCTCGATCAGCGCGGCGGCCAGCCGCTGCGAGCGGCCGTGCACTGGCGCGCGGCGGGTGAGCAAGAGCGCGCGCTCGATGCGGCGATCGCGCTGGCGAGCGGCTGGCTGAACCGCGATCGCGCCTCGGCCCAGGAGTCGCGCGATGCACAGCTGGTGCTGTCCGAGGCCTTCCCGCGCACGCTCGAGGTCGGCCTCGGCTCAATCGACGCGCACCCACGGCCGGCGCGCGCGCGCTTCTCGCTGCTCCTGGCGCTGGCCTACGCCGCGGTCTACGGCCGGCCCGAGCTGATGAAGCGCTACCTGGCACAGACCCTGGAGCGCCTGCGCCTGGACTCGGGCCTGCGCGACTTC
>DATEOF010000124.1:0-5781 GCA_035274465.1 Polyangiales bacterium
TGGCGCCGCGTCCGGCGCTGCGTCCGTAGACGTTCGCGGTGTCGAAGAACTGCACGCCTTCGCCGAGCGCGCGGTCCATGATCCGAAACGCCTCGGGCTCCGGCGTGTGCGGGCCGAAGTTCATCGTGCCCAGGCACAGCCGGCTGACTTGCAACCCAGTTCGTCCCAGTCGTTTGGTGTCCATGGTCCTAACGTGCCCCCTCGATGCCGCCTGCAAATGGCAGTTTGCGCCAGAGCTCCAGCGAAGGCGCGAGGTCCTGGGCGAGCGCGGGCATCTGCGGGATCAGCGCCAGGCATGAGACCACCTGCAGCATGCGCGCGGCCGTCATCACGGCCAACACGTCGTGGTCGACCTTGCGCAGGCCCAGCTTCATCGCGGTGGCATCGTAGGCGTCGACTGCGCTCGGCGGCAGCAGCGTGAGGTCCCACTCGAGCGGCCCGAGCGTCGCGTCCTCGAAGTCGCCATGCAGCAAGCCGGCGCGCGCATCGATCAGGTTGTACGCCGGCGAGTCACCGTGCAGCGCCTGCACCGTACGCCCGGGGAACCTCGCCGAGAACGCGCCGCGGCTGGCCAACACCGGCGCCAGCATCGCCCACTCGCGTTGCGCGCGCTCCAGATCCTCGGCCGCGATCCAGCCGGGCTCCTGCGCGAGCCGCGCGAGCCCGCTCGGGATGCTGAGCGCGAGCGGCGCCAGGAACGGCAGCGGCGCGGGATACTCGCGCAGCGTGGCGTGCAGCTGGGCGACCAGGAGTGCGCGAGCGTCGTAGTCAGGCTGCGCTGCCGGGTTCACCTCGACGTGCTCCCAAAACGTCATCGAAAAGCCGTCGTGCTGCACCGGCGTGCGCGGCACCAGCGGACTCGGGCGAACCACCGGCTGGCCTTGCTGCGCCAGCCACGCCACCGCGGACAACTCGCGCACCTGGCGCGACTTCAGTGCGGTGAGCTCGAAGCCATCGGGCAGCACCACCGGCACGCGCGCGACCACCGGTGCGGGCGCGAGGTGCACCACCACCGAGAACGAGTCGTGCAGGACGGTCGCGTCGCTCACGCTCAAGCCGAGCTCTCGGCCGGCCGCGATTGCGGCGCTGCATGCACGCTCCGAGCGCGCGGCAAGTTGTTCGGGGGTCAGGGGGACTGCCTTGGACATCGGCGCAGTCTGCCAGTTGTCGCGCCGTTCGCCCACCACTTCGCACTGCTGCTCCCCATCGTTCGGCGGCCCTCGCTTGTCCCGCGCCGCCCTGCGCTTTCGCGGTCACCTCGAAGGGGGAGTGACCCCGTCGGCGGTGCCCGCGACACCGCAGGACGGCGCGTTCCTGCGCGATCATCCGCCGAACAATGGGGAGCAGCAGTGCTGACACACCAAGTGCGCAAATCTTCGGCTGCCGCCATTGGCTGCAGTGGGGCCTCAGGCGCTGGCGCCCGTGTACGAGCGCAGCGAACGCTGCCAGACCCAGCGCGAGACTGCAAGCAGCGCGGCCGCGACACCGACGGCCGTCAGCAAGTGGCGCGAGCTGGCCTTGCCGAGTAGCGCCAGCGCGGGGTAGGTGGTCATCAGCGCCAGCGGGATGACGAAGGTGAAGAACAACGCCAGCGCGCCGCGGAACACGCTCGAAGGCCAGCGCGCGGCCTCGAACAGGCTGACGAACAGGTAGTTCATGTTGTCGATCTTGACCACGCGGAACGCCAGGCTCACCACGAGGATCCAGAGCGCGTACAGGATCGACAGTCCGCACACCAGCAGTGCGAACGCCAGCACGCACGAGCCCAGCGTCACGTGGCCCGGGACGCGCGCCAGCGCCCAGGCGATGATGGCCGCGCCGGCCACGACGTCGGCCAGGTGTGCCAGGTCGAGCTTGGACGTGGAGAGCATGAACTGCGCGTCGGCCGGCTTGATCAGCAGGAAGTCCAGCGTGCCCTTGCGGATGTGCTCGACCGCCTGGCTCAACGAAGGTTGAATCACGCTGGACAGCACGCCCTTGAGCAGCGTGAAGAAGCCGACCACGACCAGCATCTCGTGCCCGGTCCAGCCGGCCACGCCGTCGCGCACCGAGAACAGGACGTAGAGTGGCACCAGCGCGGTGGCGCTCCAGAACAGCGCCATCAGCACCTCCAGGACGAAATCCAGGCGGTATTGCAGCGCGAGCAGCGCGGCGGCCCTGACCTGGATCGCGAACAATGCGGCGTAGCGGCGCACCTTCAGCCTCCGTACGCCGCGAAACGTTTGACGCCCGCGCGCCAGACCAGGTGCGCGAGCAGCGCGAACAGCGCGACGTACGACCACTGCAGCGAGAGGTCGTGCAGCGCGTGGCTGCGATCGATCAGCCCGAGCGAGTTCTCGACCGGAAACGCCAGCATCTGGCGAAACGGCAACCACGCCACGACCCCGCCCAGCCGCGCTGGAAACAACTCGAGCGGCACCACGTAGCCCGCGAACACCGTGTACAGCGCGAGCCACAGATCGTAGAGCGCAACCGAGCTCTCCCACCACAGCGACAGCGTGCCGATGATCGCCATCGGCAAGAACGTCAGCAAGAAGGCGCCGAACAGGCTCAGAGGAATGATCAGCAGCTGCAGCGGATCGTGCGTCCAGATCGAAGGCCCGAGCCAGAAGGTGCAGAGCGTGCCGATCGGGACGGCCACGATCAAGCGCATCGGCAGCGCGGCCAGGTTTTCGGCGAGGTAGGTCAAGAGCGCGTGGATCGGCCACAACAGGCGCCGCTGCAACGTGCCCTGCCGCACCTCCCAGTTCATGTCCCAGACCACCCAGGCGCCCGTGGCCAGGCGCACCAGCAACGTGGCCGCGAAGTAGCCGGAGAACTCGCGCTCGCCGAAGCGGCCGACCGGCCCCTCCGCGGCCACGGAAGTCCAGAGCGCCAGCATGATCAGCGGCATCGTGTACGCGAGTACCCAGACCATGAACTCGGCGCGGTAGGCGACGGCGCTGGCAAATCCCACACGCAGGAGGCCCGGTAGTGCTCGCAGTGCGCGCAGCGGGTTCATTCGGGCTGCCTCGCGAACAGGTCGCCCAGGACCTCCTCGAGCGGCGCGTCCTCGACCGTCAGGTCCACCACGGGCAGGCGCGACAACAGGCTCGAGACCGCAGCTGGCAGCTGCGCCTGCGGGACCAGCAGCTCGAGCTCGAGGCCGCTGTGGTTCGAGACGCGGGCGCCGTCGATCTCCAGCGGGCCCGACACCGGAGCCGCAAGCTTGAGCGAGATGCGCTTCTCCGGCCGCGTCTCGCGCACCAGATCGGACAGCGTTCCGTCCCACACCAGGTGCCCGCGATCGATCGCTATCACCCGCGGGCACAGCGCGGCCACGTCTTCCATGTAGTGGCTGGTCAGGATCACCGTCACGCCGTGCTGCTCGTTGTGCCGGCGAATGAAGTCGCGTACCGCCGCTTGCATGCTCACGTCGAGCCCGATGGTCGGCTCGTCCAGGAACAACACGCGCGGTCGATGTAGCAGCGCCGCAGCGAGCTCGCACTTCATGCGCTCGCCGAGCGACAGCTGGCGCACCGGCTTGTTCAAGAGGCTGTCCAGCTGCAGCACCGCCACCAGCTCGTCGAGGGTGCGCCGGAAGTCGGCGCGATCGATCGCGTAGATCGCGCGGTTCAGCTCGAAGGTCTCCGCCGGGGGCAAGTCCCACAGCAGCTGCTGCTTCTGGCCCGCGACCAGCATGATCGAGCTCAAGAACTCGGGCTTGCGCTCGAACGGCACGTGGCCCGCGACAAGCGCGCGGCCCGAGGTGGGGAACAACAAGCCCGACAGCATCTTGAGCGTGGTGGTCTTGCCCGCGCCGTTCGGACCCAAGAACCCCACGCGCTCGCCCGCAGCGATCTTGAACGAGATGTCGTCGACTGCCTTGACCAGCTGCAGCGGTCGCGAAAAGAGCGAGCGCAGCGCGGCAGCCACGCCCGGGGGCCGTTCGTGCACGCGGTAGTGTTTGACCAGCCGCTCGACCTCGATCACGGGCGTCTCTCTAGCATGTCTTTGGCGGCGCTGGCCGCGCGTGCCTGCGCTTGCATCTCGAGCACACTGTTCGCGAGGAACGCCAGGTACTCGCGCGCCAGCTCGAAGTGGGTCTCGAGGATGCCGAGGAACGCCTCGAGCTGAATGCGGTGGCCGACGAGCAGCGTCTGCGCGCGCGCGTCGTACGAGCGCGTGGATTGCGAGAGCGCGTCCATGATGCCGATCACGAAGTTCGCGCCGATGTCCTGGGTCTGGCCCTGGCCATTGTCGCAGCGCACGCGCCCGTACTCGAGGATCACCCAGGAGCTCGCCGGTTCGCCCAGGCGCCAGAGGTACTCGTCGGGGGCGAGCCGCAGCTCCTCGCTGCAACGCAGCAGCGCGATCAACGCCTCGACGTTGGTGCGCGCGAACAGCGGGGCGCGGCGCATGTCGATCAGACGCTCGACCAGCGTGCGGCGCTGCGGGCGCAGCACGCCCATCTCCACGGCGGGTGGCTTGTCGAGCGGCGCGGGCAAGCCTGCGCGCGCGGCGACCAGGCCGGTCGCGGCCAGCCGCAGCGAGTTGCGCACCAGCCCGAAGTCGTCCTCGAGCGCGCTCTCGAGGATCTCGGACGGCAGCTCGAGCACGAGCGAGTCGACCTTCGCAGCCGCGTCCATGCCGTCGGGATCGCGCGCCATCTGCGTCAGCCAACCGACCACTTGCTGCCGTTCGGCCACGGTCGGCGCGAAGCCCTTGCGCTGCCAGCGGAGCTCGCCCTCGAGCACGACGTAGACGTGGTGCACCGGCTCGCCCAGCCTGAGCAGCTGCTCGCCCGCGCGGCACTTGCGCACGCGCAGGTGTTCGGCGAGTAGCGACAACGGTTCGTCCTCGAGGCCGGCGAACGCGGGCAACGTGCGCAACAGCAGCATGCGATCGCGCACGCTCTGGATGGTGTTCAGCATGGCGCGAGCTCCGTGCCGACCTGCGGCGGAACCTGGAGGCGACCGAGCGCGCGCACCAGATCGGCGCGGCCGGGCTCGCGCTCGACCATGGTCACAAGCAGCGGCGCGAAGCGAGAGAGCCCGAGCTCACCGACGTGGAACGCGGTGAAGTCCTGCAAGGCGGCGCTCTCGCGCGTGAGCATGCGCTCGAGCTGGGCTTCGTAGTCCAGGTGCTGCGGCCTGTAGTAGCTCCCGGCGCTGCTCAGGCGTTGCTCGTCTGACAGCTCGTCGATCAGGCCCAGCACGGCGGAGCGCAGCGGTTGCTCGAGGGCGCTGGCGACGAGCTCGATGCTGTTGGCGCGCGTCTTCTCCGAGCCGTTGCGCAGGCCGCGCCGGATGCGGGCGAAGTCTGCCGCAGGATGAGCCAGGCCCAGCACGCGCAGCAAGCGTCCGCAGGCGTTCTGCTCCTTGTGCCGCAGCACGTGCACCAGCAGCTCGTGGCCGGGCGTGTTTCGCGCAGGCTCCTCGGCCGCGCCCTGTGTCAGGCTCATCCGCGCGTCGAGCAGCCGGTAGGCGCGAGCCAGCGTCTCGCCGATCACGCGCTGCAGCGTGGGTCGAGCCAGCTCGAGCGCAGGCTCGCGCGCGACGAGCGTCTCCAGCGCGCGGATGATGCGGTAGCGCGTCATGCCGTCGCCTTCCTCGGTCAGGCGCGCGAGCAGCGCGTCGGCCGCGGGTTGAGGCGCGAATTGCGCGAGCGTGCGCGGCAGCTGCCAGCGCAGCGACATGCGCAGGCTCACGTCTCCCAGCGCGGCGCGCGCGGCCTCGAAGCCGGCCTGTCCGTGAGCCACCAGCGCGCGGCGCGCGGCCAGGCTGACGCGCTCGTCGCCGA
>DATEOF010000125.1:0-35970 GCA_035274465.1 Polyangiales bacterium
CACCTGGGCGTCGTCGTCCTCGAGGGCGGACAACAGCGGCTCGCGCACCTCGTCGGGCCCGTACGCGCCGAGGCGCAGCGCGGCAGCCCGCCGCTCACTCTTGTCGCCGTGGACGAGCTGGTACTTCCAGTGCGCGAGCCGCCCGGGCCACTCGAAGCCCGTGCACAGGACCAGCACCAGGAGCCACCAGCTCGAAGGACGCGACACGGCCCGGGTTTTAGCAGTATTTGCAGCCGCGCGTGGCCACAGACATACTGGGCCCCGCCGCCGGCCCGACCGGCGGAGAGGCCATGCGGCGTTTTCTGCTTCAAACCTTCGGCTGTCAGATGAACATGCACGACTCCCGGCGCATCGAGGAGGTGCTGCATGCCCAGGGGTACGAGGCGACCGACGCGCCCGAGCTCGCGGATCTGATCGTGTTCAACACCTGCAGCGTGCGCGAGAAGGCAGACCACAAGCTGCTCAGCATGGTCGGCAGCTTTCGGCCGCTCAAGGAGCGCAAGCGCGAGCTGGTGATCGCCGTCGCCGGCTGCATGGCGCAGCAGCAGGGCGAGGCGATGCTCGATCGCCTCGATCTGGTCGACGTGGTGCTCGGCCCGGACAACATCCCCGAGCTGCCCGAGCTGGTGCGGCACGTGCAGGACGGCGGCCCACCGCTGGCGCGCACCGTGTTCGACCTCGAGCAACCGAGCTTCCTGAGCGCGCAGGTGCGCGCGGACCGGCCCGAAGTCAGCAGCTACGTGACCGTGATGAAGGGCTGCGACGAGCGCTGCACGTATTGCATCGTGCCCTACACGCGCGGCGCCGAGCGCTATCGCCCGGCCGCGGACATCGTGCGCGAGGTCCAGACGCTGGTCGCGGGCGGGGTGCGCGAGATCACGCTGCTGGGCCAGACCGTGAACTCCTGGCACGAGGGGCCGAGCAGCAGCGAGTCGCAGTTCCCGGCGCTGCTGCGGCGGATCGCCGCGGAAGTGCCCGCGCTGCAGCGCTTGCGCTACACGTCGCCGCACCCGCGCCACGTCACGCCGGCGCTGATCGACGCACACCGCGAGCTCTCGGTGCTGCCGCCGCACGTGCACCTGCCGCTGCAATCGGGCTCGGACCGCATGCTGCGCCTGATGCTGCGCCGCTATCGGCGTCAATCCTACCTGGAGCGCGGGCAGGCGCTGATGGCCAGCCGCCCGGGTTTCACGCTCTCGACCGACATCATCGTGGGCTTTCCGGGCGAGACCGAGGAGGATTTCCTCGCTACGCTCTCCCTGGTGCGCGAGATCGGCTTCGTCAGCCTGTTCGGCTTCAAGTACTCCCCGCGTCCGCACACGCCTGCGCTGCGGCTCGGCGACAGCGTGCCCGAGGCGGTCAAGGCAGAGCGCCTGGCCCGCCTGTTCGAGCTGGGCGACGAGCTCACGCAGCGCCATCTGTCGAGCCTGGTCGGCGAGCTGGTGGACGTGCTGATCGAGGGGCCGAGCAAGGATCCGGGGCGCTGGGTCGGGCGCAGCCAGCGCCACGAGCTGGTGCACGTGGCAGGCGTGGCCGAAGCGAACCCGGTCGGCCAGCTGCTGCGCGCGCGCGTGACCCGCGCCAACAAACGCTCGCTGTTCGCCGACCTCGACTCGCAGCTGATAGCTGCACCCCTGCCGCCCTCGGCGGCGCGTAAGCCCGGCCTGCGCTTGCCCCTGGCGGTCTCGTAGCGACATGTCGCGTCGCCTGCTCGCCTGGTTGCCCGCGCTCGCCTACATGCTGCTGATCTGGGTGCTCAGCTCGATGCCCACGCAGTTCAAGTTCGAGTTCGTCCCGTTCCGTGACAAGGGCATCCACTTCGTCGAGTACGGCACCCTGGCTGCCCTACTGGCGCACGCGATGCGGGGCACCTGGCCCGAGTGGCGATGGACGGGCGTGTTTTTGGCGTCGTGGGCGGTCACGACTCTGTGGGGATTGCTGGACGAGATCCACCAGGCCTTCGTGCCGGGCAGGGTGGCGGACGTGAGGGACCTGATCGCGGATGCGATCGGCGGGCTGCTGGGCGCGGCGATCTACCTCGCGGTCCGCAGCTCGCAGCGGGGCCCGCAGCTTTGAGCGACTATTCGACCTTCAGGATCGCGTGAAACGCTTCCTGGGGGATCTCGACGCGGCCCACGTTCTTCATGCGCTTCTTGCCCTCTTTCTGCTTCTCGAGGAGCTTGCGCTTGCGGCTGATGTCACCGCCGTAGCACTTCGCCGTGACGTCCTTGCGCATCGCGCGGATGGTCTCGCGCGCCACGATGCGCGAGCCGATGGCCGCCTGGATCGCGACCTCGTACTGCTGTCGCGGCACGATCTCTTTCAATTTCTGCGCCAGCTGCTTGCCCAGTTGGTGCGCGCGGTCGCGGTGGACGATCGCGCTCAGCGCGTCGATCGGGTCGCCGTTGATCAACATGTCCAGGCGCACCAGCTCGTTCGGGCGATAGCCGATGATCTCGTAGTCCATCGAGGCGTAGCCCCGGGTGGCCGACTTGAGCTTGTCGTAGAAGTCGAACAGTACTTCGGCGAGCGGCATCTCGTAGGTGATGATCACGCGGTTCTGCGAGGCGTATTGAATGCCCTGCTGGTGTCCGCGCCGGTCCTCGCACAGCTTCAGCACCGCGCCCACGTAGCTGTCGGGGACGTGGATCGTGACCTTGAAGTACGGCTCTTCGATGGTATCGATCTTGCCTGGGTCGGGCATGTGCGACGGGTTCTCGACGTTCTGAACCTTGCCGTCGGACGTGTGGACCTTGTAGACCACGCTGGGCGCCGTCGTGACCAGCTCGAGCTTGTATTCGCGCTCGAGCCGCTCCTGCACGACCTCCATGTGCAGCAAGCCCAGGAAGCCGCAGCGGAAGCCCAGGCCGAGCGCCTGGGAGTTGTCGGGCTCGAAGTGAAACGCGCTGTCGTTCAGGTGCAGCTTCTCCAGCGCGTCGCGCAGGTCGCCGTACTGATCCGAATCGGTCGGGAAGATGCCCGCGAACACCATGGGCTTCACGTCTTCGAAGCCGGGCAGCATGCTGTCGGTCGGGTTGCGCGCGTCCGTGATCGTGTCGCCAACCTTGGTGTCGTGCACCGACTTGATCGACGCCGAGAAGAAGCCCACCTCGCCGGGACCGAGCTCGTCGATCTGGCTCTCGAACGGATTGAACACCCCGATCTCGGTGACCTCGTAGTCCGCCATGGTCGAGAGCAGGCGGATCTTCTGGCCCTTCTTCAACCGGCCGTCGACCACGCGCACCAACACCACCGCGCCGCGGTAGCTGTCGTACCAGCTGTCGATCATCAGCGCGCGCAGCGTGCCGTCGGCCTCACCCTTGGGTGGGGGGATGTGTTTGACCACACTCTCGAGGATTTCGGTGATGCCGATGCCGGTCTTGGCGCTGGCCGGCACCGCGTTCTCGGTCGAGAGCCCGATCACTTCCTCGACCTCGCGGCGCGCGCGGTCGACGTCGGCGCTGGCCAGGTCGACCTTGTTGAACACCGGGATGATCTCGAGATCGTTGTGCAACGCCAAGTAGACGTTGGCCAAAGTCTGGGCCTCGACACCTTGCGTGGCGTCGACCACCAACAGGGCACCTTCGCAGGCGGCGAGCGAGCGCGACACCTCGTACGTGAAGTCGACGTGCCCCGGGGTATCGATCAGGTTCAGCTGGTACGTGGCGCCGTCGGACGCCTTGTAGGAGAGCCGGACCGCCTGCGCCTTGATGGTGATGCCTCGCTCGCGCTCGAGGTCCATCTTGTCCAGGAACTGCTCCTGCATCTGGCGTTCAGTGATCGCTCCCGTCGCCTCCATGATCCGATCGGCGAGCGTGCTCTTGCCGTGGTCGATGTGGGCAATGATGGAGAAGTTGCGGATACGTTTGGGGTCTACAGGCATCAATGAAAACCCAGACTTGGGGTGCGAACCTCTAGACGGAGATCAGCCCTCGCGCAACGTGGCGCGAGGGCTCATCGGAGGCACCCAAACCAGCGGCGAAGCGTCAGCCCTTCTTGTCACCAGCCGCGACCAGCGTGAGCTGCCCCGGCAATTCGGATTGATGACGCTCCAATACCAAGTCGATGCCCTCGCGAATGTACACGGCGATAGGTACTTTGGTGCGCTCGTGCAAAAGCTTGAGGCTCTCGTTTTGTTCGGGAGTGATGTAAATCGTTGTCGAGATTTTCTTGCGAGCCATGACGCAGCGAGCCTCTGCAATTTCGCGTTCGAGCCAGTCGTGAACGTACATGCCATCATACGTATTGTCAAATGGTTTGGCGCACTTGCGAGGCCCTGAGGGCTGCAAGTATGCTCTCGCACCGTCCAATTAGTAGAAGTGCCAGCGCACGACAACGCAGTGCCGGCCCACAGGAAGGGGGCCCAGCCATGGCCAGTCGCCACGCACTTTTTTCAATGATTATCGGGGTTTGGGGTCTTGGTGCCTGCGCTGGTGACACCCCGAAGGTAGAGACCGGTGGGATGACGGAGGTGGTCGCCCGCAAGTCGACGTTTCTGGCGCGCTACCAATGCGAAGGGGATCGAGACACGCGCGTCGACGCCAACGGAGACGGATACGCCAACGTGCGACACGTCTTCGAAGGTTCGAGCGAGAAGTGCACCGAGCTCGATCTGAACTTCGACGGTCGCGTCGATATGACGCGTATGTTCAAGGGCGGCGCGGTCGATCGGGAACAACACGACTTCGATTTCGACGGCCGGCTCGACGAGCAGTCTTACTACGAGAACGGCAAGCTCACGCGCAAAGAGCTCGACACCAACTTCGATGGGAAGATCGACACCTGGATCTTCTGCGAAGGCCCCTACGTGGGTCGCCTCGAACGCGATCGACACCATCACGGCCAGGTCGATACCTGGGAAGGGTACGACAAGGGCCTGTTGTCGGTCGTGCAGTACGACGACAACAACGATGGTCGGCCCGAACGTTGGGAGACGTATCGTAAAGGCCGCCTGGTCGAGGTGCAGTACGACACGAATGACGACGGCAAGCCCGATCACACCGACAGCGAAGGCATCAACGGCCCGGTGTTCGTGAAGGACGCGGTGAGCTGCGACGGTTCGCCGCTGCCGCAGCCCACGGAGGAAGCGCCGCCTGCGCCGCCCAGCACGGCGACGACCACGACCGAGCCGCCGCCGCCTCCGACGCCCTCACCCACGGAGGCGCCGCCGCCGTCTTCGCCGACCGTGCCTGCTCCCGCAGCGTCCGGCTCGATCAAGGCCGGCGCGAGCGCTAAACCAGCTTCTACGGGCACGGGTATCAGCATCGGGGCAGGCGCAGGCACGAAAGGCAAGACGCCATGAACAAGCTCGCATTCCTGTCGATCCTCCTCGTCGTCGGTTGTGCGAGCGGCAAGGCCTCGCTCGAGGTGAACACGGCGCAACAGGCCGCGCAGGACCAGGCGCAAAAGAAGGGCACCGGCGATCCGCGCTGCGACGCGACGCTGCCCAACCGCGAGAGCAACGAGTACGACACCTCCGGCAACGACCAACCCGACGTGCGCAAGGTCTTTCTGCGCGTGGGTGATCCGGGCGCCAGTCGCCTGGTGCTGATCTGCCGCGAGGCCGACGTCAACGGCGATGGCAAGAAGGACGTCGTGCGCATCTACGACGACGAAGGCCGTTCGCTGCGCGAGGACGTCGACCGCAACTTCGACGGCAAGATCGACCAACACACCTACTTTCAGAACGGCCAGATCGTTCGCCACGAGTTCGACGACAACTTCGATGGCAAGATCGAGACCAAGGTCTACTACGACAACGGCAAGCCTTCGCGTGCGGAGCGCGATTTGGCCGGCCGCAGCACCCCCGCCCAGTGGCGCCCGGATCGCTGGGAGTATTTCGATGCCGGCAAGACCGTACGCATGGGCACCGACCTGGACGGCGATGCGCGCGTAGACCGCTGGGACCGCGACGCAGCCTGGAAGAAGTCGCAAGAACAACCTGCAACGGCTGCTGCCGCAGGTAGCGATGGTTAATCTCGTAGATGGCTTTGCAACGACTCCAAAAGATCCTCGCGCAAGCGGGGGTCGCATCCCGCCGTTCTGCCGAACGGCTGATCACTGACGGCCGCGTACGCGTCAACGGACGCATCGTGAAAGAGCTCGGCACGCGCGCGAACCCGCACAAGGATCGCGTCGAGGTGGACGGCAAGCGCCTGGTCGCCGAAAAGCCGGTCTACTACCTGATGCACAAGCCGCGCGGCGTGGTCACCACGCTCGACGACCCCGAGGGTCGCAACAGCATCAAGGAGCTCGTCGACAACGTCCCCGAGCGCGTGTTTCCGGTGGGCCGGCTGGACTTCAACACCAGCGGGGCGTTGCTACTGACCAACGACGGCGCGCTCGCTCAAGCGCTGCTGCACCCGACGCGCAGCGTGCCGAAGGTCTACCACGCGAAGATCGAGGGCACGCTCGAGAGCCAGCGCCTCGAGCTGCTGCGCTCCGGCGTGACGCTCGACGATGGCGAGCGCACCGCGCCGGCCGAAGTCCAGGTCGTCCGCAAAGACGAGAAGCACACCTTCATCGAGGTCACGATCACCGAGGGCAAGAACCGGCAGGTCCACCGCATGCTCGAAGCCGTCGGACGCACCGTGCTGCGACTCACGCGTACCGGCTTCGCCGACCTGCCGATCACCGGACTGCGCCCCGGCCAGATGCGCCCGCTCACCACCCCCGAGCTCAACGACCTCAAGCAAAAATACCTCAACCCCAGCAAGAAGCAGCAGCCGGCGCCACGCGCCGTGCGCACAGCGAACGACGCGAGCGAGCGCCGCGACATCGCTGCGAAGCGCCCATCCGGGCCACGCGCAGCGCGCACAGCGAACGACACGCGAGATCGCCGAGACATGACCGCGAAGGGTCGTGCCACACCCAAGAAGCGCACCCGCAGACCATGAGACGAACGAGCGTCCAACTCGTTACACAAAGCCGTTGACAGACCTTCGCCCAGGCGTACACTCCCCCTCCACTTGCCGCGGGGTGGAGCAGCCTGGTAGCTCGTCGGGCTCATAACCCGAAGGTCGTAGGTTCAAATCCTGCCCCCGCAACCAACCTTCCGAAGCGCCGCAAACAACAGTGTTTGCGGCGTTTTGCGTTTCTGGGCTACGTCGGCTCCCGTCGATCGAGCCGCTGCTCGATGAACCTGCGAACCTGCTCGTTCTGAGCGAAGGGCAGTGCGTGCCGGTAGCACTCCAGCGCTTCTTCGGACCGTCCGAGCCGGCGCAGCATGTCTGCGCGCGCGAGGTGGAAGGGCGCATACCGGTCCAGCGCGTCGCCGCCCGCGATGTTGTCGAGCAGACGCAGACCCTCGTCAGGGTCGACCGCGAAGGAGACCGCAACTGCCCGGTTCAACTCGATGACGGGCGTGCGCTCGTAGTGAAGGAGCTGGTGATAGAGCACTGCAATCTGTGGCCAGTCGGTGTGTGCCGCAGTCGCGGCCTCGGTGTGAACCGCGGCGATCGCGGCTTGGACCTGGTACGAGCCCGGGCGCCTCATGCGCAGCGCTTCCTCGACAAGCCGAGCACCTTCGTCGATCTGCGCGCGATTCCACTTCGTTCGATCCTGATCCTCTAGCAGGACCAGTTCGCCTTCGTTGCTGACACGTGCGTCGCGACGCGAGTCGTGGAGCAGCATCAGCGCCAGGAGGCCCTTCGCCTCGGGCTCATCGGGCAGGAGTGCGGACAGGACCCGGGCGAGCCGAATGGCATCGTCGACCAGGTCGTCGCGTACGAGTTGCGGGCTGCCGAGATAGCCTTCGTTGAAGATCAGATACAGGACGCTGAGGACGGCATCGAGCCGTCGACCGAGCGCATCGCGCTCCGGGATTTCGTACGGGATGTTCGCGCGCGTGATCTTCTGCTTTGCGCGTGAGAGGCGCTGGGCGACCGTCGCCTCAGCGACCAGGAAGGCGCGTGCGATCTCGGCGATGCTGAGGCCCCCGAGTGTCTGCAGCGTGAGCGCGACCTGGGCCTCGGGGGAGAGAGCAGGGTGGCAGCAGGTGAAGATGAGTCGCAGCTGATCATCGGGCACCGGCGAGACCTCGAGGTCATCGGGAGCACCGCGGGCCTCCTGGTCGAGGCGCAGCGACAGCGTCAGTTCGCTGCGCTTCGCCTCGATGATCTTGAGATGACGGATCCGATCGACCGCTTTGCGGCGCGCCGTGGTGGTGAGCCATGCGCCCGGGGAGGTCGGTACTCCATCATGGGGCCACGTCTCGAGCGCGGCGGTGAGCGCGTCCTGCAGCGCATCCTCGGCGAGTTGGAAGTCGCCGAGGATGCGGATCAGCGTTGCCAGGACGCCGCCAGACTCCGCGCGGAAAACCTGCTCGAGCGCGCGCGAGGTCTGGCTCATAGCTTCGTTCCTACATCTCGGGGACGTTCATGACCGGCCGGATCTCGATCGAGCCCACCTTGGCATCGGGGATTTTCGCAGCCCAAGCCATCGCCTCGTTCAGGTCCTTGACGTCGATGACGTAGACGCCGCCGAGCTGTTCCTTCGTATCCGCGAACGGTCCATCGGTGGGGATGGTCTTGCCGCTGCGCGCGCGGATCGTCGTGGCCGTGGACGTGGGATCGAGCGGCACGCAGGAGAGCATCTTGCCCGATTTCTGGAGCTCCATCGTGTAGGCCATGTAGTCGTTGTAGACGCGGCCTTGCTCCTCCCTGGACATGGCTGCGAAGTCCTTCTCTGCGGCGTAGATCAGCAGTGCGTATTTCATGAGGTTCGGTGTCCTTTCATGGGATCCGACGATCGAGCCCTCCCTGGAATGACACCTCCCGACGGAATTCGGAAGGTCTGCTAGCGCAGCCACGCATAGCCGCGCTCGATGGCGGCGGCGGCGCCCGCACGCAAGATCTCGCCGTGAGCGACGATCGCTCGCTCCGGATCCAACGCCAGGATAGCGTCGACGTCGGGACGCGCCATGCCGGGCTCGGTGATGTGGCTGCGGCAGACGCGCGATGGCCCGAACGTCTGGTACGAGTCGTTGAGCTTCAACATCAGCTTCGAGAGCAGGCCGTCGGCCGCCTGGATGTGGAAGGCGAGGTCCGAGGTGATGAGCGTTCGAGTCGCTCGATGCAACAAGACGAGCTCCTGCAGCTGGTGGTTCGATCGAAACCAGGCCTGGGCGAGGCCATCGCCGAGCGGCGCGGCTTGGCCGAAGCGGAGCTCTGCGTCGAAGCGCACGGTGGGAAGCTTCGGTGCCACGCCAGGCGCAGCGTAGAAGCGCGCGGCGGGATAGCGCTGCTTGAAGGCCTCTGCGAACAGGTAGTGGTCGAGGTTTGGCGCGAGCACGTGCTCCACACGCCCGAGCGAAGCCAGCTTTTGCTCGAGCGTCGGAGTCAGGCGAATCGGTGAATGTACCAGCAGGGTACCGTCGCTCAACCGAACCACCGTCATCCGCGTGCCGATCTCCACGCCCATGACGGACCGCTGCTGATGGAAGGTCCAGAGGCCACTGTCGCTGTCGTCGATCTCCTGCATTCGCACATCCTCATTTGAAGCACCTCGCCGGGGCCGCCTTGGCACTTCATGCTGTGTAGAGGGGCCGGCAAGCGAAAAGGGTTCGGGCAAAGTTGCGAACCCTGCGTCTTCCACGAACAATCTACAAGGACATGGCACGCTCGTTGGCCGATGCGGACTTGACGGCCGCCCAAGCTGGTGATCTCGCGGCTCTCGATCGGCTGATCGGCGCCCATCGCCAGGGCGTTTACCGGTACGGGCTGCACGTCTGTCGCACGACCGAAGACGCCGAGGACGCCGTCCAGGAAACGCTCTGGGCCGCAACGCGCGCGCTCCGCACCTTCCGGGGGACCGCGTCGTCGATCGCGAGCTGGCTCTTCACGATCGTGCGCCGCGAGTGCCTGCGCCTGCTGGACGGCCATCGCAAGTCGCCGCAGGCGCCACCGTCCGAGCTGCTGGTCGACGAGGTCGTCGATCCTGAGGATGCGATCGCGCTTCGCCAGCGAATCGAGCTGCTCGCCGGCGCGCTCGCAGATCTCGATCCGCTTCACCGGGAGGTCGTGCTGGTCCGCGATATCCAGGAGCTGAGCGCGCCCGAAGCAGCCGAGCGACTCGGCATCTCGATCGACGCACTGAAGAGCCGGCTACACCGCGCCCGGGTGAACCTGCGCGATCATGTTCTGCGGCGTGCGCAGCGCGGCTGAAAACGATCGAGCTTGGCTATCGAGCGGTGATGAGCTCGCGCCCGCGCGCGCCGCACCTCGCCGGTTGTCCTGCCATCGAGGTTGTGGCAGACTCGATGAGACGAATGGGATGAAATACGCTGATTTTATGTCCAATCAGCTCAAGCCTCTCGGTGCACGGAGAATTCGCTAGTGGACGTCTTGGCCGATGTCCTTTCGGTGACGCGGCTTGGAGCGACCGTGATCGCGCAGGCCGAGCTCGTTCCGCCCTGGGGGCTCGAGGTGGATCCGCTGGCCGAGGCCGCCGTGCACCTGGTTCAGCGCGGCAACTGCTGGCTACGTACGGCCGGGCAGCGCAAGCCGGTTCGGTTGGGCGCTGGCGACGTCGTGCTCATTCGCAGCGGTGTCGGTCATTCGATTTGCGACGATCCCCGCACGCGACCTTTGCCGTACGCGAAGGCCCTCGCTGCGATGCCACGGCGACTTGCAGCCCTACCCAAGTCACGGGCACACGAAACGACGTTGGTGCTCTGCGCGAAGTACCTGTTCCAGCACGCCGGGCCGCATCCACTCATGTCGCTGCTTCCGCCGTTCGTACATCTGCCCGCCCACGAAGCGGAGCGACACGTGCAGCTGCAGCTCGTGCTTCAGCTCCTGCGTCGCGAAGCGATCGACGCCGGTAGCGGCTCCGAGCTCGTCGTCCCGCGGCTCGTCGACAGCTTGCTCGTGTTCGTCGTGCGCGCGTGGGTCGAGGCCCAGCCGACCGGCGCGGCCGGCTGGTTCGGCGCCTTGCGAGATCCAGCCATCGCCAAGGCGCTGGCGCTGATGCACGAGCAGCCGCAGGCCGCCTGGTCGGTCGATGGGCTGGCGCGTCGTGTGGCACATTCTCGCGCGACCTTCGCGCGCCGTTTCGTCGAGCTGGTGGGAGAAACGCCCGTTGCCTATTTGACCCGCTGGCGCATGTGCCTCGCGGCCAAGCTTCTCTCCGAGACTGACCTGTCGCTCGACGAGATCACTTCCCGCGTCGGCTACCAGACGGCTTCAGCGTTCTCCAAGGCGTTCCGGCGCAGCCACGGGCGGCCACCGGCCCGCTTCCGCGCACAGGCGCGCCCGCACGATGAGACGGCTGGACACAAAAGCTAGCGTTGCGAGCAGGTTCGTCTCGACGGCGAGCACTACGGTCGTGGCACCACCAAGGAGCTGCTGCCGTGATCGAGCTATTTACCTACGGTTCCACCAATGGCCACAAGATCGCGATCGCACTCGAGGAGCTCGAGTTGCCCTACGAGGTTCGCAGCGTGAACGTGTTCGCGGGCGAGGGACGAACGGATGCGTTCCTCGCGCTCAACCCGACCGGAAAGATCCCCGTGATTCGAGACCGCGACGCCGATCTCGTTCTCACGGAGTCGGATGCGATCTTGTTGTATCTCGCGGACAAGGTGGGCCGCCTGGTACCTCGATCGGGCAAGGCGCGCGTTCGAGCGCTCGAGCTGCTGTTCCTGCAGGCGTCTCTGCAGGGACCGATGTTCGGGCAGCGCATGCACTTCTCGGTCTTCGCCACGGACGCCGTCCCGTACGCAATCCGGCGCTACGAGGAGCAAGGTGACATCATCGACAGGTTGGTCGATCGTCTCCTGACCGGGCGTGACTACTTTCTCGGCGCCGACTACTCGATCGTCGACATCGCGTTCTACGGCTGGTACTTCGCGGCGCACTGGGCGGGGTTCACGTTCGACCAGTACCCGAACCTAAAGCCATGGTTCGATCGTATCGGTGCTCGTCCCGCGGTCGCACGCGGGGTCCAGATCCCGACCACCCTGCCCAACCTTCCGCCGCGCAGGCGCGGTGACAGCGGATGAAGCTGCTGGCTGCGGCTGGACGGCGCCGCTCAAACAACGTAGAGGTACGCGGCAGACGCGCGGAGGGAACATGAGCGGCCACTACCCAACTATTTTCAGTATGACCGCAACTAGTGTCTTGGGTTGGTTACGTTTCGGCACGCTCTGTTTAGTCGTGGCCTGCTCGGATAACGCGATGCAGGAAGAGCCAGTCGTCGCCGGCGGTGGCGCTGGAACCTCGGCAGCGGGAGAGCTCGCGGCGGGCGCGCCGGCGGCGGGGGCAGGCGCAGGCGGTACCAGCGTCGGAGCAGGCGGTGCAGGTGCGGGTGCCGCAGGGAAGGCGGCGGCTGGCAGTGGTGGTGCAGGCGCTGGAGCCGCGGGGACCACGGCCGCAGGCACCGGTGGCACTGCAGCTGGTAGCGGCGGAAGCACGGCCGGTGCGAGCGGCGCAGAAGCAGGTGCGGGCGGCGCGGCAGGTGCCGCGGGCGCTCCGATGATGGGGCCGGTCGATCTCGCGATGATGGGCCCGTACGAAGTGATGCGCGATCAACCGGTCGGTGAAGGCTTCGAGTATCCGATCGCGTCCAGCGATACCGGCGATGGTGTCGCGGGCTGTCAGAGCTTCGCGCGCGGCTTCGGCGGCGACCCGATGGAATCCGACAAGTTCATCATGATCCCGCCGGACCTCAAGATGAACATGTACTCGCTGTACAGGCCGGCGAAGCTCGAAGAGGGCAAGAAGTATCCGATCATCACCTGGGGCAATGGCACGTGCGCGTTGCCCGAGGGCTACGGCACCCTGCTCAAGCACTGGGCGTCGCACGGGTTCTTCGTGATCGCGGCGAACTCGCGCCAGGTGGGTCGCAACAGCGTGATGACGAAGGCGCTCGACTGGGCATTCGCGGCGAACATGGATGAGAAGGGCCCGTACTTCGGCAAGATCGATACGGACAAGGTCGGCGCCGCGGGTCACTCGCAAGGCGGCGGTGCTGCGATCGCCGCTGCGCGCGACGCGCGAGTCAAGACCGTCATCATCTTCAACGGCGGGACCACGGCGACGAAGCCGTTCTTCTCCATCTCGGGCGATCGCGACATCGTCGGCGCGATCAGCGGCCTCAAGAACGGCGTGCAGGCTGCCCCCAAGGCGGCGTGGCTCTGGTACCACATGGTGCCGATGCGCGGCAGCGCCGACGGTCACCTGACCCTGATCACCGAACCCGAGCGCGTCGTCGGCCCGAGCACCGCGTGGTTCAAGTACTTGCTGCTGAACGACATGGACTCGAAGGACTGGCTGGTTGGCCCGATGTGCAAGCTCTGCGGGATGGACGCCTCGTTCGAGTACGGCCAGAAAGGCCTTTGAACGCGAACTTGTCCTGGCCCCGCCGCGCCGGATAGAACCGGGGCATGAGACTTGCGGAGCTGATCGGCACGCTGTCGATGGCGACGGATGCGGGCGCGGGCATGCCGGATTGTCACGCGCTGCGGGGCGCGGTCATCGCGGTGCGGCTCGCGCAGCTCGCGCGCGTCGACCATCGAACGGTGCGCGACGCCTACTATCTGCCGCTGCTTGTAATGTCGGGCTGCACCGCCGAGTCGGGCACCGCAGCCGAGGCGTTGGGAGACGAGGTAGCCATCGGCGTCGAGACCTACGGCCTCGACTGGGGGCGTGCGTCCGAGATGTTGCCGCCGATGTTGCGCCTCGCGCGGCGCGGTCGCGGGCCGATCGGGGGGATCGTCGCGATGGCGCGCGCCATGAGCAAGCTCACGCAGATGCTCGAGGTTGGGCGCGCACATTGCGAGGTGGCGATTCACCTCGCGGAGCGCTTCGGCTTCGACGAGGCGTTTCGCGCGGCTCTGTTCCAGGCGTTCGAGCGCTGGGATGGCACGGGCAAGCCGACGGGTCAGAAGGGCGAGGCACTGGCCTTGGCGATGCGTATCGCTCACGTCGCCATCGACGCGAACATCGGCCACCGGTTGGGGGGCGTCGAGGGTGCCGTGGCGCTCACGCGCAAGCACGCGCGGCGTGGACTCGATCCGGAGCTCGTCGAGCGCTTTGCGAGCTCGGCTGCCGAGTTGTGCGCGCCGCTCGATGACCCGTCGCCGTGGAGCGTGGCGATGGCTGCGGAGCCGGCTCCTCACCGCAGCGTCGATGGGGACGCGATCGACGAGGGGCTGCGCGCGATCGCGCACTTCGCGGACCTCAAGTGCCGCTTCACGCGCGGGCACTCGTCGGGCGTGGCGGAGCTCGCGCGAGCGGCTGCGCAGAAGCTGGGCCTCGATGCGGATCGAGCTCGGGCCGTATTTCGAGCCGGGCTGGTTCACGATGTCGGTCGCGTGGCTGTGACCGCTGCCATCTGGGACAAAGCCAAGCCCCTGACCGACGTGGAGCGGGAGCGCATCCGGATCCATACGTACGCGGGCGAGCGCATCCTCTCGCGGGCGCCGTCGCTCTCCAGCGTCGCGGAGATCGCGAGCGCTGCGCACGAGCGCCTCGATGGGTCCGGCTATCATCGTCGCTTGCCGGCGGCCGCGTGCACGCCGGCTGCACGCGTGCTCGCCGCTGCGGACGTCTATCAGGCGCTGCGCGAAGATCGACCGCATCGCCCCGCGCTGCCACCCGATCGCGCTGCGGCAGAGCTCGGCAGCATGGCTCGAAGCGGCTTGCTTTGCCCCGATGCGGTCAACGCTGTGCTCGGCGCCGCGGGGCACGCAGTGCGCGCGCCGGACCGGCCGAGCGGCCTCACCGATCGAGAGGTCGAGGTGCTGCGCCTGCTCGCGCGCGGTCTGACCAACAAGGAGATCGCGTCTACGCTCGACATCTCGACGAAGACCGCGGGACACCACGTGCAGCACGTGCTGGAGAAGCTCGGCGTGACGACGCGGGCCGCGGCGACGATGATCGCCATGAAGACCGGGCTCGCGCAGGCATAGGGTATCCGCCCTATGGCTGCGTGGGCGGGGATCCGGGAGAGTTGGTTCAACCACTCGGGAGGTGGGCGATGAACCAGCAAGCTGAAAACCGTGAGCTCGTGCTCGACCTGTACACGAAGGTCGATGCCCAGGACTTCGACCGCGCGCGGGAGCTCCTGTCTGCTGCCTGCAAGGTCTACGTTGGTTGCAACGTGCTCGATCGCGACGGCTGGGCCGGCATGGGCCAGATGTTCATGCGCGCGTTCCCGGACGGGCGCCACGTGTTTGATTTCGTCGAGGCCGTGGGCGACTACGTGCTGCTCAACGGGTACTTCACGGGCACGCACACCGCGGAGTTCCAGGGCATCCCGGCGACCGGCAAGCGGGTCAAGTTCTCGCTGACCATGATCGACAAGGTCGAGCACGGCAAGATGGCTGCGCACCGCGCCGACTTCGACGCGGCTGCCCTGATTCAACAGCTCACCCAGTGAGGCGCACATGACCATCGATCTATCGCGCGAAGACGTCGGTCGCGCCGCGCAGGTCGCGGACGGGTTCTGGATCATCGCCACGAAGCACAACCCGGGCGGCTCGAAGAGCTTCCCGCCGATCAACAACCGCTGTCTCGTCTTCCGGTTGATCGAGGACGGCGCGCCGCTGCTGCTCGTGATCAACGGCGTCGAACCAGCCGCAATCGCGGAAGTGCAGCGGCTGGAGCGCGAGACAGGGCTCACGGTGCGCTACGTGCTCTCGCCCGGCGGCGGCCACCACGTGCTCATGCCGCCGTGGGCCGAGGCCTTTCCGAACGCGTCCGTGCTCGTCGGGCCCACGCGGATTCCGCGCACGGCGAATGGGAAGAAGCTCCTCGCCATGCCTCGAGTCTCCACGTTCGATCCGGAGCGCGTGTTGCCGCAGTTCGCGGGCCAGCTCGAGTTCATCTCGTTTCGAGGCCTGTTCGGCGCACCCGATCACGTCTCGCCGGGCGAGGGCGGATCGGATGGGCTGCCGATGATGCTGAACATGATGTTCTCGATGATGTTCAGGATGAAGGATCCGGTCGACGAGCTCTGGACGTTTCACGTGCCGACGCAGACGTTGATCGGCGGAGAAAACCTGGGCTGGATGTACCCCAGGGCCACGCACGCAGGCCTGCCCGGGATGGTCAAGCGGATGATCACGCCGGACTCGGTCTATCTCTTCAAGGATGCTCGCAAGGTCGGCGACGCGAAGCTCGTCGATGCCTGCTGGCGTGCGGTGCTCAAGTGGCCGGCCACCACCGTGCTCACCTACCACGATCCTGCGGGCCACGGCTTTCATGGCGACGGACGCGCGGCGATCGAAGCTGCGGCGAGGGCGAACGGGCAACTTCTCGCCTGATCGCGTGCTCGAGGTGTCGCGACATCGGTAACGATTTGGTTACCATGACGCGATGAAGACCTTCGAGACCAGCACCGACATCAAGGCCAAGCCGGAACGGATCTGGGCGTTGTTGACTGACGCCGCGAGCTATCCTTCGTGGAACACGACGGTGGATCGTGTCGAGGGACGGATCGCTCCGGGCGAGAAGATCAAGCTGCACGTCAAGATCAATCCCGGTCGAGCATTTCCGGTGAAGGTCTCGGAGCTCACGGCACCTGCGCGGATGGTCTGGAGCGGGGGCATGCCGCTCGGACTGTTCAAGGGCGTCCGAACGTTCACGCTCACCCCGCGGGGTGACTCGGTGCACTTCGAGATGCGCGAGGCGTTCAGCGGACCGCTGTCCCCGCTGATCGAGCGCTCGCTGCCGGACATGCAGCCGGCCTTCGACGAGTTTGCGGCTTCGCTCAAGCGGCGAGCCGAGAGCGCGGACTAGACGATCTTCGCCGACGGCGTGCCCATGCAATGAGCCCGAACAGCGTAGTCCTGATTGGCAGCTGCGACGTGGCGCCACGCGGTCCCAGGCTGCAATCGCAGCCGTAACGCGCTCGCCTCGCCTGTGCTTTCGCTTCGCAACGGTCCGCTGTGGCGGCTTCACAGCGCGACGTGCTCGGGGGCTTGCATTCGTCGTCGCAGCACGCGGGAATGTTGCAACTGGCGTTCGCGACCAGATCGCGCAGGAAGACGCGGCCGATCATCGCGCCGGGATCGTCATCGAAGCGCTCGTAGGCGACGAGCGCGTGCCCCGGGCTTGCGGCGGCGAGCGTCGGACTGAGCTCATCGCGCGGCGAGACGGCGACTCCAAAGCTGGTCGGTCGATCGGGCGCGCTCGGCACCCTGGCGCCGTACACGTCCCAGGAGCACTCTGTCTTGCGCTCTTGCCAGGCGACCCACCAGGCCGCGCCGTCGTGGACGGCACTCGCGCGCGCGCGCCGGGCATCGCCGGTCGTGAGCTCGAACGGCGCGTCGTCGAGCGGGCGGAGGTCGCTGCGCAGGCGTAGCCCCAGGAGGGTCGCGTTCCGCGGATTGCCAACGCTCGAGGATCGTTCGATCACCAGCAGGTAGCCGTCCTCGGCGGGAGCGATGGCCACGCAACGCTCGTACGCTTCGCCCGTCGCGATGACCTGGGAGCGCTCCGCAGCACCATCGCGGCCGACGTGGACGACCTGCAGGCTTCGCTCGTTCGACCGAGAATCGACCCGCGCTTGCCTGAACGCGAGGACGAACCCGTTGCGATCAGGGACTGCAATCGAGTCCGTGCGCGTCCACTCGCCGTCGGGTCCGTACGTGAGTGGCGAGCCGCGGATGCTGCCGTCCAGCTCGAGCATCTGCAGCGACAGCGTCAGGTCGCAGGGCTGATCTTCGCCGCACAGCCGGCCCCGGCTCGAGGTCACCGTCAAGATCGAATCGTCACCGGGCACGAGCTGCGTGTTCCGAGTCGAGTCCGGCTGAATGGGAGTGGAGAGCGCGAGCGTCTCCGCATCGATCCAGGACAGCATCGGCGCGCGCTCGTCGCTGAGCAAGAGCGCGAGCCGGTCGCCAGCCGCGACCAACTGGACGTTCGATGTCGCGCCCAACTCGGGTTCAGACGAGCCGATCACCTCGCCCCGCGCATCGAGGCGGAAGAGGCGGAAACCGCGACTGCTCGGGCGATCGTCCCGCAGTAGCAACGCGTAGCCGTCGCCGAATCGCGCGAGCGACGGTTCGCTCTGTCGGTTTGCAGAGCCGGCGATGGCAAGGCCGCGGTCGTCGATCAAGTCTCCTTTCGCATCGATCAACGCAGCGTTCAGCTCGTTCGCGAACGGGGCCCCTGCAGCACGCCAGACGACCAGCGCTGCTTGCTGTGTCGCTGCCACTGACACGCGATCGCGTAGACCGGGTGGATCCGATCGGATCATCGCCGGCTCGCGACGGATCAACTTGCCGTCCGCATCGAGCCGGAACGCTGCGAGCGACTGGTCACCGGTGACGAGCACGAAGCCGTCGCCATCGAACGCGAGCACCGGGTTCGAGGCATCCACGAGACGCTGCGACGGACCCAGAGCCTTGCCGGATGCGTCGGCCCACAGCGACCACAGCTGGTCCATCTGCTGCCAGACCAATAGCGCGTGACCGGAGGCATCAGCGGCGATGTCGAACGCCGGCAGCGACGGGCCACCGGTCACGATGCTCTGGAGCGAGCGCGCGAACTGCAGCTCGCCGTCCAGCGCGAACCCCGCGAGCGCGATCGAGACTTCGCCGCTGCGCTCGTCGTGCTGGGCGAGTGCGAGCATGTGACCGACACAAGGCGTGCTCGCGATATGTGCCGCGCTGGTCGTCGCGCTCGATTGACTGCTCGTGCGCGGTGGGATCGCGAGCAGGCTTTCGTCGTTCTGCACGCCGCACACGTCGAAGCCGAGCACGCGCACATCCAGTGCGGGCGCAGCAGCTCCAATACAGCTCGCACCTGCGCAACCCAACTCGCCCAGGTAGTGCGGCAACTCGATGCCTTCGAAGTCCAGCACCTTGCCATCCGCATCCACCCGCGCGAACCGGCTGCCGTCGCCTCCCAGGCCCGAGGTCTCCCGCCAGAACACGACGAAGCCGTCAGCGCTCGCGACGACCCGCGGCTCGCGGCGCAGTACCCCCGAGCTGGCGACGATGATCCCACGCGAATCGAGCACCTCGCCCGACGGGGTCACGCGCGCCGCGAGCACTTGATTGAGCGGCTCCAGGTTGCTGGTGATCCGCTGCTCGGTCCACACGACCAGGAACTGTTTGCTCGCAAACGCCACAGCAGGTTCCCAGAGCTGCCGGCGTTGCAGCTCGGTTGCGGGCGCCTCGACTTGGCGCTCGTTCGCGCTGCGTTGCGCGGAGACGCTGGCCGCGAGCAGCAGCGAGCACCACAGGCTCGACCAGAACTGCAGCCGTCGCGGGGTACCCGAGATTGGACGCATCGCAATTATAGACCTCGGTCAGGATACGCCTATCCGCCTCGACATCGGGAGAGGCATCGGTCATGAAGATCAGTCGTACGAGCCGATGGCAGTTTCTGCCCGCCGCGTCGTGGTTTTCTGCAGTGCGCTTTGCGCGCTGCTGAACGCGCTCGTTCCGCTGACGGGCTGTGGCGACTCACACGGCGGCACGGCCGCGCCGCCTGCGATGCAGCGAGCCGATGCGACCGCAGGCGCGCCGGCGGAGCGCCCGGTGAACGCCGACGGGCCGGTCACTTGCGATCCCGACAGCTTCCCGCCACTGCCGCCCGGATGCCCGGCACCGCTTACGGCGGCGTTTGGCCACGTGTGCACGCTGCCCAGCGGAACCACGTGCCGCTACCTGTTTGGCGACGGTTCGAAGACCACCGACACGGTTGCCGTTCTCAGCTGCAACGTGGCGGACGGTCGGACGACGTGGTCGGGGTCGAGCGCGCCCTGCCGCCACGACTGCTCCATCTCGGCGGACGCATCGCGATCGATCGACGCGTCGACATGTGCCAGACGTGCGCTGGAGCCCTGCGTTCTCGCCACCACGGTGCAGGCCCAGGTCGATGCGATGTTGCGCGAGATCATGTCTGCGCCGGAAGCACCTCCACTGGGTCTGAATGAGGATTCGTTGTTCGTAGAATTCGAGAACGGCTGCCCGACACGGCTCAAGACGCGCTTCAGTCATGGTCTCGACGGAGTGGAACCGTTACTCGAAACGCTCAGTCACGTGCGGTGGGCCTGCGCCGTCGAGTTCACGTGTGCGCAATTCGAGGGCCCGTCCACGCTCGCGGCCCCGTAGAGTGTCCAAAGTCGAGCCGCTGGCGCGTCATCGCCTCGGAGGAGAGAACATGCCCAAGTATCTGTGTTTGCAGCGCTCCGTACCTGGTGGTGAGCCCGCGCAGAAGCCGTCGCCCGCCGAGATGCAGGCGATGTACGAGAAATTCAACGCGTGGCGGGAGAAGTTCCAGGCCCACTTGACCGACCTGGGCGGACGGCTCGGCTCGGGCAAGGTCGTGACCGCGCAGCCGCCGGATGGACCGTTCGTCGAGGTCAAGGAACTGGTCGGCGGCTACATGATCGTGTCGGCTGCGAACCTCGACGAGGCGATCGCGGTTGCACGCGAGTGTCCCGGCCTGGTGCGCCCGGGCTCCGGGGTCGAAGTGATCGAGATCAAGACGCCTTGAGCACGCCCGTCCTCGGCGAGCATTTCTTCCGGCACGAGTACGGCCGGTTGGTCGCGATGCTCTCGCGCCGCGTGGGCGTGCATCACGTCGAGGCGGTCGAAGACGCGGTGCAGTCCGCGCTGGTCGCGGCGCTCGAGTCGTGGACTCGCAGCGGCGTGCCCGACAACCCGACTGCCTGGTTGTTCCGTGCAGCGCACAACCACGTGGTCGGGGAGCTGCGACAGCGAGCGCGCCGCGAACGCCTCGCCCTGCGGCGCGCTCGCGAAGAAGACGGACCGTCGCCCGGCGATGGACCGACCGCGGTCCTCGCCGGCGACATCCGCGACGACCTGGTCCGCATGCTGTTCGTGTGTTGCGACGAGGCGATTCCCGCGGAGGCTCAGCTCGTGCTGGCGCTGAAGACGCTGTGCGGCTTCGAGGTGCGGGAGATCGCCGCGCGGCTCTTCCTCAGCGAGGCCAACGCCTACAAGCGGCTCGGTCGCGCGCGCGAGCGGCTACGAGCGCTGCCGCTCGAGCTCGTCGAGCTCTCGACCGAGCAACTCGCCTCGCGTCTGCCGGCCGTGCAGTCGATCGTCTACCTGTTGTTCACGGAGGGCTACCTCTCGTCGCACACCGAGACTGCGCTGCGGCGAGAGCTTTGCGATGAGGCCAAGCGGCTCGCTCGAATCCTCGCCGAGCATCCACTGACCGCGACGCCCGAGACCTTCGCGCTGCTGGCCCTCCTGCACCTGCACGCCGCTCGCATCCCGGCGCGTGAAGACGGCTCCGGCGGATTGCTGCTGCTCGAAGAGCAAGACCGCTCGCTCTGGGATCACGACGAGATTCAGCTCGGGCTGTCGTGGCTCGCCCAGTCCGCGCAAGGCGACGTCTTCTCGCGCTACCACGCCGAGGCCGGCATCGCCGCAGAGCACTGTCTGGCGCCGTCGTTCGCACAGACGCGCTGGGATCGGATCGTCGACTGCTACGCGCTGCTGGAACGTCTGGCGCCTTCCGCCCTGCACACCTTGAATCGGGCGCTCGCGACGGCCGAGCTGGAAGGCCCCGCCAAGGGTTTGGCCGTGCTCGACACGCTCGAGCCACCATCATGGCTGGTGGGTTCCTATTTGTGGTCGGCCGTCCTCGCCGACCTGCACCGCCGCTGCGGCCATCACGAGCTCGCGCGGCAACATCGGGACGCCGCGTTGTCCGGGGCGCCGTCTCCGGCCGTACGCGACGCGCTCGCGCGCCGACTGCGCTAGAGTGCCGCGCATGGCAGTCGATGTGACGACCGAAATCGTGATCGAGCAGCCGCCCGAGTTGGTGTCCGGGTACGCGGGCGACCCGACGAACGCACCGAGCTGGTACGTCAACATCAAGTCGGTCGAGTGGCAGACGCCGCCGCCGGCTCGACTCGGGTCGAAGGTTGCGTTCGTCGCGCGCTTCCTCGGCCGGCGCCTCGCGTACACGTACGAGATCGTCGAGCACGTGCCCGGCCAGCGCCAGGTGATGCGTACCGCGGAAGGTCCGTTTCCGATGGAGACGACCTACGAGTGGGAGCGGCTCGCGAGCGGCAGCACCAAGATGCGCCTTCGCAACCGAGGTCAGCCGAGCGGCTTCGCTTCGGTCGCGGCTCCACTGATGGAAGCCGCCATGCGTCGCGCCAACCGCAAGGATCTCGACCGGCTAAAAGCAGTGCTCGAACGCCAGGACTTCTAGCTCGCGATCGACGTGGTCCCCACGGTGAGGCCCATTTGGGTCAGGGGAACCGCGCCGGCCAGCGGCTGTAGTCCAGCATGACACAAGTCTGGTTGCACGAATCGCCTCGCGGGCGGACAAACCTTTCACAGGCGGACAGCTGGAAAGGGGGACGAGATGCAGACCAGGGCGGCCGGTGCAACGCGCGAGGAGCAGCATTCTCTCGCGCCGATTCAACTGGAGACGACGGGCCTCGAGCGCGACCTCGCATCGATCAAGCGCGGGCAAGGCAAACGTTTGATAGTGGCCTTGCTGGGCAGCTTGCTGGCGATGCTGGCGCTGTTGCAATGGATGAAGTCGAGCGACGGCCACTCGGCGTACGCATCGGCAGCGCGGCGCCTGGATGCGCTCTACGCGCAGCAAGGACCTGCCTTCGCAGACTGCACACTGATGCAGCAGAGCTCGCAGCAGGTGCTGCGGACTGCGATCGAAGCAGCGAGCCAACACTACGGGAAGGCGTACGAGAAGCAGCTCGGCGCTTGCTCGCACGCGCTGGTGGTGCTCGAGCGTCAGCTGGCCACGTTCGATGTTCCGTTGAGCATGGAGCATCGCCTGGACGGGTTGCAGATCGCGACCAGCGCGCTCAACCGCGCGATCGGCAGCTACCGGTCGTACCTGTACGATCCGCAGCGCAACTACGACTTCACGATCGCCTCGTCGTACATCGACAAGGTGGTGACCGCCTGGGGGAACTACGACGTCCAGCGGCTGAACACGCTGGATGCGCTGCGCACTGCGGCACAGAAGGCCGAGGCGCGCTCGCTGAAGTGACCGAGCTTCGGCGTGCTACGGTCGGGGATGTTCGAATGGTGGCGTGAACGAAGGCGCGAGAAGCTCCTCGAGCAGCCCTTTCCGCAGGCGCTGATCGAGGTGCTCGAGCGCAACGTCAAGCACTATCCGCTGCTGTCCACGGCGGAGCAAAAACAGCTGCGCGATCTCGTGCAGGTCTTCGTCGCGGAGAAGTCCTGGGAAGGCTGTGGTGGGCTGACGCTCACCGACGAGATGAAGGTGACCATCGCGGCGCAGGCCTGTCTGCTCGTGCTCGCGCTGCCGCATCGGCTGTTCGAGAACGTGGAGTCGATCCTGGTCTATCCGAGCACCGTCTTGCGTCCGACACAGACAGCCGGGGTGTTCGTGCAGCCTCGCGGGTTGATCGTGGGCGAACCGACCGCGCTGTTCGGCGAGGCGCACCACCGTGGTCCGGTGGTGCTGGCGTGGGATCGCGTGCTGCGCGACGGGCAGAGGCCGCACGATGGCCACAACCTCGTCTATCACGAGTTTGCCCACAAGCTGGACATGCTCGACGGCGGCGCCGATGGCACGCCACCGCTCGCCGGCGCCGAGGAACGCGAGCGCTGGCGCGAGGTCTGCGAGCGCGCGTTCCTCGAGCTGCGCGAGCGCGTCGAGCGGGGAGGGCAGAGCATCATCGACGACTACGGCGCGACGAACGAAGCCGAGTTCTTCGCCGTGGTCACCGAGCACTTCTTCGATCAGCCGCGCGAGCTGCAACAGGCCGAACCGGAGCTCTACGATCTGTTGCGCGAGTTCTACCGGCAGGATCCGCTCGCGCGCCTCGCAGGCTAGCGGGCTCGCGTGGCATGCTCCGCGCATGAAGAAAGCCACGAAGAAAGCCGGCCCGAAGAAGAAGGCTGCGAAGGCCAAGCCGCGGCCGCGCGCCGACTTCGGTGCGCCGATCGACGGATTCTTCGCCAAGCAACCCGATCAGCTGCGCGCCATCCTCGAGGTGCTGCGCGCGATGGTCGAGCAGGCGGCGCCGGACGCGCAGGCTGCAATCAAGTGGGGCATGCCGTTCTACACGCTGAACGGCGAGATGATGTGCGGATTGGGTGCCCACAAGTCGCACGTCAACCTCGTGCTCGCCGGGCCGCCCGGAACCTTCTCGGACCCCCAGGGCCTCTTGTCGGGCGCCGGCAAGACCGGTCGCCACTGAAGCTGACGACGGTGGACGCCATCCCTCGGGCCGCCGTCCGCGGCTGGCTGCGCGCCGCGGCCAAGGTCGCGCGCGGCTGACTTGACACGTCGCGCGGCTGATGGCGCCATATCTCTCGACAACAGGCATGACTGGCACCGAAACGCTCTTCGTCGGCCCGCAGCTCGAGCTCGTCGCGAATCGCAACCTCAGCGTGGCCGTGTGGCGCGACGTGCCCACGGTCGAAGTGATGCGCGAGGTGTCGCGCGCGGGGCGCACGCTGTCGAAGCGCTACCCGACGGGCACTGGACACATGAACCTCTTCGTGGGCGGAACGCCCCGCTTCACCGAAGAGGTGCGCGCGGAGACCGTGAAGATCGCGCGCGACTCCACGCTGTTCACACTGGGCGTCGCGCGCGTCTTCCTGGTGGGTGGTTTCGTCGGCGTCGCGGTGCGCACGTTTCTCAACACGGCCACGCTGGTCGCCGGTCCGTCCTTGCGTCCACTGCAGGCGTTCACGAACGTGGAAGACGCCGCGGCCTGGCTCGCGCCCAAGCTCGAGGTCGGCGAGACTCACTGGAAACCCGCCGACATCGTGGCGCTGGCTGCACCACTCGCGAAGTCAGTGTAGCGGCTCGCTGATCTGCTGAGCACGCGGCTGGGCGGGCTGGCTCGCCGCGCGCTCGACCTGCGCGTCGGCGAGCCGTTTGCGCAACCTGGATTGGTCCGGGCCGGGCACGTGCTTGGGGTGGTGCAGGCAGGGGTTGCCGGTGACCGGGTCGTGCACCGAGCTGCCGATGCTGCGCGTCACGCGCTGGTTCCGCAGCTCGAAGCGGCCGGCGACGAAGTCCGGCAAGTAGTGCGCGTTCAGCAGGTGTCCGTAGCGATTGCAGGTGAAGAGTGAGCCGTCGATGCGGATCAGATCTTCTTCGTGAAAGTCGTCGCGCGCCAGACAGCCGAGCCGGGTGACGATGTCGTGCTCGTTGGCGTAGCTCTCGATGTGCGGGATCTTCTGCTCGGCTTCGACGTAACACACGCGGCTCGCCGCGTTGGCGAACAGGTAGAGCTCGAGCTTCGCCAGGATCGGCACGCCCTTCTTGCTGAGCTGCGCTGCCACCTGACGCAGTTCGGCCGCCTTGACCGTGCCGCTCGCGTACTGCGTGAAGTAGTTCCAGTCCTGGTCGTCGAGGTTGGTGCGATCGTAGAGCTTGGGATCGATCGAGATGTAGATCAGATCCAATACGTCGCCCAGGATGATCGTGCCCTGCGAGTGCGCAATCACCGGGACCAGGTTCACCTCGTCATCCAGCAGCGCGCGGGAGATCTCGAGGAAGGCGCGTGCGACCGGCTCGGTGTTCGCATTCGTGAACTTCTGCAGCGAGGACTCCATCAAGTCGTTGGTCAGCCCCTGGGTCGGGTTGTGGATCAGCGTGAAGCGACGGTTGAAGAGCTCGCTCAGCTTCTCGACATTGCGCCGCGCGACTTGGCGGCTCGTGGCGATGCCGTTGAGGAAGAACCAGCGCTCAGGACGCGCGGGCACCTCGGGGTGCCGCTCGACGAACGAATTGTCGAAGGTGGCTTCGGTGCCGAACGCGTCCGAGAGCAGCTGAACGATGTCCGCGGCGGGCAGACGAAACTCGCCGTCCGTTCCCAGTGCGCTGCCGCCACCGAGCAACGACCAGGTGTTCGAGAGGCTGTCCGGATCGAGAAACGCGCGCAGGATGCGTTTGTCGCCACCGTCGAGATCTCGATACAGGTCCGGGAACCGACTCTTGGCGAGATGCAGCACGCCGAGTCGATGCACGTACGTGAACCAAGTGATCAGCTGGCGCGCGAGGTTCCCGCCCACCACGATGGATTCGACCGATCCATCGGCCAGCTTGCCCGGAATCCCAAAGATCGACCCCATGATGCCCCCGTTGGTTGCCCGCACGATCGAGCGAGCGCACCGAAAGTTCAATGGCGAATCCTGTGGACTGCCTCACAAGCCGCAACTTTAGTCGAAGAACCCTAGACTTCTTTCCCGTCCTGCATGCTGCGGCAGGTCTTCTGTTTGCAGCGGCAGGCGTCGATGTCGGGCCAGCCCGCAGACCGAGCCCACGCCGGGCGGGCACTCGAAGGCTGGAGTTGGGCTTTCTTTGTTGACGCAGCGTGGGAAGTGGCCGCAGCAGTTGCCCACGTTCTCGACCGTGCAGTCCGCGTCGGTCTCACAGGAGTAGTCGACTTGCTCGGTGGGAGCTGCGCCGCCGTCAGCGGCATCGCCGCCGCTGGCCCCTCCGCCTCCACCGCCCCCGGAGCTGCCTGCAGCGCCCGCACCACCACGACCTGCTGGCGTCCCCGCGTCGACTGCGGGGGCGGGCGAGCCGGCCTTCGGGGCGGCGTCCTTCAAACAGCAGAAGGCGCCGCCCGGGTTGCGGGTCGGGTTGCAGTCCTGCGGGCCGCGCTGGGCACAGTTCATGGAGCTGCCGAGCACGCAGCGACCACCTGCGGCCGCGCAGGCCTCCGGGCCCGCCGGCTCACTCTGGTCAGAGCGGCGCGCCACGGTAGCCGCTGGCTTCAGGGGTGATCGATCGCCACGCGGAACGACCCATCGGCCTGGCGCCGCAACACGTCCGCGCTGCGTCCACCCTGGGTCACCGGCGTGCCGTCCGGCGCCTGGCCACGTAGAGACCAGTCGGCGATGACGAGCGCGAGATCACCTGCAGCGTGGACCTCGAGGATCCGAGTCTCGAGCACTGGAGAGAGCTCGAGCATTGCCGCGAGCGCAGCTCGGATCGCTTCGCGGCCGCGGTGGATCGCGTCGGGTTGCGGAACGAACACCGCATCCGGTTCGTAGAGCTCGAGCAAGCGGTCGAGATCGCGTGCTGCCACACAGTCGGTGAAACGAGCCATCAGCTCTTCGGGGCTGCGTGGCGTCTGGATCGTAGTCATGAGCGTCCTCCTGTTCATTAGACGGGAGAAGTTGGCCAGGTGTGACCCGTCACGATCTCGCTAGCAATTGCGTAGCAACGTGATCGAACGACTGTCGTCATTTGATGTAGACACCTCCGATTGCATCGAGCTACTGAAGCGCCTCTTCGCGCCGTGCTGTTCGCGCGCGATCCATCAGGAGGGTCAACGTGGTACGCAAGCACTACCTCGGCGTGGTTGTACTTTCGTTTGGCTGTTGGGGCTTCGGCTGCTCGGACGACACGAAGTCGAATACCGGACCGAGCATCACCGAAGACGCGAGCATGAGCGCGGATGCGATGGCAGATGCGTCCGATTCGGTGAATGAAGGCGGCACGGATGATCAGCCGGCGCTGCCGGACGAGCAGGCGCTCCCGATCGTGTTCATCCACGGGTTCTCCGGCTCCGCCCAGCAGTTTACTTCGCAAGCCATGCGCTTCGTCGCCAATGGCTATCCGTCGGAGCGCTTGCGCGCCTACGAGCATGACGGCGCCGGTATGGCGGGCGCAGACTTCGTGGGCGGCGCGGACGCAGTGATCGATGAGGTTCGCGCGAAGTATCACACCGACAAGGTCTACCTGATCGGTCACTCGCGCGGCACGTCCGTGTCGAGCATGTACCTGAGCGATCCGGCTCGGGCAGCGAAGGTCGCGAAGTACATCTCGGAAGACGGTGCCGGCTGCGCCTCGATTTCGGTGCCGTGCGTCGCGCCCGCGCAGGCCACGAACACGCGTCCGGGCCAGACGCACCCGATCGAGGGTCAGCGCCACGTCGAGGTCGCGACCTCCAAGGAGTCGTTCGCGATCCAGTTCGAGTTCCTGTTCGGCAAGAAGCCCGAGGTGCTCGAGATCGTGAAGCAGCGTGCGCCCGTGCAGATCTCGGGTCGCGCGGTGAACGTGCCCGCGAACACCGGCCGCGAAGGCGCGCTGCTCGACGTCTGGGAGGTCGTGCCGGAGACCGGGCTGCGGGCGAAGGACGCTCCGCTCGCGCACGTCGAGATCCCGGCGAGCGGCGACTGGGGGCCCCTCACGGTGGATCCGGAGAAGTACTACGAGATGGTGCTCTCCTCGAAGGACTCGTCCTACCAGCACCACTTCTACGAACAGCCGTTCCTGCGCAGCAGCCAGTTCGTGCGCCTGCGCTCGGGTCCGCCGGACTCAGCGTCGCGCATGCACACAAACCTCGGCGACCATCACGCGTCGATCACCGTGAGTCGCATGCGCGAGTGGCTGCCCGAGGACGTGCTCGAGGTCGGAACCAGCAGCAAGAGCGGCGACCAGGAGCCCAAGAACGTGATCAGCCAGGCGAGCAACAATCGCATCGCGATCTTCCTGCACGACGACGCGGCGACGCCGGGCGAGAGCTCGCTCGCGCTGCTGCCGTGGTTTCCGGACCAGGCGTTTCAGACCGGCGTGGACATCTTCATGCCGGCCAACGACAAGCCGGACGGGACGATCACGATCAAGAACCTGCCGCGCGGCGACGCGAGCCAGCCGCAAGTGATCCGGGTGCCGAACTGGTCCTCGACGAACCACAACGTCTCCGTGCTGCTCAGCGACTTCCCGCGCTGACGCACCTTCACATCTTCGGCGGCGGGGCGTCGTAAGGCGCCTTCCACGGAGTCTGCAGGTCCGGCGCGTACTTGTTGTCGCCGTAGGCCTTGCAGAATGCGTCCTGGTCGCCCTTGAACGACGGGTCGTGCGCGACGAGCGCGGGCCGCACGGCGTCCCACATGCCTTCGGGGCCACCCATCTCGGCGAAGTTCTTGGCGACGATGACCAGATCCAGGCCAGGGTGGCCCACGATGAACTGTCCGCCGGCGCCCTGCGCGCTCCAGGCGCCGACGTCCTGTTCTTGCTCGCAGCCGAGCATGTCGTACTGGCAGTCCGGCGCCTCGGAGAACGGGTGCGGATAGCGCGGCCAGATCGCGGCGGGCGCGCAGGTATCCGCCGCCGTTCCGCCGAAGGCACCGCCAGGGCCCGTGCTGCCGGTGCGGGCGTTCAACCACGTCAGGTAACCGTAGCCGGTGTTGGCGTCCTCGAACGACGGGTGCGTCATCTTGTAGACCCAGCTCTCGTCCAGGATTCGCTTGCCGCTCCACATCCCGCGGTGGACCATCAACACGCCCACGCGCGCCATGTCGCGCAGCGTGGTGCTCCAGGTATAGGCGTAGACAGCACCGGTCCACGTGGAGTCGGTCATGCCGATCGCCTCGAACAGGTACTTCTTGGTGAAGGCTTCGATGTTGTTGCCGAGTCGCGCGGAGTCTTGCGAGATGGCGGCGTTGACCATCATGCCCAGCGTGTTGATCTGCACCGAGCCAACCGTGTCATACATATAAGTCTTCTGGTCCCAGGACAGATCTTGATTGTGGGCCACCATGCCCAGCACGTGAGCGACCAGCGCCTTGCTGTTGTAGCTCTGACTACTCAGCCAGTGACTGGCGAGGTCGCTGTCCAGCAGCTGTCCGGTGCGCGGGCCCTTGTCCTCGAACATGCGTGACTCGTACGACGCGATGCCCGTGACGAGCGCGCCAAGTGTCTTGGTCGCCGAGTAGGCTTCGGTCGGCCGATCGTTCGGCGCGGCCTCGTGACACAGCTTGCCGTAGCGGATCACGGCCCAGCCGGATCCGAACTGGCTGTTCTTGGAGGCCAACATCGCCGGATCCAGCTTGCACTCCTCGACGACCTTATCCATCGGCACGGGCACCCACGGCATCGTGCCCGGATCGTTCCATTTCGGCTCCGCCGCCATGCCGCCGGAGCTCCCGCCGCTGCCAGCTGCAGGCGTACCGGCGCCACCCGAGCCGGCACCTCCGGCCCCGGCGCCGCCGGCCGCCATCGTACCGGCCATGGGCTTGCTGCCGCCGCCGCTGCCAGCTGCGCTCATCGCACCGGCGCCGCCGCTAGCGCCCGCCGCCGGTGGCTGCGACATGCCGGCGCTCGGTGGGTTGCCGGCGCCAGCCGTCGTCGAACTGCCCGCTGCGCCCTCCGGTGCCTCGGTATTCGAGGTGTCGTCGCCGGAGCACGCAATCAAAGCGAGCGTAAACGACATGAGCCATGGCTTCGCGTGATGGGTCATCCACCCCATGTACGACACACGGATCAAGCCGCAACACCGCGCGACGCCATTCGATGTACCGCTGGCTCATGCGGACGAACGCCGCACGCCTTTCGGCGCAACCAATGAGTAGGCCTCCTGCAACGCGAGCGCTACCGCGGACCAGTCGATATCGGGGACGTCCAGCCACAGGCCGATCCAACCCTTGTTACCCACGTATTTGGGCACGTGAAGCTGGTGCGGCACCTGCTGCTCGAGCGAGTCGCGCAGATCGGGTGTGCTCTTGCAGTGCAGGGCCACCCGCCCGTCGCCGTGATGATCTTCGAGGAAGTAGCCGAAGCGCTTCTTGCGAACCTCGAGGCTCAGGTGCGAGCCGCTCTCGACCGCGGTCGCCTCGGGCAAGCGCTCGAGTAGCGCGAGCAATCGTTTGCGAGCTCGCGCGTCGCGCTTCGGTACCGGTGCACGTTGCTTCACCCGCGTGCCGACGTGGTGGAAGCGCACGAGGTAGACGTTGTTTCCGCGCCCATGCTTCGCCGTCTTCAGCAGATCCACCAAGCTCGCGAAGCCCGATTCACGGGCGAGCGCGGGCGTGATGTCGTCCCACGAGATCTGCTGGATGGAGTCCACGACGATGTCCCCCGCCCCGGTGTGGTAGCTGCGCCCGGGCGTGACCCGCGGGCGCAGCCAGATTCGAATGCTGGAGGTGATGTCTCCGCGCTGGATACCCGCGTGCAGCCGCTTGGTGAAGTCCATGCCGCGGAGCCTACCTCAGCTCACTGCACGCAGCTGCTCCAGCCATTCAGCGCGGCGCGGATCGGCTCGCGCAGCGGCTCGGCCTGGCCGTCGAAGAACGCGTTGTTTGCGCTGCCGTCCGAACCACCGTGCGTGAACACGCCCCAGACGTAATCTGACTTGCTGACCCGAGCACCGTTGCAGCGCGGCAGCTCGGCGATACCGGTGATCGAGAGGTAGTCCAGACAGTCCGGCGTGCACCAGGTGTCGCCGCCCGCCTTGTAGTGCAGCGAAAGGCGCTGCTTGTAGGAACTGATCTGCGATGCGCTCAAGCCGGCAGCCGCGGCCTCCTCGTCGACGATCAGCTTGGCCGCGCCGAGCGTGCCGGTGAAGTCGCCGGCAGCCGCGGGCATGCGCGCGTACAGCGCAGTACGGCTGGCAGTGGTGAGCAAGCTGCCGTCGGCGACGCCTCGGTACAGCTTCATCATGTCCGCGAGCGTGGTGCGGTTGGTGATGTTGCAGCCGGGGTACACGACGAGCTCAGTCGACGTCATGCCCAGGGTCTGTGCGGTGGAGTTTTGACCGGCCAATCCGCCGGTGTAGTCGATCAGCGATCGCGTCGCGGCGTTGTCGGAGTTCTCGAGCATCCACAGCAAGAGCGTGCCCAGGCTCTGCGTGCTCGCGGCGCCCGAACCCGGCGGGCAACTCGACCCGGCACTCAGCGGGATGTAGCTGGTGGTGTTGGACAGGCTCAGGCTGCCACCGCTCACGTCGATCAGGCGAAGCAAGCGCACCGCCGTCAGGATCTTGATCGAGCTCGCTGGATCGTACGCGAAGTTCTCCTGCAGATCCGCGCCGACCGCGCCTCCGACCTGCTGCACGTAGAAACCCACCTGCGCATCCGTCTGCGAGCGCAGCAGCTGGCCGGTGCGCGTGGCCGCGGCGTTCTCGTTGTTGAGCATGATGGTTGTGAAGCGGCGAGAGCCGTTGACGAAGTAGCTCTTCACGTCGGCCAGGCGTGCGCCGTTGCGCGAGAAGCGCTCCGTGACGCCTGCCGCATCCAGACCGAAGTACCACCACCAGTAGCCTCCCAGGCTGGGCGTCATGATGACGTTGAAGCGGCTGCCGCTGGCGTTCGCGGGCTCGAGGCGGATCAACTGCGCCTGGTTGTCGCTCAGGAAGTCCGAGACCTGTTCACTGGTTACGTTCACGTACCACCACCAGCTGCTCGCATCCGCGCCGGTATTCTTGATCATGACCACGGCGTAGCGCGTCTGGCCTCCGACGCTGTACTGGTGTAGGTCCACGAGCCGTGCGTCGTTGTCCTGCAGAAACGTCGAGATCTGTGCCGTTGTCACGCCGTGGTACCACCACCAGCTCTTGGCCTCGCTGCCCGTGTTGGGCGTCAGGATCGCTGCGAAGTACGTGGTGCCGCCGACGACGTACGCGTCCAGATCGACGATGCGCGCCTGGTTCGTCTGCAAGACCGACGACAGCTGCGCGGCGGTCTGGCCGTAGTACCACCACCAAGACTTGGCATAGCTGCCGGTGTTCTTGACCATGGCCACGGTGAAGCGCAGCGGCGAGCTGGACTCGACTTGCAGGCTGACGAGTCGGCCCTGGTTCGCACTCAGCGCATCGCTGACCTGTTGCGCAGTCTGACCGTAGTACCACCACCAAGCCGTGGGCGGGCCTGCTTCCAGCGCCTGAGACGTGCCCGCGACCTCGGGCACCGACCCCTCTTCGACCGGCATGGCGCACGAAGCCAGCAAAAGCCCCAACAACAAGCGCAACCACCGGAAGCCCAACGTACGTTCGAGCATATGTGACACCTTTCGAATCCGGCGCCCGCCGCGCCGGAAGTTGAAGAGACCCGACCAGGTATTGCCGCTCACGGCTGCAAATCTTTCGAGCAAAGCGCGGCCACCGTGCGCTGCTTCACGGAAATTCTCTCGGCTGCCAAACCTTAGCGCTCGGTTCAGCTAGATCGGCAGCCCGGACAGAGCAGTTCCGTCATCGCGTCAGGGTTTTCCACTGCCTGCGCTCGCATGACCTGGTCAGCCGCGGCGACGAGGTCGCGGCCGGGCTGCCCACCGGAGAGCTCCCCGAGTCGGCGTCGAGCCGCTGCAGCCAGCATCGACATCGACAGCTCCTCGAACTTCGACGCCGCGAGAGCCAGCTCGCGCGCGGCGGCCTCGTACTCACCGGCGTCGATGGCACAGGCGGCCTCGAGCACATGCGCGAACCCTCGCGTGCTGCGTGTATCGAGTTGCAGCGCGGTGGACCGCACTTGTCGCCGCAGGCGCTCGGTGTCGAGCTGCGCGCGTCCGTCCCGGGCGCAGCTGAGCGCCGCCGCACCGCACAAGCCACGGAGGAGCTGCCGACTGAGCCGGTGCACCGGCTTCACCGTCCCGCGTTCTGCCTGATCCAGCAGCGCCAGGCCACGCAGCGGATCATGCTGGTAGATGGACAGCATGACGTCGGCTCGATGGAGCTCGAACCCGGCCGCGTCGATGCTCAAGTCGGACGTTTGCCCGTGCCATGCCCTACGTACGCGCGCAAGCTGGTTCACGTAGCCGGCCACATCGTCGCCCGCGAGCCAGGCCGGCAGACCCCAAAACCCGCTCAGCGCGGTCGCGGTCCAGATGCGGCCTTGTTGGAATGCTTCTTCCGCCCAGCTCGCGTCGGGGACATGCGGCGGAGCTTTCGGCTGACGCTGTCCACCATTGCATCGAATGCCTTGAAAGCGACGCTCTCGCGTTCGTTGCAGCGCCCGCGAAGGACGAGCGCTCCGTCCTGTCGATCCAGCTCGGCGAGGAACTGTTCGCATACGGACGTCTTGCCCATCCCGCTTTCGCCAGAGATCGCGACGACAGCCGGCTGTCCGGCGAGCGTCGCGGCGTAAGCGGCTCGCATCTCGGCGAATTCGTGATCGCGGCCGATCAGTTCGCTGGGCTGCGCGATCGGTGACGTGGAGAGTGGGTGGCGACCGTTCGGGCGATGAACGAGTTCGTCGCGAAGCGTAAGGATGTCCGGACGTCGATCGGGCTCGCGCGAAAGAAGCTGGTCGCAGAGCAGCACCAGGTCCAACGGCAGTGATCGTCTGGCCTCTGGCGGCCAGTGCGGTTCGGCCTCTTGCTTTGCGAGGAGGATGGCGTGGCCCGTGCCGTCGAACGGTAGCCGCCCGGTGAGCGCTTCGAATAGCAAGACGCCCAGAGCGTAGGCGTCGGTCGCTCGGGTCGGCCTACCGCCATGCACCTGCTCCGGCGCGACGTAGGCGGGCGTGCCGACCAGGAGCTGGTCCGTGAGCGTTTGGCCCGCCGCGTACGCGAACGAGTCCGTGATGAGGCCAAAGTCGAGTACCACGACGTGTCCACGCTCGGAAACGAGCGTGTTACTCGGTTTGATGTCGCGGTGCAGCTTGCCGTGAGCATGGAGCGTCGCGATTGCGTCGACCAACTGAGCCAAGGCAATCCGCAAGCGCCTCGCGTTCAGAGTGCCGCGCGGTCGCACCCAGGTATCGAGTCGCAGGCCCCGAACGAGCTGCATCGTGAAGAACCAGCCGTCGTCCTCGCCGTAGAGCTCGAATAGCCGCACCAGGTTCGGGTGGTCGATCCCGAGCAGGGAGCGAAACTCGTTCTTCAACGCGTAGATTCCATTCGGATCGACGCGGTGCATCGTCTTCAGCGCGACGTGGCCGCGACGGACATTGTCGTACGCCTGGTAGACTGTGCCCATGCCGCCTTGCCCGAGTACCTGCTCGATGCGCAGCCGCCCATGCGCGAGGTGACTCCCGACGTGGAGCTTCGGCTGGAACACTGGCGCCCGCGCGAGTGGCGTGAGGTCGTCCACACGAGTGATCCGAAGCGAACGCTGGGCCATGGCGCACCGCAGCATGCTCCTCGTACACGGTAGTTCGGCGTGACGGAGTTCACACCCCACCACAGGTCGCACCTCGGGTAAACCCCAGGCCGAACGGCCAGGGTTACGAAGCGATCGCAAACCCGATTACACTCGAATGATGCAGATCTCGGATCCGCCGGGGGAGGCGCTGCGGACCGTAACTTTGAGCATCGTGCCGGTGCGGCCGGCTGCGGAGCGTTACGAGATCGGAGAGGAGCTCGGCCGCGGCGGCATGGCGGTCGTCCACGCAGCCACCGACCGCGCGAACGGTCGGAAGCTCGCCCTGAAACGCTTGCTCGTGCAGGGCGATGCACCCAAGCAGCGCCGCAGCGCCGAGTTGTTCGAGCGCGAATACCTGGCGCTCGCGCAGCTCACGCATCCGTGCATCGTCACCGTGCACGACTACGGCATCGATCTCGAAGGCGCTTACTACACCATGGAGCTGGTCGACGGCGCCGACTTGCAGCAGCTCTCGCCGTTGCCCTGGCGCCAGGCCGTGGCGCTGGCCCGCGACTGTTGTTCGGCGCTGGCCTTCCTGCACTCGCGCCGCCTGGTCCACCGCGACATCAGTCCGCGTAACCTGCGCAAGACCGCGAGCGGCCGCGGCAAGCTGCTGGACTTCGGCGCGCTCGCACCATTTGGACTGAGCAAGCTGATCGTGGGTACGCCGCCATGCTGCGCGCCCGAGGTGTTGCAGCTCCAGGCGCTCGACGGACGTGCGGACATCTACGCGCTCGGCACCGTGCTGTATTACACGCTCGTCGGGCAGCACGCCTACGCCGCGCGCAACTTCTCGATGCTGAGTCAGCTGTGGCAGTCGCCGCCGGTGCCGCCCTCGCAATTCGTGCCGGACGTACCGGCCGAGCTGGACGCGCTGGTGCTCGATCTGCTGCGGCTCGATCCGGACGCGCGCCCTGCGAGCGCGGCGGAGGTGTTGCAGCGCTTGTCGGCCATCGACGGCGAGAGCCCCGGCGACGAGGCCTACGCGGCGCAAGCTTACCTGGCCACGCCGCCGCTGGTCGGGCGCGAAGATGCGCTGGCGCGCGCTCGGCGTAAGCTCAAGCGGAGCATGTACGGCACCCCGCATGCGCTGGTCGTGGACGGCATCTCGGGTGTGGGTCGGTCGCGGCTGTTGGGCGCATGTTTGCTCGAAGCCACGCTGCTCGGTGTGTGCGTGGCGCGCGCCGATGCGGACGACGCGCTGCACGG
>DATEOF010000126.1:0-8758 GCA_035274465.1 Polyangiales bacterium
GGCATCACGCCCCCGCGCGTGCTCCACCAGCAACTGCAAGAGCGACGGCACCGTGTTCCATACGGTCACGCCGTGCGACATCGGCGAGACCCAGAGCGCAGGGTCGCCGCGCTCCTCGGCCGTCGGAAGCACCAGCGCACCGCCCGCCGCAAACATGCCGAACATGTCGTAGACCGACAGGTCGAACGACAGGGCGGACAAGCCGTACGCCCGGTCGTCTGCACACACGCCGAATTCGGCGTTGATCGCGTGCACGTAGTTCACCGGACCGACGTGATCGATCATCACGCCCTTCGGCTCGCCGGTCGATCCTGACGTGTAGATCACGTACGCAAGGTCCGACCGCGTTTGCACGAACGGCAGCTCCGCGTGCTCCTCTCCCTCGAGCAGCGCATCGTGCACCACGAGGCACTCGACCTCTGCCGCTGGCAGCCCTCCATCCTGCTGAACCAGCGCCAGGCGCGCGCCGCTATGCCGCAACAACTTGTTCAGTCGCTCGGGCGGCAGCCCCGCGTCGATCGGCACGTACGCAGCACCGGAGTAGAGAACGCTCAGCACACCTGCCACTTGCTCCCAACCCTTGCGCATCACGATCGCGACCAACTCGTTGGGCCGCGCGCCACGTTCGCGCAGCCGGCGCCCGAGTCGCGTCGCGAGCCGGTGCAGCGCTCCGTAGCTGAAGCTGCGATTGTCGTGGATCAGAGCCACGCGTTCCGGATGCGACAGCGCTTGCTCGGCGAACAACCCGTGCAACGTCTGCGGCGTCAACGCTGCCGACGTGGCGTTCACCGCTGCGATCCGCGCGCACTCTCGCTCCGGTCTCAACTCGGGCCAGGCGTCGCTCCACGCTGCCGGGTCGCGCGCGAGGGCTTCCAGCCGCGCGATGTACGCCGCCAGCATGTCTTCGATCATTCCGGCGGGGAACAAACCGTCGATCACGTCCCAGGACCACTGCAGCTCGCCATCGACCTCGCTGACGATGAAGTCCAGCCAGACCTGCGGCGTTTGGGTGAGCGCAAACACCTCCTCGCCGTGCCAGCCGGCGCTCGACTTCGGCACGGGCAAACCCAGCATGCTGGTGAACACGACCGGCGCACTCACCTCGGTGCCGGCCTGTCGCCAGGCGCGCAGCACCTCCACTCCGTCCACCGAGCCGTGCTCCATGTGCGCATGCAGCTGCGCTTGCAGCGAAGCCGCACTCGTCGCGAACGAGCTCCCTGGCTCGTGGTTGCACTCCAGGAACAGCAGGTTCGTGAAGTCTCCCGCGATCTGATAGATGTTCGGATGCAGGTCAGGCCGGCTGAAGCGCGTGAGGTTCAGCAGGAACGGCGCGCCCGCGGACCAGCGGCTGAGCACCTGCGCGAACGCCGTGCACAGCGTCATCGTCGGCGTGATGCTGCAGGCTCGCGCCTGGGCGCTCAGCTGCCGCCACGCCTCGGCGCTCAGGCGCCCTGGATAGCGAATGTTCCGATGAACCGTGAGCGCATCCGCACCGCGCGTCTTCGGCAGCTGTGGCGCCGTATCGAAGCTCGGACGCCGCTGGTTCCAGTACTCCAGATCGCGCTGGTAGCGCTCGCTCGCGCGCGCCTCGAGCCCGACACGTACGACCGCCTCGAAGCCACGCGCCATGAGCTCCGGAAGACTTCGACCGGGCTGCTCGTACAACAAACACCAATCGTTCACGATGATGCCCAGACTCGTGCCGTCGAGACACAGCAGATCGAAGTCGAAGCACAGCCGCACCTTGTCGTCGGGCAACAGCAGCGCCCGGAACTCGAACAGCGGCCAGACGTCCACTGGGCGCTGTACTCCAGAGAGCTGCGCTCGCACCTGCTCGAGCCGCGCACTACACGCGTCTTCGTCGAGCGCGCGCAGATCTTCGACCGGCAGCACGTACTCCGGTACTTCCGCCAGCACACGTTGCATCCCATCGCTCGTGAACACGATTCGCAGCGCGTCATGGCGCGCGATCACCTCGCGCCAGGACGACTCCAGCCGCCGCAGGTCCACGCTGCGGCTCTCCATTTCTCGGTAGCTGTGGAAGCCCACCTTCGCGCCCAGCTGTCGACCGACCCAGTACGCCTCCTGGATCGGCAGCAGCGGGAACGGTGCGTGAGGATCCGCTGGCAACGTGGGCTGTAGCGTCGCCGGGACCGCTGCCACGCCGCTCTCCAGCGCTTCGACCAACCGCGCGCCAAGGCCCAGCACGTGCGAGGAGAACAGCTCCGCGGTCGGTACCGTGGCACCCACGAGCACGCTCAGCCGTTTGCTCAGCTCCACGGCCGACAGCGACGCCAAGCCGAGCATCAACAACTCCTGATCGATCGGCACCGCGCTCGGCCCGGGCAGCCCGAGCACCGCGGCGATCTCGGCTTGCAACAGCTCCCGCACCGCATCGAGCCTCTCCGCTGCGGGGAGCCCCGCCAGCCGCGCTCGCACCACAGACGCGTCACCACGTCGACTCGCCGAGACTCGACGCAGGCTCGGCCGGAGCAGCGCGCTCCACAGCGCTGGCACCCCCGTCTGCGCGAAGGTTCGGCGCAGCGTCCCGAGCGACAGGAGTACTGGCAGCAGGTGCGGCTCGGTTCGCGACAGCGTCGCGTCCAACAAGCTGAGCCCTTGCGCCGCCGACAGCGGCGTAATCCCCGACCGAGCCAGGCGCGCCTGGTCTGCAGGCGGGAGGCCTGCTGCGCTGTGCTGCCAGATCCCCCACGCCAAGCTAGTACCGGCAAGGCCGCGCTTGCAGCGGTGCGCGGCCAGCGCATCCAGGAACGAGCTCGCCGCGGCGGAGTTGCCCTGACCCGGGCTGCCGAACGTCCCTGCAGCCGATGAAAACAACACGAAGCAAGCGAGATCTTGGCCCTCGGTCAGCTCGTGCAAGTGCCACGCGCCATCCACCTTCGGCGCCAGGACGGCAGATAGCCGTTCCGACGTCTGCGCCCGCAGGAGCCCGTCATCCAGCACCGCCGGCAAGTGAAATACGCCGGTCAACGGACGCTCGCTCGGAATCTGCGCGAGCACCGCCGCAACCTGCGAGCGCACCGTCACGTCGCACGCCAGCAGCTCGACGCTCTCCGCACCGAGACCCGAGAGCCTCGCGATCAGGTCGGCAGCCCCGGGCGCGTCGGCCCCGCGACGCGACGTCAGCACCAGGTGCTTCACGCCATGCCGCGACACCAGGTGCTCCGCCAGCGCCGAACCCAACTCGCCCGCCCCGCCCGTGATCAGCACCGTTCCAGCCGGGTCCAACCTGCGAACAGGCTCGGCGAGGTTCTCCGGGGCGGCGCCCGCTCGCACCAGCCGCGCCGCCAGCCAGGCGCCGCCGCGCAACGCCAGCTCCGGCTCGCGGCTTGCCGATAGCCCGCGCGCCAGCAGCGCTCCCTCTTGCTCCACGCTCTCGAGCTCCACCAGCCGCAGAGAACGCTCTGCATGCTCGCTGCGCGCGGACCGCACGAGGCCCCACACGGGAGCGTGCACCAGATCGTTCGAGCTCGTCACCCACGCAAGCTCGCTCTCTGAAAGACCGGGCTCCGAGAGCAGCGCCTGCAGCTGTGCGAGCGCTGTGGCCGTGCTCGCATGCACCGCTGGCAACAGCGCCACTTCACCCCAAGGGTATTTGCTCAGCGGCATGCCCATCCGCGTCGCATCCACGATCACCCGTGTCGGACGCAGCCCGTCGCGCGCTCGTGCCAGCAACGCGTCGAGCTCCGCGTACCACGGCGCCCCCAGCCGCCTCGCCAGCTCACCCGAGCCACCCAGCACGACGGCATCTTCCAGCAGCACCGCGCTCGCCACCTCGAGCGGCACCGGCCGAAACTCCACGCGGTACAGGTGCTCGCTCCGCTTGCTCTGCAGCTCGAGCAGCTCGTCCAGCCGCGCTTGCCGCACCTGCAACCTGCCGACCCGTGCGACCGGCTCGCCCGCTCCGTCCGACATCGTCACCGACGCCGTCAGCTGCTCGGTCGCTTCATCCCACCCGAGCTCGGCGCGAACCCGCAGCTCGCTCGCACCCGTCGCGTACAGCTGCACATCGGACCACCCAAACGGAAGCAACATCTCCTGGGCGTCGTTCTCCTGCATGAACGCGAACAACGTGTGCAGGGCCGCGTCGAACAACGCCGGGTGCAAGTCGTACTCGCCCGCGTCAGCCCGCAGCGAATCAGGCAGCACCACCCGCCCGTACGCGACCTGCCCCGCTCGCCGCAGCTCTACCAGTCCTTGAAACGCCGGCCCGTATTGCAAGCCCAGCGCTGCAGTGCGGGCATACACCCCCGTCAGATCCACAGGCTCGCTGTGCTCTACAGGCCAGCTCCTCAGCTCTTCGAACTCCCCACTCGCCGGGAGCCCCGCAGCCAGCGAAAGCTCGCCCGTCGCGTTCTGCACCCAGGCGCCCTCATCCGTCCGGCTGTACAGGGAGACGCTGCGTTTGCCCTTTTCCACCTCGCTGCCCACCGACAGCTGCAGCTGGACCCCGCCGTCTGGCGGCAGCACCAGCGGCTGCGCCAACACCAGCTCGCGCACCACCTCGAACCCGAGTGCGCGACCCGCATGAAGCGCCAGCTCCAGCATCGCCACGCCCGGCACCAGCACCGTGCCCTGCAACGCGTGGTCGCGAAGCCACGCCTGCTCCCGCAAGGACAGCCGGCTCGAGAACGCGTAGCCGTCGCTGTCCGCCAGCGGCATCAATGCACCGAGCAGCGGATGTTCCACGGACTCGAGGCCCATCGACCGCGCGTCCGACCTGGGCCTGCCAGCTTCGATCCAGAAGCGCTCGCGCTGGAAGGCGTACGTCGGAAGCTCCACGCGACGCCCGCCGTACTCGCCGAGGACGCGCTTCCAGTCGACGGCGTGACCCTGCACGTGCAACTCGCCCAGACGCAGCAGCGACGGCTCGCCTTGCTCTTCGGTTGGCGCGCCTGCCCCTCCCACACGACCGCGCACCACACGCGGATCGTGCTGGCCTTGCGCCAACGCCTCGAGCGCCTCCGGAGCCATCACCACCGCGCGCTCATCGAAGTGCGTTCGGTGCAACGCCGCCGTGTGGACCACGTCGACCCAGCGCACTTCGGGGTGCGCGCGCAGCCAGTCAGCCAGACGTTGCGCCTGCGCCCGCAGCGCTGCCTCGTCCCGCCCCGAGAGCAGCAGGGGCAACGCGGAGGGCAGATCTTTCGCTTGCGCCTCTTCCGCGCCGGCTTGGGTCGGCGCCTCCTCGATCACCACGTGCGCATTCGTACCGCCCACTCCAAACGCGCTCACACCGGCTCGCCGGATACGCTCCCCGCGCTTCCACGCGCGCGCCTCCTGGAGCAGCGACAGGCCGCTGCCTTCCCACGCCACGTTCGGGCTCGGCTGCTCCGCATGCAGCGTCTTCGGCAACAGCTCGTGTTGCAGCGACAGCGCCACCTTGATCACACCGAGCACACCCGCCGCGGCACTGCTGTGCCCGATGTTCGACTTCGCCGTACCCAGGTACAACGGTTGGGCCGGATCGCGCTCAGGACCGAACACCTCGGCGAGCGCTCCTGCCTCGATCGGATCTCCCAGCGCGGTCCCCGTGCCGTGCGCCTCGATCGCGTCGATGTCGCGCGGATCGAGGCCGCTCTCGGCGAGTGCCTTGCGGATCACGCGCTGCTGGCTCGGGCCATTGGGGGCAGTCAGTCCCTGGCTGCGCCCGTCGTGATTCACCGCGCTGCCGCGCACCAGCGCCAACACGCGGTCGCCGTCGCGCTGCGCGTCCGACAAGCGCTTCAACACGATCATCCCGCAGCCTTCAGCCCACGCCACACCATCCGCCGACGCGGAGAAGCTCTTGCAACGCCCATCTTCCGCCACCCCGCGCAGGCGGCTGAATTCGACGAAGTAGGAAGGCGTGATCATCAGCTGCACGCCGCCGGCCAGCGCCAGGTCGCACTCACCCTGCCGGAGGCCCATGCACGCCAGATGCAGCGTTACCAGCGACGATGAACACGCCGTGTCCACCGTCAACGAAGGCCCCTGCAACCCGAGCACGTAGGACAGGCGGCCCGCCAGCACGCTGCTCGCGCCCCCCGTACCGTAGCCGTCGAGGTCCTCGAGCGACGTTGCGCCTTGCTGTCGATAGTCCGACCCCATCGTCCCCACGTAGACGCCCGTGACCGAGTTCTTGAGCGTGCGCGGCTGGATCCCAGCCCGCTCCAGTGCCTCCCACGCCACCTCCAGCACCAGGCGCTGCTGCGGATCCATCGACACCGCTTCGCGCGGCGAGATCTCGAAGAACCGCGTGTCGAACTGTTCGATCCCGGCGAGAAAGCCGCCCGCTCGCGTGTACGTCTTGCCGCGCGCGTCCGGATTCGGGTCGTACAAGTCGAGGTCGTCCCAGCGCTCAGGGAACGCACCGATCGCATCGCGACCTTCGCACAGCAGCTCCCAATATCCGTCCGGATCGATCACGTCGCCAGGCGCCCGACACGACATCCCGACCACCGCGATCGGCTCTCGCAGGTCGGTCCGCGGCACCACGAGCGCCGACTCGTTCGCCGCGGATGGCTGCAGCCAGTCCACGATCGCAGCCACGGTCGGGTAGTCGTACATGATGGTCACTGGCAACGTGCGTCCCAGCGCTTGCTGGAGCCGCTCCCTGAACCGCAGCGCCATCAAGGAGTTCGCCCCAAGCTCCACGAACGGCGCGTGGGGCGGGACATGCTCTACCTCGAAGCTCTCAGCCGCCGCGCGCGAGACCAGATCCATGAGCGCGGCCGCCTGTGCGTCGACCTCTCGCGCGGACCTCGCCGCTGCAACACCGCGTGTGGCGGGCGCAGCAATCACCTTCGATGCACGCGCCAGCGCACCGCGATCCACCTTCCCGTTCGTGTTCAGAGGCAGCGTCTGGTGCAGCTGAAACTGCACCGGCACCATGTAGCCCGGCAGAAGCCCGTCGCAGTACTTGCGCAGAGCCGCGGAATCCAGGGTCGGTTTCAGCGCGGACGCCGGCGCGGCCTCGGTCAGGAAAGGCCAGCCCCGCTTTTTCCCCGACCAGTCGACGCTTCCACCAGCCAGCGCATGCAGGCAGATGTCCCCGGGGCCCAGCTGCAGGACGGATTCCAGGCCAGCGAAGTTCGTACCCGCGATGTGACACAACCCGATCGCGTGTTCCGACGCCGCGCCCTCCAGGCACTGGCTGATACGCCCCACCTCCAACCAGCACTGCCGTTCACTCTGCGCGCCGTACAGCGGCCCGATCTGATCGCACTGGCCCACCAGGACGATGACGAATCCGCATTGCTCCACGGTCGACTGGTTGATGATCGCCGCGCGCGGCGGGTCGATCGCCGGCTCGCGGCTGACCTGCAGCAAGCGATGCGCCAGCACATCGTAGCGATACACACCGGCCGGCAGGCCTTCCACCCCTCCCGGCTGCACCGAGACGTACGCCTCGACGGGATTCAGCGACCGAGCTGACAATGCAGTGCCGTCGACATCACGCAGCGTGCTGAGCAGACCCGACAGATCTTCGAGCGCTGACGCGCGCCGCTGGTAGCTGCGGAAGCTGCGACGGCCCACCCACTCCTGTTCGACCTCGGCGTCCGAGCGATGCCGCGGAAGCACCAGCGAAGCTCCGGTGTTCGCGCGAAGGCCACGACGCTCCATCTTGAAGCGCAGACGCTCCAACGGGTCGCTCAGCAGCGGCGTCGACGAGCGGGAGGGCGACGCATGGCACCGCGCGGCAGCCAGGATGTCAGCATCGACGAGCCCACCGGCCAGCTGACCGCCACACAGCGCGTGGAGGAAGATGTCCGTCGGCTCGAGGCTCAGCGCTGTCCCCAGCTCCCCGAGCTCCACGCCCATCATCGGATACAGTGTGAAGCCCTGCTCGACCGCAGATTGCTCCAACAAGCGCGCGATCGCGCCGGCTTCGATCGCACAAAACGGTTCGCTCTGCTCCCCGTACAGCGGCGCGATCGCGCTCAAACGGCCCAGCATCACGAACGCAAAGTCGGCAGCCTGACGATCCACGATCGTCTGCCCGCTCAAATGACAGAGCGCATGGGTGTCAGGTCGATAGTAATAGGTGCCGCCCTCGAGCCCACTCACGCGCGAAGGCCGCACGCTCACCAGCACCTGCACCGGGTAGAGGCTTCCACCCGACGCGTAGAGCGCCTTGGCGATCGGCGTCTGGTCGTTCGAGACTTGCCGAAGCCGCTCCAGCATTCGCCCCATGCCCGCGAGCGACAGACCTTCGGCCGCTTCCCCGCGCGGCGACCCTTGCGCTTCGCTCGGCGCGGGTAGCGAGAAGAACTGCCCGGCGATCGCCTCGCTCTCCGACTTCCCTGCCTTCGCCCAGAGCGCCTGGCGCAGCGTCGGGTCCGTGGCCAGTTCGACGACGGGCAGCTGAGGCACCGCGTCGAACTCCGCTCCGAGCTGGCGCGGCGCCACGTGCGCGATCAGGCGCTTTTCGCGGTCACCGATCGCGACGACCACCGCGCGCTCGATCAACGGATGCCGCTCCAACACCGTCTCGATCTCACCCAACTCCACGCGGTAGCCCTGCACCTGCACCTGCTGATCGCGGCGACCCAGAAACTCCAGGTTCCCGTCCGGCTGCCAGCGACCCCAGTCGCCCGACCGGTACAAGCGTTCGCCCGTCCGCGGATGCTCGATGAACCGCGCTGCCGTCTGCTCCGGATCGCGCCAGTAGCCGCGCGCGATGCCCACGCCCCCGACGTAGATCTCACCGGGTACGTGGCTCGGACATGGCGCAAGGCCCGCATCCAGCACCCAC
>DATEOF010000127.1:0-36996 GCA_035274465.1 Polyangiales bacterium
TCGATCTCGATCTCGAGGTTCGAGGTCGATCTCGAGGTTCGGAGCTCGATTCTCGATCTCGAGGTTCGAGGTCGGCGCTCGATCTCGATCTCGAGGTTCGAGGTCGGCGCTCGATCTCGATCTCGAGGTTCGAGGTCGATCTCGATCTGGATCCGACCCTCGACATCGGCTGTCGGCACGGGCTGGTCGACCAACCCTCGCCGCTGCCGACCGACAACATGCCCTGGCGGTCTGTTTCCCGCTGCCCGACGAGCACTCATTAGCGGCACGACACCAGATCGGACTCAGCGTTCGTGATCGGCGGGCAGAGCGGTCGTCGTCACCGAGGCTTCGCCGAGTTCCTGCGGTGGCTGACGGTCGGGCTGAGGCCGCAGCGGTTGCAGCCACCTCGTCCGCACAATGTGCCGGGTCATGCGCCGTTTCACGTGAAACCCACCCGCGGCTTGAGGCCACCCGATGACGGCAGAAGAGGAGCAGCCGCCGGTCGCCCTGCGGCCGATCCGCGCCCAGCGCTTCAACTCCAGTCGAATCTACTCGCGGCAGGCGTGCATCCGGCGAGGCTGCACACGCAAACGCGCTGGCGCCCCAGCCGAGTTAGCTCGACCTCGAGGGCCTCCCCCTACAGCTTGATCTCCGCCCGAACGTTGCCCGAGTACTGCTGCTCGACTTCCTTCACGAGCTTCTCGAGCTCGTCGCTGGCGGGGGGCAGGCGGATCATCAGCATGACGATGAGGTCGCCGCTGCTGCCGTCTGGCCGCGGCACTCCCTTGCCTCGGAGTCGCAGCTTGCTCCCGCTCTTAGCGCCCTTCGGGATGGTCAGCGAGACTTCGCCGTCGAGCGTGGGCACGCCGACCTTCGCACCGCCGTATGCCTCGCCGACGGTGATCGGGAGGTTGAGCAGCAGGTCGTCGCCGTCGCGGCGGAAGACCTCGTGCTCCTCCACGCGGATCTTCAGCACCGCATCGCCGCCCTCGATGCCCTGCCCTCGCAAGCGGATCTGACCGCCGTCGCGCACCCCCGCTGGGATGCGAACCTTGAGCTTGCGCGGACTGGCCTCGCCCGGGATCTGAAGCTGAATCTCTCGCTCTCCTCCCCGCAACGCTTCGACGAAGCCCAAGCTGATCTCCGAGACCACGTCGGCGGCGACATTGGGCCGGCGCCTGTTGCCTCGGCGAAAGAGCTCCTGGACGGTCTCACCGCCCATGAAGTCCTGAAAGCCGCCGAAGCCTCCGGCCCGATTGCCACCCGCACCACGGAGTCCGTTCAGGATGTCTTCGAAGTCGGTAACGTCGCGCGACCCTGGGCCGGCGCCCCGGTATTGCCGGAAGGCGTCGGGGTTGAATCCTTCCTTAAGTCCTATTTCTCCAAATTCATCGTAAAGTTCGCGTTTCTTCTTGTTGAGCAAGACGTCGCTCGCATGGGCGACTGCTTTGAACTTCTCCTCCGCCTGCGCGTTTCCGGGGTTCTTGTCCGGGTGGTACTTGCGCGCGAGGTTGCGGTAGGCCTTGCGAATCTCGCTCTCGGTCGCGGTCCTCGGAACCCCGAGTACCTTATAGAAGTCGCGCTCTGCCATTAGCTCGTCCTTAGAGGCAGGTGGCTCCATTCAACGAGCCGCCGCCGCTCAATTCGAGACTTTAATCACGACTGGCGAGCCACGCATGCAACGTTGCGCACGGGCCCTCGGTACCTGTGACGACCTGTACTGACGTCAGCGCTTGATGCGCCGAGGCTGCGTATGTTAGTCGCGCAACGTGGCGTCTCACTGCGCTCGGCTCGAGCTGAGTTCGCACTCTTCCGCTCGCGGTCGCGCGCTCGCGCTTATCGTCTCGCATGCCTGAGACCCCAAAGCCTCGCAGCAACCTGGCGTTGCGCCTGAGTACCGCCGCGATCTTGTTGCCGCTCGTGCTGTATTCGCTGCTCGGTGGGCCGCGCTGGCTGTTCCCGATCCTGACCACGATCATCTGCGGGCTCGGCGCGTTCGAGTTGTTCGCCATGACGGCGCCCGGGCACCCTGTGTCGCGCGCCTGGGGGGTGCTGGCGACGCTGCTCATCCTCGGTCCGACGAGTGGCCTGGTCGGCGAAAGCTGGTTGGTGCCCTGCATCGCCGTGTCAGTCATCGGCGGTCTGATGACGACGTTGGTCAAGGTGCCGCCGGTCGAGTCCGCGGCTCTGCGGGGCGGGTGGCTCGTGGGCGGGCCGTTCTACCTGGGCGCCCTGTTCGGGACGATCATCAGGCTCTTCGAGCACGCGGACGGCGGCCAGTGGGTGGTGCTGCTGATGATCTACGCCTTCGGCAGCGACACGGCGGCGTACTTCGTGGGCCGCGCCTTCGGAAAGCACAAGCTCTACGAATCGGTCTCCCCGAAGAAGACGGTAGAGGGTTCGTTGGGGGGTCTGCTCGGTGCGCTGATCGGTGGCCTGGTGGCCCACTTCTGGTTTTTGCCTTCACTCGAGCTGGTGCACGCGGTGGTGCTGTCGATCGTGGCCGCGGCCGCGGGTCAGGCCGGCGATCTGTGTGAGTCGCTGCTGAAGCGGAGCGTCGGGGTGAAGGACAGCGGCACGATGCTGCCCGGCCACGGCGGCATCCTCGATCGAGTGGACGCCCTGTTGTTCTCGGCGGGCGTGGTCTTCATCTACCAGCGGTTGTTCGGCATCTGATCAGATCGCGCGAGCCTGCTCGGCGATCCGCCCACTACCCAGGTCCTCGAGGAACGCCGCACCGAGCTCGCGGCTGCGCAGCGCCACCTCGCGCCAGCGCCGGATGCGCAGCTCGGGCTCGCGCTCGAACTCGAAGAAGTCGTCGCGCGTCGGCACCCGGCCCCCCGGCAAGCTCTGGATGAATTCCGGCGTCGGGTACGCCACCAGCAGGTCCGAACAAGCATCCGCCGACTCGCGCCAGCCGAGGCTCTTGTCGAACCAGCCCGGCACCACGCGGGCTTGATGCGAGAACATCGCGATCACCCCGCCGGCGCAGCGCAGCGGTTGGTTCACGTGGTAGTCGGCGAGCCCGCCGTCCAGGTAGCCCCCTGCCCCCGCACCCGGCAGGTCCAGGACCGGCTCCATGTAGACAGGCACCGTCCCGCTGGCCAGCGCGACCGCGTGGAGGTTCTCGGCCGAGAGCGCGACCCGCCGGCCGCGGAAGCCGCCCAGCATCTGCTCCGCTCGCTCGGTGTGAAACACCACGCGCTCGAAGAACCATTGCGTCGAGTCGCGCGCGACCAGGTTCAGCGCCGCGGCCCCGAGCATGCTGGCCAACATGCGCGGCCGCGCCAGAGCCCTACCCCATGCGCGGGCGCGCACGACCGTCAGCACCAGGTCCAGCGCCGGATGTTCGAGCGCATGCCCGACGTCGACCACCCCCTCGAGCAACGCCCGATACGCGGCACTGATGTGCGCCGGGCTATCCCCACGCCGGAAGCGCTGCTCGCAGTAGCTCTCCAGCAGGCGCTCGTGGGCTCGCAACGGATCGCGCGCGGTCAGCGCCAGCGCGCGCCAGGCACCGGCCGACGCTCCGATCAGCAACGGCCGTTCGGCCGGGCCCCGTGGCTCCGCAGCAAAACCCGCCTCGATCAGCGCGCGATCGAAGCCCGAGGCCAGGATCCAGCGCGGCCCGGTGGCGGGCAGTACCAGGCCCCGCAGATCACTCAACCGAAGCCGCCGCTCGCGCAGGCGGCGCAGAGCTCGGGCCCCGGCCCGGTAACTGAGCGGAGTCATCCCACCCGCATATCATTCCTTCGCGGGCCGCAACACGGTTTGCAAGAACTCGAGCACGGCGCGGATGCGCGCGCTGCGCTGCAGGTCCACGTGCACCGTCTGCCAGATCACGCGCGGCTCGGGCTCGCTCGAGGTCTCGAGCCGAATCAGCGTCCTTTCGTGCTCGGCGACGCGCCGAGGCAGCAGGCCGATGCCTACACCTGCAACCGCTGCAGAATACAATGAGCTTACACTGTCCGAACGCAGTACCACGCGCGCCCCATCCCGCCTCTGCTCCAGCCAGGAGTTCTCCAGACGAAATGCGCGGTGATCCGCGAACATCAGCAGGCGATGCCCGCGCAGGCTCTGCTCGGCGTCGGCCGGGGCGCCCCAGGTCTCCACGTAGCTGCGCGCGGCGTACAGGCACAGGGGGATCTTCCCCAGCTGGCGCGTGACCACGTTCTCCTCGTGCGGCCTCGCCAGGCGCAGCGCGATATCCGCCTCGCGCCGACCCAGGTGCACGCTGCGGTTGGTGCAGTTGAGCTCGAGCGTGATCTCCGGGTGCTCGTCGTGAAAGCGCGCCAGCTGCGGAGCCACGAAGCGCGTGGCCAGCATCTCGGTCACGCTCACGCGCACCACGCCGCCGCGCCGCTGATCCGCGCCCACGACCGTGCGCTCGGCGGCCAGCGCCTCGTTCTCCATGCGCTCTGCGCGCTCGACCAGATCCTGACCCGCGGCCGTGAGCAGGTACCCGGTCGGCGTGCGATCGAACAACCGCGCGCCCATACGTTCTTCGAGCGCAGTCAGCCGCCGGCCCACGGTCGTCGCATTGATGCCGAGCTTGGCGCTGGCCCCGGCCAGAGTGCGCGCCCGTTGTACGGCCAGGAAGTAGCGCAGGTCGTCCCAGTCGAGCATCGCCCTACATCTTACATAAACCGCGCGGCGCGCCGCAGATCAGCGACTGCAAAAGCGCCGCAATCGGCTGCGAGCTTGCGCAGGACACGCCCGGGCGGGTGCCCCAAGAAATTCAGGACAGGAGGCTGTCCATGCGAGCCCACACCCGGTCCCACACGTCGCGCGAATCGGCCTTCGATCTGTCCGCGGAGGCGCCGCGGTCGATCACGATCTTCCCACTCCGAGGCGGGAGCATTCAGGCGCGGATCTACGAGCCCGAGGGCGCGATCCACGGCAACGTGTTGATCCATTCGGCCACCGCGTGTCCTCAGCGGTTCTATGAGGCATTCGCCAAGCACCTCGCCCGAGGCGGGCTGCGCGTCTTCACCTACGACTATCGCGGTATCGGCGCCTCGCGCGGCCGCACGCTGCGCGGCGAGAAGGTTACGATGGCCGACTGGGCGCAGATCGACGCCCGCGCGCTGCACGAGTACATCGCGCGCAATTACCCCGAACAGCGGCTGGCCCTGGTCGGGCACAGCTTCGGCGGACAGCTGATCGGCCTGTTGGATGAGGCGCGTGCAGTCAGCGCTGCGGTCTTCGTCGGCGCGCAGTTCGGTTACTACGGTTACTGGCCTCGCGAGCGAGCGGCGCAGCTGCGCAGGATCTGGAAGTTCCTCGTGCCGGCCTTGAGCCACACCCTCGGCTACGTGCCCAAGCGAGCCGGCATCGGCGAAGATCTCCCCCGCGGAGTCGCGCTGCAGTGGGCGCGCTGGTGCTCGCATCCGGACTACCTGGTCTCGGAGTTTCCTTCGGCACGCGCGCGCTACGCCCGCTTCGATCGACCGATCCTGGCCTACAGCTTCAGCGACGACGACATCGCACCGGAGCGTGCGGTCGAGGCGCTGTACAGCGAGCTCGTGTCCGCGCCGGTGACCCACCGCAAGCTCTCGCCCGATCAGCTCGGCGTCTCGTCGGTCGGCCACTTCGGCTTCTTCCGCAAGCGAACCGGCGCCGCACTCTGGGACGAGGCGAGGGAGTTCTTGATCGATTCGGTGCGAGAAACGCACTCGGGTGCTGCATGAGCTTCGTTTTCGGTTCCTCGTTCCTTGTTTTTTGTTCCTTGTTTCAGTTCGTCGGTCCACGGCGTTCTGTGCACGGCATCGTGGAATGAACAGCATTTCGAACGCCAACAAGGAACAAGGAACAAGGAACAAGGAACACTGCTGAACAGGCCTCGCTGCTATCCCTTCGGAAACGCGCTCGGGTGCTGCGTGAGGCCCGTCGGCCCGGCACGTAGTACCTTACCGATCTCATCGACCAGCGAGCGCGGCACATCCTCCACCGCGCTGTCGGTCTCCCTCAGCGCGACCAACCCCACAACCCCTTCCTCCGCCGTCTCACCCGACAGTCGAAAGACACGGTACCGCCGCGTCTTCCCCTGCACATCGAACAGCTCGACGAAGCTAACCTCCTCCGCCTTCGGCAGCAGCGCGATCATCTCGACCTCGAGCGCGGCCGATGGCGGCGCGTCGTCGAGCGCTGCGGCCAGCGTCAGGTTCTCGCCGCTCACCCAGTACAGAAAGCCTTCGTTCGTGCTGGCGTACTGGCCCAGCATGGTCAGCGCGTGTTGCGCACGTAGACCTGGCTCGCGGCACTCGCGCAAGAACACCGAAACGGCGGTGCGCTCGATGGCCTTGCGCGGCGCCGGCGGAGCGACCGTTGCAGCTGGAGGCGGCGCCTGCAGCTCTTGTTGAGCGGGCGGCAGCGGTGAGCTGCGCTGGCGTGCCCGCAGCTCGGTCACGCGATCTGCGAGCGCGATCACGGTCGGGTTGCCGGAGGCCAGCGCGGCCTCGCGCATGTCCTTGATGGCCGCGATCAGCGCCTCGCGATCCCCGATCAACCTGGCGACCTTGGTGCGGTACTCGTGGATGATGAAGGCGCGCATGTGCTCGCCGCAGGCGCGCATCCGTGCCAGCCGCACGCGGAAGATCTCGTCGGCGCGCTCGCGGTGGCCGAGCACGGCCAGCGCCGTCGCGTGCGCGACCTCGAGGATCGCGTAGAGCACGAAGTAGCTGCGGTCCTCGTCGCTGACGGCGGCCAGTCCGCGCTCGGTCAGCAGCAACGCCTGCTCGGGTTCGTCGATCTCCACCAGCGACAGCGCGGTGATGCCGTAGGCCGTGGCCCAGCCGATGATCGAGCGCGGCGGATGCTGGGCGATGTACGCGGTGCCGAGCGCCGCCGCTTGCGCGTACTCGCCGCGCCTGAAGTGGTAGGCCACGCGGATCCCATCGCGCATGGCCCCCATCGAAGGCACCTCGTGGACCAACCGCTCCAAGCGATCGATCGAGCGCCGCAACATGATCAGATCGGTCCAGGCCGCGCCGGCCATGCCCTCGAGCGGAACCGAGAACCACTCGACCTGCCAGGTGGTGCTGCCCTGGATGGCGTGGAGGTCGAGCAGGCGGCGGTAGTACTGCGTGCGCTCGCGGTCGCCGCGCAGCAGGTGGTAGGTGATCATCAGCCGCTGCGATGCCGCGACTGCGAGCGGCGTCCCGATCGCTTCCAGCCGCCGCGCGTAGTCGAGACCCTTCGAGTGTTCGCGGTAGCACTCGGTCAAGCCTGCCAGGAGTAATGCGCCGGCCAGCAGGTCGGTGTGCTCCTGCGCGCTCATGCCGAGCGCCGGCTTGGCCATCCGCGCGATGGCTTCTTGCACCGTGTTGTAGGCTTCGCTCTCGCGGCCCTGATTGAGCAGCGTGATCGACTTGGCCATGACGTGCAGCATGCGCATCACCGGCAGCGGCGAGCCCTGGAACAGCCGCATGCGCTCGTAGATCGCCAGCGTGCCTTCCACGTCGATCGCCACGCCGCGCACGCCGAGCAGGCCCATGGCGCTGCGGATGAAGTACACCATCGACGCGACCGGGTTCGGCCCACGCGAGCGCGGCGAGCTGAACAGCCAGCGCACGTGAGCCACGATCATCCCCAGCCCGAAGCCGAGGAAATTGCCGACGCGCTTGCTGATGCGCCCGATGTCGCGCAGGCCCGAGCTCTCGTACAGCGCGTCCAGTGCCTCGGGGCCGTAGCGCGAGGCCAGCTTGTAGTCGAACAAGTAGCCGCACATGACCAGCATCGCGCGCAGGTGCAGCCGCGCGCTGCGCGGGCGATCGTGTCGTTCGTAGACTGCCAGCGCCTTCTCGATCGCCGGGATGGCGGTCGCCAACCCCACGCGCTTGTTCACCAGCTCCGGCCCCACCTTCGCCAGCAGATCCGCGCCGCGCAACTCGTCCCGGGTGTGCACCAGGTGCCAGCCGGCCTCGAGCCGCGTGTCCAGCGAGCTCGGTCGCTCGGCCAGCAGCCGGTCTGCCCAGCGCGCATGCAGCTCCTGGCTGCGCTCTGCGCTGAGCGAGCGTTGCAGCGCCTTGCGCAGGGTCTCCTGCGCGAACACGTACTCGCTGCCCGCCGTCTCGAGCACGCCGGCGCGCACCAGCTCTTCCAGCGCGCGAAACACCTGATCGGCTGGCTCGGCGACCAGCGCCAGGCAGTGCTCCGCAGACACGCCTCCTCGCCGCACGCAGCACAGCTCGGCGAGCGCGAGCGCGGCCGGGCTGCAGCCGGCGACCCGCAGCATCATCGTCTCGGCCAGGCCGTGCGGCACCGGCTCGGTGATCTCGTCGCTGGGCAGCACCCAGATCCCGCCGACGTAGCTCACCACGCCGCGGTTCATCAGGTGCTCGGCCAGCTCCAGCGTGAGCTTCGGGTTGCCGAGCGCCGTGCGGTACAGCCAGTCGCTCACGCGATCCAGGTTCGGCACGTCGCCGAACAGCGAGGCGACCAGCAGATCGCTGTGCTTGCGCTCCAGCGCCTCGAGCTCCAGCGTGTGCGCCAGCGAGGCGATCGCCGACATGCTCTGCTCTGACGGCTCGGCCGTGTGAGCCGCGATGACCACGTGCGGCGAGTTGCGGGTCTGGTGCGCGATCGCGGCGATCAGGGCCCCCGAGAACTCGTCCGCGCGATGCAGGTCGTCGACGGTGACCAACAGCGGGCGCTCGCGCGCGACCTCGCGAACGTACTCGGTGACCTGCGTCAGGATCTGGCGCCGCGTCTCGCCGCTGTCGACTGCGAGCTGTCCCGTATCGCCGGGCGTACGCTGCAATTGGGCCAACACGTGCGGGCGCTTGGCCGCGGCACGCTGCGCCTCGACCGGCGCGGCCTGGCGCAGGCCGACCACGAGATCGGAGATCAGCGCGGCTGCAGCGCCGCGTTGCTTGCGCGCGATCAGGCGCACGACAGTTAGGCCGCAGGTCTGCGCGACCAGCGCGGCCTCCGCCAGCATGCGGCTCTTGCCCGCGCCAAGCTCGCCGGTGATCAACAGCGCGGAACCCTCGCCGGTCAGCGCCTTGCTCAGGCGCCGGCTGAGCTCGACGCGCTCCTTGTCGCGGCCCCAGATGTGCGAGCTGGTCAGGAAGCTGCGAGCGGCGGCCGCGCCGTCGTCGGGCGGTAGCTCGCCGATCGCCGACAGCCAGTCGATCACCTCGGCCGCACTACCCGGCCGTTTCATGGGATCGAGGCTCATCAGCGACATCACCAGCTGATCGAGCGCGTCCGGCAGATCGCGCACGCGCCGCTTCGGCCGCACCAGAGCTTGCTTCCAGGCGGCCGGCAGCTCGTCGAATTCGGAGACGGTGTAGCCGTGGCGCCCGGTCAGCAAGCAGTACGCGAGCGCGCCGAGCGCATACAGATCCGAGCGTTGATCGAGCGGCGCGCCCTGCAGTGCTTCCGGCGGCACGCACGGCGCCGTGCCGGTCACGTTGGCCGGGATGCCGAACGGCATCATCGCGCCGAAGTCCAGCAGCTTGCAGCGACCGTCGCTGGTGCGGCGTACGTTGCGCGGACTCACGTCGCGATGCAGCAAACGTCGTGCGTGCAACAGCGCGAGCGACGACGCCACGTCGCGCAGGTGCGCGCAGGCTTCGCGGTACGGCAGCGGTGACAGATCGCGCAGGTCCTGCCCGTCGAGCAATTCCATCGTGTAATACGGCACGTTGCGATCGACGCCGTAGTCGAAGACCTCGATGATGCGCGGGTGCCGCAGCTCGGCCAGCGCGTGGTACTCGCGCATGAAGTGCACGACCATCGAGCGTTGCTCGCGCGCGGCCGGCAGCATCCGCTTGAGCGCGACCTTCTTGCCCGTGGACTGATCGAGCGCGGCGAACACCTCGCCCATCCCGCCTCGCGCCAGCTTGCGCGAGAGCCGGTAACGGCCGGCGACGATCTCCGAGAGCTCGGGTTGTCGCCCGACGGGGCGATCGGCGCGCACCATTTAGCCTTCGATGGTGGCACGGCAGGCTTGGTGGCAGCGACAGCCACATTCGTGAGCGGAGCGAACCCGTGTCGCCGGTCGGTGGTGCGTTTGCGACTTGGCTCGGCCCTCCCGGCGTCTGCGGGAGGGCCGGGCCTCGTCCAAGTGGCGACGTTTCACCTAAGAGAGAGCGCTCGATCGAACCGGGCTTGTCGGCGCACCCGGGCCGCTCGGCCATGTTGACTCGAGCAACATCGGTGCCAGGTCCCGACTGCACGAAACCGCGCGAAACGGAGGGATCCATGTGTCGGCGTGTGCCAGCGTGTGAAACCGCCGCTCACCCTGAGCAACAGTTTCACGGGTTGTGTGCAGTTCCGCTCCTCGACCATTCAGGGTACGGCTGCGGCCATGTGGTCAGCGTTGTTGTTGGTCGCACTGATGTTCGGTGCCGGTGGGCTGCTCACTCGCCTCGGTATCTTCTCCGACACGGCTGCGGACACCATCAATCGTTTCGTAGTGTACGTCTCGCTGCCTGCGCTGGTGCTGCACGCCATGCCGCGCCTGCACCTGGACTCGAGCTTGTGGCTGCTGATCGCAGTGCCGTGGCTGACACTTCTGGTCGGGGTGCTCGCGTGCCAGTCTGCGGCTCGCGCCTTTGGTTGGTCGCGTCCGGTGCTAGGAGCGCTGTTGTTGTGTGTTCCTGTAGGCAACACGTCGTTCCTGGGCCTGCCGCTGCTGAACGCGCTGCTCGGTCCCGACGCGGTCCAGTACGGCGTGGTGTACGACCAGGCCGGATCGTTCTTGATCCTCTCGACGTATGGCCTGCTCGTGCTGGCGCGCTACGCGGGATCGTCGCCGCCAACAGCTGCAGAGCTCGCGCGCCGCGTCTTCGGCTTTCCGCCGTTCATCGCGCTCGTGCTGGGCCTGTTGCCGGTGTCGTGGCCGGAGGCGCTCGACGGTGTGCTCGCGCGCATCGGCGACACGCTCGTGCCGCTCGCGATGTTCGCGGTGGGCATGCGCTTGCGCCTGCGGCCGCCGGCCGCGCGTTCGGCGCTGGGCGTGGGCCTCGCCATCAAGATGGTGCTGTTCCCGCTGTGCGCCCTGGGTCTCGTACGGCTGGTCGGAGCGAGCGGCCTACCTGCGCAGGTCGCCGTGCTCGAGGCTGCCATGCCGCCGATGCTCACGGCCGCGGCACTGGCCCAGATGGCCGGTTTGGCACCGGAGTTGTGTGCAGCGCTGGCGGGCTACGGAATCGTGTTGGCGTTCGTGATCCTGCCGCTCTGGGCTGCGCTGATTTGAGCAGCAGAGTTTGCTGGAAACGGAGCGGGGCTCGGGGTATCCCTGCAGACCCACGATGGCCGTCGACACCACCTCGAATTCACCCGAGACCTACGATCCAGTCGCCGAGATCGCGGCCGAGCTGAAGCTTGCGCCGCCGGCGATAAGCGCGGTGCTGCGCCTACTGAACGAGGGCGCAACGGTCCCGTTCATCGCGCGCTACCGCAAAGAGGCTACGAGCGGGCTCGACGAGGTGGAGATCCGCAACATCCAGGAGCGCCGCGACTATTTGGTCGAGCTGCACGATCGCAAGCAGAGCGTGCTCGCGGAGATCAAGAAGCAAGGCAAGCTCACGCCGGAGCTCGAGGCCAAGATCAAGAACGCCAAGGCCAAGGCCGAGGTCGAGGATCTGTACCTGCCGTTCAAGCCCAAGCGCCGCACACGCGCGACCATCGCTCGGGAGCGCGGGCTCGAGCCGCTGGCAGACGTGATGTTCCAGCAGACACGTGGCATGAAGCCCGACCAGGAAGCCGCGCGCTTCGTCGACGCCGCCAAGGAGGTGCCGGACATCGAGGCTGCGCTGGCCGGCGCGCGCGACATCTGCGCGGAACGCATCTCCGAGCTCGCGGAGCCGCGCAAGCGCCTGCGGCGCGCGCTGACCGAGAACGGCACGATCGTCACGAGCAAGACGCGCGAGCACGCCAAGAGCGTCACGAAGTTCGACACCTACGCCGAGTACAGCGAGCCGCTCGCGGCCATTCCGTCGCACCGCTTCCTGGCCATCCGGCGCGGTGAGAGCGAGGGCGTGCTGCGCGTGGAGCTCGAGACCGACACGCAGGTCGTTCGCGAGCTGGTCGAGCGCGAGATCCAGCTGGACAAGGGTGGTCCCTGGCGCGAGCAGCTCGGTCTGGCGATCGACGACGCCTTGAAGCGCTTGATCTGGCCCGCGGCCGAGCTCGACGTGCGCGTGGAGCTCAAGCTCAAGTCGGACGCGGATGCCATCACGGTGTTCGCGCAGAACCTGCGCGAGCTGCTCCTGGCCGCACCGTTCGGTCCGACATCGGTGCTCGGCATCGATCCCGGTCAGCGCACCGGCTGCAAGTGCGCGATGCTCGACGGCACGGGCAAGCTGCTCGCGAACACCACGATCTACCTGGTGCAGGGCGATGCCAAGCTGGCGGATGCCAAGCGCACGCTGCTCGAGCTGGTCAAGAAGTTCCGCCCGCGTGCGATCGCCGTGGGCAACGGCACGCACGGGCGCGAGACCGAGGCCTTCGTGCGCGACGTGCTGCGCGAGCAGCCGAAGGCGGAAGGCGAGGGCGAGGCGTTCTGCGTGTCGGTCAGCGAGGCCGGCGCCAGCGTCTACTCGGCGAGTGAGATCGCGCGCGAGGAGTTCCCTGACCTCGATCTCACGGTACGCGGTGCGATCAGCATCGCGCGGCGCTTGCAGGATCCGCTGGCGGAGCTGGTGAAGATCGATCCCAAGAGCATCGGCGTCGGGCAATACCAGCACGACGTCCACCAGCCCGCGCTGGTGCGCAAGCTCGAGGAAGTGGTCGAGACCTGCGTCAACCAGGTCGGCGTCGAGGTGAACACGGCCAGCGCGCCGCTGCTCTCGCACGTGGCCGGCATCGGCTCGGGTTTGGCCAAGAAGATCGTGGCGCATCGCGATGCCAACGGGCCGTTCTCGAATCGCAAGCAGCTGCTGGACGTGAGCGGGCTCGGTCCGCGCGCGTTCGAACAGTGCGCGGGCTTTCTGCGCATCTCGGGCGCGAAGAACCCGCTCGACGCGAGCGCAGTGCACCCCGAGCGCTACGAGCTGGTCGGTCGCATGGCCACCGATCTGAATGTGAGCGTCGCGCAGCTGGTCTCGAACGCGGCCCTGGTCGACCGCATCGATCTCAAGCGGTACGCGGCCGGCGACGTCGGCGAGTTCACGCTGCGCGACATCTCCGCCGAGCTCAAGAAGCCGGGGCGCGATCCGCGAGCCAGCTTCGAGCCGCCGAAGTTCCGCGACGACGTGCGCACGCTCGAAGATCTGAAGCCGGGCATGCTGCTCGAAGGCGTCGTCACCAACGTCACTGCGTTCGGTGCGTTCGTCGACGTGGGCGTGCACCAGGACGGACTCGTGCACGTGTCGCAGCTGGCCGATCGCTTCGTGAAGAACCCGGCCGACGTGGTCAAGGTCGGCGATCGCTTGCAGGTGCGCGTGCTCGACGTCGATCTGCAGCGCCAGCGCATCGGACTGTCAGCGCGCAAGGACGCGCCAGTCGCTCAGGGCGGCGGAGGCAAGCCCGCAGCTGACAGCGGCGGTCGCAATCAGCGCCCGCCGCAGGGCAAGCCCGGAGGCAAGCCTGGTCCCGCTCCCGGCAAGCCCGCTCCTGGTGGCAAGCCGGGCGCGAAGGGCGACGCAGGCGAAGAAGGCTTGCGCCACAATCCCTTCGCCGATCGTTTCCGCCGTTGAGAGCCGCAAAACATTTCGCCCGCGCCACTGGTACGAGCTGGCGCGGGCGAAACATCACGACGTGGTGCGATTCGGTTCAGGGACCGCCGGCAGCGCCACCTGCACCGCCGTGACCGCGACCAGGACGGCCGCCCGCGTGACCGGCGCTTCCGCTACCGGGACCTTGGCCGCCACCGGGACCACCAGCGTGACCTTGGCCGCTGCCGGGACCTTGACCGCCACCGGGACCACCAGCGTGACCTTGGCCGCTGCCGGGACCTTGACCGCCGCCGCGATGGCCGAAGCCCATGCGCTTGCGGTGGACGCCACCGAAGCAACCGCGCTCGTCGACGCCGCCATCAGCGTCATTGTCGCCGCGACCTTTGCCAGCGTGCGCGCTGCCGCCGGCGGAGCCTTTCGCCGCTTCATCAGCGGTCTCGTCTACGTCTTTGTCACGATCGCGCGCGCCACCATCGCCGCGTGCCTGACCGCGCAGGTCAGATGATCCAGCTTGCGTGTCGAGGCTATCGCCGTCTTGTCCGCAGCCAAAAGCCGCAAGTGACAACAGGCAGCCGCAGACAAGCATGAGCTTGTTAAGGTGTTTCCCTCTCATGCACTTCCTCCCTCGGATTGAGGCTTCGAAGTGCAGTTCCAGTGCATGCGAATCGCGGCTCACTCCACCGGATTAGTTTTCGCGACGAGAGCGAGACAGATGCGCGACACGAGCAACAGGACCACAGCGGCCGCGAGCGTGAGCTCTATTGCAGGTGTCCCGAAGGGTCCCAGGAGCGCGTGGAGCACCACGCACAGCGCTGCCGGATAGATCAAGCGATGCAACTCTTTCCAGTGTTGCAGCCGTAGGCGGCGAAGCAGTGCGTCGAACGAAGTGATGAACATTGCAACGAGTAGCAAGAGAGCTGCCAACCCGAGCCTCAGCCACGGCACGGACAGGACCATCGCGGCCAAGCCTGGCAAACCTAGCAACGCTGCAGCCGCATGGATCGCGCCGCAGCTGGCAGCTGCGAGGCCCAGGCTGCGGCGCAGTGCGGGCAGCAGCGGCCAGCGCCGCCAGTGCTGCAGCGGTGTGATTGCGAGCGCTCCCACCAAATATGCCGAGGCGAGCCAACCGAGCGCGCGCACTCCTGCCCAACCTTGCAGCGCGGCGTACGGCTCGCGCAGGCCCATCCACACGACGAATGCAGCACCCGGCACCGAGAGCGAGAGGACAATTCGGGCCGCACGACGGCGCTGTGTGGTCATAGCGAGCTCAAGAACGCCAGCAGATCGCGCCGTTCGTCCGCGCTCAAGCGCTTCACGTCGCCGTGCAGGTTCGCGCGATTGTGCTCGACCAACACCGCTTCCAGGCTGGCGGCGCGCCCGTCGTTCAGATACGGCGCGCTGGCTGCCACCGAGAGCAGTGACGGCGTGTCCAATGTTTCCTCCTGCTCGAGCGTCGCGGCTTGCTCCGGGAACAACGTGCGCAGCGGAATCTGCGCGAGGTTGGTGAATGCGGGCGGCGCGTGACAGCTCGCGCAGCTGGCCTTGTTGAATGCGGCGAAGCCTCGGCGCTCGGCCGCCGCATCGCGCGTGCGCTGGGCATCGCGGCGTGCAAGCGAGCTCACGAATGCTTCGAGCGCCTCCCCGCGTGCGGCCTGGTTGCGCAGGTAGCCGCGGTACAGCGTCTGCGCCACCTCCTCGAGATCGCGCAGGCGTGGATAGCTTCCATCGCGCAAGTATGGCGCAGTGCGCGTTACACCGCGCACCGACAGCGTCGGCAGCAAGCGATGGTCGCCGAGGTTGTACGCAGCCTCGTCGCTGTCCGCGTGCATGTGGCAGCTCTGGCAGGAGATGCCGCTGCGCGTGGCCTCGTAGAAGTCCCGCTCACCGACGCGCCGAGCCAGCGCCGCGCGGTCATGCGCTGCGAGCCAGCTGGTCTGGGGTGTTACGGGCACGCGGCGCACCGCGCTGGCATTCTTCGCCAATACACCGAAGGCACCGGCAGCGGGTGAGCTGATCAGCAGCGTGCCATCGGCGAGCTCGGCCACGCCGTGCGGCGCATACAGCTCCAGATCTCCGAGATCGACCGTGTGCGGTGCGACGTCGTCGGGCTGCCAGCGCCAGACTTCGTCGCTGCCTGCCATGCTCAGCCACAGTCCACCGCCCTGCGCGAGCTCGATGCCCATCGGTGAACAACCGCGGTCCACGTCGCCCGGCTTGCTCTGCCGATCGCTCCGCCGCGCCGTGAACTGACGCGCGCTCACCTGCATGCGTTCGGTGTCGATCAGCAGCAGTTGATCCTGTACGAAGTGGTTGCCCAGCTGGGCGTGGCCCTTGGCGTGCAGATCCGTCGTCGCCGCCCACAGCTGCTGGCCGTCCGCGCTGCGCAGCAGAGTGACCGCCGGCCGACCGAGCTCGAGCACCGCGTCTTCACTGAACGCGCCGTCCCGAGCGCGCAGGCGGCGCAGCGTCGCACCCGTGCGCGTGCTCGCGAACAAGGTTTGGTCGTCTTGCCCAAAGGCCAACCAATCTGCGGCCTGCGCCAGCGGCGCTCGCGTCAGGAGCGAGAGCGGCCGCAAGCTGACGACAGCGAGCGCAGGCTTCACACCCGCCAGTGCCACGGCGACCAGGTTGCCCGAGGGACTGCGCGCGAGCCTCCCCTGGCGCGCACCCAACTCGAGCGTTCCCGCCTGCTTGCCCGTGGTGAGATCCCAGAGCACCAGCGTGCTCTGATTGCGGTGACTGAGCAGTACGTGCCCCTCGTCATCGAACGCGCAGTCCACGGGCCCATCGCCGACGTTCAGCCGCCGCTGCACCCCGGAGGCATCGAGCACGAACAACTCGTCGGTCTCTTCGCTGACGGTCGCCGCGCGGCTGCGATCCCGCGCCAAACAAAACCAGCGCGGGTGCGCGAGCGGCCGCACCTGCTCCAGCGTGCGCGTGTGCGCGTGGCCGTCACCGACCAACTCGACCTCGAGCTCTGGCGCTGCCGAGCTCGGCAGTCCATCGCGGCGCGGGTCGTAGTCGATGCGGAACAAGCCGGAGCCGAGCGCCTCGGCGGGCAACACCCGCACGCCTGCGACGCGCAGCTCCATCCGCTGTGTCCCGGGCGCACTCACGAACCAGGTCTGCGGCCGATCCGCAGCCAACAGCGGCGGGGCGATGGTGGGCGTCGCGTGCAGCCGCAAGCGATCGCCCAGGCGTGCACCGGCACCGAGCAAGCCCTCGTTCACGAGCAGCTCCGCGCGCGTGCGATAGCCGAACGCCAGACCTGGTGCGAGCAACACGACGGCCAGCAGCGCGAGCACGCCGGGCGGAGCCGCGCGCATCCATCCGCGCACGGGCGGCAGCTCGCAGCACGACCACGCCAGCAGATAGGCCACGAGCAAGGCCAGCGACGAAGCATTGCCCGCTGCGCTCCACAAGCTCGCCGCAAGCCCGATCAGCGCCAGCTGCTTGGCGAGGCGCGCACTCATGATGTCAGTGCGGCGCCCGAGGGGTAATGACCCATTCTCGCTCGTCCCCAACGCGCATGGCTGCGTTGCTCCTCCTCAAAATAGTCACCGCTATTCCTCGTCGTCGCGCCTTGCCCTGCGCGCCGGGCCCCTCGCGATAATAGGCCATTACCCCTCGGGCGCTGCACTACAGCGCGACGCCCAGCCGGCCGAGGGCGCTCTCGGCGAGCTTGGCCCAACCCCGGTTGGCTGCGGGACTTGCCGGACTCGGGTGCGGGATCGTGCCGATGGTCAGCGCCCGATCACCGAGCGCTGCGAGTGCACGAGCCTCGGCGAATTTGCCGACGCCGATCACGAACTCCGGCTCGAGCGCATCCACGAGCGCGCGCAGGTGGCGATCACAGGCCGCGAACAACGGCTCGCGCTCGCGCGGCGGCAGCTTGTCGGGCGTGCGATTGCGCCCGCTCTCCTCCATGAACACGAGCGGGCAGTAGTTGCTGATGAACGCCTGTGCGAAGAACTTGTCGGCGGCCACGTGCTTCGCCTGGATCGCGCCCCACAACCGTGCGCCGCTCACCTCGCTGCGCTTGCAGTCGAAACCCTCCACGGGCCGCTTCGGATGCTCGTGCTCCGGCTTGTCCACCCGCCCGCGGACCCCGAGGAAATCGCGCACCATGCTCACCTCACCGAACGGCACACCAGTCTGCGTCATGCCGAACGGCCCCGGGTTCATCCCCAGGTACACGATGCGCTTGGTCGAATCCGCGTAGCGCCGCAGATAGTCGAAGTACGCGGCCTGCGCGTACTCGAGCGGGTTGTAGACGTGCGTGACAGGCGCCGAAAACGACAGCGGCCTGATCTCGGCGCACAGCGCCAGGCAGGCGCGCTGAAGCTGTTTGTGCAGGTGCATCAGGCCGCGCACTTTAGCAGGAGGCCGGCGACCAAAAAGCTCTGGCAAAGCCCACCCGCCTGGTCTACAACACGACGCCCTTAGCGCCTGGGGCCATTAGCTCAGTTGGTAGAGCAGTGGATTCTTAATCCATTGGCCGAAGGTTCGACTCCTTCATGGCCCACCCCTCTGGCACCGTTTTCCTTATTCGAACAGCTCGGGCTGCGATCGGAGTACGCGACCGAACCAGGCACCCATCAGGCCGTGGCTGAGTGCCATGGCTGGTCCTGCGGCTGCGAAGACCGTGAAGGCGGGACCGAGTGAGAGGGCGCTCAGTACGACGGCGCTCACCACGAGGCTGAGCGCGAAGGTCACGCCGGAGGCCAGGCTGGCTTGGGCCAGGGGTAGGGGGGCGCGGCCCAGAGCTCGGAGGCCTTGGCCCAGGTCCCACACGCCGCGGATGTTGTTGCGTGCGGCCGCGCAGGCGAGGGCGATCGGCCAGTAGAAGCCGGGGCCGAAGCCGAGCACCCAGAGTGCCGGGGAGGCGACGATCGAGATCGGGGTCCGGTCGCCGGCGGCGATTTGGTTGGCCAGCCAGACCCAGAGCAGGACGTGCGTCACGGCTGCCAGGCCGAGCGGGTAGAGTCCGCTGCGCATCAGTGATGCTACGCCTTCGGCAGGGCTGGCTTCGAGCTCATCGTCGCCCGTCGCGGTGGACCAGAACGCGCTGCGTTGATACTCGACGCACATCGCGAGCAGCGGGGTCAGGCCGACCAGGAGTAGCGGGGCGCAGAACCAGGAGAGGCGTTCGGCGAGCTTGGCGATCAGCCCGAGACCGCCGCAACCCAATGCGATCAGGATGATCCGCGAGAATCCGCTGCCCGAGAGCGGGAGTGAGACTACTTCCCAAAAGCCGAGCTCGGCGCCGCTGGCGATCTTTCGCGGTGTGGCTACGCGCCGGGCTGTAGCCTCCGAGATACGCCGCATGCCCGGTGGCCGCGGGGACGGCCGCAGATCGCCCATGCCGGACTCGAGCGCGGCTACCTGATGCTTGCGCTGGGCTCGCGCGACCGCCTCCGCGCTGGGTGCCTTCCAGAGTTCGCCGACGGGGATGGGGTCGTAGCGAGGCGAGGACTCGCGTCGACGGAGATCGACCGCGAGCTCGACCGGAGAGCTGGCGGGGTCCCCGGCGCTGATCTCGCGCGGGCTCTGGGGGGCTGGTCGGGCACCCGCGCTGGGCGCTCCGTGTTCCAGCCTCAGGTTGCTGGGTTCATCGCCGGCTTCGAGCTCGCGCGGACCCTGCGGGCTGACGAGGGCGCTGCCGACCGCCTGCGCCTGCCGGTTCAGACTGAGGGCGGGGTCGGCTTCGAGCTCGCGCGGTCCATTTGGATCGGCGGCTGCCCAGGGGGGCTGGTCGAGCGCGCGCGCGAGGTCGGCCTCGAGTTGCGACTGCCCCTGGGTGATGGTCTGCGCCACCGCTGGAGCTCGCGCCGCAGAGGGGCGCTGTAGCTCTCCCCAGCCGCCGGCCTGTGCGGCCCGGTTGTCGTTGGCGGCAGCGCCCGGGGCGGGCCGTTCCGTCGGGGCCAAGCCGCCCATCACCAGCGTGTCGCCGAACGGGGTGGCGCGCGCGCTCTCGCGCAGAGCCGGAGCTGCAGCCGTTGGCGGCGCGACTTTGAACGCGGCAGCCGCAGCCTGCGGGGCCGGACGCGGCGGCGAGGGCTGTTGGGGTGGGGTCGCTGCTCGTGGCGCGCTGCGCGGGTCTGCCGGCGCTTGGGCTTGCACCAACTCGCCCTGACCGTCGCGCACCTCCACCCTCGCACCCGCGAGCTCGAGCGCACGCCGGAAATACTCCGCGCGGATGCGGTTCACGCCGCGGCGAACGGCGACGGGCGCCTCTCGCAGGATCTTCTGCGCGTCCGCCTCGTTCAGCGAGAACAGGCGCTGCAACGCGACCAGCGCCTTGGGCGTGTCCCCCGCGAACTCGACGACGCTGACGACGTAATCCTCGCGCTCCGCATCCACTTCCTGCGCACTGGCCATGTCGTGTTCATGATGCGAACCGAACCCGTCCCGACGCAATGTGCCGCGCTATGCGCCGATCCGGGCGCGCGTGCGCAGCGCGTACACATTAGCGCGCCGGCGTGTCCGACTCGTGACCAGGACCGATCTGCTCGGCGACACAGCCGCTCACCCGCGCGCCGGTCAGCCACTGAAAGACGAACAATGCCACGAGCACGCCCACACCGAGCAGCAGGATGAGTCGAACGAGGTACCCGCGGTCGCGCTGTATCGCTAGCTTTTCGAGGTCCGCCATGACTCGTGTTCGATCATGCACGCTCGTGTAGTCCCGGGCAATTCGAGGCGATGGCAAGGTTGCGCAGCGAGACGTGCGAGAGTACACAGGCGACTCAGGCACAGCCTTTGGACGGTCTGAGGAGGCCAACGTTGTGAGCACCATTCGCATGCCCCAGCTCGGCGAGAGTGTCGTCGAAGGAACCATCGGAAAGTGGTTGGTACGTGAGGGCCAGAGCATCGATAAGGATCAACCTGTAGTCGAGATCCTCACGGACAAGGCCGACAGTGAGATCAACGCATCCGAAGCTGGCGTAGTGACGAAGATCCTCGCTCCCGAAGGTGCGACCGTCGCGGTCGGCGATGCGCTGTGTGAGGTCGATGCTTCCGCGCAGGCTTCTGCTCCCGGCCCCGCCAAGCCAGCACCACGCAAGTCGATGCCCCCGCCTGCCCAGCCAGTGGCCGCGGCCGCCGCAGCCCCTGCGAGCTCGGCTGAAGCGGGCCCTTCGTCACCGGCCGTGCGCAAGCTCGCGCGCGAGCAGGGCGTGGATCTGGCCGGCGTGTCGGGCAGCGGCAACGGCGGTCGAGTCACCAAGGACGACGTACTTCGCGCCGTGAAGCTCGAGCCGACCCCGCGCGACAGCAGCATTCCTCCAGCGATCAAACCCGCGCCCGTTCCGGCCCCCGCAGCTGCGCGTGCCCCCGCAGCGCCGGTCAGCGCGCCGACGTCCGCCATCTCTCCCGGCGCATTCAAGGTCCCGCCGTACAGCCCGCGGCCCGGCGATCAAGAGATTCCCATGTCGCGCCGGCGCCGCATCATCGCCGACCACATGGTCTACTCGAAGTTGACGTCGCCGCACGTCATGACCATGGCCGAGGTCGATCTGCACAAGACCGAGGCGCTGCGCAAGTCCAGCAAGGACGCGCTGAAGAAGGAAGGCGTCAACCTCACGTTGCTCGCCTTCGTGGCCGCCGCCACCGCCAAGGCGCTGCGCGAGCACCGCAACCTGAACGCGCGCGTGCTGAGTGATTCGTACGTGCTGTTGGGCGAGATCAACCTCGGCATCGCCGTGAACACGGCGGAAGGCCTGGTCGTGCCGGTGATCCGCAACGCCGCAGACCTCACGGTGCGCGGCCTGGCGCGCGCGATCGACGAGCAGGCGCTCAAGGCCCGCGACGGGCACCTGACGCCCGATGACCTGGCAGGCAAGACGTTCACGATCTCGAACCCCGGTCGCAAGGGCAACCTGGTCGGCGGCGCGATCATCAACCAGCCGAACGTCGGCATCCTGCGCACGGGCGAGGTCAAGAAGCGCGTGGTCGTGGTCGAGCACGACGACGAAGACTTGATGGCCATCCACCCCGTGATGCAGATGGCGCTCTCGTACGACCACCGCGTCGTCGACGGCGTGAACGCGAACGAGTTCCTCTACCGCGTGCGCGAGCTGCTCGAAGCGGGCGAGTTCACGATCTAGTTGCGTGCGGTGACCGAGCGGTCACCGCGCTAGAAGTTCCCACTCAGGCGCAGGCCGGTGCCCGTGGTCTCGACCTTGGGCCCACTGGCCTTGTGGTTGAGGTAGAGCACGGTCGTGAGCACGGCTCCGACCACCGCGGTGCTGAGCAGCACGTCGGTGACTACCGCGTAGGTGTGCGCGCGATCGGCTGCATCCTGGCCTTCGTCCCAGGCCTCTGCGCGCTCGGAGTTCGAGAGGCTCAGGTTGCGCACGGCGGCCAGGTCGCCGTTGAACTCGCGATCGGCCGCCAGGGCCAATTGGCCGGTCACGATCGAGCCCATCAGCGCCGCGAACGTCACGCCACCCGAGATCCATACGCTGGCGGGCACCGGTGATTCCTCCGCGACCGGCGCGGGCTTGGCAGTCGAAGCGCCGACTTCGGCCGGTGGCGGCGTGGGCGCCGGAGCTGCCGCAGCTGCCGCAGCCGATAGCGGCGGGCCGCCGGCGACCGGCGCGGCATCCAGGCGCAGCAAGTTGACGTTCACCTCGGTCGCCGCGTCCGATTGGATGTCGATCACGCGCAGCGCGGTCTCGTGGCCGTCGAGCGCCACGTTCACCTGGTGCCGCCCGACCTTGAGCAGCACGGCATCCGGCAGCGGGGAGCGGCGCTCCTCTCCGTTGTCGATCACCACGCGCGCGCCGTCGGGGTTGACCTTGAGCACCAGCCGGCCGACGCGCTTGCGCAGACCGTCCAGCGCGTTCTGCACCTCGGTTTGCTGCTGCGGGCTGCCAGCGCCGCTGCCCAGGAATTGCTCGAACGCTGCGATCGCCTCGGCCGGCCGATCCAACTTGTCGTAACAGTTGGCGATGTTCACGCGCACCGAGGGATGCGGCCGCAGCTGATAGGCCTCCTGGAACGCCTGCAGCGCGTCGTAATACACGCCCTTGTCGTAGGCGGCGACGCCGCGCTCGAACAACTCACGCGCGCGCAGCGTGTTCGCGTCTTCGGGCTGGGCCGACACCGACAATATGCTGCACGACCACAACGCAGCCAGCAGCGCGAGCCTTGCAGCGACCGATCTGACCTGCTCCATGCTCCTCCACTGGAGCCTAGCATGAGGGTGGTTGACACAAGCGGCCTTCGGCACGAGGCTTGCCCCCCGAATCGTCCGTACCTATGCGAAGGTGGCGGAATTGGCAGACGCGCCAGATTTAGGTTCTGGTGTCCTCCGGGCGTGCGGGTTCAACTCCCGCCCTTCGCACCCTGCTCCATGGCGGAATACGACGAGACCCTCTCCCAGATCGCCCAGGCGCTCGGCCACGCATTCACCGACCTGCGCTTGCTCACCGACGCGCTGACCCACTCGTCCTACCGCAACGAGAAGCCGACCGAGGTGCGCTCGGACAACGAACGCCTGGAATTTCTGGGAGATGCGGTGTTGCAGTGGGTCGTGTCTGCCCTGCTGTGGGAACACTTTCCGGCGGCGAGCGCGGGCGAGATGACGCGCCGGCGCGCCGATCTGGTGTGTGAGGAGGGGCTGTCCCGCGTCGCGCTCGAGGTCGGACTGGGCAGTGGCCTGCGCCTGGGCAAGGGAGAAGAGCGTTCCGGTGGCCGCCACAAGCCGCGCTTGCTGGCCAGCGCGCTGGAGGCGTGCGTTGCCGCCGTGTACCTGGATGCAGGAACGGACGCAGCGCTGCGCGTGTGCCGGCAACTCTTCACCCGGACGATCGCCGAACGCGTCCCCGGCGCGCGCGACTTCAAGACCCGCCTGCAGGAGTTCTTGCAAGGCAGCGGGCGCAAGTTGCCGGCGTACGAGATCACGAGCACCACCGGCCCCGATCACGCGCGGCATTACCACGTCACGATCACGGTCGAGGGTGCCGCGCTCGCGCAGGGCGCCGGCCGCTCGAAGCTCGAAGCCGAGCAGTCGGCGGCAGAGCGCGCGCTCTCCGTGCTGGCGAACGAGCCGCAGACTAAAGGCTGATGACCGAGCGGTAGGCCAGCGTGAAGATCACGGGTCCGCGCACCACGGCCATGCCGTAGACGGAGCTGTTGTCGTAGCCGCCGAGCGCATCGCCGGCGTGGAACAGCATCGAGAACAGGATCAAGTCGTCGCGCGAAGTCAGCCCGGCGCGGCTGACGAAGAAGAAGCCGAAGTTGAACTGCGTGCGGCGCGCGTCCTCGTACGGGAAATTCAGGATCTGAAACATCGGCGCGAAGCCGCCGAACGAGTCGTCCTTGATGAACAGCTGGAAGTCGCTCTTCACGTAGTTGCCGTCGTGCACCACGCCGGTCTGGTAGTCGAACGTGTTGGCGTCCGCACCCATGACGCGAAACGAGTTCACGTTGTTGAAGAGCAGGTAGTCGTTGAACGGCAGCACGATGCCCGCGCGGCCTTCGAAGAAGCCGTACTGCGAGGTGTCGAAGTCACCCGACGCATCGCGCTCGCGGCGCAGCTTGCGCGTGGGCGCTTGGCCCTTCTGGAACGTCTGGTTCATCCAGATGTCCTGCGCTCCCACGCTGACCCCGAGGTTCAGGATCACGAGGCGCAAGTCGGCATCGAGCTGCGTCGAACCGTACGGGATCGCGGCGAGGATGCCGCCCTTCAACACCAGCGTGTTGGCGCCGCCGAAGATGTTCATGCGGTGCTCGAGCGAGGCTTGCACCGCGCCGAAGATCACGTCCAGGTTCAAATAAGTGCCCGGCTTACCGGCCTGGAGCATCCAGTCGTTGCGCTGCTCGGCTGAAGCTCGAAGAGGTAGCAAAAGCCCGCCGAGCAACACCCCGTAGCCCAGGACTTTCCAAAGTTTCATGGCCAGCGACGGTAAACGGGTTTAGGGCCCTGGGCAATACCTCGGCATGCCGCATATAGCTGCACGCCGAGGCCCAGTTCAGTGCTGCGTGGCCTGACCGCCGGCGATCTCGAGCCGAGCCAACGCCCAGTCGAGTTCTTTCTGCGCCTCGGTCTGCTCCGGCTCACCCAGTGGCACAGTTAGCGTCTTGAGCTTTTGTGCCGCTGTTTCCAGATCGCTGCGCGCTTCGGCGACCACGACGTCCTCGGGCCGAGCATAGAACTCGGCGAGCACGCGCACGCTCGAGGCACCGGCCTCCACGAAGCCCGCGCCGATGGCTGCCACGACGTTCTGCCCCTTGCTGCGGTAGCGGAGGACGCCGGGCTTGAGCGCGCCGAGCAGCGGCACGTGACCCGGCAGAACCCCGATCTCGCCCGTGGACACCGGCAACTGCACGCTCTCGACTTCGAGCGAGAGCTCCATGCCCAGCGGCGTGGCCACGTTCAGCATCAGCGAGGTCGCTTCGATCGCCACGTCAGCTCTCCAACAGCTTCTTGGCCTTGGCCACGGCCATCTCGATGTTGCCGACCAGGTGGAAGGCCTGCTCGGGCAGCGAGTCGTGCTTGCCGGCGAGGATCTCCTCGAACGAGGCGATCGTCTCCTCCAGCGGCACGTACTGGCCCGGGATGTTGGTGAATGTTTGGGCGACGTAGAACGGCTGCGACAGGAACTTCTCCACCTTGCGCGCGCGCTCGACGGTCAGCTTGTCGTCTTCCGACAGCTCGTCCATGCCGAGGATCGCGATGATGTCCTGTAGGTCTTTGTAGCGCTGCAGCGTCTGCTGCACCGCGCGCGCCACGTTGTAGTGCCGCTCGCCGACGATGCCCGGGTCGAGCATGGTCGAGGTCGAGGAGAGCGGGTCCACGGCGGGGTAGATGCCCTTTTCGGAGATGGCGCGGGACAGCTCGGTGGTCGCGTCCAAGTGCGCGAAGGTGGTCGCCGGCGCCGGGTCGGTGTAGTCGTCGGCGGGCACGTAGATGGCTTGCACCGAGGTGATCGAGCCCTTGTTCGTGGAGGTGATGCGCTCCTGCAGCGCGCCCATCTCGGTGCCCAGGGTCGGCTGATAACCGACGGCGCTCGGGATACGACCGAGGAGCGCGGACACCTCGGAACCCGCCTGCGTGAAGCGGAAGATGTTGTCGACGAACAGGAGGACGTCCTGGCCCTCTTCGTCGCGGAAGTACTCGGCCACGGTCAGCGCCGAGAGCGCGACGCGCGCGCGGGCTCCGGGCGGCTCGTTCATCTGACCGAAGATGAGCGCGGTCTTGGTGATGACCGGCTCGCCCGTCTCGAGCTTCGACTCGTTCATCTCGAGGTAGAGGTCGTTGCCTTCGCGCGTGCGCTCGCCCACGCCGGCGAAGCAGCTCACACCACCGTGCGCCTTGGCGACGTTGTTGATGAGCTCCTGGATCAACACGGTCTTGCCCACGCCTGCGCCGCCGAAGAGGCCGATCTTGCCGCCCTTACGGTACGGGGCGAGCAAGTCGATGACCTTGATGCCGGTCTCGAGGATCTCGATCTGTGTCGACTGCTCGGTGAAGCTCGGTGCCGCGCGGTGGATCGACGAGAAGTGCTTGGCGTTCAGCGGACCCTTGCCGTCGACCGGTGCGCCGACGACGTTCAGGATGCGGCCCAGGCACTCCGGACCCACGGGCATGCGGATGGGCGCGCCGGTGTTGCGCACCTGCATGCCGCGCACGAGACCCTCGGTCGAGTCCATGGCGATCGCACGCACGGATCCTTCACCCAGGTGCTGCGCGACCTCCAGCGTCAGATTGTCCGGCGAGTTGCTGATGGACGGGTTGCTCAGCGTGAGCGCCGTCATCAGGGCGGGCAGTTGTCCCGGGGGGAAGTCCACATCGACGACGGGGCCGATGACCTGAGCGACTGTTCCTAGTGTCGACATGCAGCGTTTCCTCGTTCTGTAGGCAAAATTCTGGGGCTCAGCCCTTCAAGGCTTCGGCGCCGCCGATGATCTCCATCAGCTCGGTGGTGATCGCGGCCTGGCGGGCGCGGTTGGCCTGCAAGGTCAGGCGTTTGATCATGTCCGCCGCGTTGTTGGTGGCGTTGTCCATCGCGGTCATACGCGCGCCGTGCTCGGACGCGACCGACTCGAGCAGGGCGCGATAGATCTCGACGTTCATGTACAACGGCAAGATGGTGTCGAGGATCGTGCGCTGATCGGGCTCGTAGATGTAGTCGACCGTGTACGTGTTGCTTGGTTCGGCCGGCTTGATCGGCAGCAGCTGCTCGACGACGATCTTCTGGGTGATCGCGCTCTTGAACTCGTTGTAACAAATGTACGCCGCGTCCAGGCCCTTCGAGCAGTACTCGTTCACGATGAAGTCGCCGATCTCCTGCGACTTCTTGTAGCTCATGTTGTCGTACATGCCGTGGAAGGTCTTGTCGATCTTGATGCCACGGCGCTTGAAGAAGTCTGCGCCCTTGCGGCCAACCATTGCGAGCTCGACCGTCTTGCCCTCGGCGCGCATCTCGAGATACGCGCGGTACGCGGCCTTGCTGATGCCGCTGTTGAATGCGCCGGCCAGGCCGCGATCGCTGGTCAACACCACGAACAGCACGCGCTTGGGCTCGCGGCGGGCGAGCAGCGGATGCAGCTCCTCGTCGGTGCCGGCGCGCGCCGCGAGCGCGGCGATCATGTCCATCGTCTGCAGCGCGAACGGGCGTGCCCGCGTGATGTTTTCTTGCGCTTTGCGCAGGCGCGCCGAAGACACCAGCTTCATCGCGCGGGTGATCTTCCGCGTGTTCTTGACGGTCGCAATGCGCTTGCGGATGGCTTTTAGGTTGGCCATGGCTCAGGACTTCTTCGGGTCGAAGACCTCGCCGAAGTGCTTGAGCGCACTCTGCACCTGCGGCTCGAGCTCCGAATCCAGCGCGCGCTTCTTGCCGATGTCTGCGATCAACTTGGCGTGCGAGCTGTGCATGTACTCGAGCAGCTCTTTCTTGTAGCGGCTGAGCACGGAGACCTCGTAGGCATCGATGTAGCCCTTGTTGGCCGCGTAGATGACCAAGACCTGGTCGACCACGTCCATCGGTACGTACTGGCCTTGCTTCAACGCCGCGGTCAGGCGCTGGCCGCGTGCGAGTTGCTTCTTGGTCGCGGCGTCCAGGTCCGACGCGAACTGCGCAAAGGCTTCCATCTCGCGAAACGATGCGAGATCGAGCTTCATCGTACCGGCCACCTGCTTCATGGCCTTGATCTGCGCCGCACCACCCACGCGCGACACCGAGATACCGACGTCGATCGCCGGTCGCTGGCCGGAGCGGAACAAGTCCGACTGCAAGAAGATCTGACCGTCGGTGATCGAGATCACGTTGGTCGGAATGTACGCGGACACGTCGCCGGCCTGCGTCTCGATGATCGGCAACGCGGTGAGCGAGCCGCCCGAGTCCGGCACCTTCTTGGCTTCGAAGCCCGCGCCCTTGGCCTTGGCTGCGGCCTCGGCCTCGTGCTTGGACTCGCGACCCTGGAAGTGATCCTTGCCGTCGGCGGGACGCTTGGCTTCGCCACCGGTGGGCACGACCACGTACTCTTCGGCCATCTTCGCCGCGCGCTCGAGCAAGCGGCTATGGAGGTAGAAGACGTCGCCCGGATACGCTTCGCGGCCCGGCGGGCGGCGCAAGAGCAAAGACAGCTGGCGGTACGCAGTCGCCTGCTTGGACAAGTCGTCGTAGATCACCAGCGCGTGACGGCCGCTGTCGCGGAAGTACTCGGCCATCGTGCAGCCGGTGTAGGGCGCGATGAACTGCAGCGGCGCCATCTCGGACGCACCGGCGATGACCACGGTCGTGTAGTCCATGGCGCCGAACTTCGACAGACGATCGACCACCGCGGCGACGGTCGACTGCTTCTGGCCGATGGCCACGTAGAAGCAGAACACGTCCTTGCCCTTCTGGTTGATGATCGTGTCGACCGCGACGGCCGTCTTGCCCGTCTGACGGTCGCCGATGATCAGCTCGCGCTGCCCGCGGCCGATCGGGATCATGGCGTCGATGGCCATGATGCCGGTCTGCAGCGGCTCGCTCACCGGCTGGCGCTGGATGATGCCGGGCGCCTTGAGCTCGACGCGGCGGCGTTCGGTGGTCTGAATCGGACCCTTGCCGTCGACCGGCAAGCCGAGCGCGTTCACGACGCGGCCGGACATGGCGTTGCCGACGGCCACGTCGAAGATGCGGCCCGTGCGCTTGACCGTGTCGCCCTCGCGCACGTTCGTGTCCGAGCCCATCAGTGCGATACCGACGCTGTCGGCGTCGAGGTTGAGCACCATGCCCATGAGCTGGCCGGGGAACTCGATCAGCTCACCCGCCATGGCACTCTCGAGCCCGTAGACTCGAGCGATACCATCGCCGACGGTCAGCACCGTCCCGGTCTCCATGACCTCGACGGTCTTGTCGTAGGAAGCGATCTGTTTCTGGATGATTCGGGAGATTTCTTCGGCGCGCAGCTGCATCGGCTACCTCGTAGGGCCGCTGCTCGCGGCCCGCAAAACGTTATCGACCACTCGGTCCGCGAGAGAGTTCTTCTTTCAGCTCAGTCAGTTTGTGCTGGACACTGCCGTCGAACACCTGGTCTCCGACTCGAGTCACGACGCCACCGATGATCGATGGATCGACGCTGGTGGTCAGCACGACCTTCTTGCCCGTGACTTGTTCGAGCGTGCGTTGCAAACCCGTGAAGTATTCCGGGGGCAGTTGGGTCGCGGTCACTACTTCGGCGCGCACGCGTCCGGCGCGCTTCTCGGCCTCGTCCTCGAAGGCCTCGACGATCTCGGGCAGGTGCTTGAAGCGGCCGCCCCGATCCGAGACGAAGATCAACGCGTCGAGCACCAGCTTGTGCATGCCGCTCTGGGCGGCGATGTCCTTCAAGATCGCGCGGCGAGCCTCGAAGCTCACGCTCGGGTTCTCGAACACGGCGCGTAGGTCTTTGCTGTCGTGGAAAGATGCGTTGAACTCTCTGAGCGAACGCCGGACTTCCTCCAACACGTTCTGCTCGACGGCCAGGTTCAACAAGGCCATCGCGTAGCGTCTGCCTAGCGTGCGAAGCTTCACACCCGCTTCTCCCTGCTCACCTTGGCGAGCTCCTTGGCGAACGTTTCGGCCAGCCGGCGCTGATCGTCGGCGCTGACCGCCTGGCGCACTGCGCGCTCGGCGGCTTCGATGGCTGCCTGCACGACCTCGCGCCGGATCTCGGCCTCGAGCTGCTCGGCCTGCCGCTGTACCAGAGCCTCGGTCTCGGCCTTGACCCGCTTCGCGCTCTCCTCGGCATCGGCCACGATGCGAGCGCGGTCCGCGGCGGCTCCCTTGGCGATGTCGGTGCGCAGCGTGTTCAGCTCTTGATCGAGCGTCTTGAGCCGCTCGGTGTACTCGGTGAAGACGGCTTCGGCCTTGGCCTTGACCACGGCCGCCTCGCGGATGCCCTGGTCGATCTTCTCGCGCCGCTCCGACAGGAACTGCTGCATCGGCTTCTTGCTGAGCCGCTGCAGGATCACCAGCAGCAGCACGAAGTTGAAGACCGCGCCCCAAAACTCGAGCGACTTCGTGAGGCTGTGCCACGACAGGTGCCCGTGGCCCCCTTCGTGCTCGGCCACCTGCTCGGCTTCTTCGGCAACTTCGTGGGTGTCCTCGGCGTGAACGGCCGGGGTTTGGAGGAGCAGGACTCCCGCGAGCATCAGGCTGGCGCGTAGCTTCACGACAGGCTCCTTCCGAGCAGCTTCTCGGCGATTTGCTTCGCCAACCCCGGCACTTCGGCCAGCGTGCGCGCGCGCGCCACGGCCGCGTCGGTGTCGAGCCGCTCCTTGGCGGACTTTTGAACTTGCTGGGCTTGTTGGCGCGCCTGCTCGGTCAGCTCGCGGGCCAGCTTCGTGGCCTCGGCGCGCTGCTTGTCGCGCTCTTCACCCGCCGCCGCGCTCACCTTGCGCAGCTCGCCCTCGAAAGTCGCGCGCTTCTGGGCGGCGTCGGCCTCCATCTGCTTGGCCGCCGCGGTCGCACCCTCGATGGCCGCGGTGCGCGCATCGAATACATCCATCACGGGCTTGAACACGAGCCCCTTCAGGATGAAGAACGCGGTGAAGAACACTCCCAGCTGGACGAAGATCGTTCCGTCCAGGTCGATTACGGATCCACCGGACAGTAGAACGCCCAGAGCAAGTGAGGACGGCATCGGAGTCTTCCTCGCCCGAACCCCGCGACTGCGATGCTCGAGCCATCAACGGACGCGGGAACAGCACGCGCCACAGATACTTGCGTGGCTCGGCTTGTGGAACGGCCCCGGAATCGGAGCCACGCGAAGCGGTTAAGGCGTGCGCTAGGTAGCAGCGACACGCCGTCGAGTCAAGATGTGAAGAGCCCCGCGTTCGTCAGAAAAGCCGACAAAACGAGGCTCGTGCGCGTGTCTGAGCACGCGACCGAGCGCGAGCTTCGCTCGGCGCTCGGGTATGTTGACGAGCGCGAGCTTCGATCGGCGCTCGGGTATGTTGACAACCGCGCGTCAGTGCTTGGCTGGCGGGGTCTGCTTCTGCTTGCGCTCGGCCAGCACCTGGCGGAGCGCTCGGATGGTCTTCCTGGTCGCAATCTCGTTCTCCGACGACACGAAGCTATCGGGCAAAGGTAGCTTTGGGTCCATCAGTAGCTGGAATGCAACCAAGGTCCGGTTGGCGTCGATCGGCGTGACTTCCCAGCGCGCCATCATGGCGTCCATGTTGCCGTCGACCATCTTGCCTTCGATCACGCGCGTATCGCCCTCGTTGGGGCGTGGGCCGACCTTCATCTGGGCCCACAGGTTCATGGTGTTGGCGGCGATGCTGGCCTGCATGTAGACCAGCGCGCTCGCGCCGCGCTGGCTGAGCACCTTGGAGGTGCGGAAGTGCGGCATGAAGGTGTAGTAGCCGGCGTAGTTCTCGACCACGGCCAGGACATCGGCCATCGGCGCATCGACGATGCCGACTGCGCGGCCCCACTGAACGCTGAGCGAGGCGTGGGCCACGTTGCTGCCACGGATGGTGCCGTCCTCGAGCCCGGCGATCATGGCCTTGACGTTGGTCGGCCCTTGAGCCGCCGCCACGCCACCGACCGCCAGTGCACACACGAGCCCCAGCCATGTGACTGCAACCCAGCGCATCATCCGAAGATCCTCCACACGGAGGCTGACGCCCCTGGGCTCGCGCGATTCAGCTGGCGGCGACCTCGACCCTGGGCAGCGCGTCTGCGACCGAAGATTTGTCTTCCGCCATTGTACACTGCCCCTCGAAGACCGCTCCTTTTTCCAGGAACACCTGCGCTGCCTCGATGTTCCCGCGTACCTTGGCTGGACTGTAGATCTCGACAATCTGGCGCGCACGGACATCACCCGCGAGTGAACCCCCGCGGATGATCAGAGTGCCGACGTCCACGTTGCCTTCAACCTGTGCCGAGGGCCCGAGGATCAACACGTCGTCGCTGCGAATGTCACCCTTGAAACGGCCTTCGATGCGCACGCGGCCCTGGAAGACCAGCTTGCCCTCGAACTCGGCTCCCGGGCCGAGCAGGGCTTGGAGCTCACCGACGCCGCTCAGATCTCGGTCCGACATGTCGTGACCGTATCAACTCTCCTCGATCCGCAGCAAGCGCGTGGGTGCCGCGACCACGTCGAGTCCATCGATCTCGCGCAGTGCTTCTCGCACATCACCTTCCCTCGCCGGATGTGTCAGTACGACGACGCTGACCGGCGTCTCGCTTTGATGGCCTTCCTGCACCATCTGCTCGATCGAGACGCTGTGCTTACCGAGTGAAGTGGCTAGCTTGCCGAGCACGCCGCTCTTGTCCTGGACCGAGAAGCGTAAGTAGAAGCGGCAGCGGTGATCGGCGGGCGGCTGCACGCGCGCGACCGTCATGCGATCGCCGCGGAAGGCGCGCTGGGGTACGCGACCGCCGGATGCGCTGCGGAGGTTGCGGCCGACGTCGACGATGTCGCTGACCACGCTGACGGCCGTGGGCAGTGCCCCGGCGCCCAAGCCGGACAGCAGGCAGGGGCCGAGGGCAGCGCCCTCGATGTACACGGCGTTCAGCGCGCCGTTCACGCTCGCGAGCACGCTCTTCTTGCTGACGAGCGCCGGGTGAACCCGCAGGTCGAGCGCGCCATCGGTGAGCGCCTTGGCGATGGCCAGCGGCTTGATCACGTATCCAAAACGATTCGCAAACGCGATGTCGATGGCGCTGACCTGGTCGATGCCCGAGGTCGCGACCTGCTCCAGGTCGAGCCGGACGCCGTACGCCAGCGTGGCCAAGATCGTGAGTTTATGGGCCGCATCGCCCCCGCCGACGTCGAGCGTCGGGTCGGCTTCGGCGTAGCCCTTCTGCTGGGCCTCCCCCAGGGCGGGAGCAAAGTCGATTCCAGCCTCCTGCATGCGCGACAGGATGTAGTTGCTCGTGCCGTTGATGATGCCCCGCACCGCGATGATGCGGTCCGAGGCGAAGGCCTCGCGCAGGACGCGGATCACGGGCACACCCCCTGCGACCGCCGCCTCGAAGTACAGGTCGGCGCCCCGGGCCTCGGCCAGCTCGATCAGCTGGTGGCCGCGGGCAGCCAGGAGCGCCTTGTTGGCCGTGACCACCGACTTGCCGGCCTCGAGGGCGCGGGTCAGGTAGCCGTCCGCCGGCTCCACGCCGCCCATCACCTCGACCACGATATCGACGTCCGGATCGGCCACGACCGCCAGCGGGTCGCTCGTCAGCAGGGCCATGGGGGTGTACGGGCCGCGCTCTTTGCTCGGGTCGCGGACGGCGATCCGGCGCACCTCGATCGCGCCACCGAGCCGCCCTTCCAGGCTCGCCGCGTTCTCTTTGAGCAGCCGCAGGATGCCCTGCCCGACCACTCCGCAACCGATCATGCCGATTCGGATGTTACGCACGTTGTCTCCAGCCGGCGCGAGGCTAGATCCTCACGCCCCATTCGGCAACAAGCGATGATCTCCTGGACCCACGACACGATCATGTTCGCTGCGCTGACCGTGTCCGCGGCGAGCTGGCTGCTGTTGCATCTGGCGCTCTCGCTGCGCGCCGCACGCAGCCCACGGCTGCCGCGGTGGTTGCGCGTCCTGGGCTGGCTGCCGCCGCTGACTCCACTGGCCGGGTTTCTGGCGGGCGCGCGCGCGCGCGCGATCGTCTGGTGCATCGTCGCCGCGACCTATCTCGTGTTACGCACCTACGCATGAGCGAGCCGCGCTACCCGTACGTTCACGTGGACGTCACCAGCGACCAAGCCGAGCTGGTGTCGGCCAGCTTGTTCGAGCTGGGCGCGTCCGGCATCGAGGAGCGCGACGGCAGCACGCTGGCAGGGCCTTCGGGCGCGTCGTCGATCACGCTGGTCGCGAGCTTCGCCGACGAGGAGTCGGCCAATGGCGCAGTGCTCGAGCTCGCCGACTACCGGCCGCGGCTCGAGTACGTGGTGGGCGACGCCTGGCGCGATGGCTGGCGCGCCTACTGGAAACCACTGCGTGTGGGCGAGCGGTTGGTGGTGGTCCCGTCGTGGGAGACCTTCGAGCCCGGGCCGAACGACCTCGTGCTCGCGCTCGACCCGGGTCAGGCGTTCGGCACGGGCACGCACGAGACCACGCAATTGCTGCTGTGCGAGCTGGAGACGCGGGTGACCGCGGGCGTCCCGCTGCTGGACATCGGCACGGGCAGCGGGATCTTGGCCATCGCAGCGCTGCGCCTCGGTGCGTCTCGCGCGCTCGTGCTCGACAACGATCCGCTGGCGGTCGACGCCGCACGCGAAAATGCCGAGCGCAATGGCGTGGCTGCGCAGCTCACCGCGAGCGCGGAGCCGGTGGAGCGCGTGTCCGAGCGCTATCCGCTCGTGCTCGCCAACATCGAGGCGCGCGTGCTCGAGCCGCTGGCGCCCGTGATCGCCGCTCGCGTGGCCCCGGGAGGCCTGCTGATGCTGAGCGGCTTGCTGGCCGGTGACGTGGCGCGCGTGCGCGAGGCCTTCGCTGCTTTCAGTGAACTATCGCGACCGGAGCGCGGCGAGTGGCGTGCGCTCGTGTTGCGCGCGCCGCGAGAGTCCTGAGCATGGCGCGCCTGCGTCGGCTGTACGTGCCCGAGTTGCCTGCAGCTGGTGGCGGCGTGGATCTTCCGCGCGAGTCGCTCGAGCACGTGCACGTGTTGCGACTCGCGGCTGGAGCACTGGTGGAGCTGTTCGATGCGCAGGGTCGCAAGACAGTGGCCGAGCTGACTGAGGTCAGTCGAGCGCGCGCGGTTTGCGAGGCGCAGCCGCCGTCCGCTGCGATGACGCGCACGGGTGGTCTGCAGCTGATCGTCTGCCTGCCGAAAGCTGGAAAACTCGAGACGATCGTGCGCATGACCACCGAGCTCGGGGTGCGCGCGCTGCACCTCGCGCAAAGCGAGCGCAGCGTGCCGAAGGGCGCCGAGTCCGCGAAGCTCGAGCGCTTGCGGCGCGTGGCGCGCGAGGCCTGTGCGCAGTCGGGGCAACCCCTGGTGCCCGAGCTGCACGCGCCGAGTACGCTTGCGGAGTGTGTCGCACGCGCTGCCAAGGACGCACACAAGCTGCTGTTCTGGGAGCAGGCGAGCGCAGCTTTGCCTGCAGCCATGAGCGGCGAGGTCTGGGCTGTGATCGGCCCCGAAGGCGGCTTGAGCGTGGAAGAAGCGGAGATGTTGCAAGCCTCCGGCTATGCGCCGATCAGCCTGGGTTCCCACATCCTGCGCGCAGAGACCGCTTGTGTGGTGATCACTGCGTTACTGGTGGATCGCATGCAGCTTCTGCGCGCCGCAGATTCGTGAGCGAGAGGCCAACACGAGTCACGCCCAGCTTGGTCCGCCGGCCTCTGCGCGATATCCTGGAATCCTTTTGGTCCACTCATGTCGGCGCTGACCTCTCTTCTCGTACGCGACGAAGTCGTCTCGGTACGTCAGATCGAGGACGCTATCGCTCGGCAAGTTCTCGAGGGCGGTGAGCTCGATACGGCGTTGCTCGAGCTCGACGCGGTGCCCGAGAACGTCCTGAACGCGTACCGTGCGGCGAGCTACCGCCTGCCTGCGGTGGCGCGCGACGAGGTGATGTCGGTCAGCGCGGCCACGCTGTCTCTGATCACCGAGGGTCAGGCGCAGCGCCTGCGCATCATCCCCATCACGCACGATGCGACCACGCTGGTAGTCGCCTCCGCGCAACCGCTGCCCGAGGCCGAGCGCGAGGGGTTGAGCGAAGCCATCGGCATGCGCATCGAGAGCTGCGTGTGTTGCGAGATCCGCATCGAAGCCGCGCTGGCACACCACTACGGCGCGGTGCTGTCGCCACGCCTCTCGCGCCTCGCGGAGCGCGTCGAGCAGCTCGAGCCCGGCATCTTGCCGCTGGTCGAGGCCATGCAGGAGACGCCGATCAGCGGGCTGGCGGCCGAGCTGTTCGACGACATGGACGAGGGCGACGAGCTCGAGGAGGAGCCGGCAGGCGCGACACCGATCGCCCACGAATCGCTGCGCGCGCCCCCACCGCAGGAGGTCAGCGTGGGCCGCGTCGTGGAGGTTCGGCCGAGCCAGCTGCCACCGGCCGAGTCGGTCAGGGCGGGTGCCGCAGCGGAGCCGGGCGCGCGACACGACACGCAGCGCGGGGTAGGTCACTCATCGGTGCCCGCGCCAGGTGAAACGCAGCTGGGCGTCGGTCCGAGGTCGGCACCTCCGCTGACGAGCGTGCCCGTGCCCTCGAACGAGGTTCGCAACAGCCTGGGTGCGTCGCGCAGCAGCCGCGCGGCCAACGACGTCGTGTTCTCCAAGCCTGCGCGCAGGCCCAAGCGCGGCCCGGCCGTGCCGCAGGGTCCGCTGACGCGCGAGCTGGCGAGTCAACTTCTGGAGCGCGCGGACGATCGCGATGCGGTCATCGAGGTGTTCTTCCGCTACGCACGCCAGTACTTCGAGGCCACCGCGCTGTGCTCGGTGCGCGAAGATCGCGTGGTCGGGCGCGAAGTGCACAACGTGCCCAACCTGACCGATATCCACGGGTTGATGTTGTCCGTGCAGCGCGGCTCCGGCCTGGAAGAGGTCTTGCGCACGCTGCAGCCGCGCGTCGACGACATGTCGCGCAAGGCGGAGGACCAGCCGCTGGTCGAGGCGCTGCGGCGCATGGCATGCCAGCCGAGCGCGCTGTTGCCGGTGTGCATCAAGCGCCGCGTGGTGGCGATCATCTACGGCGACCGCGGCGGCGATTACTTTCAGCGCAGCGATCTGGCGCAGCTGGTCGAGCTGCTGCCCGAGGTATCGCGTGCGTTCGAGCGCATCATCCGCACGCGCAAGGTGTTGGGCCTGAGCACGCGGGGCCAGGCGCTGGCCAGCGCTCGGGCCGAGCTCGGGCACGCGCAGACGCAGCTCGATGTGACGCCGGTGAAGCCCTCGGCGCCCTCGACGCCCTCGGAGCCGCCGGACCACACCAAGACCGAGGCCCT
>DATEOF010000128.1:0-58970 GCA_035274465.1 Polyangiales bacterium
GTGGTCCCGGCGCCGCCGCTGCCGGCTGCGGGTGGCGTTGCTGCTGTCCCGGCGCCGCCGCTGCCAGCTGCTGCTGGTGCGCCCGCACCGCCAGCGCTGGGCGCGCTGCCAGCTGCACCCTGCGTGACGCTCGCGTCGAAGTCACAGTGCGAGTTGCTGCGGCGAGACGTGCCGAAGGTCGAAGCGTTGCACTGCACGCCGCCGGTGAACGTACGGATCGTGTACCTGCTATTCCTGCCGTAGCGAACCTTGCGAGTGCCGGAGAACGCGCAGAACTGGCCGTCCTTCGCGCATCTCACCCACTGCTCGTTCAGCGCCGCTCCCTGGTCATCGACCTCGAGCAACTCGGGACTGATTTCTCCTGAACAACCGACTGCGTACACGCTCAATACGGCACTGCAGACGGACCAACACCAGAGCGACTTTCCGAACATCAGACTCCTGCACGTGCGCGCACAGCCGGGCTGTGCCGCGGGGGAATGCCGCAAGTCGAGCGGCCCGCGCGCGGACGTGCAGACGAGGAAGGACTACCTCGACGCACAGCCGTGAGGGCTACGCGACCACGACGAATGCCCGCCTCATACTCACTCGAGGAGGGCCAGTGAGTCCGCCACGCGCCAGTGCACTCACGAGGACTGTGCGCGCCACGACCAATTACCAAGGCTCAACTACGTGAGCGTCCGAACATATTTCCTGAGTATGGGACGGGAAACAAGTTGTGCCGACGAGTCGCGTCCTCACTCAGATTGCGGCACCTGTGCACACCGCAGCCATTGGCTGCAGTTGGTCAGTGCTCCCCCGATGCTCGGCAATTTCAGCAGCCCAATGCCTTACACTCGCCCGCACCTTCCGACCTGTTTGACCCACATAGATCAGTCAAAATCAGCTCGATCAGGCTTCTGTCATGATTCTGTCATTCGCCTCTGTGACTAGCTGCCGCTCGTAGCTGCGCGCGGCGAGCGTTCGGCGCTTCGCCGGTTTCGCGCCGGAAGATCCGCCGGAACGCCGCGGGATCGGCGTATCCGACACGCGCGGCTATGACGTCGATCGAGTGGCGCGTGGTCTCGAGCAGGTGCACGGCGTGGGCGATGCGCAGGCGATGGGCGAAGTGCAGCGGGCTGATGCCCAGCGCCTGGTCGAGCTTGCGAGCGAGGCTGCGCGGCGAGGTGGCGGTGGCGCGAGCCATCTGCGGCACCGTCAGTTGCCGCGAGAGGTTCGCGCCGATGAAGCGTTCGAGCGCCTGGACGACCGGATCCGCGCTGCGCAAGTGCTCCAGCACCATGTAACGCGCCTGCGAGGCGCGCTCGTCGAGCACCAGATACTTCGCGACCAGATGCGCGAGGGAAGGGCTGACCGTCCGAGTGAGTATGGCGAGCACGAGATCCGCATGCGCGAACGCCGAGCCCGCCGTGAAGAGCTGCTCGGACTGGACCACCATGCGATCGTTGCGCAGCGTGACGCGCGGGAAGCGCTGCGCGAACGTCGGCCCGAGCCACCAGGTCGTCGTGGCCTCGCGGCCGTCGAGCGCACCCGACGCGGCGAGCACGAAGGTTGCCGAACACGACGCCCCGACCAGCATGCCGCGAGCGGCTGCGCGCGCGATCAGCTCGCGGCCACGCACGATGTCCGGTCGCTGCAGCGCCGTGTCGATCTGAGGGGGCGTCGCCAGGCCGAGGCCGGGCACGATCAGCACGTCATCACGGCCGAGGTTGCGCAGGTTGAGCGCCCCGTCCACCGCCAGGTTGCGTTGCGCCCCGGTTCGCACGGGCTCGCCATCGATCGACACGATCCGACTACGCGCCGGCATTCGCGTCTTCGGTGCATCGTGGAGGCCGGCGCGCACGATGCGCGACGCAGCGCCCAGAATGTCCAGAGTCACGCCGACCGAGCCGTCCGCGACCCCGTCGAACACCAGTTGGGTGAAGCTGGCTGCCACCTGGCAAGAATAGACCGAAAGTAGGCATTCCCGCCACTGCCGCCGAGGCCCGGATCGGCCCACGATCCAGGGTATGAAGAAGCTGCTCGGATTCATCTTCCAGGCGGGGCTCCGGCTCAACGCCGCGCTCACGCGCAGCCCTCACGGCCGCGCCATCGAGGGCCGCGTCCTGACGCCGATCTTCGTCCGGCTCACGCGCGCGATCCGCGGTCAGGTTGTGGTCGCGCACACCCCGCAGGCGCTGGGCCGCGAGTGGGAGCGCTTGCTGGGCAACAGGCGCTACGCGCGCATCACGAGCGTCGATCCCGCGACTGCGACGGCGTATGGCGAGATCACGGGGGTGTGTCCGCTGCGCGGGACCGGCGACGTCGCAGCGTGTCACCGGCTGATGGCCTACGACCGAAAGCTGCTCGCGCCGCACCGCGCCCGGCTGGTCGTACTCGCCTCGCAGGCCGAGCCCGGGCGGCATAGTTGTCAGATCGCGATCCGCTCCCAGTCACTCGCCGCGGATGATTTGGTTGGAGCTCACGAGGTGGCGAGATGACTGACCTCGACCGCGACGATCCGCTCGCTGACTTCGAGCCGCGAACGATCGAGCTCGAGGGCGCCAGCAAGCGCGTGTACGTCGCCGGCACGGGCCAAGCCGTCATCGTGATGAGCGAGATGCCCGGCATCAGCCCCCACGTCGCGCGCTTCGCCCGCTGGGTCCGCGACGCGGGCTTTCGCGTGTACATGCCCTCGCTCTTCGGCCGTGACGGCGCAGTCGCACGCGCCGAGGAGGGCCTCGCCGTGGTGAAGCGCGCATGCGTCAGCGCCGAGTTCCGCGCCTTTGCAGCGAACGAGTCGAGCCCGGTCACGCGCTGGCTGCGCGCACTCGCCAGGCTCGCGCACGAGCAGTGCGGCGGCCGTGGCGTGGGCGCGATCGGCATGTGCTTCACCGGCAACTTTGCGCTGACCATGATGCTCGAGCCCTCGATGCTCGCGCCAGTCATGTGCCAGCCCTCGCTGCCGCTCAACGACCCTTCCGGCATGCACATCGCACCGGACGAGCTCGCCGCCGTCCGCACGCGCCTCGAGCGCGAGGACCTCTCGGTCCTGGCGTATCGCTTCGACAACGATCGCCACTGCGGCGCCCAGCGCTTTGCCGCCTACCGCGAGGCGCTCGGCCCACGCTTCGTCGCTCGCGTTCTGCCGGACAGCGCCGCCAACCCGAACCCCCCGCCGTTCTTCGAACGCGTGGTCGCCTGCGCGCACAGCGTCGTCACTGCGCACCTGATCGATCGAGCCGGCGAGCCGACCTCGGCCGCGCGAGACGAGATCCTGGCTTTTTTTGCCAGCCGGCTCGGTCGATGATCTAAAACGTCGACATGAAGCGCCTCTGGCCGTCGCTCTGCCTCCTCGCCGCCGCCGGCTGCGCGGCAGGCCCCACGGTGCTCCGGCCTGCCGGCGGGTTTGCGCACGCGCTCGGGCGCGATCATCCGCTGGCGGGGCGCGTGTACGCGGTCGGCTCGCACGAGCTCGTGACGCCCGAGGGCCTGTTCGATGCGCTGGCCCAGAGCGAGCTCGTGCTGCTCGGCGAGACGCACGACAACCGCGATCACCACGCGCTGCAGGCGCAGCTGGTCGAGCAGTTCGCCGAGAGCCACTCGCACGCGAGCGTGGCGTTCGAGATGCTGGACGAGTCGCAGGCTGCCGCGGTGGCAAACACTGCGGGCTCCACGCCCGAGCAGCTGGCGCAGCGCGTCGCCTGGAGCGAGACCGGCTGGCCGGCCTTCGAGTTGTATCGGCCGATCTTCGCCGCGGCCCTCTCCGCGGGCCTGCGCATCGTCGCCGCGCACCCGAGCCGCGAGCACGTGCGCGCGAGCATGCACGGCGTGGATGCGGCCGAATCGGCGTCGCTGCACCTGGACCAGCCTCTGCCCGCGGATCAACAGGCGGCGCAGCGCGACGAGATCCGCGAGAGTCACTGCGGGCAGGCGCCCGAGGCCATGGCCCTGGCGATGCAGCGCGCGCAGTCGTACAAGGACGCGTTCATGGCGCGCGCGCTGGTGCACTCTGCGCCCGCGGTGCTGATCACCGGGCGCGGCCACGCGCGCAACGACCGCGGTGTGCCGCTGTTCCTGCGCCGGTCCGGCGCTCGCCGCGTGCTCAGCGTGGCGTTCGTCGAGGCCGAAGAAGCGCGCCCGCGACCCGAGGACTACGACCTCGGCGCCTTCGACTACGTGGTGTTCACGCCCCGCGAGAGCGACGAAGACGCCTGCGAACGTTTCAAGCGACAGCTCGAGAAGCTCGCGCCTTCTCCCTCGTCGAGCAGCGCCAGCGCGACCTCCACGCTCTCGCAGGCCTGCAGCTCCTCGATCCACGGCGCGGCGTCGGGCACTTGACGCAAGTATCCAGGGTAGAAGCGGCGCATGGCGCGAACGGCCTGCCTGGGCCCGCGATCCTCGGCCATTGCGCGCAGGTGCTCGCGACAGATCCCGAACCGCTCGCCGATGCTGGGAGCCGCGAGCTGCGGGCGGTGGTCGAGCCGCGCGCGCGCCTCGCGGAAGATCCACGGGTGTTGGATCGCGCGTCTCCCGATCATCACGCCCGCACAGCCCGTGCGCTCGAGCGCGCGGTGGCAGTCGTTCGCGGTGCGGATGTCGCCGTTGACGATCACCGGGATCTTAACGGTCTCGCGCGCCCTGGCCGCCCAGCTCCAATCGGCGTCGCCCTCGTGGCCCATCTTGGCGGTGCGACAGTGGATGGTGATGGCGCGAACGCCGGCATCCTCGAGCCGGCGAGCCAGGTCGACCACCGGCATCCGCGCCTCGTCTCCCCAGCCGATGCGCATCTTCACCGTGACCGGCAAGCTCACGCGCCGCACGATCATCGAGACCATCTCGACCATCGCATCGGGCACGCGCAGCCAGCCCGCACCCGCGCCGGCACGCGCCACCTTGGGCACCCAGCAGCCGCAGTTGACGTCGATGAACGCGGGCCTTGCGCGCTCGGCCAGCTCGGCCGCCGCCGCCAGCTGCGCCGCATCTGCGCCGTAGATCTGGATCGCGGTCGGCGTGTCGTCGGCCGCCAGCTCGATCTTGCGCAACGCCTCGAGCTGGTGTTCGACCAGGCTCGGCGCATGTACGAACTCCGTCACGCAGAGCTCTGCGCCGCGTGCGCGGCACAGCCTGCGGAACACTGCGTCCGACACATCCTCCATCGGCGCCAACAGCACCGGCCGCGCGCCGAACAGGGCATCGAAGTCGAACGACATGAGGTCGGCCAGCGTAGCCCAGGCGGGCTCCGGGCTCCAGGCTCCGGGCTCCGGGTGCGAGATCACCGGGCACCAGGCTCCGGGTGCGAGATCTGAACCGGGAGCCCGTAGCCTGAAGCCCGCTGGCCCCCGTGCCCAAGCTGCGCTAGATCCGCGTGCGAAAGTGATCCCCTGGAAACTCCTCGATTCGGCGCCTGTTCCGGGCGGTAGCGGCGAATTGCGCCTCTACCGGCGCGGCGGCGAGCTGTCGATCCGGGTGAACGGCGTCGAGCTGATGAACAGCCGCGCCCATGCCTCGGAGGGGGCGTTCGCCGTTCTCGGCTGCGAGCGGATCGCCAGCCGCCCCGCCGCGCGGGTTCTCATCGGGGGCCTCGGCATGGGCTTCAGCCTGCGAACAGCGCTGGGCGCGCTGCGAGCAGATGCGCAGGTGGTGGTCGCGGAGCTCGTGCCTGCGGTCGTGCGCTGGAATCGCGACTATCTCGGAGAGCTCGCGGATCATCCGCTGCGCGACCCGCGGGTCACGGTGGAGGAGCGAGACGTCGGCGTGCTGATCCGTGGCTCGAGAGACGAGTTCGACGCGATCCTGCTCGACGTCGACAACGGCCCGGATGCGCTGACGCGCCGCGCGAACCACGCGCTATACTCGCGCGCGGGTCTTGCTGCCGCGGTCGCTGCGCTGCGACGCGGGGGCGTGCTGGGCGTGTGGTCCGCTGGCCCCGATCCAGCGTTCACCGACCGCTTGCGCGAGGCGGACTTCGAGGTCGAGCAGATCGCGCTGCGCGGCCGCGGCGCCGGCAAAGGCGCGCGCTACACGATCTGGCTCGGCAGCCGTTAGCTTCAGATCGATTCGAGCCACCTGCGGCGAAGCAGCAACGCCGCAGCAGCCGGGATGCCGAACACGGGCACGAACATGAAGGCTTCCTCGATGAACGGATAGCCCGCTTGCGCGACGCCGATGTACAGGTTGACCGCAGCGCCCACGAACCAGAGGGGCAGAAATACCAGCGTCGCGTCCGCACGCGATTCGGGGCCGCCCAGGAAGCGGCCGACGTACACGCAGCCAGCGAGGAGCGCGAAGCCGACGATCAGCACGATCACGGTGTGCATGACCGCAGAGCTACCACCGACGTGCCCTGCTTGCGATCGCCGTACGCGCGAGATCCCACGTCACCGCAACGTTTGGCGTGTGAGCGCGCTTACTTGAAGACGCTGGCCGAGGGGAAAAACAGCCCGCGTTCCAGCACATCCCACATCGCCACCGCATTGCCCTGCGCATCCACTGCGAGCTGCGCGGGCGAGTTTTGCGTCGACTCCGCCGCGACATCCGTGGTCAGCGTGTGGCTCGGCAGGAATCCGACGTCTGCTTGCAGCCGCGCGACCTTGATGGTGCGCGCCGTCCCGCGGATCTCCGACCAGATACCGAAGCCATCACCGCTCGGCTCGACCGCGAGTTGCTGCCCTGCGGGACTGGTCGCGTCGTCGAACGAGCTCAGCTCGGTCGGCCCGAGCCACAGGCCCGTCGCTCCACGATAGCGGTTCGCCCAGATGCTGGACGTCCCGTCGTGCATCTCGGCCCAGATGGCCGCACCGTCACCCGAGGGAGCGACCGCCACGCGCGGCAAGACTGCGGTGAACTCGGTGGTGTCTTGGCCGATGGCGACCGAGGCGCTCCAGCCCTTGGTCGAGTAGGTGCTGGCGCGAACCGTGAACGAGCCGCCGCTCATGCGAGGCCACACGGCGATGCGGCTGGCTTCCGGCCCGAACACCTGATTGTCGGGGAAGCCGGCCGAACCGGTGTCGTCCAGCTCGGTCGGAGAATGCCAGCGGTCCATCTTCAGCTCGAAGCGACTGGTCCAGGGCGCGTAGCGCGCGCTCGCGGGGCTGCTGCCATTCATCCACTCGGTCCACCCCGACGACGATTGTGACCAGCCCTCGAAGTTGGTCTGCGTCCAGGCCAGGTTGGCATTGCCCTCGGCATCGATCGCGAGCCGCGCGCCGAAGGCTTGTTCCATGCCCATGACCTTGACCGCCTCCGGCTTGCCCCAGCCTGCGGTGGAGGAGAGGCGATTGACCCAGATCTGCGTGGCGGACCCGGATTGTGTCCAGGCGGCGAAACCGTTGCCCGCCCCATCGAGCACCACGGAGGGGTCGATGGTGTTACTGCCCATGCCTTCCTCGTCGATCCGAGTGGGCTTGCCGAACGTTGCGTTCTCGTAGCGCACCGCCCAGACGTCGCCGTCCCCGCTCGCAGTTTGCAACCAGACGATCGCACCGCGACCGTTGGCAGCCAACGCCACGCGGGGTGCGCTCGGTGCGCCGTCGTCGTCGATGCTGAGCTTGACCGCGCTTGCGGCCCAGCCGCTGGCGGCGACATAGCGGCGCGTCCACAGCGTGGTGTTCTCGCCGTCATTCTGGGTCCAGACGGCGAGGCCGTTGCCCTCGGGGTCGAACGCAAACGTCGGCTGAGTCGGTGTGGTCGAGCCGGTGCGGCCGAGTCGTTCTGCCGGGCCGAACCCGGCGCACGACTTGCGATCGCCCTTGAGCCACTCGTCCATCGCGCACGAGCACACGGCGCCCGTGGGTGTCGTTTGACAATTGGTCTCACAGCCGCCGTTGTTCGTCTGACAGCTGCCCGCGCTGACACAAGTGCCGGACTGACTGAGCCATCCGGCCTCGCACTCGCAGACGTAGTTGCCGGGTGTGTTTTGGCAGCGACCATGCGCGCCGCAAGGACTGGTGACACAATCGTCGATGTCCGTGCAGCCGCTCGCGCTCTGCACGTAGCCAGGCCCGCAGGCGCCGTTCTGTCCGCTGCTGCCAGCTGCAGCGGCGCCGCTGCTGCCTGTCGTGGCGCCGGCTCCCGCCGCACCCTGTCCAGCGCTGACGCCACCGGTCGAGCCCGCATTGGTCACGGCGGGTGGCAGCTTTCCCGGCCCCTCGCACAGGGCGTCCAGCTTGCGCGGCTCCTCCGCCTTGCGACTGAGCGCGCTGCCGGGGAGCTCGAGCAGGTAGCTGTTGCAGTCGTCGCAACCTGCACGCGCCTGCACGCAGCCCTCGTGGATGAATAGCTTCGCGTACCGTGACTGGTGGGCCACGAAGCCGCTCTTCCAGCGAATCGTCGAGTAGCGACCGGCTGCCGCGTCGTAGATCGCGATATGCAGCGTGAAGCCGCGGCTCGCGTCGCCTTGCTTGGGGGCGAGCACCAGCTTGATCGGCCACTCGGGATCTTTCGCCTCGACGGCCGGCTCGAGCTCGCCCGTCGGCCCTTCGGCTTGAACCGCGATGCGCGCGATCGCAGCCCGGACCGCAGTATCGGCGTCGATCCAGAGGACGGTTTGCGCCACCTCCTCCGGCTCCCCGCACGCGTACACGCACGCGAGCAGGAGCAACCACGCGTATCGCAGCCGCGGCGTCACGGAGCCCGCCCGAGCGGCATGATCACGCCCCCGAGGCCGCCTTTCTCGTAGGATTGTGCCGGCGGTGATGCGGAAAGCGCGATCCCCGCGGCGACGCCACCCACCACCACCGCGCCGATGGCCGTCCAAAACCACCATTGTTCGAGCACCGAGGATGATTCTTGATCCTGCACGGGCTGCCCCGAAGGTTTGAGGGGTGACGGCGCTGTTCGCGCACTCGTCGAGCTCACTGCCGCCTCGGCCGCATGCGCAGCGGAAACCTCGGGCGCTTGGGCCGCGTCTCCTGCGCTGGGCGAGAGCGTGACGCGCAGCGTGTAGTCCTGTCCAGCGGCGACCTGCACAGTGTGCTGCTCCGCTTCGTATCCGTCGAAGCTCACACGCACATGGTGCGCACCGGGTTTGAGGACGAGTTGCGTCTCCTCGACCGACTTGCCATCGAGTTCCACCGCAGCGTCGAGCGGCTCCAGCTGGAGCTGTAGTGTCCCCAAGTTGACTTTCATCCAAGTCAGTAGTTCCACGACCCCCTCGCGCTGGTTCGCAGTAAGGGGGTTTTCTGGCTCGCGCAGCGCCTCGGTCAGTTCACGTTTGGCAACACCAAATCTTTCCAGGTGCAGCGCTGAAATGCCCAATCCGCGCAAAACGCGGGCGTTCGGCCGAATTACGTAGGCTTGTTCGAAGAGTTCGCGGGCTTTCGCGTAGTCTTTGGCCTCGAAAGCCTCGACTGCGCGATCCAGCAACCTGTCATAATCCGTGGACGTTGACGCAGTCGCACGCTCGGTGCTGCTGTCACCCCCCGATTGAGCGCGCAGAGCGCATGGAAAGAAGCACAGCACGATGTTCGCGCCAAGTAGCACCCGCGCACACCAGTTCTGCCTGCGATTTGCGGTGATTAGAGCCACGTGTGGTCTCCCGTCGACGGGTCAGATGCACTGCGAGCGGAACTGCGCGCGCGTGTGGCACGAGCACGACGCTGCGTGATACTACCGACTTGCACGAGAACGAACCGAAAGTCCAGTTGAACAGGCGATGACACTCCCCAGCATCGGAGACGTCGTTGACGACAAATTCCGCATCGAGCGCAAACTCGGTGAGGGCGGGACGAGTACGATCTTCGAGGCCCGGCACGCGATCACCGACAAACGTTTTGCCATCAAATGGCTGGCTCCGGAGCTGGCGCAAAACGAACAGGCGGTGCAGCTGTTCATCCACGAAGCCAAGGTGTGCGGGCGCCTGGAGCACCCGAACGCAGTGCAGATTTATGATATCTGCCGGAATCGCGACTCGTACTACCTGCTCATGGAATTGCTCGAAGGTGAGTCGCTCGAGGCTCGCCTGCAGCGCGTGCAGCGGCTGTCGCCGCGCGGTGCCTGCGATATTCTGCTGCCCTGCACCGAGGCGCTCGGCGCGGCGCATCGGCTGGGCATCGTGCACCGCGACCTCAAGCCGTCGAACATCTTCCTGTGCAACGTCGAGGGCCGCAGCGAAGAGCTGCCGAAGGTGCTCGACTTCGGCATCTCCAAGCTGAGCCACAAGCGCGCGGAGCAAGGAACGACCGCGACCGCCGTGCAGCCCATCAGCGGCACGCCGCTGTACATGGCTCCCGAGCAAATGCGCGGGCAGCCTCCGGACCCGCGCTTCGATATCTACGCCCTCGGCGTGGTGCTCTACGAGCTGGTGGCCGGCCAGCCGCCATTCGATTGCGAGAACCTCGAGGAGCTAGCGCGCAAGATCAGTGAAGAGGAGCCAGCTCCGCTGCATCAGATGGCGACGGTCGAACCGGCCTTCGCCGAGATCGTCGCCCGCGCGATGGCGCGCGACATCGACGATCGGTTCGCGACCATGGCCGAGTTCGCGCACGCGCTGCGGCCGTACGCCACGCCGCGTCCGGCTCCGTCCAGCCCCGCCATCGAGGCCAGGCCGAGCGAGGTTCCGGTCTCGCCCGCGCGGCGCTCGATGAAGATCACGACCCCGGGGGTCTGGGCCGTGCTGCCCGAGCTCGCGGCGGCCATGCGCGCTTCGCGCGCCGCGGAGCAAGTTACCGAGGCCGCCGCAGCTGCCAGCGACGAGCCCGAGCCGGTTCCCGCCGAGCCGGTGTCCGCGGTGGAAGCCGAGTCGGCGGGCGAGATGACACTGGCTGACGGCGAGTCATCGGGCCAGATCCCGCTGATCGACGGCGAATCGTCGGGCGAGATCCCGCTGCTGGATGGCGAGTCGTCGAGCGAGATCTCGCTGGTCGACGGCGAGTCGTCGGGCGAGATCCCGCTGCTGGATGGCGAGTCGTCGAGCGAGATCCCGCTGATCGAGGCCGAACCCGAGCCGGAGGAGTCCGCGCCGCTGCTCGCGCTGGTGCCCACCGAAGTGCCGCAGACCATCGCTGCGACACCGATCTCCGCACCGCCGATCTCCGCACCGCCGCGAGCTGCGCCGGCTCCGCGCCGCGTTGCGCCCCCGCCGCCCCGAGCTGCAGTGGCTCCCCACGAGCTCGACGATCTCGACGCTGCGGCACACCGCTCGCACGGCAAGCGTTGGCTGGGGACCGCGATCGCGCTCGGCGGCGCGTTGCTGACCTGGTATGCGCTGACCAGCACGTCCCGCGAGCCGGTCCCGACCGCGTCGAGCCCGATCACGCAGGCGCGTCCAACGCCGCAGGAACCCGAGCCGGAACCCACGGCGTTGCGCGCTGCACCGGCGACCGCCGAGATCTCTGCGCATCAGATCCTGGAGCCCGGCGAACGCGCGTCGGTCAGGCGCGCGCCTGCGCTCAAGTCAGCCTCGAAAACAGCCGAGCCCGCGAAGGCGAAGCCCGCCAAGCGCGCCAGCAAGTCGAAACGCGGCGGGACCCCGAAGGAGAGCTCCGCCAGCCCCAAGCGCGAGGTCGCGGCGCGGGAGCTCGGCGCGCACCCCACGCAAGGCATGTCGTTGCCCTCGGCCGATCTGTCGCGCGGCGACTTTTGAGTTGGTCGCGGACGATCGACCTGCGCTGTTTTCCGGCATTGCAGCGCGTCCAGTAAGCTTGTAAGACTCCGTGGCATTTCGCCGGGAGCCGTCGCCATTTGCGTACTCCCACCCGCGCCCCGCCTCGCGCATGACCCAAGGATTTGCAGACAGAGAGGCTCATGCCACCGCCGGATCTAGATAACGTGGGCGAGGCCGCAGTCGGAGAGCGTACGGCAGAGGGATCGCGGTGGATGGCCTGGGCGCGGGCGGCCTTTGCGCTTCGCTGGTGGGTGCTCGCGCTGCTGATCTACTGCGTGGTCATGCGGCACCTGCAGAACATCGATCCGGCGCAGCCGACCAAGCTGCGTTTCGCCAAGCACGCCTGGTTCAGTGGCATCGGCGCGGTGTCACTCGCCGCACTTGCGCAGTTTGCGCGGCGCACGATCAGCGATCGGTTGGCGATGCTGACCGCGTGGCTCCTGTCGCTGGGTTTCCTGGGCTTGATGGTGCACCACGTCGTGGTCAGCCACGTCGTGCGCGGGAAGTGGATGAGCGTGATCCACGTGCTGGCGATCGCGGCCCTCGGCTGCGCTTCGCTCGCGTATCCGTTGTTCTCGGCAGGTCGGCTGCGAGCGTGCGTCGCCTTCCTCGTAGCGGCCATCGGCGCGCTGCTGCTCGCGCGCGGCTTCGTGCTGCTGGCGTCGCCGCATCCGTGGATCGACGTCTTCACCCTGGCCAAGGAGGCCGCCGCAGCCTTCTGGCGCGGCGAGAACCCGTACGCCGCCGACTACGGCAACTTGTACCAAGGCACCGGGCTCGATCTCGGCTACTCGCCTGGCTACAACTATTTCCCCGCGATGTTGATCGTCAACTCGCTGTCGGCGGGCTTGCTCTACGACGTGCGCACGGCGTACGTGCTGGCCGAGGGCCTGTGTGCGCTGTTCCTGATGCGCAACGCTCGCGCGCTCGGCTGGTCGCAGACGACGGCCTGGGCCATTGCACTCGTGTGGTGCGCGAACTCGCTGAGCTTTCAGATCGTCGAGAAGTGGAACGATTCGCTGCCGCTGGCCGCGATGTTCGCCACGCTGGCGATGCTCGCCGAGCGACGCTTCGTCTGGGCGGGCGTGGCCTTCGGGCTGGGCTGCGCGACCAAGCAGTACGTGCCGCTGGCGGCGCTGCCGCTGCTGGTCTGGCTGTGGAAGTCCGAGCCGTTCTTGCAGGTGAAGCGCTTCGTGCTCGCGTCCGGCGCAGCGTTCCTGCTGGTCTGCGCGCCGTTCCTGCTCAATCAACCGGACTGGTTCCTGCATCGCGCGCTGTTTCACTTCGCCAACACGCCGTTTCGCGGCGACTCGATGTCGATCATCAACGGCCTCAAGATGTGGCTTGGCTTCCCCGCCGAGTCGCGCGTGATCGCCATCTCACCCTTCGTGGGCCTCGGGTTGGGCATGACCTGCGCGCTGCTGGTGGTCTGGCAGGCGCGGCGGCAGCCTGCAGCTGCGAGCGGCGAGCGCGCGGCGGAGATGCATCGGCTGCTCTCGGCGTTGTTGATCGTCTGGGCCGCCTTCTTCCACTCGATCAAGCAGTCGCACCTGAACTACCACTACTTCTACTTCAGCCTGTGCTCCCTGCTGCTGTTCAGCATGGTGCAGCGCAAGGCCAGCGGGACGACTGAACGCGCGGCACTCGTCGACAGTGATGGCCGGCGTGAGGCTGACGTACACGCAGCCGTGGCCGGTGCGCGATGAATGACACCTCCGAACGGCTGCACGCCGCAGCGCCGTCGGAGCGCTTGTCGGGTGCGATCCGGGCGGTGCGCGAGTCCAGCTGGACTCAGTTCGCGCTGTACATCGGTGTGGCGGTGGTCTTCACCTGGCCGCTCTTGCCGAAGCTCGGCAGCGTGGTGCCGAGCGATCCCGGCGACCCCCTGCTCAATACCTGGATCTTGTGGTGGAACTCTCGCCACCTGCCGCTGACGGCTGCGGCCTGGAACGCGCCCGCGTTCTACCCGGCGCGCGGTGTGCTGGGTTTCTCGGAGACGCTGCTCGGGATCAGTGTGTTCACCAACCCCGTGCAGTGGCTCGGCGCAGGCCCGCAGCTCGCATACAACCTGGCGTTCCTGCTGTCGTTCCCGCTCTCGGCCTTCTTCGCGTTCAAGCTGGCCTACGAGCTGACCGGTCGCCGTGATGCGGCATTCCTCGCGGGTCTGGCCTTCGGCTTCCACCCGTTCCGCGTGGCGCACTTCCCCCAGCTGCAGGTGCTCTCGGGCTACTTCATGCCGCTCGGCCTGTACGGGCTGCATCGCTATCTGCGCGACGCCAAGCTGCGCTGGCTCGGGTGTTTCGCGCTGAGCTGGCTGCTGAACGGGCTGGCGAACGGCTACTACTTGCTGTTCTTCTCGGTCTTCGTCGGCATGTGGATCGTGTGGTTCACGCCAGGCCGTAGCTGGCGCACCGGCGCGGCCATCCTCGGTGCCTGGCTCTGCGCGATGTTGTGCATCCTGCCCGTGCTGCTCAAGTACCAGGCGATCCATCGCTCGTACGGCTTCACGCGCAACACCGACGAGATCGGCTTCTTCAGTGCGGACATCAGCGCGCTGTTGTGCACGCCGGACAGGCTGCAGGTCTGGGGTTTTCTGCGCATGTGCAAGCGCCCGGAGAACGAGCTGTTTCCGGGCCTCGCCCTGCCGCTCCTGGTGTTGATCGGCCTGTGTTTGCCCAGGCTGCGCAGCGAGCGCCTCGCGGCCCAGGCGCGCTCGTTCGGACAGCGCATCAAGGAGCGCTCGGCCGCGGCGTTCTATGTGTGCGCGACGCTGATGGTCTGGTTGCTGAGCCTCGGGCCGCAGCCGAGCTGGTTGGGCAAACCCGGCCCAGTGCCCGGGCCCTACGCGCTGCTGATGCTGCTGCCCGGGTTTAACGGCCTGCGCGTGCCCGCGCGCTTCGCCACGCTGATGATGCTGGGCTTGGCCGTCTGCGCTGCGTTCGCCTTCGCCAAGCTCGGACCGCGGCTCGGTAAGATGCGTGGCCCAGTGCTGGCGCTGTTCAGCGTCGGGATTCTGACGGACACGTGGCTGCGCGAGATGCCGCTCGCGGAGCGTCCACCCATCTGGTCGATCGAAGACGTGGGCGGCAACGTGCCGTTGCTCGAGTTGCCGATAGGCTCGCTGAACAGCGACCTGCCCGCGATGTATCGGTCGATGTTTCACCGACGCCCGATCGTGAACGGCTTCAGCGGCTACTCTCCTCCATTCTACGGCGCGCTGGCCGATCGTCTGCGCGGACGCGACCCCGTGATGTTGACCGCGCTGGCGAGCTTCGGCCCGCTGGAGGTCGTGGTCGACAGGGCGCAGGATGGCGACGGCCAAACCAGCGCCTACGTGGCCGGCGGTCCGGGCGCGCAGCTGGTGCGCACGACCGACACGCACACGCTGTATCGCTTGCCCGCGTCCGGCAGCGCGGATCCGAAGCTGCGGAATGGCGCGCGGCTGACGTTCGAGCATGCGTCCGCGAACGTCACCTGGGGCGAGCACGAGCTGCGCTTCCTCTCGGATGGCGACTTCACGACCCGCTGGTCGGCGGGCCGGCAGCGCGGCGCGCTGCAGGAGCTCGAGATCGACCTCGGCCGCAGCCAGCCCATCGGCAGCGTGCTGATGTACCTGGCCGAGTTCAACCGCGACTATCCGCGCGAGTTGCGCATCCAGACCTCCGACGATCGGGCCACGTGGACCGAAGCCTGGCACGGCAACGCCGAGGGCGAAACGTTTGCCGCGAGCATCCGCGATCCGAAGCGCATCCCGATCTGCCTGGCGCTCGAGGGGCGCGCCGCGCGCTACATTCGCTTCCAGAACACGGGCGTCGCGCAGGGCAAGCTGTGGTGGTCGATCGCGGAGCTCGAAGTTCGCGGAGTGGGGCCGTAGCTCCTCGAACGCAGCCGCCCCCATCGGGGGAGGGCGGGCGCCGCGAGTAATCGCGACGGGCCAACAGTACTACGGCCGCCTCATCGGGTTCCGCAGCTGATGGCTGCAGCGTGCGCGTTGCGCCGCTGACGCATTGATCGCGGCGCTGTGTGTCGTGGGCCGCTGCGTCCATGCAATCGCCCCGTGCGCCGGGCCGTCCGCTATTGATCCATCTAACTGTGTAGTTGCAGTCATCGGTGGCCGACAAAGCATCATAAATTGTCAGGTGCGCGCTTGCGTGCCCGGAATTTAACATTGCTACAAAAGCTATTTCTCGCTGCAGGTAGAGTTCAGCAAGGATCCGTGCCGCGTTCTCTGTTATCGCGGCATGATGTGCGCGAAGGATAGGAACGCATCCGTTCCGCGCACGCTGAGCGGGCCGCTGCTGGTGATCGCAGCGCTCGGTTGCGTGCACGATTCACGTGATCTGCGAGCGGCGCGAGACGCGTCGGGCCGCTCGCCCAGCGGGGTCAATACGCGGAGTTGGGGACTTTGTAGTCTGATCGGACCGCGAAACGAGAATCGGGGCTTGTGGGGCTCCGACCTCGGCTATACGGCGCGCGCGCGCGACGACTCGAGGCTGACGGTGTTGTTCGGAGATACCTGGGCGAGCCCGGTACAGGGTTGTCAGTACCCAGGTACGTCCGACAACGATCTGCAAGCGACTTTGCCTGTGCAGAGACCGCCGATGTTTTCGCCCGGTGCGCCGCCACCCGCCTCGGGGAAGGCGCCAACTTGTGACTTCCTCGAATACAGACACGCAGAACCCCGGGACGCGACCTCGTGGCCCCACATTCGTTTGTTCCCAAATGCGAATGCGCGTCCTGACGATGCCTCGCTGGACATGAGCGGGCTGCGCACTCCGATCGCGGCGTTCAGCGACGGTGACCGCATGTTGGGCCTGTTTCAGCGCTTCGACCCCGTGCAGTGCGGGAGCGGGAGCGAGTGCCCCTCGGGCATGCAGTGCTCGAGCGACCCGACGTATCGCGGCGTGCGGCTCGGTGAGTGCTCGCGACTGATCAACATCGTCGCGGACGACGCGGGCCCCGACTATTGCACGACTGATGCAGATTGCGTGCCCGGATCCAGTTGTAACCCGGGGACGCGAGGCGTGTGTCTCGCGACGGGGCCGTTCGACGTGGAGACGCCGCGCGGACGCGTCGCACCGACCTGGTATCGCGACGACCCCAAGCGCGCCATCGCCACCGTGGTATACGTCGCAGCGGCGATCTGGCCCGAGCGACCGGCGCACTACGCGACGCTCGCGCGCTTCGCGACCAATCGCTTCACCAACGCGACCGCTCGAACCGTCGCCTACTTCGATCCGCAGAACCCGGACAGCAACGACTACAGTCTGGGCTACCACACGCTGCTGATCTGGGGACGGAACACCTTCGTCGAGACCGCCGGCGCGCAGGCACTCCCGTTCTTGGCCTACGTCCCGCTGGATGAGCTTCGTGGCGCCCCCGAGGCGGCGGTGTGGCGTCCGCGCTTCTTCGCCGGCTACGGCAGCGACGGCAGCCCCGTCTGGTCCGAGCAGGAGAGCGACGCCAAGCCGATCTACAACGACGACGCGCGGCTGGTGGAGAAGAGCAAGGACCTACTGGAGTGGTCCGAGCCGGAGTTCGATCAGGTGGCGCAGATGTCGTTGAGCTGGGCCGCGCCGCTGTCGCGCTGGGTGATGCTGTACGGGGGCGACCTGCCCGCGTTCATGGTGCTCGATCCGAAGACGGGCAAGACGCGCGAACCTGTCCATCACCAGTGGGCACCCGGCGCCATCCACATGCGGGCGGCTCCGCATCCCTGGGGCGCGGCGCGCGCGCTGCCCGGGGAGCAGGGTTGGAGCTCGGCCGAACCGATCGTCACGCGGCAGCTCGCGGCGCCGTACCTCGCCTGCGGTGCGGCCGGTCCCGGGGCCCTGCCGGGGTGCGTGGAGGAAAGCGACGGCTTCCGCCCGTTCGTGTTGATGGGCGCGCTGGCGAGCGCTGCCACGTCGGATTCGCCCGCGAGCTTCACCAGCGTCGCGAAGAATTGCGTCGTGGGCGAGCTCGCGCGCCAGTTTCAGGAGACGCTGTCCGGCGATCCGATCGGGCGCCTGTACGCCCCCAACATCATCGACGAATGGACCGAAGAGGTGACGACCGAAGCCCAGCGCACGCACGGCGAACGAAGCGTCGAGCTGTACTGGAACGTCTCCACGTGGAACCCGTATCAAGTCGCGTTGTTCAAGACGCAATTGACTGCGAAGCCGCTCGGAGCTGTCTCGGTCGGGTCAGAAGACGGAGAGCTTGGTCTTCTCCACGAACAACTCGAGCGCTCGCATGCCCGCGAACGAATTGCCGGAAGGTCCGAGCTCCGGAGACCAAACGCAGACCGTGAGGCGGTCCGGTAGCACGGCGACGATGCCGCCGCCGACTCCGCTCTTGCTGGGCAGGCCGATGCGAAAGGCGAACTCGCCTGCGGCGTCGTAGGTGCCGCAGGTCAGCATCAGCGCGTTGATGCGGCGGGTCTGGCGCTCGTTCAGCACGTTGTGATCGCGCAGCGCGACCTTGCCATCGCGGCACAGGTACGCGAACGCCCGCGCGAGTTGCACGCAGCTCATCGAGAGCGCGCACTGGTGGAAGTACAGGTCGAGCACTTCGTCGACGGGGTTGTCGAGCTTGCCGAAGCTCTTGATGAAGTTGGCCAGCGCGACGTTGCGAAATCCCGTCTGGGCTTCCGAGCGCGCGACCTCTTCGTCGTAGCCGATGTCTTCGCCGCACAGCATGGACACAAAGTCTCGAACCGCGCGCTTGGCGTCCGGCAGGCGGCTGATGAGCCGGTCCGCGACGACGATGGCACCGGCGTTGATGAAGGGATTGCGCGGCACACCTTGCTCGTGCTCGAGCTGGATCAGCGAGTTGAATGGGTCGCCGGAGGGCTCGCGCCCGAGGCGCTCCCACAGCTGATCGCCGAGTTCCCGCATCGCCAGCGTGAGCGTGAAGACCTTCGAGATGCTCTGGATCGAGAACGGTACTTGCGCGTCGGCTGCCGAGGATTCCAGGCCGTCCGAGGTACGCAGCGCGATACCGAACTGCTCGTTCGGGACGCGCGCCAGCGCCGGGATGTAGTTCGCGATCTTGCCTTGCCCGAACAGCGGGCGGACCTCGAGCGCGATGGCAGCCAGGATCGAATCGAAGTTCATCACGCGCGAGAGGATAGCGCCTGTTGGATGCAGGCTACAGCGCTCCTCTGGCCCGGCTGCAAACGCGCGAGATCGCTGTGTCGATCCGCCGGCACGCGGGTTGCTGTGTCTGGTCGCTGAACTCTCTCGCGAAAGGCATTTGCAACATGGCGACGTACGACGCGAACACCGCGCAGTGTGTGGTGTACAGCTACAAAGACGGCCTGCTGTCCAAGATCGCTCACGACCTCAAGCATCGCGTCACGCGCTTCGCGGTGCACATCGACGAGACAACGCGCGCGATCGATGCGGCCATCGACGCGGGCTCGCTGCGTGTGGAGTGCGTGATGAAGGACGGCGTGGAGAGCACGGAGGAAATGCGCGCCGACGACAAGCACAAGATCGAGCAGCAGATCGCGCAAGAGGTGCTGCATGCCGACGAGCACCCGGTGATTCGCTTCCATTCGACCAGCGTGAGGCCGCGGCCCGAAGGCCTCGAGATCGAGGGCATGCTCGCGCTGAACGCCTGGACGCACCAGGTGAGCACGCTCGCGCGGCGCGTGAACGGCCACTACGAGGCCGAGCTGACCATCCATCAACCCGCGTTTGGCATCAAACCATTCAGCGCGATGATGGGCACGCTCAAGATCAAGCCCAACGTGCTGGTGCGCGTGGTCGTGCCCGCGAAGTGACCGGGGCGCGCCGCGCCGCCCCAAACCTGTGCTGTGCCGGTGTCCAGCAGGCATCCTCCCGTTCTTCGGCTTGACCCGATACGGAGGTGCACGGCCACTGGTCACAGCACGGGTTTCGTATGTCGGATCGTCGTTCGCAATCAACTCTCCTCCATATTGCGTGTCTGCTGCTCACGGCGGCATGCGAGAGCTCGCCACCCAGCTCGATGAGCTTGCCCATGGATACGCCGCAGGCGGCGACGAGCGGCGGCACGCCCACGGCGGGGACCACCTCGCCGGGGATCAGCAGCGGCAGGGGCGGCAGCGTCGTCGCTGGCAGCGGCACGAGCAGCGGAGCGGGCCGCAGCGGCACGATCCCGGGCGGCGCAGGCAATGCGGGCACTAGCACGCCGGGCGGCACGGCAGGGACGGGCACCCCTGCAGCCGGTAGCGGCGCGAACAACCCGATGGACGTCGGCAATTTCTTCAGCTCGGGCGCGTGGCACGGCTACGTGTGGACCTCGGTCAGCGCCACGGGCACGACGATCACGCCGATGGACTTCAGCACGCAGACGACCGGCATGCCGCGCTGCGTGAAAGGCTCGGTCGCCGCGACCATGGACTACGGCGGCACGGCGATCCTCGGCTTCAACCTCAGCGAGGGTGGGGGCAGCACGTCGACGACCGTCACACCGACCAAGGCCGGCGTGATGGTCGACGTGAAGATGAACACGAGCTCGCCGCTGCGCTTCCAGGTGAAGTCCTCGCTGAGCGGCGGCACCGAGTGGTGCACGATGATCTCGGGCACCGGCGGCTTCATCCCTTGGACGAGCCTGCGTACGAAGTGCTGGGACACGACCGGCACGGCGTACAACAAGGAGCCGATCGCCGCCGCCATGCTGCTGGTTCCAGGCGGCATGACGGCCGCGATCCCGTTCGACTTCTGCGTGAACAGCCTGGTCGAGGCAGACGCGCCTGCGGGCGGGACCTCGGGTAGTGGCGCGGGAGGCACAGCTGGCGGCGGCGTGGCCGCAGGTTCGGGTGCCGGCGGCGCAGGCGTGGGTGCAGGCGGTGCGGGGACCGGCGGAGCGGGCACAGGCGGCTCCGGCACGGGCGGCGACACCACGGTTCCACCGCTGCAAGGCGGCTGCCCGGGCTACGCCACGCGCTACTGGGATTGCTGCAAACCACACTGCGGCTGGCCCGCGAATTCCTCCTCGGGCGCGCTGGCCACGTGCGACCGCTCGAACGCTCGGCAGGGCAGCGCCGATGCCGCCAACAGCTGCCAGGGCGGTCCGGCCTTCATGTGCCACAGCATGGCGCCCTGGGCCGTCAGCGACAAGCTCGCCTACGGCTTCACGGCCGTCGCGGCGCGCACGGGCAGCGACATCTGCGGCAAGTGCTATCAGCTGCAGTTCACCGGTCGCTCGCACAACGCGGGCGACGATCCGGGTGCCTCCGCGCTCAACGGCAAGACCATGATCGTCCAGGCGATCAACATCGGTGGCGACGTCGCCGGTGGCCAGTTCGACCTGTCCGTGCCGGGCGGCGGCGTCGGGGCGTTCAACGCGTGCTCGATGCAGTGGGGCGTCGCGTCCTCGCAGCTCGGTCAGACCTACGGCGGCTTCCTCGCCACGTGCAAGGCCGGCATCAACGCCAGCGACCATTCGGCGCTCAAGAGCTGCGTGATGGAGAAGTGCAACAGCGTCTTCGGGTCCAAGGGCCTGACCGACCTGGCTGCCGGCTGCAAGTGGTTTGTCGACTGGTTCCAGGTGGCGGACAACCCCGCCCTGCAATACGCCGAAGTCGCGTGTCCGGAAGCGATCATGGGCAAGGGCATCCGGCGCGGTGGCGGCGGCGGCGGCTGCCTGCGCTGAGCTTGATCGCGCCCGCGAACGGGGGGAATCTGGCGCAATGCGCCGCCTCGTTTTGTTGACGGAAGCGACGGCGTCGGTGCACTCGAGACCAGGCGTGTCGAAGGCTCTCCTGACGGCAATGCTGCTGTGTGCAGCCTGCACGGACTTGACGGTGATCGTCGGGGACTACGAGCTGCCGGTGGGCGGTCGGACCAGTGTTCCAGGCTCGGGTGCCGGTGCGGGTGCTGCCGCGGGGAGCCTCGCGGGCGCGCCGGCCATCGCGACGCCGCCTCGTGTGAACGTGGACACGCCGGATCAGCTGAGCATCGAGCCGGGCACGCGCGCGCAGTTCTGCGGGGGACGCGGGCCTGCCGTGCGCAGCGTGCGACCCGGGTCGGACTGCCCCACGCGCATCGAGCGCCGGTTTTTTTCGCAGGCCCTGTGTGCCTGCGAGGACCTACGCCTGATCGGCGACTCGTCGCAGATCGACAGCTACGACTCGAGCCAGGGTACGTACGTGACTGGCGAGCTCGGCGCCTCGATCGGCGTGAACGGCGCGCTGGCCGTGTTCTCGCCCGACACGCGGGTGTTGGGAGGCGTGTTCGCGAGCGACGACGCAACGCTGACGCTCGGTGGCAGCGCAGCACTGACGGTGTCCGGGGATCTCAAGACCAACGCAACGCTCGACGCGCTCGTGACAGGTACGCGCATCGCACGTGATCTTTGGGTCGGCGGTGACATCGTTGCGGTGCAAGATGCGATCACGGTGGGTCGCGACGTCTATCAGCACAGCGGTCGCAGCGGCGGCGACAGCCTGAAGGTCGGCGGGCTGCGGCACGCTGTCGACACGTTCGACGTGCCTGCGCCGTGCGCCTGCGACCCGGCCTCGCTGCTCGATGTGGCTGCGCTCGTGGAGCAAGCGCGCGCAATGAACGACAACGTCGCAGCGGGCTGGTCCCCCGATGCGCTGAAGTTCGGCAGCTTCTTGATGACGCGTTATCAGCCGCTGCCGTGCGGGCGGCTGTACGTGAACGCCATCAGCCTGAGCGGAGACCCCGCGCTCGTGGGCCTCGCCGTGAGCTCGATGGACATCTCGGCCGCGCAGCGCACCGCGCTCTTCGTCGACGGCGACGTCACGGCGCAGGGCATCGGCACGCTGAACCTCGGCACCAAGGGTGGCGAGCTCGACGTGTTCATCCGCGGCAACCTGGTCGCCGAAGTCAACACCACGATCATGCTCGGCAGCGACCTGATGGACCCAACCGCGCAACCGCGACCGGCAGCGCTGCGCGTGTTCGTAGGCGGCGACGTGATCCTGCGAGGGCGCCTCGCCGTGCTCGGACAACTCTACGCACCCCAGGCCACGATCGACACGACGCTCCTGGTCCCCGACAGCTCCGGCTCGATCTTCGCGCGCAGTATTACGGGTCTCGGCGCCACGCGCGTGCACTACGATCGCGCGATCTTACGAGCAGGTCAGGAGTGCAGCGCGCCCGGCCCGCAGCGCTGCGACGGCTGCCACCAGTGCCCGGACGACCAGGCCTGCATCGCCGGCAGCTGCAACGCCTGCGTCAGCGACGCGGACTGCTGTGCACCGACCATTTGCACGCAGGGGAAGTGTAAGGCGCCGAGCGGTTAGAGGGCAGCAGGTCGGAGCGCTGCTTACGTGCGCGCTTGCTGCTGACGGCGGCGGAACGACGCGCGGGTCGGGTAAGCTGTCGGGATGCGCGCGCTGTCCTTGTTGATCGCCACCTGCCTGCTCGCCTGTGCCGGCGAAGACAACCGCAGCGTGGCCGAGACTTACGACTACCTGCTCACGCCCGCCGGGCAGCGCTTTCGCGTGATGGGCGCGGGGCCGCTCCGGCGCGGGGCGAACTCGCGCATGGGTCTGCGCATCAAGTACCTGGCGCAGGCGCAGACCAAGGACGAGTTGCTCGCGCACGCCGACACGCTGGTCGCGGCCCTCGGCCCGGAGCTGCAGCTGACGGGTGAGCGCAACCTGGTCGTGCGCGCGCAGCTCGGGCCGACCACGCTGGCGCTGGATCCCTCGGGCAAGGACTTCTACGACCTCGAGTATCGCCTGGAGGCCGCCGGCTTCGTGCGCGTGCAGGAGGAGGATCCGAACAAGCGCTACGGCGCCGTCAATGCTCCGGACGACGTCACGTTTCCCTACCGCGCAGCGCAGCTGACGGAGGCGGGCAGGCTCGGCGCCGGCTGGCTCGGCTCGCTCGATCGCGAGGACATGCTGTCGCTGCGTGCGGAGCTGACCGACAACTTCCGCGAACAAGTCAGCGACGACGCGCGCTTTCGCGAGCTGCTCCTGCAGCGCAAGAACTCCGGCCTGCCGGGGACCAGGCGCGAGCTCTACCGCATGCAGCAACGTGTCGCCGGCCGGACTGCTGGCGACGACGTGCTGCTGGTCTACGAGTGCAGCATGCCGCGCAGGCCCGGGGTGCTCGAGCGCGTGATGTTGGCTCGAGATGCCGACGCCTGGCAGGTCTCGGGGTACGTGTTTCAGCCCGTGCCACAGCTCGAACAGTAGCCCTCGCCGATCGCGTCGCGCGGGGCTATTTAACCGGCATGGCGGATGCGACGGACTACTACGCAATCCTCGGGGTGTCTCGCGGCGTCGGGAAGGACGAGCTCAAGCGGGAATACCGCAAGCTCGCCCGCAAGTACCACCCCGACGTGAATCCCGGTGACAAGGGCGCAGAGGAGAAGTTCAAGCAGATCGCGGCTGCGTACGAGGTGCTCGCCGACGACGAGAAGCGCAAGCGGTACGACGAGTTCGGGGCCGAGGGGCTGCGCGGTGGCTTCGATCCCGAGCAGGCCCGCGCGTACCAGCGCTGGACCGAGGATCGCGCCGCGAGTGCAGGCGAGCAGGACGTTCCCTTCGACTTCGACTTCGGCGACCTGTTCGGCGCGCGTGGAGGCGGTTCGCGCAGGCGCTCGGGCTTCGCGCTCGCCGGCGAGGATCTCCACGCCACCGTGCGGCTCGACTTCGTGACGGCGCTGCGCGGCACGCAGATCTCCGTGCGCGTGCCCGCGGCGACCACCTGCCCGACGTGTGCGGGTTCGGGCGATCAACCCGGCAGCAAGCCCGAGACCTGTCCGCAGTGCGATGGCGCGGGCCGCGTACAGCTCGGCCAAGGTCCGATGAAGGTGACCACGATCTGTCCGCGCTGCGGCGGTGACGGCAAGATCCACACGCCGTGCTCCACCTGCAGCGGCGCGGGCGTCGTCCACACCGAGCAGTCCGTGGACATCCGCATTCCGCCCGGAGCCGACGACGGCTCGGAGCTGCGCGTACGCGGCAAGGGTGGGCCCGGCGTCGGCGGAGGTCCGCCCGGCGACCTGCTGATCCGCACCGAGGTCGAACCGCATGCGTACTTCACGCGCGACGGGCTCGACCTCACGCTGCGCCTGCCGATCACGTTTCGCGAAGCCTACAGCGGCGCCAGTGTGTCGGTGCCGACGCCCACGGGCAACGTTCAGCTCAAGGTGCCGCCGCGTGCACAAAACGGCAGCAAGCTCAGGCTGCGCGGCAAGGGTGTGTCGCGTGGGTCGAATAGCGGCGATCTGTACGTCGAGCTGCAGGTGCGCGTTCCGGACGCAGCCGCCGAAGCTCTGGAGAGCGCGCTGCGCGACAGCGACGCGCTGTACACGAAACCCGTGCGAGAGGAGATCCGCCTATGACCACGCTCAAGCAGAGCTTGGAGCTGCTGTTGGCCGGGGACCGCGAGCTCTACGTGCAGCTGTGCGACGCCGGCCTCGTCCCACGCGAAGACGAGGCGCTCGCGCCGGAGCACCTCGAGACCGCGCGCGTCGTTCGCACGCTGGTGCACGAGCTCGAGGTCAACTGGGCGGGCGTGGAGGTCGTGCTGCGCATGCGCTCGCAGCTCGTGGCGACGCGTCGCCAGCTCGATGAGCTCGCGTCGCTCGTGCGCCGCCTGCAAGACGACAAGGATTCGAGAATGCGCTAAGACAGCACATCGGGAGGGACGCATGACCCGCATCGATGCTGTGTTGCTACTGCCCGTTTTGGCTGCAGTCGGCGCTTGCAGTGATACCGAACCTGGGGTCGGTCAGGAGCCCTCGAAGCAGCCGGCGATGCCGTCTGCTCCTGCAGAGGCCAAAGATCCCAACACCGCGAGCTTCGAGTTCTCGGGCGTGAAGGTCGAGCCCGGCACCGAAGCCATGTACTGTCACTACCTTGCGCCGCTCGACCGCGACTTGGTGGTGCATGGCTTCGACACCGTGCAGGCGCGGGGCGGCCATCACCTGATCGTGTACCAAACGAGTGTTCCCAAGCCTGCGGGCACCATCGAGGATTGTTCCACCGGGGAGTCGATGATCAACCTGCAGTTGGTGCTCACGGACCTGGGTGCGCCGGAGCCCGGAACCTCGCAGGTGGAATTTCCAGAGAATCACGTGGTCCTGTTGAAGGCGGGCGCGCAGCTCGTCGCGCAAAGTCACTACGTGAACCCCACCGACGCTGCGCTGCTCACGCAGGACAAGCTGCGCATCCACACCACCAGTAAAGATCTCTCGACGCTCACGCGCATGTACATCTTCGTCGCCGGAGCCGCACTGTTCGAGATCCCGGCGCTCGCCGACGACTTCTCTGCGAGTGCAGGCTGCGCGCTCGAGAAGGATCTGAACTTCGTCGCGCTGATGCCGCACATGCACCAGTGGGGAAAGCGCATCGACCTCCAGGTAGGCACCGCCGGTGCCATGCGCTCGATCATGAAGGTGGACGAGTGGACACCGGACATGCGCGATCTGCCGCCCGTCACGAGCTTCATCGAGCCGTCCGCGCGAGCGGCCGGGCACTACGCCGCGGGCACGGCCGTGGCGCTGACCTGTACCTGGCACAACACGGAGTCACAGCCGATCAGGTTCCCGACCGAGATGTGCGGAGCCGTCGGCTACTTCACCAGCACCGCGCCCGGCGCCGACGACATCATGTGCATCGGCATCGCGCCGTAGCGCTCGCGCCGGCCCGCTGACTTCGTCGAGCGCCTCGCGCTAGCTAGCTCTCACAGCCCCAAGATGTTGCGGAAGAACTGCAGCTCGGTCTCGAGCACATGGCGGATGGTTTCGGCTTTGCGGAAGCCATGTTGTTCGCCGGGGTAACCGTGGTACTCGGTCGTGATCCCGCGCGCGCGCAGCGCAGCCGACATGCGTTCGGTCTGATCGGCGGGGACGACCTTGTCATCGAGGCCCTGGAAGAACACGACCGGCTTCCCGATGCGCTCGACGTGGTGGATCGGCGAGCGCTCCACGAACAAGTCTTTGCGCTCGGGGTAGGGCCCGATCAAGAAGCGGTCGTAGCGCGACTCGAATTTGTGCGTGTCGCGGGTGAGCGCTTCCAGGTCGCTGATGCCGTAGTGACACGCGCCGGCTGCGAACACGCTGTCGCCTTCGAGCGCGCGCAACACGGTGTAGCCGCCGGCGCTCCCGCCGCGGATCAGCAGGCGCGCGCCGTCGACTCGGCCGCGCTCGGCCAGGTGGCGCGCGCCCGCGAGGCAGTCGTCGACGTCGATCACGCCCCATTCGCCCCGCAGGCGGTCGCGGTACGCCCTGCCGTAGGCGCTCGAGCCGCGGTAGTTGACGTCGAGCACGGCGAAGCCGCGCGTGGTAAAGAACTGGATCGTCGGGCTGAACGCAGTCGACGTGCTCGCGGTGGGGCCGCCGTGTACGAGGACTATCAGCGGCGGCAAGCTACCGGCCGGCGCCGTGAAGCGCGCGTTCTTCGGCGCGTAGAAGAAGCCGTAGGCGTGCTCGCCGCCCGAGGTCGGATACCGCACCGCTTCGGGCTCGGCGGTGTCGCCGGCCGCGAGCAGACCCGCGTGCGCGCTGACGAGCGTGCTCTTGCTCCTGTCCGGCGCGATGCGGATGAGCTCACTGCCTGCACCGCTCCAGCCGGTGGCGACCACGATCTCGCGCCCGCGAGCGCTGATCTGACCGAGGTACGGCAGGTCTTCGGCCACGCTGTCTTGCGCACCGCTCGTGACGTCGATCTGCACCAGGCGCGCGCTGCCATCCACGAACTGAATACCGGCAACGTGGGTCTGATCGATGAACGCCCAGTGTCGCGCGCCGAGCTGCCAAAGCGGCGCGCCCAGCTCGGCAGGCTCCGCCGTGATGCGCTCGATGCCGCGCGCTCCGAGTCGATGCAAGTTCCAGTAGCCGTCCACCTCGAGCGCGAAGTAGAGCGCGCCGTCCGGCCCGAAGGTCGGCTGCAGTACCGAGCTCGCGCTGTCGCCGGCGACGTGCACGAGCTTGGTCACGCCGCCATCCGCTGCAAGATCGGCCAGCCACAGCTCGGCTGCATCCCACGGCATGTGCGGGTGGTCCCAGCACAGGAACGCCAGCTGGCGGCCGTCGGGCGAGAGCACCGGGTCGGCGTAGAAGTTGCGCCCGCGCAGCAGCGTCTCGACCGCACCGCCGTCCAGCTGCACGCGCACCAGGAAGTTCTCCGGCTCGTGGCCCTCGCCGTGGCGCTCGGCCACCGCGATCAGCTGCGGCCGCCGCGGATCGGCAACCGGCACGGCGAAGCGCATGCCCTGCTCGCGCGTCAGCGGTTGGGCCACTCCGGCGCGCAAGCCGTGGAGCTGCTGATCACTCTGCTCCACGAAGTACAGCGAGTCGCCGTGCAGCACGAAGCTGCGGCCTCCGTACTCGTGGACGCGCGTCCGTGCGCTGAACGGCGCGGGCAACACGTCCTCGCGTTCGCCGTCGCGCGACAGGCGCACGATGGCGGTGCGCCCCTGTTCGTACGAGCGAAGCTCGCTGTAGTACAGCGAGCCGTCTGCCGCCAGCTCGACCGATCCATAGCGCACGTTGCCGCGCGCCAAGACGTCGCTCGACAACGGCGACTCCCAAGTTCCGTAACTCGCGATCGACATGCTCTCTGCGCCCCCAGCGCTAGGCCGCCCGCGCCGCGCGCCGGCGCCTGATAGTTACACGCGCTCCGCCTTCCGGCCACAGCGTCACTGCGCGGCGTCGCGTGCGCGCCGGCGTCTTCTGGGCCAGCTCGAAGTCGCAGGCCGCCAGCATCGTGCCGAGCACGATCTTCATCTCGTAGCTGGCGAACTGGGCGCCGATGCAGCGCCGGATGCCGCCGCCGAACGGCAGCCAGGTCACCGGATCAGGCGGCGCCTCGATGAAGCGCTCCGGCCGGAACGCCTCGGGGTCCGGGTAGATCTCGGGGTTGCGATGCGCGAGGTAGATGCACGCGCCGACGGCCGTACCGCTGGGTAGGTCGTAGCCTGCGATCTGCGTGTCTTTCTGCAGAATGCGGCCGACGATCGGCACCACCGGCCGCAGGCGCAGCACCTCTTTGATCGTGGCGTCCAGGTACGGCAGCGAGGCCAGCTTGTCGGGGGAGGCCTGCTCGCCGCCGGCTTCGCTGAGCTCGTCGCGCAGGCGTTCGTACACCTCGGGCGTGCTCAAGATGCGTTCGAATGCCCAGGCCAGCGCGGTGGCGGTCGTCTCGTGGCCGGCGGCGAGCGCGGTCATCAGCTCGTCGCGCAGCTCGCGGTCCGTCATCGGTTGGCCGTCGTCGTCGCGCGCCTGCATCAACATTGCGAGCACGTCCTTGCGGCCGGGTGCAGCTGGATCCGCGCGGCGCTCGGCGATCTGCTGGTAGAGCATGAGATCGGTCTTGTCGCGTTCGCGGAGCAGCCAGCTCCAGGGCAGGCGCGTCTCTAGCTCGGGCCGAGTCGCGAGGTAGATCATGATCGCGAACGCGGCGCGGTACTCGGCCACCGACAACAGGTGCACGATCTGATCGCGCAGGCGGGTGAGCTGCGCCCCCTCGTCTGCACCGAACACCGTGCGCAGGATGATCTGCAGCGTGATCTCCTGGGTGTGTGGGTGCAGTGAGAACGCTCGACCCTCGGGCCAGCCCTCCATCACGTGGCGCGTGATGCTGGCCATGGTCTCGCCGTAGTAGCGCATGCGCTCGCCGTGAAACGACGGCATCAGCAGCTTGCGGTGCCGCAGGTGCTCGTCGTCGTCGAGCAGCAGCACCGAGGACTCACCGACCACCACGCGCAACAGTCGGTTGACCTTGCCAGCGTGCATGTCCGCCGACTTGGCCGCGAAGATGGTGCGGATCGCCTCCGGGGAGCTGAACAGGCAGATGTCCAGCGGCATGAACTTCAGGCGAAAGGCGCTGCCATACCGGCGCCGACACAGGCGCATGAACTGGGTCGGTTGGCGGATCCACAGGACGCTTTGCAATGGCGCGGGGATGGGCAGCGTGGGCGGCAGCGACATGCTGTTAGTTTGCGCGCAAGGGCGTGTATTCCACAAGCCGATCCCGGCGCGCGAACCCCACTGCACCGAGTGCAAAAATGAGCAGCGAGAGCACATGATAGCCGCTGATGGACCCGAACCAGCGCGGCGTTTCGCGCAGGAATTCGTGCGCGAAGCGAAATGCGCCGTAGGCCATCAGGTAGACGTGGAACAACTGGCCCCAGAGCCGGGAGCGCCGCTCGCCTCGGCGCTGCAGGATCACGGCGACCCAGGCCAAGAACGCCAGGTTGAAGCCGAGCTCGAGCGGCACCGCCGGCCAGCGCGCGATGCCGTGCGCATCGGTGAGCGTCCACGCTGCAGCTGGCAGCGGCAGGCCCAGGCAACACCCTTGCGCCCAGCAACCGACGCGGCCGATCGACAGGCTCAGCGGCGCGAGCAGCGCGAAGCGATCGCCGGTCGGCGTGTGATAACCCACGTGGCTCTTGGCGAGCTCGACGCCCGCGTACGCGCCGAGCAGCGCGCCCGTCACGGTCTTGCCCTGGAGTAGCGCCCGCACGCTTCCGCCCAGGCCTTCGGCGAACACGAAGCCCAGCTTCGCGCCCAGCGCGGCGCCCACCACGCAGCCGAAGAAGATCGCGTGGCGCTGCCGCGCATTCGGCGCGTCCTCGCCGGGCGCGGCGCGCTCCCACGCCCACGCCGACAGCAGCAGCGCGAGCACGGCGCCGAGCGGATACAGGATCAAGCCGGTCATCAGTGAAAACCGCCCTCGAGCGTGGACAGCGAGATCCCGCAGCCCGCGCCCCACAGCAGCGCATTCACGCAGCCGTAGCCGATTACGAACAGGGGCACCGACTGGCCCAGGCCGGCGTCGACGTACGCGCGGCCGAGGAAGATTAAATAGAACAGCGCGACCAGCGGCACGAAGAGCTGCGCGATCATGACCGCAGAGACGAGGTCGTCACCACCGGTCAGTGCCAACAGGCCTAGCGCGTCACAGGCTAGCCCCGGGGCGATCGCGAGCCCGATCCACTTCCAGAGCGGGCGCGCCGCCGCCGCGGCTTCCTCGTCCGCCATGGGTCACGCTCAGGCTTGCCACTCGGCGATCGTCGTGTGCTCGTCGCCGACCGCGTGCTTCAACACCAGGCGCGCGCCGTTCTCGAACTCCAGGCGCAGCAGACAGTCGCGCATGCAGACCTCGCGCAGCGCGACATCCTGCACACCGAGCGCGTGGGCCACGTCGAAGTACTCGTCGCCTTCGAGCAGGTCCTCTTCCTCGTCCGGGCTGCGCCCTTCGTCCCAGAACAACACGCCGGCGTCCAGGTAGAACCGGTGCCAGACCGTGCCGAGCTCGATGTAGCAGAGCTCTAGGCTGCCTTTGGCCGAGTTTCGGACGGCGCGCAGGGCGGAGCAGGCGGCGCCGTGGAGCTCTGGGATGCTCGTGGTCTCGTGTTGGCGTTCGATCGTCACGGTAGGAACCTTGGAGGTGCGGACTGGGCCGAAGGGGGGAAGCCCACATTCTGCCGCAGCCGCAAGCTGCAAGACAGTCAGATCGCCCGACAAAGCCGGCGCACACGCAAAACTCAGGCGTTCGCGGCGGGTGTTGGAGGATATGCGGCGATCTTCTGCTCCAGGCGCGCGGCCAGCGGGCCGTGTGCCTCACCCAGCTGGGCGAGGATGATCTGGGCCTCGTGCCGGTACTCGCGGATCTTGTCCGGCTGCCAGTGTCGCGGCGGGACGCCCAGGTTCGCGATGCGATCGGCCAGCTTCACCGCCCATACCTCGCGCGGCAGCTCGCGAATTCTGCGCAGGCTGTCGCCCATCGCCTCGGATTTGGGCAAAGCCTTGTCTTTTGTTAGGGCCCGCACACCCGCGGTCACCGTCGGGCCGAAGCGCGCGATCAGCTGGAGCTCGTGGACCTCGGTGTCTTCGAGCGTGTCGTGCAGCAGTGCGCACTGCACGGCCAGGCCGGGCAGGTCGAAGGGTGCCAGCTGATGCCCCAGCAAGACCTCGTTCGCCACCTGGCCGACGTGCACGATGTACGGCAATTCCCCGCCGGCGATGCTCTGACCCTGGTGTGCCTGGGCGGCAAAGCGCCAGGCACTCAGCCACTGCTCCGCGAGATCGTCCATCCGCCGAGCGTATCCGATCGACGTTCACATGCGCACATTCACCGGCACGACCTGCGTCGCGCTGTCGGGGAATTGCAGGCCTTTGACGCGGATCTTCGCGCCCTTCGTCAGTACGTCGGCTTCGTAGCGCCCGGGCGTGATCGGCGTCGGGGGGGCCCCTGACTTCATCTCGGCGACCACCTGCTCGTCGCGCAGCAGCTGGACCTTGGCGCCCGGTTGCGAGCGACCGTTGATGCGCACATCCAGCGTCACCTTGGCCCACTTGAAGCGCGCTTCGACCTGGGCATTTTGACCCGCCTGCAGCACCAGCTCGCGCTTCTGGGTGGGCCTGTCGGCCATCACCGCGGCGTCGGTGATCGCGACCTCGAGGTCGTAATTGCCCGCGGGCAAGTTCACCGGCTCGCCAGCCTTCACCTCGGCGCGTTTCTCGCCGCTCGCATCCAGCACGTGAACCACGGCCGGCACCGACTTGCCGGCGATCGTCGCGGTCAGCACCAGCGTACCCGGCCCGGTCGCGGCCACGATCGGCGCCTCGGCGACCGGCGCAGGCTCCTGGGCTGCGGGCGGTTCGGGCGTCGTCTCTGCTCCCGCGGTCGCTGCGGGAGGACTGCTCTCCTCGACGGCGGGGGCCGGAGGTTCGGAGCTGCAACCGAACGTCGTTGCCAGCGACAACAACAACAAGGACGCAAACGCTACGCGCATGGGATCCTCCCGGGGGTTGCGAGTGTTAGGCATGTAGCCCCGGAAGTTGCACACCGCAATGCGGTCGACCGCGCCACTGCCCCAGTCAGGGGACGGTGGGGTTCACCACGTGGATCGGCTCGCCCCGCGCGTAGGCCAGGATCTGCTCGAAGATCACGGCGTACATCCGCTCGAGCCCATCGCGCTCGACGTAGCCGAGGTGCGGGAGGCAGACGACATTGTCCATGGAGAGCAGCGGGTGGGTGCCGCCGGGTAGGGGCTCCTGTTCGAACACGTCGATGGCGGCGAAGCCCGGCCGCCCTGCGCGCAGCGCGGCTTCGAGCGCCCCCGGGGCCACGAGCCCGGCGCGGCTGGTGTTCACGAACAGCGCGCTCGGCTTCATGCGCCCGAGGTCGTCGGGCCCGATCATGCCGCGCGTGTCGTCGATCAAGCGCACGTGCACCGACAGCACGTCGGCCTGTTCGAACAATGCCTCGCGGCTCGGCGCGACCGCCACGCCGTCCTGCCGAGCACGCTCGAGCGACGCCTCGCGGCCCCACGTGATCACGTTCATGCCGAAGGCCTTGCCGTAGCCCGCGACCACGGCACCGATGCGGCCGTAGCCGTGGATGCCGAGCGTCTTGCCCCGCAGCCCCACGCCCACCGGATACGCCTGCCACTTGCCGGCGCGCAGCGCCGCGGCCTCCTGCGGGATGCGGCGCAGGGCGGCGATCACCAGCCCCCAGGTGAGCTCCGCGGTCGCGTACGAAGGCTGACCTGCGGCCATGAACGACGAGACGATCACGCCGCGGCGCGTGCAGGCCGCGATGTCGATGTGCGGATAGACGCTGATGTTGCTGATCAAGCGCAGCTTGTCGAGGCGCTCGAGCAGGTCGGCGCGGATCTGTGTGCGCTCGCGCAGCAGCGCCAGCGCCTCGGTGTCGGCGAGCCGCTCGGCCAGCGCGTCGAGGTCCGACGTGTGGTCGTTCCAGATCGTGACCCGGTGACCCGCGAGCTTCGCGAAGCAGGCCAGCGTGCGGACGGTGTCCTGATAGTCGTCGAGGATCGCGATGTCCATGGCTCAATCACTGCAGCTCTGCGCGCGTTTGCGCAAGAAGTTCCGTTCGGCCGGGTTCCGCGCCAGCTGCAGGGCGCGCAGGAAGAGCTGCCGCGCGGCCGATAGATCGCCGCGGCGCAGCTCGAATTCGCCGAGCGCGGCCGGGTAGAAGGGGTAGTCGTCGAGCCGTTCGCGATCGTGGATGGCGTGCAGCGCCTCGATGCCCCGCGCGGGGCCGTCGCGCTGGCCCACGGCGATCGCGCGGTTGAGGGCGACCACCGGCGTGGGTGCCAGCTGCAACAGGCGATCGTAGAGACCCACGATGGCGGGCCAGTCGGTGGCCTCGGCGCTGCGTGCTGCCGCATGCACGGCCGCGATCGCCGCCTCGAGGTGGTAGGTGCTGAGCTCGTCGCCCGCGGCCGAGGCCTCGAACAACTCGAGGCCGCGCGCGATCAGCGCTCGATCCCAGCGCGAGCGGTCCTGCTCGACGAACTCGCGCAGGTTCCCGCTCGAGTCGACGCGCGCGGGCAGCCGCGCGGCGTGGAGCCACATCAACGCCAGCAGCGCGCTGCTGCTGGGAGTCGCCGCGGGCGCGTGCGCGCGCAGCAACGTCGTGAGTCGAATCGCCTCTTCGCAGAGCGGCGTCCGGATCGCGGCTTCGCTCGACGCGCCGTGATAGCCCTCGTTGAACAACAGGTACAGCGCGCGCTGCACCGTGGACAGGCGCGCCGCGAAGTCTTCGGCCCCCAGATCGAACAGTCGCACGGCGCTCGACAGGACCTTCTTGCCGCGCGCGATGCGCTTCTCGATCGCCGCCCGCCCCGTCAGCAAGGCGGCGGCGATCTCCGCGGCGCCGAAGCCGCACAGGATGTTCAGGATCAGCGCGATCTGCGCGGCTTCGGGCAGCCTGGGATGGCAGCACGAGAACATCATGCGCAGCTGTTCGTCGCGGATGGTGTCGACCTGGAACGCCTCGTCGAGCAGGGGCGCGAGCGTCCACTCGGTCTCGAGCAAGCGACCCAGCTCGGGCGCGAACCTGCGCGCGGTACGCTCGCGCCGCAGCACGTCGAGCGCGCGATTCTTGGCCGCCGCCATCAGCCAGGCGGAAGGATTGTCCGGTACACCGCGCTCCTGCCAGAGCGTGAGCGCACGACCGAAGGCGTCCTGCACCACATCCTCGGCGAGCGCCAGGTTGTGCACGCCGAAGATGCGCGTGAGCGCAGCGACGAGCAGCGGCGCGTCGCGCCGGAACAGCTGCTCGGGCAGGATCGTGGTTTCCGCAGCCACTTACTTGGCCGGAGCGTAGCGCAGGAGCACGTTGCCGGAGGCGAACGCGCGGGCCTCGAGCAGCTCGAGCGGAACGCGCCGGGTCACGTCGCGCAGCAGCGGCACGCCGCTGCCCAGCAGGATCGGGCTGATGACGAGCTGATACTCGTCGAGCAACCCGTGCTCCGTGAGCTGCGAGACGATCGAGCCGCTGCCGAGCACCAACATGTCGGCGCGCGCCTCGCGCTTCAGCGCCTCGATCTGGCGCGGGTCGAGCTTGCGCAGCAGCTGCGTGTTCTTCCACGTGGCTTCCTTCAAGCCCGTCGAGAACACCAGCTTGCGATTCTCGTTCAAGGCGACGCCCATCGCGCGCGTCTCGGCCGTGCGCCGGCGCGTGTCGTGCGGATCGACCGCGGTCTCCGACTCGTCGATCGCGTTCGGCCAGTACGACGCCATCATCTCGTAGGTCTTGCGGCCGAACACGAACGTGTCGAAAACCGGGTTCTTGCCCATCGCGGCCTTGTCCAGCTCGTCGTCCGGCTTCATCCAGCTCAGGTCGCCGCCGGGCGCGCCGAGGTAGCCATCGGGTGTGACACGTGCGAACAGTACGATACGTCCCATGATTCTCTCCTTGTGAGGGAGGGGGTCTCGCCCCTCGACCCCTCGACGTTCGAGCCGGGGCTGCCCGGACAAATTAATCGCGGGTGCCGTCGATGCTGCGAAGGGAGGCCGCAGGTGTCGCGCGCGCTCACGCCTGCGCGGCCAGAAGCGCCTGGGTCGCGCGCACCGTCCTCGGCGCCTTAGCGGGGGATGAAGGTTGGGGATGAGGGCAACGAACTAGGAACATGGAGCTTCAACAAGGGACTAGGAACAAGGAACGGAGATCGGGATGAGGACGTGGATGCGGATGAGGACGAGGATGAGGATGAGGATGAGGACGAGGACGAGGACGAACGACAACGATGTGGATCGGGACGAACTACGAGGATCAGGATGAGGATAGGGACGAAAACGACGGGTGTGTACGGTTTGTGTACGAGGCCCGGGCGATCGCCAGCCTGATCAGTTGAGGGCGGCCTGCTCGTTTGGCATGTGGCCACGGGTCCCCCATCTTCATCCTCATCTGTTGTCGTTGTTCCTCATCCCCATCTTCATCTTCATCTTCATCCTCATCGTTGTCCTCATCCCCATCTTCATCTTCATCGTTGTCCTCGTCCCCATCTTCATCTTCATCCGAGTCCTCCCGCTTTGAACGGGCAGGGATGGTGCGCGCGACCCAAGCGCTTCCGGCCCACGCCGGCCGCGCGCGCGACGCCCGAGCCTAAGTATTCGGCTCAAAACGCGCCAGCAGGTCGTACTGGCTGCCGGGGAATAGTTGCAGTACGTGCGTGATGTGCTCGTTGCCGCGCCAGGTGCGGCGTTCGAGCGACAGGCATGCCTCGCGCTCGTCGATCTCGAGCTGCCGCGCCACTTCGCGCGAGGCGTTGATGGCCCGGATGCGGTGCTCGGCTTGAGTCCAGGCGACGTGCGACAGGAGCCACGTTCCGGGCGGCTCGCGCGCGAAGTCCACTTCGAGCGCCTCGGGTACGGCGCCCAGCGCGATCAGGCGCTGTTCGAGCGCGAACGGCCGGTCGTTGGCGCGGTGCAAGCAGTGGAGCTCCAGCAGCTCGCCGTCGCCGGCCAGGGTGTGTTCATGCTCGACGCCGCGCTGCGGCTTGCGGCGGCGGCGCAGGATGAGCTCGAGCGCGTAGCGCTGTCCGCGCGCGCGCACGCTGGCGAGGATGTCGGGGATCTCCACCACCACCGCGTGGACCGCGGGCTCGGCCACGAAGGAGCCGATGCGGCGGCGTCGCACGATCAGGCCCGCCTCCGCCAGCGCGGCGATCGCCTTGTTCGCGGTCATGCGCGCGCAGCCGTACTGCTTCATGATCTCGTGCTCGAACGGGATGCGGTGGCCCGGCGGCCAGGCTCCGCTCAGGATGCGGCGCTCGATGTCGGCCCGGATGCGCCGGTGCAGCGAGGCGGCTTCGGAGCTGCGGGCGCGCGGGCTCATGCGCGCAGCAACTTCTCGAGCACGCGTCGGTAGCGCTCCGCGATAGCCTCGCGCCCGCGGTGGCGACCCTGCGACACCAGCTGCTCGCCCGCCCGCCACACGCCGTCGATCCCGCCGCTGTCGGCTGCAAAGATCCACGTATCCAGCTGCTGGTCCGGGCTGCGGCCCGCGAACAGCGGCGCGCTGACATCGAGCGAGATCAGGTCCGCTGGCGCGCCAGTCACGATCCCGGCCGGCGCCCCGCTTGCCCGCGCGCCGCCCTGCAGCGCCGCTTCGAAGAGCGCGCGGCCGGTGTGCTGGACGCTCCCGGTGAGCACGTTGCGCGCGCGCTTTTGCAGGCGCTGGGCGTACTCGAGCTGGCGCAGCTCGGCGTGCGGCGCGACCTGCACGTTCGAGTCGGTGCCGATGCCCAGCACGCCTTGCGCCGCGCGGAATTCGAGCGCGGGGAAGAAGCCATCGCCGAGGTTCGCCTCGGTGATCGGACACAGCCCTGCCACGGCGCCGCTGCGCGCCAGCGCCTCGGTCTCGGGCGCGGTCATGTGCGTCGCGTGCACCACGCACCAGCGCGCATCGACCGGCGCCGACGACAGCAGCCACTCGACCGGCCGTTGACCCGACCAGGCCAGGCATTCCTCGACCTCGCGCACTTGCTCGGCCGCGTGGATGTGGATCGGCGCATCACCCGCGAGCGGCAGGATCAGCGCCAGCTCCTCCGGCGTCACCGCGCGCAGGCTGTGAGGTGCGACGCCCGTGCGCGCGTCGGGCAACTTCGCCGACAGACCCTGGCAAGCCTCGAACAAGCGCGCGTAGCCGTCCGGATCGCTCAGGAACCGCCGCTGGCCCGGGCTAGGCGCAGCGCCGCCGAAGCCGCCGTGCGCGTAGAACACCGGCAACAACGTCAGCGCGATGCCGCTGCTCGCCGCCGCGGCCGCGATCCGCGCGCTCAGCTCGGCCGGATCCGCGTAGGCCGCGCCGCCGGGATCGCGGTGCAGGTAGTGGAACTCGGCGACGCGCGTGAAGCCCGCTTCCAGCATCTGCACGAACGCTTGAGCGCTGATCGCCTCGACATCGTCGGGCGTCATGTGTGCGAGAAAGCGATACATCAGCTCGCGCCAGCTCCAGAATGAATCGGCCTCGCTCCCGCGGTACTCGGTGAGGCCAGCCATCGCGCGCTGGAACGCGTGGCTGTGCAGGTTCGTGAGGCCGGGCATCGCCAGCGTTAGCCGCGTATCGGCCGCGGATGGTGGTACGCCCGCGACGACTTGCGCGAATTGTCCGTCCGATACGCGCAGCTGGACATCGCGGGCCCAGCCGTCAGGCAACAGCGCGTGCCGACAATGCAGAGAGCGATCCACCTTACATATGTATAGACATTTGTTTGACCGAGGTCCAGCACCTGGGGTGGTTCAGAATTGCCGAGGCGGCCTGCGTCTGTGCCAGTTTTGTCTATACTGCGCTCGTTATGACAGCGGCGCGCTTCACCGGGGAAGATGTCAGCGGTCTGATCCGCGCCGTGCAGCGTCTGTCGGCCGCGCGGGATCTCGCCTCCGTGGTCGAGGTGGTGCGCACCAGCGCACGGGGCTTGCTCGGCGCCGACGGCGTGACGTTCGTGCTGCGCGAAGGTGACCAGGTGTTCTACGTGGCGGAGGACGCGATCTCGCCGCTGTGGCAAGGCAAGCGGTTTCCGGTCAGCGAGTGCATCTCGGGGTGGGTGATGCAGCAGCGTCAGGTGGTGACGATCCGCGACGTCTACGAAGATCCGCGCGTGCCGCAGCTGGTGTATCGGCCGACGTTCGTACGCAGCCTGGCGATGGTGCCGGTCAACCGGGAGGATCCGATCGCGGCCATCGGCGCGTACTGGGCCGAGTGTCACGACGTCAACGAACGAGAGCTCGAGCTGCTCTCGGCGCTGGCGGACGCCACCTCCACTGCGATCGAGAACTCGAACTTGTATCGCGGCCTGCTCGCCGCGCGCAGCGACCTCGAACACGCGAGCACGCGCCTACGTCTGGCGCTCGAGGCGGGCGCGATCGGGACCTGGGAGTACGACCCGCGGGGCGACACGCTGGCGTGCGACCCGACCTGCCGTGCGCTCTTGAACCTGCCGCCGACAGCTGCGCTCGATCGCGCGCGCTTCACGGCCCAGGTGCACGTCGATGATCGGCCGGCCGTGAACGCGGCATTGGATGCAGCGCTCGCCCCGGGCAGCGAGGGGCACTACGACGTCGAGTATCGCGTCGGATCCGAGCCCGACGGCGTACGTTGGCTCGCCGCGCGCGGGCGCGTTCAGTTCGGCGCGGAGGGCGAGGCCGTGCGCTTCGTGGGGTTGGTCCGAGACATCTCCGATGAAAAGCTCGCCGAGGCCGAGAAGGCCGAGCTGCTGCGGCGCGCCAATGCGGCCAACACCGCGAAGGACGAGTTCCTGGCCATGCTCGGTCACGAGCTGCGCAACCCGCTCGCGCCGATCCTGACCGCGGTCGAGCTGATGGAGATGCACGGCAATCGCTCGCGCGAGGTGCTGACCATCGAGCGCCAGTGCAAGCACCTGACCCGACTGGTCGACGACCTGCTCGACATCTCGCGCGTCACGCGCGGCAAGCTCGAGTTGAAGGTGCGCAACGGCCTCGCGCTCGGGGCCATCGCCGCCGAAGCCATCGAGATGGCCGCGCCACTGATCGAGCGCCGCAGGCACGTGCTCGAGGTCGAGCTCGAACCCGACATTCGCCTCGACGGCGACGAGTTTCGTCTGGCCCAGCTGCTGGCCAACTTGCTGACCAACGCCGCCAAGTACACGCCGGACTCCGGGCTGATCCGCATCGAGGCGCACACCAGCGACGGCCAGGTGTTGCTGACCGTGCGCGACAACGGCTGCGGCATCACGCCGGAGCTCCTGCCGCAGCTGTTCGCTCCCTTCGTCCAGGCCACCCAGAGCAGTGAACGTTCGATGGGCGGGCTCGGCTTGGGGCTGGCGATCGCGCGCAACCTGGCCGAGCTCCACGGCGGCAGCATCCGCGCCGAGAGCCCGGGCCGCGGCCAGGGCAGCGCCTTCACCCTGCAGCTGCCGCTGGGCTCGGCCCCGTCCAGCCTGACGCCAACAGCTGCAGAGCCCGTGGAGCAGCAGCGGCGCAAGGAGCTGGTCAGGCTGCTGGTCGTAGACGACAACCAGGACGCGGCCGAGCTGCTCGCCTCCTCGCTGCGCAAGCGCGGCTACCTGGTGCGTGTGGCGCTCGATCCGGTCGAGGCGCTCGAGACGGTACGCATCGCGTTGCCCGATGTGGCGATCATGGACATCGGCTTGCCGGTGATGGACGGCTACGAGCTCGCGAAGAAGATGCACGCGGAGTGGGGCGAGCGCTGCCCGATGTTGATCGCCATCACGGGCTACGGCCAGGAGCAGGATCGCCGCAAGAGCGCGGCGGTGGGCTTCGCGCAGCACCTGGTCAAGCCCGTGCAGACTGCGGTGGTGTTGGGAGCGTTGGCCGAGGTCGTCCCGCGTTGCTGGAGGAGAAGGAGCGGGGGCGCTGCGGCGGAATGAGCGACTCGACGTTCGAAGAAGAGAGCCGCCTCGAGCTGCAGTCCCGCCTGAGCCTCGTATTCGCGGTCCTCACCGGCGTCTCGTCGTTCTACGCGCTGACCAACTTGCTGGCGCGAGTGGTGTCCAGCGATGCCGCGACCACCCCGCTCCATGTCCCGCTCGCCACGCTCGGCGTGGCGGTGATCAACGCCGTGCTCGCCTGGCGCTGCCGGCGCGGCCGCCGCTCCGTGAGCGAGTTGCGGACGCTCGACGCGCTGGCGACGGCCGTGATGAGTTGGGTGAGCGCCGCGACCCTGTCGCAAGTACCGCCGCCGTCCGAGGCCGCGATCTCGCTGCAGCTCTCGATGGCGTACATCCTGATGGCGCGCGCGGTGCTCTTGCCCAGCTCGGCGCTGCGCACGCTGGCCATCTGTTGTCTGTCGCTCGCGCCGTGCATCGTGGTCGGCACGTGGCTGCGTACGCGCGGCGGCAGCCATCCGCCGGAGCCCGCTGCCTTCTTGCGCGAGGGCTACGTGGTGCTGCGTGGGTTCGCCATCACCGCGTTTCTGGCCACGCTCACCTCGAACGTGATCTACGGCCTGCGCCGGCGCGTGCAGGAGAACGCGCGCGTGGGCCAGTACCTGTTGCGCGAGAAGCTCGGCGCGGGCGGCATGGGCGTGGTGTACCGCGCGACTCACGCGTTGTTGCGGCGCGACACCGCGGTCAAGCTGCTCTTGCCGGCGCGCGTCGGGGCCGAGGACCTGGCGCGCTTCGAGCGTGAGGTGAAGCTCACCGCGCAGCTCACGCACCCGAACACGGTGGCCATCTTCGACTACGGTCGCACGCCGGACGGCACGTTCTACTACGCCATGGAACACCTCGAGGGCGGCGATCTCGAGCGCCTGATCGAGTTCAGCGGGCCGCTGCCGCCCGGGCGCGCGATCTGGATCCTCGAGCAGCTGTGCCGCGCGCTTTCCGAGGCTCACGCGCACGGGCTTGTGCACCGCGACATCAAACCCAGCAACGTGATCCTGTGCGAGCGCGGAGGCGAGGGTGACGTGGCCAAGCTCGTGGACTTCGGGCTGGTCGAGGACCTGCGAGCGGAGGCGGCCTCGCGCGACGTGGTGGCTGGCACGCCGCTCTACATGTCACCGGAGGCCATCAGTGCGCCCGCGACGCTGGATGCGCGCTGCGATCTGTACTCGCTGGGTGCGCTGGGCTACTTCCTGCTGACCGGCACGGCGCCCTTCGACGGTGCGAACCTGCTGCAGATCTACGCGGCGCACCTGCACGATGCCCCGCGGGCGCCGTCGCAAGTCCGCGACGGACTCTCGCGCGCGCTCGATGCGACCATCCTGCGCTGCCTGGAGAAGCAGCCGGCTGCGCGTTTCGCCGATGCCGGCGCGTTGCGTGCGGCGCTCCTGGCTTGCGACGAGGCAACCCGCTGGGACGCGAGCCAGGCAGTGGACTGGTGGGCCGAGCAGCGCGCCGACTTTCGTGCGCACTGCGAGCGACGCCGGCAGGCCACGCTCGCGACGCGCGTCAGCCTCGCAGCCGAGGACGCGAGCGCGCTGCGCGTGGATTTAGCGCGACGCAATTCGCCGCAGTGAGCGCCGGCGCACTGCCAGCCACAGCCCGAACAGCCCGCAGCCGACAGCGGCGAGCCCGGAGCCGCCACTGCGCCGCTGGACGCTGCAGCCGAAGCCCGCGTCGTCCCGATGGTCGATGGCGTGCGGCTGGGGCGGGTTGTCGACTCCCGGGATGCTGGGGCTGCCTCCCGGGACGCCGGCGCTGCCACCCGATCGCCCTCCCGTGCCGGCGCTCTTCGCCGTGGGCGCGGGTCCGCCCTCACACAGGTGATCGAAATTCTCGCAGCCCGAGGTCAGGGGCGAGCTGCTGCAGTCTGGCCGATTCGTGTCGCACCACTGGTCCTCGAAGTCGCGCGGCGGCACGCTGCAGACCGTGTGGCTGAGCGAGCGGGTGGCATCGAGCGGGATCTCGCGCGGCGAGAGGTCGCCCAGGTCGTCGGCGGAGGGGCAGCTCGTCGGGAGATCGTCGTAAATAAAGACGCGCTGGCTGCCGATGTCGAACGCGGACAGCTGGGCGCAGTACTCGTCGGCGGGCTCGGTCCAGAGCAGCGGTTGGATGCCCGAGAGCGGCGTGAAGCCGAGCAGGCTGTCCGCGTTGGGATCGTCCGCGCGCTTCAGACGGAACATGAACTGCGTCAGCTGCGAAGGCGCGGCGGTCGAGCTGATCATGCCGCGCATGCGCACCATGCTCCTGGTCTCGGTCGAGAAGCACATGGTCGGGCGCGGCGGAAAGCCCGGGATGCTCGCGCAACACTTGGGGCTCGCCATGTTGTCGACGCGTTCGAGCCGGAGCGACGCGGTGAGCATCGGGCGGCTCGGCTCGAGCTCCTTCGTGACGTTGATCGGATACATGTCTCGCAGCGACGTGTTCGGCATCGCGACGATCAGTGAGTACAGGCGGTTCGGGGTCAGCGCGTGCTCGGGCGTCCAGATGATGAACGAGTCGAGCACGCGGGCCGTGCCCTCGGTGCGGCCGTTCACGTCTTCGAGCCAGATCGTCGCGGTCGTCGTCGCGGACTTGGCATCGAGCAGCACGCTGCCGTTGGCGGGAATGGCTGCGTCGGCATTCACCAACACCGGCAGCCTCGGAGCCACCGGCGGGGTGGCCGGCAGCGCCGGCGCCATCACGCCCGCGGGATTGGCCGCGCCCGAACCGGCGAGCGGCACGCGGTCCGCCCGCGCAGCCGTGGATACGCCGGACGCGGTGAGCAGTGCCGCGATCGAGAGGGCTCGCCCGAAGGTGTGCATGCCCGACTTCGAGCAAACCCCGCGCCAAGCCCAACTACGGATGATCATTGCGATTTCTTCTCCGGATGCGGCACAGTTCGGCACACGCGCCTAGAATCCTCGCACGAACTCCAGCAGCGCGTCGCGCTCGGCGTCGGAGAGCTCCAGCCCGAACGGGTGGGCGCCGACCGCGCGCGCCGGGTCGAACATCTGCTCGAGGTTGTCGAACCTGCCCTCGTGAGTGAGCCGCGTGCGGTCTGCGACGCGGTACAGCGAGGGCACTCGGTAGCCGCCGCTGCCGCGCTCTTCGGACGCCGCGGCTTCCGGATCCGTGCCCACGACGTCCGCCGGCACCAGGTCGCCTGCACCGCTCGCGTCCATGTGGCAGCCCGCGCACTTCCGCTCGAACACTGCAGCGCCTGACTGCGACGCGCTCGGGCTGCGTTCCGCTGCCCCGAGCCCGTGGACGTAGAGCGCGAGCGCAAACGCGATCTCGCGTGGTGGCCGCACGGTCGCGGAGGTGGCGGTGATCAACAGGGTCTCGATGCGCACGGCCAGCGCGGGCAGGCTGTTGTGGAGGTTCCCGGTCCAGTGCAAGCGGCGCTGGTGGCGCAGCGCGCGCAGATCGGGAATGGCGACGGGATCGACGCGCGCGTCGGCCGTGACGTCGAGCCGACCTGGTCCCCACTCCGGCTCGAGCTCGGCGTCCGGGCCGCGGCTGGCTCCGAGCAGGGCCGCGAGATCGAGATCCGACGCCGCTCCCGGCTCCTCGCGCGCATGGCAGCCGGCGCAGCTGAGGGCGGCCTGTTCGCTGCCGTCGGGGTAACGCACGCGCATGCTCGCGTTTAGCTGCAAACCGTAGCTGCGGGCGCGTTCGGCGTCGGGCGGGTCGCCCAGCGCAGCTGACAGCGGCGGCAACCGCTGGGCGGGCCAGCGCTCGAATGCCTCGCGTCCGAGCGCGAGCAGCTCGCCCACGCTCGCGCTCGGCACGCCGTCCCAGATCGACTCGAGCGCGGCGTTCGGCTCGCTCAGCGGGGCGACCGTCGGGTTCCACTCCGGCAGCGCGTCCCAGTCGCGCGCGTAGTGCGCGAGCCGCAGGCGGGCGTAGTCATTATTGCGCACGGCCAGGCTGTGCTCGAGCGCCTCGCGGCGGAATGCGGGCTCGCCGCTGAAGCGCCGGGCGAGCGCGAGCACGTCGCCCGCGGGCTCGTCCGAGCCGCAGCTGATGGCTGCAATGAGCAGCGCCGCGGTCAGCCCACGCATTGCGACATGGAGCATTTCCAGTAGCCCGCGGTCGGCTCGTACGCGCAGTACCCGCCGCCTTGACTCGAACAGTCGGCGTCGTCGACGCACTCGTCCTTGCAGCTGTGGCAGTAGTACGCGACCACGCCCGCGTAGTTGCCGCAGCTGCCGAAGCTCGGGCTGCAGTAGCCGTTCGCTCCGCAGTCGGCGTCCGTCTGGCAGTTGCCCATGAAGCAAACGTTGTTTCCCTGGCCGCCCGGCGCGCACACGCATGGGCCGCCCTTCGTACACTCCCCGTCGGCGAAGCATTGATCGTAGTTGCACGAGCGCACGCCGCGATTGTTGGGCCCGCAACGGCCGTTGGTACCCTGCGTGCACTCGGCGTCGCTGGTGCAACCCGTAGATGGCTGCGGGGAAGGCTCGCTGCTCGCGCTGCGCTCGCGATCGCACATCTCGGCGGCGGCACGGTGCTTCGCGGGCGTACGCTTACACGCGTCGCCGCCCGCGCCCCCTTTGCCCGCGCGGCCCGCCGCTGCGCTCGCGCCGCTGCCTGCGCCGACCGCGCCACTGCCCGCAGGATTGTCGCTCCAGCTGGTTGAGCCCGCGCCGTTCCTATCCTTGCCTGCGACACCGCTGCCCGCGGTGCCGTCGTCGCCGCTGTGCGACCCGGCGCAAGCCAACAGGACCAAACCGAGCCACGCGAACGCGGGTGTTTTCATTGTGTCAGTGTGCGCCATTCGACCATCCCCATTTCGTCCGGCAGCAACGAGCGTGCCCGGACTCGAGGTTGCAGCCAACGGCGGCGGGTGCTGACGCGGCTATGTGCGCGAAAGCGCTACATTGGCGTCGACTTTACAGCCCGCCGGGCTGCGGATATGTATAGACATTATGGGCATGCGTTGTGACCGACTCTGGCGCAGCGCTCGGCTGGCCACCATGGCTCCTGGGTCGCCACCGCTCGGCTTGGTCGACGACGGCCTGATCGCCGCCCGCGACGGCCGGATCGTGTTCGCCGGTGCGCGGACCGACGCACCCGCCGGGCTGGATGCGGCGGAGGTGATCGACTGCGCGGGCCGGCTGATCACGCCGGGGCTGATCGATTGTCACACCCACCTGGTGTATGCGGGCGATCGCGCCCACGAGTTCGAGCGTCGCCTGAACGGCGAGTCGTACGCGGACATCGCCCGCTCCGGTGGCGGCATCCTCTCCACGGTGGGCGCCACGCGCGCCGCGAGCGAAGCCCAGCTGGTCGCCGAGTCGTTGCCGCGTCTGGATGCGCTGCTGGCCGAGGGGGTCACCACGCTCGAGATCAAGTCCGGCTACGGCCTGTCACTCGAGCACGAGCGCAAGCAGCTGTCGGCCGCCCGCGCGCTCGCCATGAAGCGCAAGTTGACGTTGACCACCACCTTGCTCGCCGCGCACGCCTTGCCGCCGGAGTACGCCGGCCGCAGCGACGACTACATCCGCGAGGTGTGCGAGCGCATCCTGCCCGAGCTCGCGGCGCAGGGCCTGTGCGACGCGGTCGACGCCTTCTGCGAGTACATCGGCTTCACGCTCGCCCAGACCCGGCGCGTCTTCACCGCCGCCCAGCAGCACCATGTCCCGATCAAGCTGCACGCCGAGCAGCTCTCGAACTCGCACGGCGCGGCGCTCGCGGCCGAGTTCCGCGCGCTCTCCGCCGATCATCTCGAACACCTCGATGAGCGCGGGGTCGGCGCGCTGGCGGCCGCGGGTACCACCGCGGTGCTCTTGCCCGGCGCGTTCTACTTCACGCGCGAGACCCAGCTGCCGCCGATCGATCGCCTGCGCGCGCACGGCGTGCGCATGGCGCTGGCGACCGATTGCAATCCAGGCAGCTCGCCGCTGACCTCGATGCTCTGGTTGATGAATTTGGCGGCCACGCTGTTTCGCCTGACGGTCGCCGAGTGTCTGATCGGCGTGACGCGCGCCGCGGCACACGCGCTGGGCATGGCCGACCGCGTCGGCACGCTCGAGGTCGGCAAGGACTGCGACCTGGTGATCTGGAACGTCGAGCGTCCGGCAGAGCTGGTCTACCGCATGGGTCAGAACCCGCTGCACGCGCGGGTGTGGAGGGGGGCATGAACGCAGTCGTGCTGGAGCCCGGAGCGCTGACCCTGGCTGCCTGGCGCGCGATCTACGGCGGCGCTGCGGTCTCGCTCGATCACGCGGCCGCCCCGCGCGTGGCTTCGAGCGCCGCGGCCGTGCAGCGTATCCTGGCGCGCGGCGAGCCCGTGTACGGCATCAACACGGGCTTCGGCAAGCTGGCGAGCGTGCGCATCGAGGCCGGCGATCTGGCCAAGCTGCAGCGCAACATCGTGCTCTCGCACTGCACGGGGGTGGGCGAAGCCTTGCCGCGCCCGATCGTGCGGCTGATGATCGCGCTCAAGGTCGCGAGCTTGTCGCAGGGTGCGTCCGGTGTGCGGCCCGAGACGATCGCGCTGCTCGCGGCGCTGCTCGAGCACGACATCATCCCCTGCATCCCTTCTCAGGGGTCCGTCGGAGCATCCGGCGATCTGGCGCCGCTCTCGCACCTGGCGGCCGCGCTGATCGGCGTGGGCGAGGTGATGCACGGCGGCCAGCAGCTGACGGCGGCGGAGGCGCTGGAGCGTGCTGGGCTCGCCCAGCTGGCGCTCGGGCCGAAGGAGGGCCTGGCGCTGCTGAACGGCACGCAGTTCTCGACCGCCTGCGCCCTGGCAGCGCTGTTCGAGGCCGAGCAGCTGTTCCAGGCCGCGCTGATCACCGGTGCGCTCTCGACCGAGGCTGCGAAGGGCTCCGACACGCCGTTCGATCCGCGCATCCACGCGCTGCGCCGGCATCGCGGCCAGATCGAGACCGCCGCGGCGTTGCGTGCGCTGATGGCCGGCTCGGCGATCCGCGCCTCGCACCTGCTGGCCGATCCGCGCGTGCAAGATCCGTATTGCCTGCGCTGTCAGCCGCAAGTGATGGGCGCGGCGCTCGACGTGCTCCGGCAGGCTGGTGCGACGCTCGAGCTCGAGGCCAACGCGGTCTCGGACAACCCGCTGATCTTCGCCGAGTCCGACGAGGCGCTCTCGGGCGGTAACTTCCACGCCGAGCCGGTGGCCTTCGCGGCGGACATGATCGCGCTGGCGATCTGCGAGATCGGTTCGCTCTGCGAGCGTCGCGTGGCGATGCTCGTCGATCCCGCGCTGTCCGGACTTCCGGCCTTCCTCACGCCGCGCCCGGGCCTGAACTCGGGGCTGATGCTGGCGCAGGTCACTGCCGCCGCGCTGGTCTCCGAGAACAAGCAGCGGGCCTATCCCGCGAGCGTCGATTCCATCCCCACCTCGGCCAACCAGGAAGACCACGTCTCGATGGCCGCGCACGGCGCGCGGCGCCTGCTCGGCATGAACGACAACGCGATGAGCGTGGTGGGCATCGAGCTCATCACAGCCGCTCAGGGCTGCGACTTTCACGCCGGCATGCGCTCGAGCAATGTGCTGGAGGCCGTGCGCGCGCTCACGCGCCAGCGCATCGCGCCGCTGGGCGACGATCGGTTCCTGTATCCGGACTTGCAGCAGGCGCTCGAGTTGGTGCGCGGTGGTCAATTGGTGCGGGCCGCGGCCGAGGTGCCGCTACCCGGAGTGGCGGTCGGACGATGAGCGACTGGCTCGCCATCCAGCGCGGCGCAGCGCCCTTGATCGTGAGCTTCCCGCACACCGGGACCGAGATCCCGAGCGACCTCGAGCGGCGCATGGTGTCGCCGTGGCTGGCGCGCAAGGACGCGGATCACTGGGTGCACCTGCTCTACGACTTCGCGGCTGCCCTGGGCGCCACGACCATCCGCACGCGCCTGTCGCGCAGCGTGATCGACGTCAACCGCGATCCCTCGGGCGCGTCGTTGTACCCGGGACAAAACACCACCGAGTTGTGTCCACTCACGACCTTCGACGGCGAGGCGCTGTACAAGGTGGGCGAGCAGCCGGCTCCGAGCGAGGTCGCCCATCGCCGCGCGACCTTCTACGAGCCGTATCAGCGCGCGCTCGCCGCCGAGCTCGAGCGCTTGCGCGCCCAGCATCCACGCGTGGTGCTGTACGACGCGCACTCGATCCGCTCGCACGTCCCGCGCCTGTTCGAGGGCAGGTTGCCTGTGTTCAACCTTGGCACCAACGGCGGTGCGAGCTGCGATCCCGCGCTGAGCGCCGCGGTGGAGCAGTGCTGCGTGCACCCCGAGTTCGACCGCGTCGTGAACGGCCGCTTCAAGGGCGGCTACATCACGCGCCACTACGCGCGACCCGAGGCCGGAGTACACACGCTGCAGATGGAGCTCGCCTGCCGCAGTTATCTGGACGAGCCCGAGCTGCTGAAGCCCGGACACTGGCCGCCGGCCTACGATCCCGCACGCGCGGCCGCGCTCAAGACCGTGCTCGAAGCGGTCTTGCGCGCTTGCCTCGATTGGAGCCAGTCATGACCCAGACGCGCATCGACGAGTCTCGCAGCATCCGCGCCGCGACAGGCAGCCGCCTCAGCGCCAAGAGCTGGCTGTGCGAAGCCCCGCTGCGCATGCTGATGAACAACCTCGATCCGGGCGTGGCCGAGCGGCCGGAGGAGCTGGTGGTCTACGGCGGCATCGGGCGCGCGGCGCGCGACTGGGAGAGCTACGACGCCATTGTGCGCACGTTGCAGAGGCTCGAGGCCGATCAGACGTTGTTGATCCAGTCGGGCAAGCCGGTCGGCGTCTTCACCACCCACCCGGATGCACCGCGCGTGCTGCTCGCCAACTCCAACCTGGTGCCGCGCTGGGCGAACTGGGAGACCTTCGCCGAGCTCGATCGCAAGGGCTTGATGATGTTCGGCCAGATGACCGCGGGCTCGTGGATCTACATCGGCTCGCAGGGCATCGTGCAGGGCACGTACGAGACGCTCGTGGAGATGGGCAGGCGCCACTACGGCGGCGATCTGTCGGGTCGCTGGTTGCTCACTGCCGGCCTGGGCGGCATGGGCGGCGCGCAGCCATTGGCGGCGACGATGGCCGGCGCGTCGTGCCTGGTGATCGAGTGTCAGGCCTCGCGCATCGACATGCGCCTGCGCACCGGCTACCTGGATCGCGCGGCCAGTACCACGGGCGAAGCGCTGGCGCTGATCCGCGGCGCGTGCGCAGCGAAGAAGCCCATGTCGGTCGGCCTGCTCGGCAACGCGGCGGAGATCGTGCCGCAGCTGTTCGCGCAAGGCGTTCGGCCGGATCTGCTCACCGATCAAACCTCGGCGCACGATCCCATCCACGGCTATCTGCCACGCGGCTGGACGGTCGAGCAGTGGCAGCGCGCGCAGCGCGAAGATCCGGCGAGCGTATCGCAAGCCGCCAAGGCCTCGATGGCGATCCACGTGCGCGCGATGCTCGACTTCCATCGCGCCGGCGTTCCCACGGTCGACTACGGCAACAACATCCGTCAGATGGCGCTCGAGACCGGCGTCGCCGACGCCTTCGACTTTCCGGGCTTCGTGCCGGCGTACGTGCGCCCGCTGTTCTGCCGCGGCGTCGGACCCTTCCGCTGGGTCGCGCTGTCCGGAGATCCCGAGGACATCTACAAGACCGACGCGCGCGTCAAACAGCTCTTGCCCGAGGACAAGCACCTGCACCAGTGGCTGGACATGGCGCGGGCCCGGATCAAGTTCCAGGGCCTGCCGGCGCGCATCTGCTGGGTCGGCCTGGGCGATCGGCACCGCCTGGGGTTGGCGTTCAACGAGATGGTCGCGAGCGGCGAGCTCAAGGCGCCGATCGTGATCGGTCGCGATCACCTCGACTCGGGCTCGGTCGCGTCACCCAACCGCGAGACAGAAGCCATGCGCGACGGTTCGGACGCCGTGTCCGACTGGCCGCTGCTCAACGCATTGCTCAACACCGCCTCGGGAGCGACATGGGTGTCGTTACACCACGGCGGCGGTGTCGGCATGGGTTTCTCGCAGCACGCCGGCGTGGTCATCGTTGCGGACGGAACGCCGGAGGCCGCGAAAAGGATCGGGCGCGTGTTGTGGAACGATCCCGCGAGCGGCATCATGCGCCACGCCGACGCCGGCTACGAGAGTGCAATCGCGTGCGCGCGTGAGCACCAGCTCGATCTGCCGGGTATTCTCCCGCCACGTTAGGCGACTAAAATCATTTCAGCGCAGCGCGCTACCGCGCGCGATCGCATTGCGCTATGCACGGCGTGGAGGAATCGATCCGATGTCACGCACCGTTCGACCCATCGTCTTGGCCTGCATGTTCACCTTCATGGCTGCAGGAGCTCACGCGCAAGAGTCCAGCCCCGCCTCGGCGCAGAGGCCGATCAGCCTGGGCATCTTGCTCGGCTACAGCGTCGCCTTCGACGATCCGAACTGGTGGGGTTTCGGCCTCGGCGCGCGCGCTGGATACAACTTGAAGCAGATCTATCTGGGCGTGCGCTTCATGTACAATTTCGGCGAGTCGTACAGTGATCCGATCGGTCTGACCGACTCGACCGCCAATTTGTGGGATGTCGGCGCCGAGGTTGGTTACGACTTCGTTCCTATCGACAAGCTCACCATCCGACCCGAGCTCGGCCTCGGCGTCGCCACGACCGTGCTCAGTGTCGACACGGACTTCGCCGACGCGTCGGAGTCGCGGAGCAAGTTCTCTCTCAGCTTCGGCGCTAGCGCCCTCTACGACGTTACGCCCAGCTTGTTCCTCGGTCTCAACATGCGCGTCCCGCTGGTCTTCGCCGACGATACCCTCGCGGCCTGGCAGTTCCTGCTCAACGTGGGTGGTCGCCTCTAGAAAACGGCGGGCCGGCCGCGCGGCGCGGTGCTATAGCTGGCCATGACGCCTGCGCAGCTCGACGAGGTGTGGGGGATCCTGGATCGAGAGCAGTTGGCGCGCGTGGCGCGTCGCGGGCCGGAGCCGGTGTTCGCCACGATCAGTGGCGCCCACCTGTATGGCTTCGCGTCCGCAGACAGCGACGTCGACCTGCGCGGCGCGTTCCTGCTGCCCGCGCGCAGCGTGCTCGGCCTGTACCCGGCCGAAGAGACGCTCACGATCGAGGATGACAGCGAGCTGGACCTGGACTGGGTCGCGCACGACATCCGCAAGTTCGCGCGCATGCTCACACAGCACAACGGCTACGTGCTCGAGCAGCTGTACTCGCCGCTGGTGGTGATCGCGACGCCGGCGTTCGAAGAGCTGCGCGAGCTTGCGCGCGGCTGCATCACGCGGCCGACCGTTCGCCACTATCAAGGCTTCGCGCGCGGCCGGCGCAAGCGCATCCACGAGCCCGACCCGACCGTCAAACACTTGCTGTACGCGTACCGCGTGCTCTTGTCCGGCATTCAGCTGATGGACACGGGCGAAGTCGAGGCCAACATCCAGTGCCTGAACCAGCACTTTCGCCTGGCGGCCGTCGATGAGCTGGTGGCGCGCAAGCGCGAAGGCAGCGAGAAGTTGCCGCTCACGGCTGCGGACGTGACGAGCCACGATCGATTGCTCGACGAGCTCGAGCTGAAGTTGCGCGACGCACACGCCGAAAGCGCGCTGCCCGAGCAGCCGACCGCCGCGAACGCGCTCGAGGACTTCGTGATCCGCTTGCGGCTCGCCACCCGGGAGCGGATCTAGATGATCGATCTGGCGCGCGACACGATCTTCGTCAGCCTGGCCGGCAGCCACGCCCACGGCACCGCGCACGCCGGCTCCGACGTCGATCTGCGTGGCGTGTGCATCGCCCCGCTGTCGACGCGCTTGTCTCTGTTCCGGAGCTTCGAGCAGTTCGAAGGCTCGCTCGCCGGTACACTTTGGGAGCACGTGCGGGGCCAACTCGAGCGCCACCCGAGCGCGCAGCGCAGCCTGGCCGGCAAGGTCGAGAGCGTGCTCTACGACGTGGCGAAGTTCCTCGGCCTGTGCGCGGCGGCCAACCCGAATGCGCTCGAGATCCTGTTCGCAGATCCGCGCGACTGGCTGTTCGAGACCCCGTCCTGGCGCCTGATCTACGCCGAGCGCGCTCGCTTCCTGACCAAGAAGGTCCAGCTCACGTACCTCGGCTACGCGCTCGCGCAGCTCAAGAAGATCCAGACGCATCGCTCGTGGCTGCTCACGCCGCCCTCACGCGCACCCACGCGCGAGGAGTTCGGCTTGCCGGGCGCGCCCAAGCTGCAGCGCGAGGATCAGGATCGCATCGAGCGCGCGGTGGCCGAGCGCATGCGCAGCTACGGGATCGACACGCTCGAGATGCCCAGGGCCACGCGCATCGCCCTGGCCGAGCGCATGCACAGCTTCTGGAGCGACGCCCTTTCGGTGGAGCCCGAGCGGCTCGAAGACGCGCTGCGCGAGGTGGTGACGAGCGCGCTGCAGCTGCCCGCGGCCGTGGTGCGCGCGCTCGAGGCCGAGCGCAAGTACCGCGCGGCCGTCAAACACTGGGACGCGTACCAGGCCTGGAAGTCGCAGCGCAACCCGCTGCGCGCCGAGCTCGAACATCGCTACGGCTACGACACCAAGCACGCCATGCACCTGCTGCGCTTGATGCACACCGGGCTCGAGGTGCTGCAACACGGCGAGCTGCGTGTGCGCCGGCCCGATGCCGTGGAGTTGCTCGCGGTGCGGGCGGGACAGCTGAGCTTCGAGCAGCTGATCGCGCGCGCCAACGAGCTGCAAGCCGAGATGCGCGCCGCTGCGCTCAGCAGCAAGCTGGCCGATGACGTGGACTACGGGTTCGTCGATGGTTTGGCGCTGCGGATCATTGGGGAGAATTAGCGGGGGCGAGCCTGTTCCTCAGAGTTCCTTGTTCCTTGTTCCTTGTTCCTTGTTGCAGTTCTCTGTTCTCGACGGTCGTTCGAAGGTTGTGTTCCTGTGCCAGGACGACACTCAGGAACACGGAACGACGAACTGCAACAAGGAACAAAAAACAAGGAACAAGGAACCGAAATCAAGCTACGCCCCCGGAGCCTCGTTCAGCAGGCGGATCTCGCCTTCGCCCTCGCGGACCACGGCCAAGAAGCGCTTGGTCCACTCGATGGCTTCGGCCTTGCTCTTGACCTGCAGCAGGCACATGCCCGCGATCAATTCTTTGGTCTCGGGGAAAGGCCCATCCGTCACCCGGAATTCGCCGTCGTCGTAGCGCACGCGGGCTCCGTGGGCGCTGCTGCGGCAGCCCTCGGTCGCGAGCAGCACTCCCGCCTGCGACATCTCTTGGATCAACTTGCCCATGCGCTGGATCTCGTCCTGCGTGGGCGGGTTGTCGTTCTCGGTGGCAGTGCCGGGGCGGTACAGGCAGAGGAATCGCATCGTCGTATCTCCTTCTCGGGTTGGGAGGCCAGCAATGGGCCTCGCTCTGACGTCAATCGAGCCCCGGCGAGATCGACAACCGACCCCAATTATTTCTTCGATTTCTTCGCGCCCGTGGGGCGGGTCAGCGGGGCGATGGTCCGGCCGGCCGCGCTGTCTTCGATCAGCTGGGCGAGCCGGCGCTCGCGCGTCTCTTCGCGCTTGGCGCTGATCACCCAGTGGATTGCGGCACGCTGATACCAAGGCGCTTGCGCCTCGAAGAACGCCGACGCCTTGCGGTTCTTGCGCAGCAGCGCCGCATGTTCGTCCGGCAACACGGCGGGCGTCTGGCGCTCGAACGAGGAGACCGCAGTTCGCTCTGGCTTGCGTGCCGCGAAGGCCCGTTCACCCTTCGGCCGCATCTTGCCCGCCGCGCTGAGCGTCACGACCTTCGCCACGTTGATCGCGCTCCAGATGCTGCCCGGCCTGCGTGGCGTGAAGCGGATGCAATACGCGTCCGCGCCCAGGCTGCGGCGCACGCCGTCGATCCAACCGAAGCACAGCGCCTCGTCCACCGACTCGGGCCAGGTCATGCTCGGCCGGCCGCTGTCGCGCTTGTAGAATCCCACGAGCAGCTCGAGCGCGCTCTCGTGGTGCTGTTCGAGCCAGGCGCGAAACGCGACGGGAGCCGCGAAGAACTTGGGCTTGGTTCCCACCCGCGAACCATAACGCAGTGTTCAGGTCATTTTCAGGCCGCGAGGTCCGTCTGGCAACAGGCCGCGGCCATGCGCGAGAAGGCGCGGTGAAGCTCGGCGGCAGTCTGCGGGCGATCGGCGGGCGACTTGGCGAGGCAGCGTAGCAGCAAGGCTTCGAGCTCGCGCGGCAGGTCGTGGCCCAGCCGTTGCGACGGCGGCACCGGCGTGCTGTGCAGCTGATGGCCGCAGACCTCGAGCACGTTGCGGCCGGAGAAGGGTGGCACGCCGGTGAGCAAGAAGTAGCCGAGCGCGCCCACGGCGTACAGGTCGCTGCGCGCGTCCACGGTCTCGGGCGCGGTCAGCGCCTCGGGCGACAGGTACAGCGGCGTACCGACGATGCGATCGATGTCGGTGTCCGTGCCGTTGCTGCGGCTGTCGAGCGACTTGATCAGGCCGAAGTCGAGCACCTTGACGACGTCCTTCACGCCGCCGCGCTCGCAGAGCATGACGTTGGCAGGCTTGACGTCGCGGTGCACCAGACCCACGCGGTGGGCCTCGCCCAGTGCCGCCGTCAGCTGCGCGAGCAAGTTTGCGACGCGCGCCGGATCCTGCGGACCGTGGCGCTCGACCAGCGTCTGCAGATCGAGGCCCTCGAGGTACTCCATGGCATAGTAGAATGTGCCCTCGGCCGTGCGGCCGTAGTCGTAGATGCTGATGGTGTTCGGGTGCGTGAGCCGGCTGGTCAGCTGGACTTCGCGCTCGAAGCGCCGCCGATCTCGTTCACCCGCGCGGTCTGCGGGCAGCAGCTTGATCGCCGCCGGGCGCTGCAAGAATTCGTGGCTGGCCTTGTAGACCACGCCCATGCCGCCCTCGCCGATCTTCTCGTCCAGTCGGTACGGCCCGAGCTGGCGACCGGTGTCACGGCGCAGCGAGCGCGCGAGCGAGAGCGAGGCGAACACCAGCACCAGTACGCTCAACGCTGCAAAGGGCAGGGTGGTCGTCTCTGCGCGCAGGAACCAGGCGCTGCCCGCGATCACCCCGAAGAAGGCCAACACGCCCGCCCGACGCCCCGCCTGCACGCCGAGCGTGCGCGACACGATCTCGCTCTGAATCAGCTGTAGTGGTTGGGCGAACATGGCGACCTCGGCTCCTATCCAGCCGACGTTTGGGGGCCGCCCAAATCGACACCGGCGGCAGGTTTTTTTTGCCGCCGTGCCGAAAACCCAACGATTTTACTCCCGAACCAACAGCACGCCGTCCAGGCCGGCGCAGTAGACCCGCCCCCCATCCCCGAACACGCTCTGCAGACTGCTGCGAGTCCCCGTCTCCAGCTCCCGCCACTCGGTCCCGTCGTAGTGCAGAGCGACCCCAGAAGACCCCACCGCGTACACGTCATCGCGCCCGCGTCCCCACACGTCATTCAGCGAATACTTCGCCGTGCGCGACTGCGACTCGAAGCGCTCCCCCGTCCAGTGCAGGATCGTGCCTTCGGTCCCCACCACCCACACGTCATCGCGCGCGCTTCCCCAGACTGCGCGCAGGTTTTGAACCACGCCGCCCATCGGTCCGGTCGGCACCTTCAGCCAGGCCATGCCGTCCCAGCGCAAGACTGCGCCGCCTTCGCCGACCGCCCAGAACGAATCGTCCGCGCTGCCCCACACGTCCAGCAGGTTGCTCTTCACGGGGGTCGCGACCTTGATGAAGCTGCCAGCGGCGGCGACCAGCGTCAGGCCCTGATCGCCGACGATCCACACGCTATTGCCTGCGCCCCAGACCGAGTGCAACCAGGCTTCGCCGGCGGCAGTCACTTGCCGCGCCTGCCACGCGCCGTTTTCGTGGCGCGCCACGGCGCCACCGGTGCCCACCGCCCAGACGCCCTTGTCGTCACCCCAGACACCGTAGAGCGAGCGCTCGTTCGGCGTGTTCTGCGCGCTCCAGCCGCCGGCGTCGTGACGCGAGATGTCGTCGCCGACTGCCCACAACGTCTTGCCGTCACCCCACAGGCCGAGGTGGTTGCGTCGCGCGCCGGCCGTCATGCTCTGGCGTGCTTCGCCGCTGAAGCGACTGATCTGCCCGCGATCGCCCACGGCGATCAGCGTGCCGGACTTCACCCGCGTGGCAGCGTAGAGCGGCAGCTCGGTGCCGCTGGCCATCGCCGCCCAGACGCTGCCGTTGTAGCGGAAGACGTGGCCCTTCTCGCCGAACGCCCACACCGACCACGGTCCCATCGGGGCCGGCGGCGGCCCGGCGTCCGCGCCGCTGCCAGCTGCAGGCATCATCATCGGCATGCCCGCGTCGCTCGGCATCGCCGGCGCCTCGATCTCGACGCGCACGCTGAACAGGCCGCCGGACAGGCCCGTGTTGACGTTGCTCCACATGCTGCCGTTCCAGCGCACCGCCGCGCCGTTCGCGCCGACCGCCCACACGTCGTGCGCGACCAGGGCGTGCACGCTGCTCAGCGGCTGAGCCGTCGGACTCTTGTCGGGGGTCCACTGGAAGCCGTCGTAGCTGCGGATCTGGCCGGCGTCGCCCACCGCCCAGATCTTGTCCCGCGACAGGCCCCAGATCGCGCGCAGCGGCTGCGGCGTGGTCATCGCCAGCACCTGGCTGCTCCAGCTCTTGCCGTCGTAGTGCACGATCACGGCGGACACGCCCGTGTGGCCGACCGCCCAGACGGCATCGGGCGCGAGCGCAAACACGCCGTACAGCACGCCCGCCTTGGCACCGCCCGAGGCGTCGATCAGCTCGGTCAGATCGGTCGTGCTCCACTTGCCGCCGTCGTAGTGCAGCACGCTGCCGCCCTTGCCGACTGCCCAGACGTCGCTCGCGCTGCTGCCGTGCACGGCCAGGAGATCCTGCTTCGTGCCGCTGTCGGCGGCAGAGAACGCGCCGTGGTCGTAGCGCAGCACCACGCCGTGGTCGCCGACGGCCCACAGAGTGTCATCGCCGGAGCTGAAGGCTGCTCGTAGCGTCTCGCCCTGCGGCGAGGGCAACTCCCAACAGAAGCCGTCGCTGCTGCACACCCGCGAACGAGGCGCGACATCCGTGCCGGCGTCGTCCATGCCCGCGTCGTCGTCGGGCCTGGGCTTGCTGCCCGAGTCGCGCTCGCCCGCGTCGCTGCCGGACGGCATCTCGTCGTCGCCGCTGCAAGCTGCGAGCGCGCACAACACACACAAGCTGGCTGCGAATCTCATCGCCTCTCCTCAGTCCGGTCCGCCGAAGCACGAGTCGCAGTGCAGGATGTTGCCGCAGCCGTCGGGACCGTCGTACGGACCGGTCTGGCAGACGTCGATGCAGCGGATCGGCGCGCAGCAGCTGCCGCTGGCGTCGCACACCAGGGGGCTCTGGCAGCTGCAGTCGAGCGGGCCACCGCAGCCGTCGCTGGTGGTCTTGCAGCCGACGCCCGGGTCACCGCACTTCTTCGGCTGGCAGCACAGGTTGTTGACGCACTTCTGGTTTTGGCCGCACGTGCCGCACTCGGCAGCGCCGCCGCAGCCATCGCTCACGGTGCCGCACTGTTTGTCCGCGGGACAGACCTGCGGCTTGCATACGTTGCAGACGTTCGCGGTCAGCTGTCCGCAGACCTCGCCCATGCCGCAGCCGCCGCAGGTGATCGAGCCACCGCAGCCGTCCGAGATCTCGCCGCACTCGCCGGCATTGCAGCTGGTCTTGGGCGTGCACGGGCTGCACACGTGGGCCGCCTGGCCGGGCACGCTGCAGTAGTTGCCGTCGGGGCAGCCGCCGCAGTTCAGCTCGCGACCGCAGCCATCGGCGCCCTTGCCGCACTTCCAGCCCAGGTCGTCGCAGGTCTTGGGCGTGCACACCGAGCAGACGTTGGCGCTGACGAGGCCGCACAGCTGGGGTTGGCCCGAAGACGTGTCGGGGCAGGTGCCGCACTGCAGCTTGCCGCCGCAGCCATCTGCGATCTCGCCGCAGGCGCCTGCCGGGCAGGTGCGCGGGGTGCAGCAGCCGTGCTGATAGCAGCTGATGGTCCCGCCGCCGGTAGCTGCAGGACACATGCCGCAGTTGAGTGTGCCGCCGCAGCCGTCACTGCCCGTGCCGCACGCCCAGCCGAGCTCGCCGCAGGTCTTGGGCACGCAGCTGGTGCAGTAGTTGTCGACGCAGATCTCGCCGCGCGGGCAGGTGCCGCAGTCCACGGCCGTGCCGGTGCAGGCATCCTTGATCGGACCGCAGGTGGCCTTGACCAGCTCGCAGGCGGGCGGCCGCGGAGGGCGGCGGCACTCGTTCTCGATGCAGACCTCGCCGCTCTTGCAAGTGCCGCAGTTGAGCTTGCCACCGCAGCCGTCGCTCAGCGCGCCGCACTCGGCGTGCTCCAGCTCGCAGCTGGTGGGCGTGCAGGTCTGACAGTGATAGCTGAGTGCGTCGCAGGCCTCGTTGCCATCGCAGCCACCGCACTGCACCGTGCCACCGCAGCCGTCCGGCAAGCTGCCGCAGGCCATGATCGAGGCGCAGTCGCGCGGCTTACAGCTGCCGCACTGGCCGCTGGCCGCGTCGCAGATCGCGCCGCCGGCGCAGCTGCCGCAGATGCGGCCCGTGCCGCAGGCGTCCATCACCACGCCGCACTGCTTGTCGGCCGACTCGCAGGCCCCCTTCAGGGGCCGGCAACGGTGGTCGGCAGCGTCGCAGATCTCGTCCGCCTTGCAGGTGCCACAGCGCAGCACGCCGCCGCAGCCGTCCGAGATCGCGCCGCACAGCGCGCCTTCTCCGAGGCAGGTCTTGGGCTGACACAGCGGATCCTCGCCGGTGATCGCCGCACCGCCGCCGCGACCATTGCGGCCGCCGCTGCCGCTGCCGCCC
>DATEOF010000129.1:0-56175 GCA_035274465.1 Polyangiales bacterium
TGGCGCGACCGGTCGTGGCTGGCGCGGCTTGCTGCGAGGCGCTCGCGACCGAGCTCGGCGCTGCTGCTGCGGGTGGCGGCGAGCTGGCGCGCTCGATCTCGGCGTGCAGCTGCTGCGTCAGGTGGTCGGGCTCGGCGTCGAGCTCCTCGCGCAGCATGCGGGCGAGGTCCCGGTAGTGTTGCAACGCGGCCGCGCGCCGGCCTTGCTGGACCAACAGCCGCATCATGCTGCGGTGCGCCTCCTCGCGCAGCGGCTCGAGCTGCAACAGGCGCGTGCAGGCGTGGATGGCCTCGGTGTAGCGCGCCTCCTCGCTGTCGATCGCGACCAGGCGTGTGAGCGCCTCCGAGAACAACTGACGCAGACGCTCGCGCTCACAGCGCAGCCAGTGCTCGAAGGGCGCCTCGTCGACCGCCACGCCCTCCAGCAGATCGCCGCGGTAGCAGCGCCAGGCCTCGACCAGCGCTTCGCGCGTCCCGCGCGCCACGCAGGCTTCGAAGTGCGCGGCGTCGACGCGCACGTGCTCCGCCACCAGCTGCAGGCTGCGAGCATCGCTCGCGAGCGCTGCAGGCGCAGGCGCCAGCGCCTTGCGCATGTGGAACAAGGTTTGCCGCAGGCTGTGCCGCGCTTGGGTGTCGGGCACCTCGGGCCAGAGCAGCGCGCACACGCGATCTCGGGCCTGCGAGGATCCGACGGGCAGCGCCAGTAGCGCCAGCAGCGCTTCAGCCTTGCGCGTGCTCAGCCGAATGGTGCCGCCGTTCGCGTCCGCGACTGCAAAGCCACCGAGCAGTCGGAGATCGAGCCCGGTCATGAGCGGAGTCGCCCTTCAAGCCGCGTGCTGGCGACATAAGATCCGGGCGTACGAGTCCTCGACACGTAGTCCAGAGTGGCGCGGGTCGAGCAGAACGGCTCTGCTTTGCACTTCAGTCGCCACGCTCAGGCGGTGAAGGCGACTTCGCTACTTCACTCGGCGCAGACGGATGTCGGCACGGGTGCCCCAGGCCGCGGGGCTAGGCAAGTGCCCTTCGAGGGTATCCGCAGTTCTGCTCAGCTGAACGCGAAGGTTTCCGCGCAGGTCTGCGTGGCACTCGTCCGCGTCACACTGACAGGTCGGGATGTGCTCGCAGATCGCGTTGAGATCAGTTCGACAGGTCGGCTTCTCGGTGGCGCACCACTGCTCCCAGATCTGATTGGGAGAGAAGTCGAAGTCGACTCCCTTCGAGCTCGCGCGGCCTCCCAGAATGCGATAACCGAAGCCTTCCACGGGCATCTGCAACGTGCAGTCCCAGAACGATCCACCCGAACTCGTGGCCATGGTCGGATCACGATCAGGTCGTTCTGGGATGCGCGCGACTCCTTCGCCGAAGCGGATCTCACCCTGCACGTAGTTTGCGTCGCGGACGTCGAGCGTGAGCAGCACGCGCCATGTGAAGCCTTCGGGGTCGAGACCTGGGCGTTCCGGCAGTCCACTGGGCAACTCGGGATCGCAGAACATTGCCTGCGACGGGGACCACACCTCGCCGAGCCATACCTGCTCCTTCTCCTCGCCTGCGCCAGCACCCTGGCCGCCGCTGCTCCCGCCGCCGCCAGCTGCAGGCGTCGCGCCCGCGTGTGCGCCGAGGCTCCCAGCGGTCGGGGCGTCACCCCTACCAGCATCGGCCGAGACCTGGCCCGCCGCGCCGTCATTCGAATCAGCACCGTGGAAGAGGCCGCATGCCGTACACAACACCGCAACCCACGACAGAGCCAGCGCGCGCTTCATGGTTTCACCTTGCTAAACGGCCACGTGTGGCTGGACAAGATTGGCGACTCATCGAACAGCAAAGCTGCCTTCTGTCTGTCTGCAGACACGTTCAACACGGCGCGCCTCGACCCTGCGAGCATGCCGCAACCCTGCGCCGTGCAGCTGCACACCGTCGAGCTACACAGCGGATTGGTCTGGTCGCGGCATGCGCACGGGAGGTGGTTTCCGAGTCTGTCCTCGCACGAGGCCATCATCTCCGCGCTCCTGCAGAGGACGACTTTGCCCATGTCCAGCTCCGACCACTCTGCTTCGGCTTGTGGGACGCAGTAGTAAAATGTTCGTTCCCCGATGTGCCACGCGTAGGGCGTCTGCATCTCGCACCAGGTGCGCCAGAGCTCGAGGCGGCTGAAATCGAAGAAGAACTCGAGCCTTGGAGTGTCCGCGTCGGCCGAGATGTATCCGTTGAAGAGCGAATACGCGACGCTCGTTGCCGACCAGGAGGCTGCCGTATACTCGCTGACAGTCACTTCGACCGGATAGCCGCGGCCCGCGTCCACGGCGGGCGCAAACGGGCCGTACTTGGAACCAGTGCGTTCGTACTGGATGTGCCCGCGTACGTCGCCGGCGCTGTCGCGCTCGATGGTGATGGTCATGCAGCCCTCGGAGTTGTTGGCCGGCATGCTCGGATCGCAGTCCTCTCGCCACGTTCCCAGCAGCTCACTCGCGTCGCCCTGGATGACCTCGTCTGGCACGGGCTCGCGCACCGGCTCACTCCACGACACGGCGGCATCCACGTTCGCGAACGGGGCAGTCGTCATGCACGCGCCCTCGATGCAAGCGCGACCCTTGCCGCATTCGCCATCCCCCGTACAAGTCGCGAGACACACGCCCGCGCCCTGCAGCTCGCGCGCCTCACAGCGTTGTAAGATCAACGGCGAGTCGGTGTCGTAACACTGTCCGCCCTGACAACTGTCATCCGTCGAACACGCGCGCGTGCACGTGCCGCAGACGCAGCTGAGTTTGCCGTCGCCGCACTCGTCATCGTCGCGGCAGGCCATCAGCCAGTGGCTCTCGCCGCTGACGTTCGGGCTGTTCGGGCTCGAACAAGCTGCCGCCGTCAGCAGCAGCCACAAGCCCAGGGTTCGACTAAGCATCGTTCTCCTCTTCCTCCAGCGCCACGCTCTGTCCCACGTAGGCGGTGACGCGCAGGGATCTCTTGTCCTCGGGTGCCGGCTCGGGGTGCGCGTCGAGCGCCTTTCGCAAGGCGATGCCGCGCTCTCGTACACTTCGCAGGTAGCCCATGACTTCTTGTTGCATCGGGTGCCCCTCCCACAGGTCGAACACGAACGTGCTGCCGCCGGTGCTGTCTGCGAGGTCCGCGCGGCGTGCGCCAGCGCGCAGCTTGCTGACCAGCGCGACGACCATGGCTTGATAATGGTCGAACACTGCGCCCTCCCAGGCCTTGGGTTCGCCGAAGCCGAGCAGGTAGGTCTCGCACGAGAACAGGCCGTTACGTGCGGACACCGAGCCGTCGGCCGTCAGCCGTGTCAACGCCGCTTCGAGCTCCTCGCGCGCCGCCGGTACGAGCTGCGCCAACCCGTCGAGCGACGTCGGCCCCGCGCGGTGCAGTGCTACACGGAGCATCGCGTCGAGCTGCGCGCCCCCACCCCCGCCGTTGGCAGCTGCATCGGCCTGGACGGCCTTGAAGCTGACGGCGTCCCCCTCACCGTCGCGCTGGATCAGACCCGACTCGACGAGGTCGAGCACGACCGAGTGCAGCGTGACTTCGTCGTCGCGCGCGAAGCGCCGCAACAGGTCTGCACGCAGCAGCGGGCCGTGTTGCTGGATGTGGGCGAACACGGCCTCCCACAGCGAGCGACCCTGATCGCTCTGACTCGCCGTCAGGCGTGCCAGCTTGCGGTGGTATGTGCGCAAGGCCAGGCCGAACATGTCCGCGATCACCTTGTTGCCGAGCCCTTGCTCGCGCAGCTCGCGCACCAGGTCCGCGAAGACCTGATTTGCCAGTGCGGCCAGCTGCGCGCGCTGCCCGGAGGCGGTCGCCAGCGAGGCGATCAGCACGGTGGTCTGCCGGACGATGGCACTGATCAGAGTCGCGTTCATGCAGCCTCGATTACAGGGTTAACTGTTCAGCCGGGCTACTGGTAGTGACAGTTCTGGCGCACGAGCGAACGGGTGTGTTCCCGTGTAGGGGCGTCTCGTTCAGGCGCAGCGTTCGGCGCTCGCGCCGAGGCGTTCGGCCAGTGCCTGCGCGGGCGCCATGCCGAGCTCGTTCGCGCCGCTGCGAGCGGCCGCTATCAACGAGTGCGCGCGCGCGACCTGGTCGCGTGCCAACGAGGTACGCGCCCAGCCCAGCCGAGTGCGCACGAGCTCCGGCAGATGGCCCAGCTGCTCGTTCTGCGCCAGCGCCGCGCGAAAGTGCCGCTCCGCCTCGTCGTACTTGCCCAGCATCAGCGCCAGCTCGCCCAGCGGGCGGCCGGACGATCCCATGCAGATCAGCGCCCCGTCCTGGGTGCACTGCGCGGCGCGCGGCAACAGCGCGTCATACAGCAGGGCGGCGTCCTCGGGCTGGCCGGCGTCGATGCAGACGTCCGCGGCGCGCACCAGCGTCTCGGGCTTTGCCAGCACCGGTTTGCCGCGCAGGTGGGGCCGAAAGCCGCTCTCGCGCAGCACCTGGAAGTGCTTGCGCGCCTGATCCGAGTCGCCGCGCTCGAGCGCGAACCGCGTCTTGGTCAGCGACGCGAACCAGAGCGCGTCCGGGTTGCTCTCGAGGTGACGATCGAGCAACGGCTCGAGCTGAGCCGCGCGACCCTGATAGCCGAACAGCCACAGCAACATGCAGAACACATGGTTGGCTTGCTCGGGGGTGATCGCCAACCCGTGACGTGCGAAGTGCTGGCCCACGCCTCTGAATGTTTGCTCCGCCTCGGCGAACTCTCCGCGCATGACGGCGAGCGTCGCGCGCGCGCACTGGGGCAGGGCGGCATAGGCAGACAGTCGCGCGCTGTGGCGACCGATGCGCGCGGGCTCCGGCAGGAGCTCGACGAGGCTCGCGATCTCGCGCACCGCGCGCTGATAGCCCGCGAGGTCACCGTGCGACAGCCGCGAACCCATGGTCAGCGCCCAGCCGTCGATGCGCTGTACGATCGTCAGCTCGGTGCTCTGCATGAGCTCGATTCCCGACTCGTACACCTCGGTCGCGCGCGTCGCGTCCGCCACGCCTTGCATGGCGAGCAGCCACATGCGCCGAAACGGATCGGGTGAAGGCGGCGCGAGCTGCAGCGCGAGGCGCGCGGCGCGCTGGAAGTCCTCGAGCGCACCCGCCTCGCAACGCATCCAGCACAGCGCGGCAGCCAGGCGATAGGGCACTTCCCCCGCCAGCGCGGTGCAGCCCCCGGGAGTTGCACGGACCAGCGAGCTCCAGGCTTCCTCGAGTAGCTCGAGCGCCTCGGGGCGCAGCGCCACGCTGCGCAGGTGTACGCTCGACTCGTCGCCGAGCGCGTAGCCGATCGCAGCTTGCGCCAGGAGCTCGGGCTGGTTCGCCTGTCGTGCGCGCTCCGCGGCCAGCAAGAACGCGCGCTCGATCTCGCCTGCAGCGTCGTCGGCCTGCCAGCGCGCACGCGCCCAGAGCAGGCAGAGCTCCGCCGCTCGCTCGGATCGATCTTCGGGTTCGAGCAGCTGGACCGCGCGCCCCAGCTGCAGCACGGCTCGATCGAAGGCGCGGGAGACGAAGGCCTCGCGGCCCGCGCGTTCGCACAGCGCACGCCGCTCTGCGCCGGCGATGCGAGCGCCCGCCTCGAACGCGTGCGCCGCGAGCACGCCGCTGGGAGCGGCAGCCCCGTGCAGTGCTTGCCAGGCGTGCAGGGCCTCGCAGTGATAGGCCGTGCGCGCCTGCAGCGACAGCGACTCGACCAGCGCGTCGCCGACCAGCGCGTGGCTGAAGCGCCAGCGATCGGCGTGCTCTGGATCGCGCAAGAGCACGCCCGCGCGGTGCGCCGGCTCGAGCTCGTCGAGCACTCCGTCCAGGTCGTCGCGGGTCGCCAGCGCCGCGAGCACCGATACGTTGAACTCGTGGCCGAGCACCGCGGCCTGGCCCAGCAAGTGCTGCGTGGCTTGCGGCAGGATGCGCAGGCGCTGCTCGACGATGTGCGCGACGCTCGGCGGCAGCGCCGCATCGAGCGGCAAGTCGAGCGCGAGCGCATGGCGGATCGATTCGCTCAAGAACAGCGCGTTGCCACCCGTCATGCGCTGCAGCTCCTTCGGAGCACCTCCGGCCCAACCTGGCAGCTGCAAGGTCTGCAGCAGCGCGCGGATGTCTTCGAGCTCGAGCGCGTCGAGGTGCTGACTGAGCACGCCTTCGCGCCCCGAGGTGCGGCCAATGAACTGACTGAGGGCCCGACCCGGCGCCGCTGCCTCGGGCCGGTAGCTGGCGAGCACGTGCAGTGGCCGGCCGCGTGCGGCGCGCGCGACGGCGTCGAGCATGGCGATGGTGCCTGCGTCCGCCCAGTGCAGATCCTCCAGCACCACGCGCAGCGGCACGAGCTGCGAGAGCCGGGCCAGGAGAGCTCCGAATGCCTCGCACAGCTCGAACTGGGTCTGCGCGTCGCCGCCGCCATCAGCAGCAGGCCCGCCCAGCTCCGGCAGCGCGCACAGCACGTGCCGGCCGTGCTGCGTCACGGGCGTGACCTGCGCGCGCAGCTCCGGGATGGCCATGAGCTGCGCGGCGATCTGTCGGAAGGGCCAGTACATCGGCGAGCCGATCGCGGCCGGGCACGCGCTGCTCAGCCAGCGCGGCTTGGAGGTGGAGGTTTCGGGGGCGCCTTGCAGGCGCGCGATCAGGCTGCTCTTGCCCGCTCCCGCCTCTCCACTCAGCATGCACAGCCCGCCGTCGTCCCGGCAGGCGAGCCAGCCGCGCAATCGCTCGAGCTCGCGAACGCGACCCACGAACGGCCAGCGTTGCGGCACGCAGGGTGTCGCCGCCGTCGGCAAGCGCACCTCCGCGATGCTGACTTGCGTGACGAACACGTAGCCCAGGCCCTTGCGCGTGCGGATCTGCGACTGCGCCGAACCGGTGTCGCCCAGGACCTTGCGCGTCTCGTTGATCAGCCTGCGCAGCGCCCCATCCGCCACGTTCACGTCGGGCCACAAGTGTGAGCGCAGCTCGGCGGTGCTGGTGAGCTTGCCGGCCCGCGCCACCAGCAGTGCCAGACACTCGAAGACCTTGGGCTCGAGCGCGAGTTCGACGCCTGCCTTCGAGAGCACGCGCTCCTCACGATCCAGGACGAAATCGCCGAAGTGGACCCTCAAGTTCCCTCGTTGCGCAGCTTCCACGAGGGGTGCACGCGGCGCAACGAATATCCGCGACGGACCGCCAACGTTCGGAAATCGTCATGATTGATCGCGACCGCTTTCGATCCCGGCGAGCGGCCGCTATCGAGTCGGAGATGGACAGCCGCGCGTCTCTCGTTTCGTGGTTGTGGCTACTCGGCTGCCTGGCAGTTGCCTGCGGAGGGCGGTCCAGCGCCCCGATCCCGGGTACCAGCATGAGCGGGCCGCAATCGGGGCTGCAGCCAATGGCGGCGAGTCCAGCCTCGCCACCGGCCGGCGGCCAGGGTATCGCGGGCCGCGCCGGAGACACGGCGCCAGCGACTGGCCGCGGAGGCAGCGGCAGCCCAACCCCAGCTGGGGATGGCGACGCCGCTGACAGCGACGCTGGCGTGACTTCGACCCTGCCGAGTTTGTGCAGTGGCTGTTCGCAGGAGACACAGAACGCGCAAGACATGACAATCCATTTGCACCACGTGCACCTCAACGTGGCGGATCGCGAGCGCTCGTTCCGGTTCTACGAGAAGTTCTTCGCCGCCAAGCGCGTGCTGCTCAACGGCGTGACAGAGGCCTTGCAGGTCACGCCCACACTGCTCTTGCTCGACGAGCGCACGACGCCACCGGACAGCGCGCTGCCCACCGCGCTCCAGCACATGGGTTGGGGCTCGGTGGATCCAGGCGCCTGGTACACGGCCGCGCACATGGAGGGCGTCGAGCCCGACACGCGCGGTTTCAGCTCGTTCAACACCGCAGACACGCCCACGATCGGACAACCCGGCTCGGGTGCCATCATCGGCCTGCTCCCAGGCATCCCCGCTTGCTTCCCGGTGCCCGACGCGGTCTCGTACATGTACGTGCTGGGCCCGGACCGCGAGCGGATCGAGGTCTGGAGCGGCGCGGATCGGCGCGTGAACCACCTGCACTTCACGACCCCGGACCTCACCGCGACGGTGAACTGGTATCAGCGCTTGTTCGGCAGGCCGATCACGACTCCGTTCCTGAGCTACGGCATGTTCGTGGACGACATCGTGTTGTTCTGGGAACCGATCGGCGAGCGCGCGGACTACGGAATCACCGACGACCACCCGCTCGGCCACGTCGCGTTCGCGGTCAGCGATCTGAGCGCCTGGCGCAAGCGCGTCGTGGACCAGGGCATCGAGCTCGTCTCGGAGCCTGCTGCAGCGCACGGCTTCAAGAGCTTCTTCGTGCGCGGCCCGGACGGGGTGCTGATCGAGCTCGTGCAGGCAACGCCTTTCGCCGAGCTGTGTCCAGCGCCGTAGCGTGCCCGGCACGTGCCCGCAGATTGGCCGGCGCTTCGACGTCCAGCCGCGTTCTGCAGGCAGCTGGCGTTCGGCATGCTCATTGCTCGTGAGCGGGCATGGACGTCATGGCACGGCGAGCGCAACTCGAGCGCCACTGGAACTACGGCTCGAACGTCGAGATCGCGCACGAGATCTATCACCCGGATGCGGTCTTGGTGTTCCCGCAGTCCGGGGAGCGCTTCGAGGGCCTCGAGAAATTCAAGGCCTGGCGTAGCATCTATCCCGCCGCCGTCAGCTTCACGATCCGCAGCCTTCGAGGCCAAGATCCGTTGTGGATCGCCGAGACGTCGATCAGCTACGACGGCGGCCCGTGGCACTTCGGCGTCAGCATCCTGGAGTTTCGCGGCGACAAAGTCGCGCACGAGACGATCTACATCAGCGAAGGCTGGCCCGCGCCGGAGTGGCGCGCAGCGTACAGGTGAGCTCGCCTGCGGGCCGCCGCGCCGCAGAACACCGCGACGATCCACGACTATGGAACCACGCCGCCGCTGGCGGCAGCGTTCGACGCGCGGGGACGCAGCGCGATCAACCAGCGCGCGCCGAACCCGCTCGCCAGGATCAGCGACCACAGCAGCGGCCAGGTGCTGCTCACGCCCAGGCTGCTCGCGACGAGCACGAGCACGACGCCCAGGCCCGCGCTCGCCAGCGCAGCACGCCGCGCGTTCGCGCGCAGCAGCAGGAACATTCCCGCGCAGAACAGCGTCGCGCCCAGCAGAGACAGCAGGCGAGCCAACCAGCTGCCCTGCTGGCTGCTGTACGGCAGCGAGAACTCGGCGGGTTCACTGGCGCGGTTCGCGTACAGCTTGCTGAATGCGTAGCGCACGCCTTCGGTCGGTACGTCGATGCGAAGCGGCGCGAGCGCAGCGTTCTGCCGCGAGCTCTCCAGCGCTTGCTTCATGTCGGCGGCGCTCGCCTGGCTGCCGGCGCTGCGCTGCTCCATGTTGCTGCTGGGCTCGCCGTACTGCAGCTCGGCTGGCAGGTACACGTCCCAGGTGCTGTGCGTCACGACCATGTCGGGGTTGGGGAGGCGACCACTGATCCGTCCGAGCGAGCCGATGCTCTCGGCCGGTGTCTCGTACACCAGCTCGACCGGGAAGCCGTCCGTGGAGGTGATGATCTTGATCAACACGGTCGGCTCGCCGTTCTTGGCCTCTTCGATCGCGGGCTTCTCCGCGCGCTCGGCCACGAACACGGACCAGACCTTGCTGCCTTTGGGCAGGCGCACCTTGAGGAACTGCTCGCGGCTGTTGCGCACGCTGAAGCGGGCGGTCGTGACCGCCAGGCCGTCGCGCGTGTACAACGTTTGGTAGCGGGCGAGGTCGATCGTGGCCTTCTGCACGTCGACTTCCTTGTGGCGCGTCACGGCCAGCGCGAGCGCCGGCTCGACCTGCACGTACTTGTACGCGCGCAGGATTGGATTGGTCGTCTTGAGCACGAGCTGTTGCGGCAACTCGCTCGGGTCGAGCGGCGAGAGGTGATCGCGGCGTTTTTCACCGACCTCGACTGCGCTCAGCGCCTCGACGGCGATTCGGCCCTGTTCTACCTCGGCGCCCTCCACGCGAAGCGCGGGCACGGCGACGTCGGCCTCTGCCTCCGAGGTGATCTTCTCGTAGTTCACCTCGAGCCGGAACTGGCCGTCCATCTGCTGCGTGAACTGCACGTCGATCAGCTGCGCGCCCTGCGCATCCTTCACGCTGTGCGTGCGCAGCGAGGGCGCGGTCAGTCCGAGGAAGTTCACGCCTTTGGGCAAGCGCAGCGCGAGGGCCTCGAGGCTGCCGCTCTTCACGTTGATATTGATGCTCGCGGCGCCGCGCAGGGTCACGTCCCCGAGCGAGATCAACGTGTCGACCTGCGCATCGAACTTGCCCTGCTTGCGCTCGGGCGGTGCGGTGCTGACCACCAGCTTGGGCTCGTCTTCGAGGTACTTGTAGGTGTGGGCGACCGTCTTGTCGACCGCCTCGCGCACGAAGCTCGGCAGCTGGTTCTCGCCGACGCGGGTCACGTTCTGGGCGCTCGCGTCGTCGGGGTTCAGCGTGAGCTCCTTGCTCGCGAGCAGCGCCAGCATGCCGCGCTGCCGGCTCACGCCGCGCGCGCGGATCAGCGGCACCTGCAGCGGGTCATGCCCCAGCTTGCGTTCGTACATGACGTCGAAGCGCAGCTCGCCTTGCAGCTCGCGATCGAGGAACACGCTGTACTGCTCGACGGTGCTGCGCGGGTCGCGCTGGGTCTTGATCGCCTTCTTGATGCCCCCGGCTTCGGCGCGGATGTCGCTGACCTGTACGTTGCTCGGCACCTCGAGCTCGATCACGTTGCTGTGCCCGCTCGTGACCTCGTAGACGACCACCGCGTGCACGTACAGCACGCCCTCTTCGGCGTGCACCAAGTGGAAGAGGTTCGCGTTGGCCAGCAGCTCCTCGTCGGCCTCTTGCGGCACGGCCTCGGCCCAGCTGATCTGCACCTGGGAGGTCAGCGGCAGGAATGCGCGCGACACGGTGTCGCCGCCCTTGCGTATCGCCTCAACGTGGGCGACGGGATCGAGCGTGACCTCCTTGCCGCCCGGCAAGCTGATCTCCAGCTCCGAGACCGGCACCTCGGGTATGCGCAGATCGACGTGCGGCGGGCCGTCGTCGCGCACCACCGGCAGCTCGAACGCGAGCTGCAAGCGATGCTGGCCCCGGCCTCGCACGCGCGCCGCGAACGCCTCGTCTTGCACTGCGATCGCGCTCGGCTTGCCGTCGATCGAGAGCGCGCTGAGGATCACGTCGCTCGGCAGCAGCGGCACGAGCACCGTCTCGCCGTCGAACAGCTCGAAGCCGATCTCGGCGTCGAAGCGCACGGCGTCGCGCACGAGCACGCCGCGGTAGCGGGCTCGGTTCAGGCTGTAGCCGTGGTCGCTCGGCAGGCGCCAGGACAGCTGCACGCCGCGGCCGCTCGGGATGGTGGCCTCGACGGTGGTGGTGTCGTCGCTGCGTTCGCTGCTCACCGCGGAGGCGGGGATCACCGCGACGTCCAGCTCACTACCTGGCAGCTCCGCTTGCATGCGCGTGCTGGGCGCTTCTGGTAGCGGCAGGGCGAGCGCGCGGCCGTGCTCCGAGCTCTGGGCGTCCACGTCGTACTCGACTCGCAGCTGATGGCTGCCGGCCTTTTCACTCGATAGGGCGAGGCCTGCCGGGGTGCTCACCAGCTCGACCGGCCGGTTGTCCAGGGTCGCGCTGCGCACGGCCGTGCCGTTCGGCAGGAGCGGCACGGCCACCCAGCCGTCCTCGAGCACGCGCACCGCGAGGTCCAGTTGCGCGTGTGCAGTCGCAGCGCCGCCGCTCTCCGTGACCTCGACGTTCAGCACCGCGGTGCCCAGCGCGTAGCGCGCGGGCGCGGGTCGCTCGGGGGTCTTCGGCGAGCGCACGCGCTCGACCAGTGAATCGTACGTGTCGAGCGGTAGCTGAACCTGCGCCGGTTTCTCGCGCTGTTGCGCGGTCGCGCCGCTCGCGGCGAGCGCGCTGAGGGCCGCGAGGCAGGTCAGTACGGTGGTCGGTCTCTTCATGGGCTTCTCGGGTCTCCTTCGGGGCGCGGCTGCAGCTTCAGCAACGAGGCGAAGCGCAGGGAGTCCGCCGCAAACTGCCGCTGCGCGGGCTGGGCGACTCGTGCGAGCAGGGTGCGGTATTCGCTGGTGAGGGCGCGGTCCTGCTCGAGCTCGCGATCGCCGCGCAGCTCGGGCACTGCGGCTCCCAGGCTGTCGAGCAACGCCTGCGCCTGATCCAGCTGGCGTCGCGCCGAGTCGGGATCGTTCGCGAGCACGTCACCCGCGCTGCGCAGCCGGTCCGCGAGCTCGTGGGCGACCAGGTTCTTGAGCACGTTGCGCTGCAGCGCGCCGCGGGCGAGCTCGAGGTTCGGCAGCCACAGGCTCTCGCGCGCGGTGCCGTTGGCGAGCTGGACCAGATCCTTGTAGCGCACACTGACATCGGCGATCGCTCCCGGGCCCTCGGCGACCACGTCGAGGAGCACCACGTGCGAGTCGCCGGCGTAAAAGCTCGGGATCACGATCTGCACGCCTTCTTCGTCCTGGCCGCGGTCTTGGTCGATGCCGAGGTTCCGGCGCAGCCGCTGATCGATGCTGTTCTCGGCCTCACGCACGCGCTCGGCATGTTCCTCGTCCAGCGGGTGCGAGCCCAGCACGCCGACGAGCCGCACGCCGCTCGCCAGGTGCACGCGCAGGCGAACTGCGCGTGCGACCACGCGTGCGACCGCGGACAGCTCGCGATCCACCGCCGGCGCCGCGTCCGCTCCCGTCGCGAGCAGGCGGCGGTTGCCCTGCCCGGCGAGCGCGAGCTGTGAGAGCTGCTCCGGGTCGGCGTCGGGACCGGCGCCGAAGACCGATACCGGCACGCCCTCGACGGCGCTCTGGTGCGCGAGCGCTTCGAGCTGCGCGAGCTCGCTGCCCAGTGCGCGCGGCGCGACCAGGATGGCGACACTGCTGCCGAGTGGCGCGTTCGTGTCGTCGCTGCCGCGCACGCTCTGGAGCGCGTCTCTGAGCGCGTCGGCCAGGCCCAACGTCGCGCCGCCGCGCTCGCTCTGCAGCCGTTGCAATGCGACCTGGAGCGGGCCGTGGCGGAATGCGTCTGCAGCCACGAGCTGCCCACCGCCGGGTCCCGCCGCGAAGAGTGAGAGGCGGTCGCTCGGGTCGCGTGCGTCCGCGAACGCCGCCAGCAATGCCCGCACGTTCGCGCTCGTCGTGGCATCGAGCGGTTCGCGCGCGTCGAGCACGATGGCCACGTTCATCGTCGGCCGCCGGCCGCTGTAGCGCGGGGTGGCTTGCAAGCCGACCTGCAGCAGCATGCGGCGCGCGGAGGTGATCCCGCGTTCGCTCGCCGACACGTACACCGCCAGCGCGGCTTGTCCGGGCGCGTCGAAGGGCTGCGCCACCCGCTGGGACGCATCGTCGAAGCGCGCCGCGCGCAGCGCTTCGGGCAACAGGCTCGTGCGGTCGTAGCCCCGGACGCGTGCCTGAAGCGCGCGCAGCTCGGGATCGCCGGGCACGTAGCTATTCGCGAAGTAGCGATCGGCGTCGATGAATTGCACGCCCTGCAGCGTGCTGTGGCGAGCGAGCAATTCCTCCGCGGGGTTGGTGGGCGACGGCGCCGGTTGCGCGTCCGCACTGACTACGGCCTGCGGCGGAGCGCCGCGGGGTCGCGCGCGAAGTTGGCGCGTGGGTTCGCTCCGCTTCCAGCGCGGCCAGTTCGCCTCGTTCTTCGCGTCGGTCGCGGGCTCTTCCGCCGCGCCGCCGCGTCCGGTCCCGCGGATTTCGAGGCCGCTGAATCCGAAGTTGGAGCCGATCTGGTCGCCCATCAGCGCGCCGAGCGCGCTCATCGGATCGTTACCCAGTGCCGCGTCGCGCACGTACGGAGAGGTCGCGGGCGATGACTTCAGGACGCCGAGGATGCCCGCGTTCTTCGCCTGCTCGCGCGCCGACTCGCGGTCCATGTGGGCCTCTCGATCGTCCGCCGCACCTTCGAGCCCGAAGCGGTTCTTGGACTTGCCTTTCTTGCCTTCGTCCAGCCACGCCGGGGCCTCTTCCTCCGTCTGCTCCGCGACCGGCGCAGACAAACGTTCGCGCTGGGGCCGCACGGAGGCACCCCGAACCAGCAAGATCCACGCGCCCAGCGCGGCGAGCGCCAGCGCCGCGGCGCCGATCAGCAGCGGACCGAACCGTCCGCTGCGTGCCTTCAAGGATCGGGCGAAACGCAAATAGTCGTCGATCACGCTGCATCCCCTGCGCGCGGCATGGCGAACCCTCGCTGCCTATCGACGCCTTTCGAGTGCGAAGGTTCTGAACGATAAATACCGAAAATCCCGACTCGAGGTCGGCTACCCTCGCGACATGGTCGCTCGCGACATCTACTTCATCACGCATCCCGACGTGCGCGTGGATCCACAGACGCCCGTGCCGGACTGGTCGCTCTCGCCGCGCGGGCTCGCGCGCATGCGCAGCGGCCTCGCGCAGCCGTGGGTCGCGCAGCTGACCTCCGTGTACTCGAGCGCGGAGCGCAAGGCGCGCGAGGCAGGGGAGGTGATAGCCGAACGGCTCGGCGCACAGCTGCGCATCGTGCCCGACCTCGGTGAGGTCGATCGCAGCGCGACCGGCTATCTACCGCACGAGGAACACGAGGCCACCGCCGACGCGATGTTCGCGAACCCGGGAGTATCGGCGCGCGGCTGGGAGACCGCGCGCCACGCGCAGGCGCGCATCGCCTCTGCGCTGCAAGAGGTGCTCGAGCGCGACCGCACGAGCGGCTCGATCGCGATCGTCTCGCACGGCGCGGTCGGCGCGTTCTTGCTGTGTTGGCTGACGAAGCAGCCGATCTCCCGCGAGCGCGATCAGCCGGGGACGGGCGGCGGCAACTACTTCGCCTTCCGCGTCCCGGGCGGTCTCAGCCACGGCTGGCAACGCTTCGACGCGTGATCACGCGAACTCGGTGAGCGACAGCAAGTTGCCGTCGGGATCCTTGAACCACGCGACCTTGCCGCCGCCGTCGGGCGTGGTCCAGATGCCGGCCTCGTCCTGCTCCATGAACCCGTAGCGCTCGAACTGGACGCGCTTCTCCCGCAGCTGCGCGACCGTGCTCGCGATGTCAGGCACCTCCCAGCCGAGCGCGGTGTACGGCGCCGGCGCGACCTCGCGCGCCTTCTGGATCCGCAGCATCGTGCCGTGGGCGTCGAACACCACGGCGTACTCTTCATCTGCGATCAGTCGTAGCCCGAGTACGTCGCGGTAAAACGTCTTCGCACGCGCTGCATCGGTCGTGGCCACGAACGCCATCACTTTTCGGTTTCCGAGCATGACTGCCTCCCCATTCACGCCTCTCGAACTACTACGTCCCGCGCTGGCAAACTCACGCTAGAATGACAAATTATGTCGAGAAAGCGACTCCGCGCCGTACCCGTAGCAGGCACAGGGCAGGTCCGCGTCCTGTCGTGGGACTACCGCCCGGGCTATCGCGTGCCGCCGCATCACCACGACTGGCATCAGCTGATCTACGCGACCACGGGCGTGATGACGACGCACACACCCGACGGCACCTGGATCGTGCCCACCTCGCGCGCAGTCTGGGTGCCCGCGCGAGTCGAGCACGCGATCGAGATGTCGGGCGCGGTCTCGATGCGCACTCTCTACGTCTCGCCTCGGCTGCGCGCGTCGCTGCCGCTGAAGTGCCAGGTTGCGAGCCTCTCGCCTTTGCTGCGCGAGCTGATCCTGCACGTGGTGAAGCTCGGTGGCCTGCGGCTGAACAAACCGAGCGAGCGACGCTTGATGGCCGTGCTGCTCGATCAGCTGCGCGCGCTGCCTGCCGACGAGCTGCACTTGCCACAGCCGCGCGAGCCGCGCGCGCGCCGCATCGCCGAATGGCTGATCGAACGGCCGGGCGATCCGCGTAGCACCGAGGAGCTCGCGCGCGCTGCTGCCTGGAGCAAGCGCACCATCGAACGCACCTTCAAGCTCGACACGGGCATGAGCTTCGGCCGCTGGCGCCAGCAGCTGCGACTGATCCACGCGTTGCGCTTGCTCGCCGGGGGCCAGCCCGTGACGAGCGTGGCACTGGAGGTCGGCTACGACAGCCTGAGCGCGTTCGTCTACGCGTTTCGCAAGGCCTTTGGCGTGACGCCGGGCAGGTACTACCGCTCGGAGAACTAGATCGGGAGTTCCGTTGTTGTCGCGTATGGCGTACGTAAGGCGGATCGACAGGGGATACCTACGTGAAACCTACAACTGACATTTTTGTAATATGCCTGGTGCTTGGATTGCTCGCCGCTTCGGTCGCTCGTGCGGAGCCGCCCAAGTCCGCACCTGCCAAGCCTGCGCCCGCAGCAGCGCCAGCGCAGACGACGGAGCCGAAGCCGGCGACGTCATTCACCGTCGCAGCCAATCGAGCGCTCGCCAGCCAACTCAAGTTCAGCGACAAGCAAGACTTCGAGGACGCTCAACGCGGATTGGTCGAGGCACCCGCGACACTGACGATCAAGAACGCCAAGGGCGACGTGGTCTGGGACCTCGAGTCCTACAAGAAGTACATCGGTCTGGACAAACCGGCGCCGGACAGCGTGAACCCGAGTTTGTGGCGCAACGCGCAGCTCAACATGGTCCACGGCCTGTTCAAGGTCACCGACGGAATCTACCAGGTCCGCGGCTATGACCTCTCCAACGTGTCGTTCATCCAGGGCAAGACAGGTTGGATCGTGTGCGATCCGCTGATCTCCGCGGAGACCGCCAAGGCGGCGTTCGAGCTCGTGACCAAGAACCTGGGTAAGAAGCCCATCGTCGCCGTGATCTACAGCCACTCGCACATCGACCACTACGGCGGTGTGCGCGGTCTGGTGGACGAGGCAGACGTCAAGTCCGGCAAGGTCAAGATCATTGCCCCCGAGGGTTTCACCGAGGAGGCGGTGAGTGAGAACGTCATCGCGGGCAACGCGATGGCCCGGCGTGCGGTGTACATGTACGGCGCGTTGTTGCCCCGCAATGAGCGTGGCGGTGTCAACGGCGGTCTGGGGCAGACCGTGTCGGTCGGCGAAGCGACGCTGATCGTGCCGACGACCTCGATCACCAAGACCGGCACGCAGATGACCATCGACGGCGTGAAGATGGTCTTTCAACTCACGCCGGGCACCGAAGCGCCCGCAGAGATGAACGTCTATTTTCCGGAGCGCAAGTCGGTCTGGATGGCCGAGAACGCCACGCACACGCTGCACAACGTGCTGACGCTGCGTGGCGCGAAGGTTCGCGATCCACTGATCTGGGCGCACTACCTCCAGCAGACCATCGACCTCTGGGGCAAGGACATTCAATCGGAGTTCGCCAGCCATCACTGGCCGATGTGGGACAACGCGCGCATCGTGGCGTTCCTGAAGAAGCAGCGCGACCTGTACAAGTACGTCCACGATCAGAGCGTGCGCCTGATGAACCAGGGCTACACGGGCGTCGAGCTCTCCAACATGATCAAGCTGCCGCCCGAGCTCGGCAACGAGTGGTTCAGCCGCGGCTACTACGGCTCGGTCAAGCACAACTCGCGCGCGGTGTACCAGCGCTACATGGGCTTCTACGATGGCAATCCGTCGACGCTCGACGAGCTGCCGCCGGCAGAAGCTGCTGTCAAATACGTGGAGTACATGGGTGGCGCGGCCGCGGTGCTGAAGAAAGCCAGCGCGGACTACGACAAGGGCCAGTACCGCTGGGTCGCCATGGCGCTCAAGAACGTCGTGTTCGCCGACCCGAACAACAAAGAGGCCAAGCTGTTGTTGGCGAACGCCTACGAGCAGATGGGCTATCAAGCCGAGTCCGGGCCGTGGCGCTCGATCTACCTGCAGGGTGCGTTCGAGTTGCGCAACGGCGTGCCCTCCAGCGGTGGCACGGTCACTGCGAGTCCCGACACCATCAAGGCGATGTCACCCGAGCTGCTGCTCGACTATCTCTCGGTGCGACTCAACGGCGACAAGGCTGCGGGCAAGAAGCTCTTGCTCAACATCCACTTCACCGAGCTCAAGAAGCAATACGCTGTGACGGTCGAGAACGGCGCGCTGACCTACACCGACAAGCCCGCCGCCGGCGCGGACGCGACGATCGCGCTCACGGAGGCGACGCTGCAGCGGATCCAGCTGGGTCAGACCACCGTCGATCAAGCGCTGAGCGCGGGCGAGCTCAAGATCGAAGGCCGCAAGGCAGCGTTCGATGAGTTCTTCGCGCTGCTAGATACCTTCAAGTTCTGGTTCAACATCGTCACGCCGTAACACGCACTCGGAGCGAGGCGCGCGCAGCGCCTCGCTCCATCGCATGCGGCTCTACCTCGTCGGAGGCGTGAGCGCCGACACGACCTGGTCGATGCCGAAGCTCGCGCCTTTCTGACGCGGTGGGAACGCCTTGAAGGTCTCGAGGAACTGCTTCACCTTCACCTGCGCCGGAACCATCAGGAACATGTGTTCCGCGAACCAGTGGTCGTAGTCGATGCCCTCTTCCCACGCACGCTCGAAGGGATCGGCCAGAAGGTCGAGGATGAGCGGCGCGCGGCGGTTGAGGAACGGGTTGTTCCAGACGTCGAGGCCCTTCGCCATCTGAACGGAGAAGTGGATCTTCCAGCGGTCGCTGCGAAACGCGCACAGCAGTCCGTCGTCGTTGAAGTAGAAGAAGTCGTGGCGCGCGCTGGCTCCGTTGCCGAGCAGCATGTCGAGCTGATTGACGCCGTCGACGTGGACCTTGAACTTCTTGGAGCCGGCGGCGTAGCCCTTGGTCAGCTTGTCCACCGCGTCGGGTTCGCCGGCCGCAGCCAGGAAGGTCGGCAGCCAGTCCATGTTGGAGATCATGCCGTTCGAGATCACGCCGGCGGGGATTTTCTTGGGCCAGCGCACCGCCATCGGAATGCGGAAGCCGCCCTCCCACGTGGTCGCCTTCTCGCCGCGGAACGGCGTGGTGCCACCGTCGGGCCACGACATCACCTCGGCGCCGTTGTCCGTGGTGTAGACCACGATCGTGTCGTCCGCGATCTTCAGCTCGTCCAGCTTGTCGAGCAGCGCTTTGACGGTCGCGTCGTGCTCGACCATGCCGTCCGCTTCGAGTCCGAGCCCGGTCTTGCCCTGGGACTCCGCCTTGAGGTGCGTGAAGATGTGCATGCGCGTGGTGTTGAACCACGTGAAGAACGGCTTCTGCTCCTTGTGTGCCTCCTCGATGAAGCTGATCGTCATCTTCAGCACTTCATCGTCGATGGTCTCCATGCGCTTGCGCGTCAGCGGCCCGGTGTCTTCCACCTTGCCGTCGGCCTTGCTGTGCAGCACGCCACGCGGGCCGAAGTGCGCCTTGAACGCCGGGTCCTTGGGGTAGTCGGGATTCTCGGGCTCTTCTTCCGCGTTCAAGTGGTAGAGGTTGCCGAAGAACTCGTCGAAGCCGTGCTTGGTCGGCAAAAACTCGTCCTTGTCGCCAAGGTGGTTCTTGCCGAACTGGCCCGTCTTGTACCCGAGCGGCTTGAGCAGCTCGGCGATCGTCGGATCCTCGGGCCGGATCCCGAGGTCGGCACCGGGCAAGCCGACCTTCAAGAGGCCCGTGCGGAAGGGTGATTGACCCGTGATGAAGGCGGCGCGTCCTGCGGTGCAGCTCTGCTCGCCGTACGCATCCGTGAACAACATGCCCTCGTTCGCGATGCGATCGATGTTCGGCGTCTGATAGCCCATCATGCCGCGGTTGTGCGCGCTGATGTTGTAGTAGCCGATATCGTCGCCCATGATCACCAGGATGTTGGGCTTCTTGCTCTTGCCCTGGCTGACCACCTCGTCGGTCTTCACCAGCGACGCAGGGTGCGGCTTGTAGACCTGCTTGGTCAGCTGCACGTCTTGCGGCGTGCTGGACACGGGCGCGGCCTGGGGCGCCTCCGCTTGCGGTGTCTCTGTGGGTGCGGGCTCCGCGGGCTGCTTGGTCTCGCACGCGACCAGTGACAATGCCACCGTCCCCCAGAACGCCAGGCGGTAAGCAACTATGGTCTTGTCGTTCATACGGTCTCCTCTCACGACTCACGACTCGGATTGATGTCGCAAACTGAATCGGATTCGCTGGCTTCGCCCAGGCCGCGGCGCGCGCGCACGAACACGCGCAGCAAGCCGCGAGGCGACTCGCCGTGCGCGCGACCGCCGAAGGCCTGCGCCTCCCAGGTCGACAGCGCCTGCGCACTCTCTTTCGAGGCGGCGCGCAATCGCTCCAGCGTTCGGGGCGCTGCCGGTGAGCGCAAGGCGAGCCAGGCGTACGCACGGCTCAAGCGCGTGAACGGCGGCGCGTGCGTCAACGCGCGCTCGAAGGCAAAGAACGCCCGCCGCTCCACGTTCCTCGCGCGCAAGCGCTGCTCCCAGGCGAACGGCCCGCCGCGCAGCCTGCGCTGGATCACGTACGCGAGCGCTCCGAGCAAGATCAACGTCGCGAGCAAGATGCTCGCGCCCAAGCCGGGCACGCTGCCGAACGCGTCGAGCCCGAGGCTCGGGTTGGGTCGCGTCCAGAACGACAGAGACTCGGCGCGCGCCGTGGTGTAGCGGCCGCTCGCTGGATCGAGCCAGCGCAGGCTGAGCTCCGGCAGCTCGTAGTGGCCCACACGCTCGACGACGTAGGTCGCCGAGTAGCTGCGGCTCGCCTCGATTGCCCCGCGCTCACCGGTCGCGAGCACGCGGGGCTCGGCTGGATACACCTGCAAGCCTTCCACGGGTTCGAAGCGCAGCTCGGGCAACATGATGGGGTCGGTGTACCGCGCCGTGAGCACGATGCTGCGGGTGAAGCCGTCGCCAACCTTGAGCCCATGCAGCGATCGATCGAGCTTCTCCTCGACCTGCACCGCATGCGCCACCAGGAGCGAGCCTTCGCGTTCGAGATTGCGCGGCATGGCAGCCGTGAACTGCAGCGGCGGACTCGACACGCGCACTGGCCTCCCCGGCGCCGGATCATCGAAGCGTGCGCGCAGCGGCGGCACCACGATCTCGCCGTCCTGCTGCGGAAATACCAGCAAGGTGCGGTGCTGCACCAGGTACAACACGCCGTCCTGCGTCACCTGACTCGGTGGCGGCGCGTCGCGGCGGAACAGCGCGATGGCGTCCGGCACTTCGGGTTCGTCGAGGCTGAACGCGGGCAGCTCGCCTTTGCCGGACCACGGACGCCAGAGCGCGACGTCGATCGGCACCATCTGCCCGACCCACGGCGCGTTCGACGTGCTGCGCGCGAGCACCAACCGCGCTCCTGCCGGATCGCTCATCGGTCCTCCTGTTGCCGCGCGGCCTGCAGCGCCAGCTTGCGGCGCAGGAACTCGCTGGGATCCGTCGTCAGGCGCGAGAGCCAGACGCGTTCCTCGACGGCTGCCTGTGCTTCTGCTGGTGCGGCTGCAGCGGGCGGCGGCACGTCGCTCGGCGGCTTCACCAGCTGATCGCGGGAGAGCTGCGAGGTGCGATCGCCGTGTTCGGTCTCGGGGTGCGCCGCGTCTTCCCGGTCGGTGTCTTCCTGCAGCGACTGCAGCAGCTTCCGGATCCGGTCGCGGTTCTTGCGCACGCGGCGATCGGTCGGCCGCAGCGCGAGCGCGCGATCGTACGCATCCAGCGCGCTCGCCAGCTTGCCGCCCTGCGCGTAGGCGTTGCCGAGCAGAAACAGGTCGTCGGCACCGCTCAAGGTGACGAAGCTCTGGGCGGCGGCGTCCCACTTCTCGGCGGCGTAGAACGAGAGCCCCTTCCAGCGCGGATCTTCGAAGCGCGCCGCCGCCTGCAAGTACTCCCCGCGCTCGAAGTACAGGCGACCTTGCTGATCGGGCGTGAGCCAGATGCCTTCGAGCGCGGAGCAACCGCTGAACGTCAACATCAGCGCGAACAGCGGCCCGAGCACGAAGCCGCGCCGGAACCAGAACAGGATGCCGAGCGCGAGCGGCAGCGCGAGCCAGGGCCCATCGTCGCGCCAGAAGCGCGCGTCGCCGGGCGCCAGGTTGCGCGCGCGCGTCTGCGCGATGGCTGAGAGCAACCGCGCGCTGTCGCGGGCACCGAAGCTGAGCTCCACGCGCTGCGCGTCCGCGCGCGAGGCGAGGTGGGCGAGCGAGTCGTCGTCCTTGCCCACGCTCAAGATCACCAGGCTCGACTTCTCCTGTCCGTGCAAGCGCGCGAACGCGTCCACGCCCGCGGGCGGCATGCCGTCGCTGACGATCAACACAGCGGGTGGGTTGGGCCGGCCTTGCGCCAGTTCACTTACTTTGCGCGCGGCCTGCTCGAACGCCTGGCCGTCACTCGGCATCAAATCCGGTGAGAGCGCCTTGACCGAGGGCTCGAGCGCGAGGTTGTCGTCGGTGAAGGGCATGAGCACGTGCGCCGAGCCGGCCACTACCACGAGCGCCGTGGGAGACTCGGGGCGTTGGTGCAACAGATCGAGCAGCGTCAGCCGCGCACGCTCGGCGCGACTCGGGCTGACGTCGCGCTGGCGCATGCTCTGGCCCAGCTCGAACACCACGATCAGCTGATCGTCCTTGGGATCCGAGGCGTCCGAGCGGGCTGCGTAGCTGGGTCCGGCAGCGGCGAGCGTCGCGAGCACCGCCGCTGCGAGCAGCACGTACTCGGGCGTGATCCACGCACGCGCGCCGGCGCGACCCAACAGGTAAGGCAAGAGTCGCGGCGAGACCGCGCCGCGCCAGGCCGAGGGCGCGCTGCCCCGCACGGCCAGGTACAGCGCGTACAGGCCGCACGGCACCAGCCAGTAGAGCAGGGTGGGCCGCAAGAAGTGGAACGCGGCGAGCTCAGCCATGGCTCACCTCGGACGCGTGCGGCGCGCGCCGCAGGCCGCGCAGGAGCGCGCTCGCGATCTCGACCAGCATCTGCAGCGCGAGCAGCGCTGCGATGCCGAACAGCGGCACGTACGCGACGCTGCGCTTGGGCTGGTAGCTGTCGGTCGTGGTCTGGATCGGCTCGAGCTTCGCCAGCTCCGTGTAGGCCGCGCTCAGCTCGGCTCGATCTTGCGCGTGCAGGTAGCGGCCGTGCGTCATGTCGGCCATACCGCGTAGCACCTCCTCGTTCAGGCTCTCTTCGCCGGCCTTCTTGGGATCGCCGACACCGATCACGTACAGCCGCACGCCGCGCTCGGCGGCGATGCGTGCCGCTCGCAGCGGCGCGACGAGTGAACCCGTATCGTTGCCGTCGGTCAGCACGATCACCACGCGGCTCTTGGCCTTGCTGTTCTCGAGCACACGCAGGGCCAGGCCGAGCGCGTCACCGAGCGCCGTGCGCGGGCCGGCCATGCCCACCTCGGTCTCCTGTAGCAGCTGCTCGACCACGTGCGTGTCGGTGGTGAAGGGCACTTGCAGGAACGGTGCATCGCCGAAGACCACGAGGCCGAGGCGATCGCCCGCACGCGCGCGCACGAAGTCGGAGACCACCTGCTTCACCACGTCGAGGCGTGTCTGTGGTGGTCCGGCTGCACTCGACAGATCGGTCCCCGCCATCGAGCCGGAGAGATCCACGGCCAGCAGCAGGTCGCGCGCCGAGCGTGTGCGCGTGATGCGCGCGCCGAGCTCCTCGGGCCCCGCGAGCGCGGTCAGCACCAACAGCCACAACAGGCACAGTCCGATCAGCCGAACCCAGGAGCGCGTGCGCTCGCGCCGCGCCTCGGCCGCGCCCAGCATGCGCGTCAGTCGCCCGAAGAACGGCACGCGCAACGCTTGGCCCTCGGCATCGTACGGCGCCAACCAGCGCACCACCACGTACGGCAACGGCAGCAGCAGAAACAGCCAGAGACGGCTGAAGCTCACGGCGGCGAGGCTCGGCAGGTCGAGCTCAAGCACGGTGCCTCGCGATCCAGCGCTCGGTGGCCGAGAACAGTGCAGGTACCGCGGCATCGTCGACCGCGGTGGCGCCGCGTTCGCACAGGCGGAGCAGTGCCTCGCCCGAGGCTCCGTCGAAGCCGGCAGCCGGGCCGGTGCTGCGCAGGAAGTCGAGCCAGCTGCGACCGGCCAGCGGCGCCACGCGCGCGCGGTCGAACGAGCCGAGCGCACAACCCTTGAGCAACGGAGGGAGCTTCTCCAGCACCGGTCCACGCGCCGCTTGCGGCGCGCGCTGCCAGGCCTCGCGCAGCGCAGCCAACTCGCGCCGCGCCATCCGTCGATGCTGCCGCCCCGCCCAGTGCCGCCAGAGGGCTGTTACACCCAGCACGAGCCCCACGCCCAGCAGCCACAGCGTCAGCCACGCGCCCCACGTCGCGGGCGCGAACGAGATCGGCTCGGGCAACGTGGGCTCGAGGAAGCTCGAGCCGAGCGTTCCGAAGCCGCCGCCGCGCTGGAACGGTGGCAGCACGGCTTTCATCGTGCGGCTCCCGACGCGCGTCGCCCGAGCACTTCGCGCAGGCGCTCCGCGGGCTCCTGGTCGCTCGAGAGCTCGAAGCCGATCCCGCCCGAACGCCGCACGAACTCCTCGAAACGCTGTCGTTCGTGCGCGAACTCCGCGGCGAACGCCGATCGAAAGCCCGGCTCGGCCGTGGGCAGGGCGAAGCGCCGCTCTCCGTCGGTGACCGGCAGGGAGCCGCGCTCCGGCAGGCTCTTCTCCAGCGGATCGGTGATCCAGGCGAGCAGCAGATCGTTGTGTTCACGCAGACGCCGCAGCAACACCAGCGCTTCGTCCGAGAGCGCGCGAAAGTCCGAGATCACCACCAGCAGCGCGTCGTGCGCGGCCAGGCGCAGGCACGCGCGCGCGGCATCGACAAAGGCGTCGCGCGCGCCGGGCTCGGCCGTGACCAGCTCCTCGGTCGACTGCACGAGCCCCTCGCAGATGCGCTGCACCTGCGCCTCGCTGCGAGTCGGGCGGAAGGTGCGGGTCTGTGCCTCGCCGAACAGCAGCGCCCCGACGCGATCGCCGTGCGCGGTCGCGCACCAGGCCACCAGTGCGGCGAGCTCCGCCGCCACGACCGACTTCATCTTCTCGCGGCTGCCGAAGAACATCCCGCGGCGCTGATCGACCAGCAGCATCAGCGGGCGATCGCGCTCCTCGCGGTAGGTGCGCACGAATGGCCGACCCAGCCGCATCGTCGCGTGCCAGTCCATGCAGCGGACGTCGTCGCCCGGCACGTATGCGCGCAGCTCTTCGAAGTCCATGCCGCGTCCGCGCAGCTTGGACGCGCGCCGCCCTGCCAGCAGGCTGCGGTGGGGCTGTCGCGGCAGGAAGTCGATGTCGCGCGCCGCAACTCGCAGCCGCACCAGCGTATCCAGCTGAGCTACGACTCCGCGCTCGGGTGTCTTCATCGCTCTATCCCGCGATCGCGACTCGATCGAGCAAGCGCGCCACCACCTGGTCGGCAGTCACGCCTTTGGCCTTGGCCTCGTAGCCCAGGATCAAGCGATGGCGCAGCACCGCAGGCGCGACGCTGCGCACGTCGTCGGCGGTCACGTAGTCTCGGCCGGCCAGATACGCGCGCGCACGCGAGACCTTGTCCAGCGCGAGGGAGGCGCGCGGCGAGACGCCCAGCTCGATCCACTGCGCGAGCTCCGCGTCGATCTTCTTGGGTGCGCGCGTGGCCGCGACCAGATCGACGATGTAGCGCTCCATGTTCTCGGCGATGCGCACGCGCTCGGAGATCTCCTGGCGCGCTCGGGTCAAGAGCTCGACCGAGCCCGCGACCTTGCGGGTGACGCCCTTTTCCTCCCCGCGCACCAGTCGCAAGATCGAGAGCTCCGCCTCCACGTTCGGGTAGCCCACGGCGATGTGCAGCAGGAAGCGGTCGAGCTGCGCTTCGGGCAGCGGATACGTGCCCTCCTGCTCGATGGGGTTCTGCGTGGCCAGCACGAAGAACGGATCGGGCAATGGGTGGGTCTCGCCACCGGCGGTGACTTGGTGCTCCTCCATGGCTTCCAGCAACGCCGACTGGACCTTGGCCGGCGCGCGGTTGATCTCGTCGATCAACACCAGGTGACCGAAGATGGGTCCGGGTTCAAAACGAAACTGCCCCGTTCCTGACTCGGAATGGTAAACGACCGAGCCCATCACGTCGGAGGGCAGCAAGTCGGGCGTGAACTGCACGCGGTGAAGCTCGGTGCCCAGCGCGCCGGCCAGGACCTTCACGGCGCGCGTCTTTCCGAGACCCGGCAAGCCTTCGAGCAGTGCGTGCCCGTTGCAGAGCAAGGCCAGCAGCAGGTTCTCGATGACCTCTTCTTGCCCGACGATCGAAGCCTTCACGGCTTCGCGCATCGCCCCCAATTGCTCGACCGTTGTCCCCACGGCGACGAGTATGGTCATTCCCTACCCAAGGTCAAACATGAACAACGCCTAAATTGACCTGCGACAAAAAGCCTCAGCCGTCACTCGGCTAACATTTCAGTTGTCATACGCGCGTGTGACTGATGCGAGATGTTGCCGGTGGTGTGCTCGCTGTCAGTGCTGTCAGCTGCGTGCGCATCACCTCGGGCCGCTGAGGGTCAGCGCAGCGGGTAAGCCAGCGCGCGCAGCGCCTCGGCCGCGTCAAGCATCAGCAGGCCCGGATCGTCGAGCAACGCCGCAGGCAGCTCGATCACGCGCTGCTCGCGCTCGCGGCAAGCGCGCAACGGTGCCAGCCACTGTCCGGCACACAGCTCGCGTGCCATGCCCGTGCTGGTGACGATCAGCGCCGGGTCGAGCTCGAGCACCTGTTCGGGATCGTACTGCGGCCAATCGCGGTAGCGGGCCGCGGCCAGATCGATCAGGCCTGCCGCTTCGAGCACGTCGTGGTAGCTCGTGCCGCGAGTCCCGCCGAAGAGCTTGCCGCTGTACGTCGCCACGTACAGCGCGGGCTTGCGGTGTTCGCGCGGGATGTCGGCAGCTACCGCACGCATGCGGCGGTCGAAGCGCTGCCACAGGCGCTCACCACGCGCGGCATCGCCGAGTAGGCTCGCGAGCGAAAGCATGCTGCGCTGCAGCGTGGCGACGCCGCGCATCTCGCCCAGATCGAACACGGCGATACCTGCGGCCCGCGCTCGCGCCAGCTCACTTTCGGCGCCGCGGTTGTTGACCAGCAGCAGATCGACCTTCGCCTCGAGCAGGCGCTCGACGTCGCCGGGCCCCGCGAACTCGATGCCGGTGCGGAAGCGCTGGCGCTCGGGGTGTTGCTTCCTCGCGTAGCGGCTGAACGCCAGCACGCGTTCGGGCTCGGCGAGCTCGAGCAGTAGCTCGTCCGCCAGCAAGCTCGTGGAGACGATGCGCCGGTAGGGTGACACGGGTAGCTCGCGCCCGCTGGCGTCGCGCACGATCTTCGCCCGTGTGCCGCTGATGGCTGCGGACACAGGTTCCGGGCTCGTCGCGCTGCCGCCCACGGCGGCGACGCCTGCCAGCACCAGCGCGAGCCAGGCCGCGCTCGCCCAGTCGAGCTTGCTCATGGCCGCTCCGGCAGCCGAAAGCCCAGCGCAGCCTGCTCGACCAGCTCGACGCCGTAGACGCGACGGATCGGCTCGGCGCGGATCACCTCCGAGCTGGGTCCCGCCGCGGCGATGCGACCGCGATCGAGCAAGACGCACTGGTCGGCGCAGCGACGCACCTGCTCCAGATCGTGCAGCACCACCAGGATGCAACGGCCCGCGCTCGCCAGCTCGCGCAGCAGCGCGAGGAGCGAGAGGGCGTGCGCGAGATCGAGCGAGGCGGTCGGTTCGTCGAGCAAGACGATCGGCGCTTCGCTCGCCAGAGCGCGCGCCAGGAGCACGCGGCGTTGCTCGCCGCCGGAGAGCTCGTTCCAACGCCGCTCGGCGAAGTCGATCAGATCGGTGCGCTCGAGCGCCTGGTCCACCGCAGGCTCCGCGCGCTCGCGCAGGCTCGGCCAGATCGGATCGTGCGCGTAGCGGCCCTGGCGCACGATCTCGCGCACGCGCAGACCGCGCTGTAACAACGACTGCTGCGGTACGTAGGCCAGCGTGCGGGCCCGCTCGCGCAACGACAGCTCGCCGAGCGCGCGGCCTCGGAGCAGGATCGTGCCGCGGCTCGGCCACAGGCCCGCGAGCGCCTTGAGCGCGCTGCTCTTGCCCGCGCCGTTCGGTCCGGCCAGGGCGATCACGCTGCCCGCGGGCGCGCGGAGCTCGAAGTCGCTGAGCACTTCGCGAGCGCCGCGCACCACCGAGAGCCCGCTGGCCTGCAGCGCGCTCACGTGCTGCCCTCGCTCTCGAGCCGGGCGAGCAGCCGCAGGAACAGCGGCCCGCCGATCAGCGCCGTCACCACGCTCAGCGGGATCTCGTGGCGCAGCGGCAGCGCGCGGCACAACACGTCGCAGGACAGCAGAAATGCGCCGCCGCCGACGAACGCCGCCGGGATCAGGTTGCGGTGCGCGTGGCCGAAGAACTGACGCAGCGCGTGGGGCACGATCAACCCGACGAAGGTCACCTGCGCCCCGACCGCCACTGCGCCTGCGGTCATGAACGCGCTCCAGATCACCAGCCACACGCGCAGGCGCGTCACATCCACGCCCAGCGAACGCGCCTCGTCCTCGCCGCTGGCCAGCACGTCGAGCTCGCGCGCCCAGGCCCACGCCGGCAGTACCGAGCCGATCACGAGCACGGCGGCCAGCGCGCTCTGCTTGGGCCCCGCGCCGCTGACGCTGCCGGCCGAGAGCACGCGCAGCACGCGCGACAGCTGCCAGCTCTCCTGCACCAGGCTCTGCAAGAGCGCGCTGCCGCTCGCGAACAGCGCCGAGAGCAAGAAGCCGGTCAGGAGGAGCGCGACCGCGGAGGCCCGCAGCGGTGAGGCACCGAGCACGATCGCGAGTGCCACGAGCGCGCCCACCACGCAGCCGAGCGGCATCAGCAGCTCACTGGTCAGACCGAACGGCGCGCGGCCGCCCCAGAGCTCGTACAGCAAGACCAACGTCAGCTCGCCGCCGAAGGCTGCACCGGCCGTGGTGCCGAGGATCGACGGACTGGCGAGCGGGTTGCGGAATAGCCCTTGAAGCAACACACCACCGACCGCAAGGCTCGCGCCGGCGAGGAACGCGACCTGGGTGCGGTGCCAGCGCAGCTCGAGGAAGCGCGGATCGAGGCTCGCGCTGAACTGGGCGCGGCCCGTGTAGAGGCTGGCGACGACCGCCAGGGCGAGCAGGGCGAACAGCGACGCGAACGCGAGTCTGGGGCGGGGGATGGACACTCGGCGGGTGGATTGTCGTCGATTTGATCAGAATTTACCCGACCGCCATGACCTGGGAGGTAAGCGCCCGCGCGCTCGGCTCGGGCTAGGCTGCGCGTGTGATCAAGCAAAGCTCCAAACCCGGTATGTTTCGCGCGTTGCTGCGGCACTACCGCCAGGGCCGCGGCATGAGCCAGCTGGACCTGGCGATCGCTGCCGAGGTGTCGGCGCGGCACATCAGCTTCGTCGAGACCGGACGGGCGGAGGCCAGTCGCGAGATGATCCTGCGGCTGAGCGGCGCGCTCGGCCTCGGCCTGCGCGACGTGAACACGCTGTTGCAGGCGGCCGGGCTGCCGCGCGAGTTTTCCGAGGCACGCGCAGACGCAGCGTGGCCCGCACCGATCGAGCGCGTCATCGGACGCATCCTCGCGCAGCAAGAGCCGTATCCTCTGATCGTGTTCAACAGCGCCTACGACGTGTTGCGCGCGAACCAGGCTGCTACACGCGTGCTCGGTCGCTTCGTGCAGGAGCCGGGCGAGCTCGCCCAGCGCCCGAACCTGCTGCACGCGATCTTTCATCCCAAGCTGCTGCGCCCCTACCTCGAGGATTGGCCGCGCTTGGCGCGCACGCTGCTGAACCAGCTACAGCGCGAGGCGCTCAATCGGCCCACCGACGCGTCCACCCCGCGCCTGGTGCAGGAGCTCTGCAACTACCCCGGCGTGCCCGAGGACTGGCGCGAGCCCGCGCTGGATCTGCCGCCGACGCCCACGCTCGAGTTTGGCCTCGCGCGCGACGACCAGCGCGCGCGCTTCCTGACGACCGTCACGCAGTTCAACACCGCGCTCGACGTCACGCTGGAAGAGCTGCGCTTCGAGAGCTTCTTTCCTGCGGATGAGCAGACCGAGGCGTTCTGTCGCCGGCTGGCGCAGTAGTCCCTTCACTCGCTCGCCAGGCCGCCGAAAAGCTGGACCATGCGCGTGCGGTGGCTGTTCGGATAGCGCTGATCGAACAGCAGCGCGCGCTCGTAGGCCTCCTCGGCGCGGCCGGCCTTGGACCAGCACTCCACTTCGCGAGCCAGTGCGTCCTGTGCCAGGGCGCTGTCTGGGGCGAGCTCGCTCGCAGTGGCGAAGGCTTCGGCGGCCTCGACGGGGCGGCCCAGGTGCTCGAGCAGCACGCGACCGAGGGTGAATGCGGCAGAAGCTGCCTCGGGGTGCTCTCGGTGATCGCGCAGCAGCGCGCGGAAGTAGCCGACCGAGGCCTCGGCGTGGCCACTCAAGCGAGCGGCATCGGCAGCACGCAGCAATGTCTCGGCGTCGTTGGCGACTTGTGCACCTTCGGCCAGCAGCTCGTACGCGTAGGCGTACTCGCCGCGCTGCGTCGCCTGGCGCCAATCGCCGCTGACCACGGAGGTGTGCAACGCTGGTGCAGCCGAGGGCGGCAGCTCCGCTGGCGCGTGTGCCCAGACCCAGCCCGCGCCGACGAGCAAGGCCGTGCATGCGCCGAACGCGCCTAGCAGCCTGCGGCGGCGGCGCAACCGGCACAGTCCACGAAACAAGGACCGGCAGCGCGCGTCGCTCCAGGGTGAAGCGAACTCCTCGCGCAGCTCGGCCAGCTTGCGCGGCACTTCATCCATCGCGCCGCTCCGCGCGAGAACAAGACTTGAAAAAACGCGACATCGCCGCTCACTCAGCGCACGAAGTGGGGCGCTGCGCGCGAAACGGCTCAGCCGCTGTGCGCGGCTGAAATGGATCCAAGGTCGAGTCGAGCCCTACGGATCGATTCTTTCCCGATTCACCCCGCCGGGTCGCGCGCTTCGCGCTGCTCCATTATGGAAGGCCGAGGCAGGAGTTGTTGACCAGGTTGAGGAAATTCGTGGTCAACGCGCCGGCGGGATAGGCGATGACGAAGTTGTTGCACATCTCGTCGCTCGTGCGGTTGCCGACGTTGACCGGATATGGATTGGGGTTGTCGTAGTAGCAGGTCGTGAGCAGCGAATCGCCGGGCTGAAGCACGGTCGGGATGTCGTACTGCTTCTGGGCCTCGGCAGCGAACGGGATGTCGAAGACCGTGCTGCTGCTACCGTCGGCGCGATCCAGCCGCATGCTCATGCGCCTGCCCAGGCCGTGCATGTGCGGCCACGTGTGGAGCAGGTGAATGGGGCGACTGCCCTCCGGCTTGCAGCGACCAGCGATGGGGAAGTCGTTGACGCCGGGCGGGATCGAGAACACCTGGTTGCCCAACCAGGAGACGACCGCGGTTTCCTGGCGCAATTTCTGCGTCGTGCACAGCCGCGCGCCGCTGCGATCCACGTCGGCGGGCTTACCGATGTTGTTGTAGTGCAGCTCGAGCACGAACTGGCCGCTGCCGATATCCAGCCCGACGTGCTTTGGCATGTTCCAGTCTGCGCCACCCGGCCCACCGCCTGCGAGTAACGCTGCGTTCGAGGAGAACGTGCCGCAGTCCACCGTCGTGGCATCCGCGTCTGCACCGCTCAGCTTCGACGCGTACAGCAGCCAGTGGTGCAAGACCTTGCGGTTATCCCAGATCGGAGAGATCGACAGCGCCTGCGTCGGCGCGCTGAAGGCCTGGTTGAACACGAAGCAGACGTACGAATCGAGCGCCTCGGCGGCCACCTCGTAGGGTGCGCCGCTCTTGTCCTTGCGCGCGCGCAGCTCGATGTACGTGCACTCCGAGTCGTCCGGCTTGACGGGCTTGTCCTCGGGTGCCGCCATCGGCTGCATGACTTCGGGCGGCTTCGGCTTGTCGGGCACGCTCGGCTGCGTGGGCTGCTCCGGCTCGGGCGCGGCGTCTGCGGCGTCGCGCATCGGACGAGACGGCGGGCGCGCCGCATCGGCGGGCTCACTCGCGTCGGGGCGTGGCGCGGTCTCGCCGGCATCCGGCGGCTCGTCGGGCATGGCGCTGGTGCTGCCGGTCGGACAGGCCGCTCCAGCTGGAGCGTCGAGCTGCAGCCAGGCGTCGAGCGAAGACAACTCGTGTGCAGTCAGCGTCGGGTGGCCGCGCGGTGGCATCGGTCGCTCGCGGTCGTGGATGCGCAGCGCCACGCGCTCATGAACTTTCGCGGGTCGATCCTCGCGCTCGAGCGCGGGCGCGTGCAGCTGGGCCCACGTGGTCAGCGACATGGGTGCTGTCTCGCGCGTGGGCACGCCATGACACTCCCAGCACTTGCTGGAGAGGATGTTCCGGATCTCGCAGGGCAGCGTGCGCTCCGTTGCGTCCAGCGGCAGACTCGGCTCGGATGATGTGCGCGTGTCCGAGGCACAAGCGAGTAGCATCAGGCTGAGGAGCAACCACGCCTGATAGAGGACTCGCGCGGAGATGTGCTGTGCTGCTGTTGGATGGCACATGTACGTGACAGAACCCGGGCCGCTGTGGCGCAATGACTTGTAACACTACGCGCGTGCGCTGCCATGTGCTTTGCGCCGCGCCGCCAGCCGCGGCGGTTCGGCGCTCCAGGGCGTCGTGCGCACCCACGCTCAAGCAGCCTGAAGCGTCTGCGTCGCGCGCATCCGTTCGTCCCTCGTCCCACCATTCAACGCGGACAAGGAGGGTCCGCGCGACGCAGGCGCTTCCGCCCATGCAGGCGTGGGTGCGCGCGACGCCTAGACGTGCTCCACACGCGCGAACGCGTCGATCAAGAACTCCGCCAGCAGTCGCACGCGCTCCGGCTGCTGCCGCGCGGGGTAGACCAGGTACACGTGCGCCGAGCGCGAAGACCAATCCGGAAGCACTCGCACAAGCTTGCCGGCCGCGACGCCCTCGCGCAGGTGGATCGCCGGCATCAAGCCGATGCCCCGACCGGTCGCGACCAGCTCGGCCATCGCGGCGTAGTCGTCGACGTTGATGCGCCCCTGCACCGTCAACTCCACGGCCTTCGGCTTCTTGTCCGCAGCCCGCTCGAGCTTGAGCGTCTGGCTGCCGCCGCTGGCGCGGTAGAGCACGAAGGCCTGCCGCTCCAGGCTGCGGGGCTCCGCGTCTGCGGGCCACTGCGCGACCGATGTCCTCGCCGCTGCCAGCTGCAACTCCGAGTCGCACAGCTTGCGCGCGATCAGGTCGCCCTTGACGATGCGTCCGGCGCGCACCGCCAGGTCGACGCTCTCGTCCACGAGGTCGACGATGCGGTTGCTGAAGCTGGCGTCGAGCGCGATCTCTGGATAGCGTTCCAAAAACGCAACGAACATGGGAGCCAGCACCATGCGCCCGAGGTCGGGCGGGGCGGTCAGCCGGATGGTGCCGCGCGGCTCCTTGCTGCTGCGCTCCAGGGCCGCGACCGCCGTGTCGAGCGCCTCGACCGGGCCGGCCACCTCGGCGTAGAAGCCGCGGCCGGCCGCGGTCAGCGTCACCCGGCGTGCATTCCGGTGTAATAACTTGGTTTCTAGCTCGGCCTCGAGCCGGACCAGGCGCCGGCTGACGGTGGATTTCGGCAGGCCCAGGCTACGCGCCGCGGCCGACAGGCTCCGCTGGCGCACCACTTCGACGAAAGTCGCGATATTGTCGGCGTTGCGCGGCACTCGAGGTGACCGTTCCGTTTTTGCAACCTTGTGTCAAGCGAACGCTCCCCTCGCGCTCGGGCCGAGCCGACCTACACTGGATCCGATGACGAAGAGCACGACGACCAGACGCGGATTGTTGACCGGTGGCGCGGCCGCCTTGGCCGGCCTCGGTACAGTCGGCGTAGGTGCGCTCTTCGACTCCAGTAAAGGTCAGAATCCCATGCGAACACAACCCGCGACTACCCCAAGCACCCACCGCGCGGTCGAACGCGTCTTGCGCGCCAGCTCGGAGCACTGGGTCGGCGATGGCTTCCGCGTGAAGAGTGTGATCTCCCCGAACGGCGATCCGCGCATCCAGAGCCCGTTCTTGCTGCTCGACCACGCGGCCAAGCGTTACTTCGAGCCGGCCAGCGAGCGGCGCGGCGTGGGTGAGCACCCGCACCGCGGCTTCGAGACGGTCACCTTCGCCTACCGCGGCGAGATCGAGCACCGCGACTCCTCGGGTGGCGGTGGCAAGATCGGCCCCGGCGACGTGCAGTGGATGACTGCGGCCGGCGGCCTCGTGCACGAGGAGATGCACTCGCGCACGTTCACCGAGCAAGGCGGCGAGATGGAGATGGTGCAGCTCTGGGTCAACCTGCCGGCCAAGTCCAAGCTGACGACGCCGGGCTACCAGGCCCTGCTCGACAAGGACTTCCCGCGGCTGACGCTGGGAGCGGCACAGGCGCGACTCGTGGCCGGCAAGCTCGAGCAAGCCAGCGGCCCCGCGCGCACCCACACCCCGATCACCGTGTTCGATCTCGAGTTCAAGGAGTCCGGCGCGAGCGAGTTCGATCTGCCGCAAGGGCACAACTCGCTGGTGTTCGCCCTGGAAGGCGAGCTGCGCGTGGGCGCCGACGAGCGCCCGGTGCAAGCCGGCGAGCTCGCGGTACTCGAGCGGACCGGTCCAGGCCGAGTTCGTTTGCAAGCCGTGGCGGGTGCGCGCGCGCTGGTGCTCAGCGGCGAGCCGATCGATGAACCGGTGGCCGCCTACGGACCGTTCGTGATGAACACGCAGCAAGAGATCATGGACGCCATCCGCGACTACCAGAGCGGCAAGATGGGCCACCTGGGCTAGTGGAGCGCCTTCAGGGCTGATTGCGCATGAAGTCCGCGACTTCGGCGAAACGCTGATCGAGGAACGCGCGCAGTTGGCCCTGGACTCCGCGCGCGTCCAGGGCGCGGCGCATGCTGCGTAGCCACGCGTCCCGCATGCGTTCGTCGACGGCCACCGACGCGTGGCGCATGCGCAGGCGCGGGTGGCCGTTCTGCGCGACGTAGTCCTGCGGGCCACCCAGCCAGCCGATCAGAAACGAGCCGAAGCGCTCGCGCACGCTCGGATGGATACCGCCCGCGTCGCTGCGCCGGTGTAGCGCGGTCAACTCGGGCTCGCTCTCCTCCATCGCGTCGTAGAACGCGGCCGTCAGGCCCCGTACGGCCTCGCGGCCGCCGAGCATCTCGTAGGGAGTGGCCTCTAAACTTTCGTCACTCATGGATAGGAGCGATCGGTAGCACGGGACCGCGCGCGTGGCAGTATGCGCGCATGAGCCAGACGTTGTTCGACGATCGCGATGTCGATTTTCTACTTTATGCCGCCTTCGATGCCGAAGCACTGTGCCGGCTGCCGTACTTCGCCGAGCACTCGCGGCAGACGTTCGATCTGTACCTGGCGGCCGCTCGCAAGCTGGCGCGCGAGCTGGTCTTTCCGACCTACAAGCCGATGGATGAGTTCGGCTCGCGCTTCGAGGGCGGGCGCGTGCGCGTGCACCCGGCCGTGCGCGAGCTGTTGCCGCGCTTCGCCGAGCTGGGGGTGTTGAACGCCACCCGGCCGGCCGAGGTCGAAGGCCAGCAGCTGCCTGCGTGCGTGTCCGCGTTCGCTGCGGCCTATGTGATGGCCGCGAACTTGAGCGCCTACGGCTACTGCATGCTGACCAGCGGTGCCGCCCACTTGATCGAGGCCTTCGGCAGCTCGGAGCTGCAGGAGCGCTACATGCGGCCGATGTACGCCGGGCGTTTCACGGGGACCATGGCCCTGACCGAGCCGCAAGCCGGCAGCAGCCTGGCCGACGTGCAGACGCGAGCGCAGCCGATGGCGGCGGGCCACTACCTGATCTCGGGCAACAAGGTGTTCATCTCGGGCGGCGACCAGGACGCGACCGAGAACATCGTGCACCTGACCCTGGCTCGCATCGCCGGCGCTCCGGGCGGCATCCGCGGCGTGTCGCTGTTCGCAGTGCCGCAACGGCGCTTCGAGGGCGAGGCGCTGGTCGACAACGACTGCCGTGCGGCCGGGGTCTTTCACAAGCTGGGCTGGCGCGGCATCCCGAGCATCGCGCTCAACTTCGGCGAGGCCGGCGACTGTCACGGCTATCTGGTCGGCGAGCCGAACCGCGGCATCGAATACATGTTCCAGATGATGAACGAGGCGCGGATCAACATCGGGATCCATGGCGTCGCGACCGCGTCGGTCGCATACCGCACCGCGCTCGAGTACGCGAATACTCGTTTGCAAGGTCGCGCCGCGGGCAGCTCGGAGCCGGTACCGATCATCGCGCACGCCGACGTGCGCCGCATGCTGCTGCGCCAGAAGGCCATCGTGGAAGGTGGACTCGCGCTCGTACTCTCGACCGCGCGCTACCAGGACCTCGCGCAGCACGCGCAGAGCGCCGCCGAGCGCGGCCGTGCCCAGCAGCTGCTGGATCTGCTCACGCCGCTGGCCAAGACGTTTCCCGCCGAATACGGCTTCGAGGCCAACGTGCTGGCGCTGCAGATCCACGGCGGCTACGGCTATACGAGCGAGTACCTGCCGGAAGCCTGGCTGCGCGATCAGAAGCTCAACAGCATCCACGAGGGCACGACCGGCATCCAGAGCCTGGACCTGCTCGGCCGCAAGGTGATCAAGGGCGAAGCGCGCTCGGTGGCACTGTTGCAGGGCGAAGTGTCGGCGACCGTCGCTCGTGCGCGCGCAGCTGGCGTGCCCGAGGCCGACTGCGAGGCCGTCTCGCGCGCCATGGCCGAGCTGCTCTCGCTCAGCCGCGAGCTGGCCGCGCGCGCGCCGCGCGACCCGGAAGCCGCGCTCCGCCACAGCGCCGACTACCTGGAAGCGCTGTCGATCGGCGTGGTCGGCTGGATGTGGTTGCTGTGCTCCGCCGTCGCGCACGAACGGCTGCACGATCAGCGCGGGGACCGCGAGCACAGCCTCGGCAAGTGCTGCGCGGCAGACTACTGGTTCAGGACCGAGCTGCCGCGCGTGTCCACGTTGTGCGCGCTCTGCCGCGACGGCGACGACAGCTACGCCCGCATGCAGCCCGAGTGGTTCTGAGCCGCCTGCACTGGCAGCGAAGGAGCTCTCAAATACTCTGACGGTTCGCCGCCCCGCGCTGCAGTTCTAGGCGATGCGAACAGTATGGATCACGCTCCTGTGCTCGAGTTGCGCGCTGGCGGATGTCGAACCGGCCGAAGCTCGTGTCTGTCCAACCATGGCCGTGGAGAGCGCGGAGGACTTGCGCGAGGCGCGCGCGTGTAGCGAGATCGACGGCGATCTCGTGTTGCGCTCGAACACGCTCGAGCGCGTCGAATTGCCGCAGCTGCGGCGCGTGCGCGGCTCGCTGATCTCGGTGGGTGCGCGGCTGGCACGCGAGATCGTGCTGCCCCAGCTGCGCGAGGTCGGCACGGAAGGCGGCGAGAACTTGCTCGAGATCGGCTTCGACGCCGATAGCTTGCAGCGCATCGCCATGCCCGAATTGCGCGTCGTGCACGGCAGCCTCGGCATCGCCGCGCTGGGCGGCCTGCGCGAGCTGGACCTCCGCTCGCTCGAGCGCGTGGACGAGAAGCTCGGACTGATCAACTTGCCGCAGCTGGATCGGCTGCTGATGCCGGATGGCGTCGCAGCTGACGGCGGCAGCTGGTTCGAGCTGCTGTGTGAGCTCGACGACGACGAGTTGCCGCGCACGCAGGGCCCCGAGCCCGAGCTGCGCGCGTGCGAGCCGGTCAAAACGCGATAGCTGCACCCGCGGCCAGCGCCTGCTCTCCGAGCGGCACGCCCTCGAACGAGATGCTCAGCCACTCCAGCGGGCGCAGCATCAGCCCCGCACCCACCTGGTAATGGTGCACGTCGGTGCCCGTCCGGGACTCTCCGTCCACGTGCCAGAACACCGGCCCGCCGAACACGCGCACCACGGCGTACGGCACCAGCACGTCGAACAAAACCACGCCCGCGGTCAAGCCCACGCGCAGGTCGAGCGCGGTATAGCTCTGCGCGTCTTCTCCGGCCGCCTGGGTGCGCGCGAACGCCGCCGAGAACACGCCCGTCAGCACCACGAACGGCAGTTGCCCCTCGAGCAGCGTGTACGCGACGCCCGCCGCCACGTTCGGCCCGGCGCTGAACTCGTACGGGGCGTCGTCCACGCGCAGCTCGCCGCCCAGCCCGACTCCGGCGCTGAGCTGAAACGAAAGGCGCCGCGTCGGGGCGTAGGCGCCGGTCGCCAGCACCGCCCAGCGCCGTTGCTCCGCGCGCAGGTCATCGAAGCGCAGCGCGGTCGATGTGTACATGCCTGCCGCTCCCAGCTGCCAGCGCGGCCGGATCTCCTCCTCGTGCTCCTCCAGGCTGCAGGACCACACGCCATCCGGCCCCGAGACCCCACACGCGAGCGCGCGCGCGCCCGGCAGGAGGGTCGCCAGCACGAGCACGCAGGCAAACACGTTGCGCATCTAGCGCTCCTGAATGCGCTGCAGCACCATGCGCAGCCGCTGCTCCAGGCTACCCGCGACCTCCAGCACCTCCACGCCGAAGTCGTAGGCGTCCTCGACCAGGATCTCTCGCAGCTGCCCATCGACGGCGCCGCGTGAGCCCTGCTCGTCGTCGGAGCGTGAGAACGCGATGCGATCTTGCGGCTCGATCGGCACGAACACGATCAAGTCCAGCGTCTGCATCGCCGCGCGCACACGTGGCATGTGCTCTTCCAGGTCGAACGAGTCCGCCTCTTCGTGCTCAGCGATGTACGCCAGTATGTCCACCGGACAGCGATCGAACACCACGGCGGTCTCGTCCTCGTGCAGGCGCTCGAGTGACCACTCGAGCTGCTCCTCGAAGTCCTCGAGCGCGGGGGGATGGCTGAACTCGTAGCCATCCTCTTCCAGGGCGCGGTACGGCTCCTCCACGCTGTCGTGTTTCGGCAAGTGCGCGGCGAGCGCCTCGACCAGACTCGTCTTGCCCGAGCGATGCGTCCCGGAGATCGCGATCCGCATCTGCGCGTTATGGGCCCTGCAGCGCTCGAAATCAATCTTTCACGTTCATCCCCGGTCGCGCGCCACGGTGAGCGCGATGCGCAGGGCCTCGTAGCCGTAGCGGCTGCGAATGCCGTCGACCGCGCGGTGCAGCGCCTCGTCGCCGGGGAAGAGCAAGAGTTGCTCGTCGTACGCACCCAAGTTGGAGAGGGCGATGCCGAGCAGGCGGATGGCGCGACGGCGGCGCCGAGCTTGATCGAACAGATCGCGTACCACGGGATACAACTCCAACTCGGAGCAGGTCGGGCTCATGGTGCGCGAACGGGTGAGGGTCTGGAAGTCCGCGTAGCGCAGCTTGAGCGTGACGGTCCGCGCCTTGATGCCGCGTTTGCGCGCGCGCCAGCACACGCGCTCGCACAGGCCGCAGAGCATCGACTCGATGCACAGTGGATCGCGCACGTCTTCACGAAAGGTGCGCTCGTTCGAGATGCTGCCGATGTCACAGCCTTCGGGATCGTGCTCCTGGAACGCGGGACGCTCGCGACCGATTTCGTGCGAGCCCTGGCCGCGGCAACCGCGCTGGATCGACTCCGCCCAGGCCCCGAAGATGCGCCGCACCAGCTCGCGCGGCGCGGCGGCGACCTGGCCGAGCGTCATCAGGCCGAGCGCCTGCAGCTTGGCCTCGGCCACCGGCCCGATGCCGGGGAACTTGCGCACGGGCAGCGGCGCGAGGAAGTCTGCCTCCGCTCCCGCGGGCACCAGCAGCACCCCGCGCGGCTTGGCGAGGCCGCTGGCCACCTTGGCGATCGAGCGACAGGTGCCGATGCCCGCGCTCGCCGGCAGCCCGACGTCGCGCTGGATCTCGTCGGTCATGCGGCGCACCACGCGCGCGATGGTGTGGTCGTCTGCGATGTCGGAGCGCGCGCGATACAGGTTCTCGCAGCCCGAGAAGTCTAGGAACATCTCGTCGATGCTCGCGACCTGCGACACGGGCGTGTAGTTCTCGGCGATGCGGCGCACGCGCAGCGCGTAGTCGCCGTACACGCCGTGGCGTGTGGGCAGGAACACCGCGTCGGGTGCCAGCTCGGCGGCTTGCGTCAACGACATGCCGGAGCGCACCCCACGCTCGCGCACCTCGTAACTGCACGAGGTGACCACGCCTCGCGAGCCGGGCGCGCCGCCGACGATCACCGGCTTGCCGATCAGTCGAGGATCGAGCAGCCGCTCGACGGAGACGAAGAAGGTGTCGAGATCCAGGCAGCAGATTCGCGGTGCCGAGAGCGACATGCCCACGTTATACTGAACGTAAGATCAGTTTCAAGTAAAAGTGTCACGTCAGAGCTGCAGCCCGAGCTGCCGGCGAAACGCCTCGGGCGCCAGCGGCAGCGCGGCGCGCGCGAGCAGCCGGGTGCGCTGTCCGGTCTCCAGCAAAGGCCGGTGGCCGAGGGCGATGAAGCGATGTCGGGCGCGCGAGATCGCGACGTTCAGCAAGTTCTCGCGCTCGTCGAGGAAGCCGAGCGAGGGGCGGCGCGTGACGACGCTGCTGAACAGCACGATGCTGCGCTCGCCACCCTGGAAGCGGTGCACTGTGCCCAGGGCGGCCCCTCGTCCTGCAGCTCCCAGCGGCAGGTCCTCGAAGTCGCTGAGCTCCACGCTGTGATCGACCGGGATGTGTAAGCGCGCGAATTGCCGGCGCAGCTGTTCGAGCTGCCCGCGGTAAGGCGTGATGACCGCGATCTCGCTCGGTTCGATGCCGTGCTCGCAGAGCGCGAGGAAGAGCTCGATGGTCAGCGCCAGCTCGGCAGCGTTGTGCCAGCTGCCGGCCAGGCGCTCTTGCTCGCCCGCCACGTCCACCAGGCTGACCGGGTGGCGCAAGAATGGCAGCGCAGCCATCGGCTGCTGCGGCGGAGTGAGGACGCGCAGGCGGTAGTCGCAGAGCGCGTCGCAGATGTCGATGATCTCCGGCTGGCAACGGAAGTGCTCCGAGAGCTGCGGGCGATCGACCACTGCGCGATCGGCGAGCGATTGTACCGACGTGTGCGACTCGCTGTGCACGCGGTAGGGCGCGAGCGTGCGGGCGGGCAGCGTCAGCTTGCAGGACGCGATCACGCGCGCGTCGTCGTCCGGCTCGAGCTCGATCACCGGCTCCAGCTGGTGCACGTCGCCGATGATCAGCGCCGACTCGCAACGCAACAGGCCGCTGACGGCGTAGGCGGGGTGACACTGGCCCGCCTCGTCGATCACCAGACGTCGGATGGCCTCACGCCTGGGCGGGAAGCAGTTGCCGAGCGAGAGCAGCGTGCAGCCCCAGACGCCGAACAGCTGGCGTAGCCGCTGCCAGCTGCGGCTTTCCCAGAGCGTGCGCAGCGAGCGCTCGTCGCTGGCAGCGCTGAAGGCGTCCGTGACCACCTTGAGCAGCTCGCTGCTCTCGACCGCGGCCCAGGCCTCGCGCACGTCCAGCGCCGCGTCGAACAGCGCGCGTTGGGCGCTCTCACTCGCCTGGTGTTCTGCAAGCTCGGGTAGCGGGCCGAGCGCGGCCAGCGCGCGTTGCACCTGCGAGAGGCGGTCGCGGCGTCTGCGCGCGCCGTCGGCGTGCTCGATGCGCTGCTGCAGCTGCTCGACGGCTGCGAGCGCCTTCTCCGCTGCCGAGCGCCAGGCCTCCATCAGCTGCGTGATGTTCGTGGTCGGCGGGAGATCCGGCGGCAAGCCGAGCTCGAGCGAGATCCCCGCCGCCGCGGCCGCCTGCTCGAGCGCCGGCAAGGTGCGCTTGGCACTGGAGCGGTAGTGGCGATCGACCGCGCTCAGCTGCGGCAGGTCGGGCAGCTCCTCGCAAAGCTCGCACAGCGCTTCGAGCCGGCGCTGCGCGCGCTCCAAGAGTGGTCGCAGCTCGGGCAGCGCGCGTGGATCGAGCGTCTCCACGACCTGCTCGTCGGCCAGCAGCTGCGCCAATTCACTTCCGAGGTTCTCGCGCCGCGTCTCCTGCTCGAACGCGCGCGCCCGCGGCGCGAGCAGGTCGTCGAGCTCCGCGCGCACGCGCTTGAAGCGCTCGAGCGCCGCTTCCAGCTGCGCCGAACGCACGCCGTCCGGCTGCTTCTGCGCCTGCTCCAGCCAGCTGCGCACGCGCGCCAGCTGCTGCGACAGCACCACCTCGCACACCTTCTGGCTGCCCCCGCGCAGCGCCAGTGGTAACTCGCGCACCGCGAGCAGCGGATCCACCACGTTGTCGACCGCGCGGTTGTTGGTGCTGGCGACGACCAGTGAGCCTTCGCCCATCTCACCCGTGTCGGCGAGCGCGTCGACCTGCTGCAGCAACGTCTGCGCCGCCAGGTGCAGGATCAGCGTCGTCTTGCCAGTGCCCGGCGGACCCTGCACTGCCAGCAGCCGCGAACCCCAGCAGCGCTCGCCGGCTGCACGCTGCGACTCCGACAACCCCAGCCCCGGAAACAGCGTGCGCTGCACGGCGCGACCCGCGGGCAGGGCTCCGCCCGTCAGGTACGCGCCCAGGCACGAGTCGAGCATCCAGCTCGTCTCCGGCTCCTCGTCCAGCAGCGTCTGCAGCTCGCGCTGCAAGTACCAGGTGGTCTTGGCGCGCGTGCCGTCGATCACGATGCCGACCGGGTACACCCGCGCGCGGCCGCCGCGGCGCGCGAGCAGGCCGCTCATGGCCGCGGTGAGACGCTCGAGCAGTTCGCCCTTGGGGCTCGCCGCTTCGCCGAGCTCGGCTTCCAGGAGGAGGCAGACCTGCTCCAGCATCTGCTGCTCGCTCGCCTGCGGTTGCTTGCGCAGCTCGACGAACATGGCATCGATGCTCTCGCGCGCCACTCCCAACTGCTGCTGCAAGAGCCGCGTGTCGATGAAGAACGGCAGCTGGCGCTCGCCGCGCGCCCCGCGCTCGCTGCTGGCAAGCACCACCTCGTTCGGCGCGAGCGGGAAGCTGCGCTTGCGGCGCTGCGAGCGAGTGGGCACCGCGAACTCGCCGCCGTCCACCGCTGCGAAGCGCAACGACAGCTCGTAGCGCAACAGGCCCGCCAGCTCGCCTCGGGGCAGGTGAACCACCGGGAACGCCAGCAGGTGCGGTTGCGCGCGCTCGTCGGACGGCCCGCGCCGATATTGCGTGACCAGCCAGTGCTCGAAGAACGCGCTCAGCTCGGCGTCGAACGGCTTGCGTACCTGGCCGCGTTTGCTGAGCAACGCCTGCAGCTCGGCATCGAACGCCAGCTTGAAGTAGTCCTGACCCGGCGTGGGCGCATCCACGCGCGCCGGCGCGGCCGCGCTGGAAAGCCGCCGCGCGCGTGGACGCGTGGCCAGCGCCTCGTCGAGCTGCAGCGACGCCAGCCAGTACCGCAACACCTCGTTGGCCTCTCCGCGCGTCAGCGGCGGAGTTCGCGGGTTGGGGCTCGAGGGCGGCGACGACATGCTGCAGCGAGCAAGTAGAACGCCGGCCGCCCGCGGGTCAAGCGCGAAAATACCTGCAGCCATCAGCTGCGGTGCAGCTGGCTCAGGACTTGCGCCTGCGCTTGCGGGCCGTGCCCGCCGTCACCGTCCCGGACCTGCGGCGCTTGGCCGCGGCCCGTTTGGCCTGGGTGGACAGCGCCTTGTGCGAGACGCTCGAGCGCGGTTCCTTCTTGAGCGCGCGTTTGGTCGCGCGGCTGCGCTTGGCCGAGGGGCGCTCGCGCTTGGGCCCGGCTGCAGTCTCGCGTTCGGCCTGCTTGCGGGTGCGTTCCGAGGTGCGGCCGCGCTTGGGTACACCCAGCGGGACGCCCGCGCGGCGCGCCTTGGACAGGCCGATGGCGATGGCCTGCTTCGCCGAGCGCGCGCCGTGCTTGCCCTCGCGCACGTGCTCGATCTCTTCGCGCACGAACTCCCCGGCGGCGGTGCTGGCGCTCTTGCCTTCACGCAGATCTGCCTCAGCCCGCTCCACGACATCGTGCTCTGCTGCCGCATCTGACAGCTTCTTGGGCGTGTCGATCATGGTCCTTTCCTCCTGCAGCGTAACGCAGCAAGAAGCGTTCCGAGATCAGCGGCGAAACACGCCCACGCCGGTGCGAACGAACAACTGCCACGGCCCGACTTCGCGCGCCAGGATCCACTCGCGATTCGGGATCGGCCCGCTGTGCTGCAAGAACAGCACGCAGCCGAAGATGTTGGGGTTCAGGAACGGCCAGTACAGATCGTGACGCGGCCACCAGGGGGCCGGCAGCTGGCGAATCTCGCGAAACGGGAAGGGGATCGGCCGCGGGAAGGACGAAGGGTTGTAGCCGCCATGGATCACCTGCACCCAGGAAGGCAGCTGGCGAAACACCGGCACATCCAGGCCGGGGTACATGTGATCGCCCAGCCGAACGGTCAGAATCTGCGCTTCGCTCGGGCAGGCCTCGAGCACTTCGGCCATGCCCTGCATGTAGCGATCGAAGTCGCGGTACTCGCGCGCGGTCGGCACGCAGATCAGCAGACACGCCGCGACGCCGGCGCCGGCTGCGAGCCAGCGCGTGCCCGACCGCGGTCGGACGGGCGCGCTCAGCAACACGAAGTAGCCGATGGCCGGTGCCAGTCGCCCCCGCGCGATCCACAGGTACACCGGCTCGTTCAGGTGCTCCGGCATGACCAGGTACAGCGCGAGCAGCGTCAGGGCGAGCCACAGCGCACGCTGTTCGAACAGGAACTGCCGGACGCGCACCGGGCGCAGGGGCAGCGCGCGGGCGAACCACAGCAGAAACGCCAGCAACAGGAGCCAGCTGAACAGGCGCGAGTCTGCGGGGCCCGACAGCGGGTTCAGCGCGTACTCGGGCAGGTCGCGCAGGCGCTCGAGCCAGCGCTGCTGATCCAACACCGGAAACTCCGGTCCGAGCACGACGGTCCAGGTGCCTTCGGGAAAGTTCGCCGCGTTCGACTGCCAGCGCAGGAAACCCAGGGCCGGGAGCAGCGCGAGCAGCGCGGCGTTGCCTGCCAGCAGCGGCATGCCGTGGACGATCCAGAGCACACCCACGCACGCCAGCAAGAAGACCAGCGGCAGCGGGTGGCCGAAGTAGCAGGCCAGGCTGCAGAGCAGCGCGGCCACGAAGGCCTTGCCGCTGACGGCTGCGAACAACCGATCGAACGCCGTGATCGCCAGCAAACATGCGCTCAAGCTCAGGTTGAACGGCTGGTAGCCGTGGGCCCAGCTGGCGGAGAACACCAGCGGGATCGTCAGCAGGCACAGCCACGCCGAGCGCCCGCTGCTGCGGCACCAGAGGTAGGCGGCGGCCGGCCAGCTGAGCACGTACAGCGACAGCATCAACTTGTGCGCGAGCTCCACGCTCACCACGTTGGCGAGCAGGTAGCTGAGGCCGTAGTCCAGGAGATACGAGACCGGGACGATGTTCGTGGCGTAGAACCAGTGCAGCGGCGAGGCCGGATCGGCCAGCGCGTGCCAGATGTAGACCGCGCTCAGGTGGTTCGGGTCGTCGAGCAGCGGCACGAAGCGCGTGACCCAGATCGGCGCGAGCGCGCAGCTGCAAGCGGCGATGGCGACCAGCGCGAACGCCAGACGCTCTGAGGGGCGAACCATGGGGAAGCGGACCGACTGCACAGTATAGCCAAGCCGGCACGCTCAAGGAATCTCGGAATCCGGGCCGTTCCAGCGGGCGGCACGGAGGGGTCGGCGGCCGGCAGCCGCGCTGTGCGTGTCAAGAAACAATCGCGGACAACTCACCCGGAGCGCTGATCGCTTCACGCAATGGTCGCGTCCGCCGCCGTGCGCGGCCGAAGTAGTCCCGCGGCTAGTGGCGGCAATCCTTGCATCGTTGCCGCCCACAGCTGCTGCCGTCTAAACCCAAACTGACTGCGGAATGTGTCCAGCAAGCCAAGCATTTTTGGGTTCATCGCCGACGTGCATCTGCACCTTGTCTGGGTCCGCGATAGTGGTACCACTCGGCGCATGCTTTTCGATCGCTCGAGCCTCTTGGCGACCATCTGGATCACGAGCTTGGTGGGTTGGATCGGCTGTACGCCGGTGGATTGTCCCTCGGGGACGACTACTGCGGGCGGCAGCTGCATGAACCAGATGCCTGTCGAGACGAGCTCCGACGGCGCGGTCGAGGCGGGCGGCAGCGAGGCCGGTGCTGCGGGCAGCGAGGCAGGCGCAGCGGGCGGTGGCGCTGGCACGCGGAGCGTCGAGGTGGGAACCGCCGGCATGGCTGCGCCACCTGCAGCTGATGGCGGCGCATCCGACTCGGGTGTCACGCCTGCTCCGAGCAACTTGCCGTGCGAGGCCGGCGCGCAGCGTTGCGATGCGGCCGGCGCCAAGGTCGAAGTTTGCACGGTGGACGGCAGCTGGCAGGTGCGCGAGGAATGCACAACCTCCTGCGCGCAGGGCGTGTGCATGGGAATTTGCACACCCAACGCCAAGCGTTGCGCACCGAATCAACGGCAGGAGGTTTGCGACCCATCGGGGTCTTGGACCGCGGTGCAAGTGTGCCCGTACGCGTGCGAGCAAGGCGAGTGCACGGGCGAGTGTCGTCCGAGTGAGGCGCGCTGCAGCGGCGACAAGGGGCTCACACCCGAGACCTGCGACGAGCACGGCAAGTGGGTCGCCGGCAAGGCCTGCCCGAACCTGTGCTCGAGCGGCAGTTGCGCCGGCACATGTTCGCCCGGCGCGGCCAAGTGCGGCCTGGATCAGATCCCATCGATCTGCAGCGACAAGGGTACGTGGGAGCCGCAAGAGGCTTGTCCGTACGTGTGCACCGGCCAGGGCAAATGCACCGGCATGTGCAAGCCCGGTGACAAGCAATGCGGCGGCGCGGACGAGCTCGTCCCGCAGACCTGCAACGACAACGGCACCTGGACCTCTGCCACGGCGTGCCCGAACATCTGCTCGAACGGGACCTGCGGCGGTACGTGCTCACCGGGTTCGCGGCGCTGCAACATCGCGGGTATTCCGGAGCTGTGCGGCGACCGGGGCACGTGGGAGACGCAGGCTGCGTGTCCGTTCGTGTGCAGCGGCGAGGGCAAGTGCACGGGCGAGTGCAAGCCGGGCGTGCGCAACTGCAGCGGCAGCGTGCCGCGCTCGTGCGACCGCACGGGCACGTGGAAGTCCGAGGCGGCCTGCGCCTACGTGTGCACGGGTGATGGTCGCTGCACGGGCGAGTGCAAGCCGGGGTCCAACACCTGCGACGATCAAACGCCGCGCAGCTGCGACGACAGCGGCACCTGGCGCAGCGGCACGACCTGCACCAACAGCGCGTGCAACCCGAGCACCGGCAGCTGCTCGGGCAGCTGCACCCCGGACACGGCGCACTGCGCTGCCAATCAGACGCGCGAGACGTGCAACGGCTCGGGCGTGTGGGTTCGGGATCGCGTGTGCCCCAACGTCTGCACCGGCGCCGGCGAGTGCACGGGCGTCTGCAAGCCCGGCACCAAGACCTGCAGCGGCGCGGTGGCGCGCGTCTGCGCAGCGGATGGCAGCGCGTACGACGACACGACGTGCGGGCCACGCAACGAGGGCGAGACGGCGACCTGCAGCGCAGGCGTTTGCGGCTCGGAGTGCGATGCGAACCCCGGCCGCTGCAGCGGCAGCTCGAAGTGCTGGACGCTGCAGTACGGCTGCGAGGAGTGCATCGAGCCCTACGTGTGGCGACAGATCGTCACGTCGGACCGCATCTGCGTTTCGGGCGAAGTCCGCTCGCTGGTTCAGTCCGAGAATGCCGCGGGCCCGGGCCACATCACCGCCGATCCGGCGCTGATCGCGATGTACGGGGCGGAGGCCTGCGAAGTAGGCTATGTTTGGCGCGATGCTTTTACGGGTGACCACGTGTGCGTGACGAGCGATGCTCGCACTCGATCGGCCAACGAGAACGCAGCACATCGCAGCAACACCCGGGTAGGCAGAAATCCATGATCTCGAGAGTGACGAGCGCGCTGCTGGCACTCGCGCTGCTGGCAGTGCTCGGCGGTGGTTGTGACGGAGACGAAGGAGCCGGGGACGACGCGTCCAGCAAGCCTTCGGGCGGCAAGTCGGGCGGTGGTTCGGGCGGACATAGTGACGAGGCCGGCTCGCACGCAGCTGGTGCTGGCAACGGCGGTCGCGGTGGTGCTCAGGCTCAGGCCGGGCGCAGTGGGGGCAACGCGGGCAAGGCCGGCATGCCTGCCGCGGGCAAGGCCGGTGCAGAGCCGCAGGGCGGCGCGGGTGACGGACCAGAACCGGGTGTCGACGCAGGCATGGAAGCGGGCGACTCCGGTGCGCCGCTCGTAGCTGCGGTCGACGAGATCTTGACCAACCGCTACGACAACGCGCGCACCGGTGCCAACCTGGCCGAGACCAAGCTGACTGCCGCGCGCGCGGCGGATCTGAAGCTCCTGGGTCAATGGCCCGTGGACGGGCAGGTGTACGCGCAGGTGCTGGTCGCGAGCGGCGTGGAGATCGACGGCAGCGAGCGCAACGTGGCGGTCGTCGCCACCATGAACAACAGCGTGTACGCGTTCGATGCCGATGCCGATCCGAAGCAGGCATTGCTCTGGCATCAGGGCGGCATGGGCGAGCTGGGCACGCCGATCCTGTGCACGCGCAACGTCGGCGGGCCGAACGGCATCTTGGGCACGCCGGTGATCGATCCAGAGAAGCGCTCGATCTACCTGGTGGCGCGCGACTGCGATCTCGCGTATCCGCCGACCGCTCCGCGCTGCGAGCACCGGTTGTTCCAGCTCGATCTGACGAGCGGCGAGGTGCTGAAGCGGGTGACCGTCGCGGGCGAAGTCGCGGTCGCTGACGGCGGCAGCTCGAAAGCCGTGCGCTTCAACCCCAGCGCGCACTGGAACCGGCCGGGCTTGCTCCTGGAAGGCGATCAACTGGTGATCGCCTTCGGCTCCGGTCCCGCGGGCGATCAGCACGAAGAAGACTTCGTCTACCACGGCTGGGTCTTCCGCTACGACGTGAGCGACCTGGATCGCGCGCCCGACGTCTACTGCACGACGCCGCGTGGTCGCGGTGGTTCGGTCTGGCAGGCGGGTGCGGGCCCGGCGGCCGACGAGCACGGCATCTACGTCACGGGTGCCAACGGCATCCAGGCCGACAGCATGATCCATCCGCCCGAGCAGTGGCCGACTGCGCCGGTCGGCCAGGAAGACAGCGTCGTGCGCCTGCCCGTGGGCGAGCGCTTCCCGACTCCGAACGAGTCGATCTCGGCGTACGCCGACACGCGCGACTACATCGCGGCCGGCAACATCTTCCAGCACATGGAGAGCGGCGACAACGGCTTCGGTTCGACTGGTGTGGTGCTCGTCCCCGACAGCAAGGCGGCGATCATTGGGACCAAGTCCGGCCTGGTGTACCTGCTCGATCGCGAGACCATGCGGCCGCTGCAGGATCCGCTGAGTCCGTTCACCAAGCTGCCGCTGCAAGCCGGGCACACGCTCTACTTGCACAGCTGGTCCGGCATTCCGGTCATCCCGCAGTCGTTCGTGTTCTGGCGGCCCGACACCGCGGAGGACGGCAAGCGCTACGGCTACGCCTACGCCTGGGCTTCGGAAGACATCCTGCGCTCGTTTCGCTACGACTATCAGACGGGCAGCCTCACGTTGCTGGCGAGTGCCGGCGTCTCGGCGATCCGCGGCGGAGGCAACGTGGTGTTGTCGGCGAAGGGGGCCGAGCGCGAGAGCGGCGTGCTTTGGGCTTCGACTCGCTCGCCGTCGAAGGCAGCGCCGGCCGGTCAGCTCTGGGCATTCGATCCGATCACGCTCGAGATCCTCGTGCGGCTGGACACCCCGGCCTGGTCCAAGTTCACGCCGCCCAGCGTAGTGCGCGGGCGGGTGTTTTTGCCGAGCACATCGGCCGATACGCCGGCGGATCAGCGAGTCTTGGTGTACGGCTTGCCGAACTGAGCGCTGGGTTTTGCAGGCTGCGGCCAGGCGTGACCTTGACGCCATCACCGGCGTACTTGGAGTCGCAGCACGAGCTCGGCTGCGAGCGCTCGCGCGGGCACGGCGAGGATCCGCATCGATCCCAGCGGCGCCAGACGCGCTCGCCGGGGCTCTTGCTGTTGTAGCCGCGCCGTTTTTGTCCTTGTCCAGCTAGTCCAAACGCCTGCCGTCGGGAAACCCTCGCGCAACGGCCCTTGCTGCGAGTAGGTGGCGGTGCGCGGGTGTTGTCGTGTTGCAGCCATTGGCTGCGGCGACGTGGCGCAGTAGAGTAGTTCCAGCTCGAAGCGAGGGGGACGACGATGCTGCGAATCGCTGCCGTGATCTCGTGCGTGTGCCTGGTATCGGCGTGCTGCGAGGCGCGCAGGTATCTCAATGACCCGGCGTGCAGCGAGGAACCAGAGCCGGAGGCGGGGCCGAGCGAGCCGGCGCCGGCGCCGGTGGTGATGTTGTTGATCGACACGTCGGGCTCGATGTCGCAGCTGCCGGAGTGCGAGTGCAGCGACTTCAGCTGTTCGAATTGCTTCCCGAATTGTTCGGCAGGCGAGCAGAACCGTTGGTTCACGGTGCTCGCGTCGCTCACGGGCAGTTATCAGAATTTCGGCTGTCAGGAGCTCTCGCGCACTGCGGCGAACGGCGCGACCTACGACGAGGGCTACTCCATGCCGCTGTACCGCCTCGCCACGACGACGACTCAAAACCCCGACGGGCTGCTCGACGAGTTCGCCCAGCGCATTCAATTCGGCCTCGCGACCTTCGACGGTGAATACACCTATCGCGGCGGCACCGACTTGATCCCGTTGAGCAGCTTCGACTTTTCGCTCGGCCAAGGCATGCCTGGACTGTTCTCGTACGGTGGAGCTTCGCCGGCGGGGCCTCGCTTCCGGCCCGACGGCAGCGAGATTGGTCGCGTGTTCTACCCCGGATGCTTCGAGCCCTACTATGTCGACAGCGGCATCCGCTCCGTGTTGGCCACGGACGGCGCGCTGTCGCTGCCGGCCGCGAACGCGCCGGCGGTGCTGCGCGCGCAGCTCGCCCAGACCCGCCCGTACGCCGGCACGCCGATCGCTGCTTCGCTCGACGACCTGTACTCGTTCTTCGCGAGCGATCCCTCGGCCTCGGTCGCTGCGGGTCGCAAACGCCACGTGGTGCTCGTGACCGATGGCTCACCCGACAACGACTTCCGCGAGCTCGGTTGCGACTGCGCAGCGTGGGGCACCTGCGATCCGTGGACCGACCCGGCTCAGGTGAGCTGCCCGTACCCCAGCGCGCCCGACGCGGCGCGCCACCTGATCTGCGGCTTCGATCCGAGCGCCTGCAGCGGCGTGGTGGATGCCGTGCACGTGGTCGGGCTGAGCGTCTCCGACGTCGCGGCGCGCGCGAACCTGGACGCGATCGCAGCCGACGGCGGCACGGGCAACGCCCGCTTCGCGAGCAATCAGGCCGAGCTACGCGCGGCGCTGCGAGCGGTGTTCGAGAGCGTCAGCGCAGGGCCGTGAGTGTTTCGTCCAGTAATCTCGCGAATCACACCACATGGGCCTACTGGTGCACCTTAGCCGCTGTAGCCAGCCGGTGTTAGACTGTTTGTTCGTTCGTGGCAGCAAGTGTTCGTCCGCCGGATCCTGTAGCAGACAACGAGTCTCGTTATGAGATCGTTCGGGAGCTGGGTAAAGGCAGCACCGGCGCAGTGTTCCTCGCGCTGGATCGAGAGTCGGGCGAGCAGGTCGCGCTGAAGAAGCTGCTGCGCATCGATCAAAAGGGCGTGCTGCGCTTGAAGCGTGAGTTTCGCTCGCTGGCGGACATCCATCATCCAAACCTGGTCAAGCTGTACGATCTGGGTCGCGGCTCCGAGTGCTGGTTCGTGACGATGGAGTACGTCGACGGCCAGGATCTGCTGAGCTACTTGAACCACGACGGTACGCGCGAGCTGATGCGCGACGTGACCTCGACGCGACCGTTCGGCGTCGGGGCGGAGCGCCTTGCGGAGAGCAACCGGCAGCTGTTGGCCGCGTTTCATCAGCTGGCTTGCGGGGTGCGCGCGCTGCATCAGGTGGGCATGCTGCATCGCGATCTGAAGCCGACCAACGTGCTGGTGGCGGGTGAGCGCGTCGTCGTGTTGGACTTCGGCCTGGTTCGCCAGCTGGACGACGACGATTCCCGGATCGTCACGCAGGAAGGCGTGACCGCGGGCACGCCCGCGTACATGGCGCCGGAGCAGGCGCTGGGCAACGTCCTCGACGAGGCGGCGGACTGGTATGCGTTCGGCGCAATGTTGTACCAGGCGTTGAGCGGTGAGCTGCCGATCGATGGGCGCAATGCGCTCGAGTTGTTGATGCGCAAGAGCCAGGTCGATCCGCTGCCGCTCGAGCGCCTGGCGCCGGAGATCTCGCGCGAGTTGAGCGAGCTGTGCAGTGGGCTGTTACTGCGCGAACCCGCCGAGCGACCTGGCGGCGACCAGGTGGTCGACGTGCTGGAGAGGCAGCTCGTGCAGTTTGCGTCGCAGCAGGAGGGCCGGCAGCACACGATCGACCACCCGCTGCGCAGCCAGACGCGTGAGCGTGGCGTCGGCTCGACCTTGTACGGCCGCCTGTTCGAGGTCCAGCAGCTGGCAGCGGCATTCACCCGCGCGCTGCGCGGCGCCGCTGTGACCGTGCACGTGCGCGGCGCATCGGGCTCGGGCAAGTCTGCGCTCGTGGAGAGCTTCCTCCTGGACCTGGAGCAGGGACAGGCGCGGGCGGCTGACACGCCGCTGGTGTTGCGCAGCCGCTGCTACGAGCGCGAAGCCATGCCGTACAAGGCGCTGGACGGCGTGATGGATGCGCTGGTTCGGCACCTGTCCATGCTGGACGACATCGACGTGGCGCACCTGTTGCCGCCGGACATCGCCGAGCTGGCCCAGCTCTTTCCTTCGTTGGAACGGCTGCACGCGGTGGAGCGCTTGCTGAAGACCGCGCAGCCGCGCGGCAGCGAGATGCAGATCCGTCTACGCGCAGAGCTGGCACTCCGCGCGCTGTTCGAGCGCCTGGCCGCGCGCCGGCCGCTGGTGGTGTGGATCGACGATCTGCAGTGGGGCGATCTGGACAGTCCCGCGATCCTGAAGAGCTGGCCGACGCAGCTGGCGCACGCGTCGCTGCTCCTGGTGTTCAGCTATCGCGGTGACGAGTTGGAGACGAGCCCGTGCCTGCGCGAGCTGCTCGAGCGCGATGCCGATCAGGCGCCACGCCACCCCGACGCGCAGTGCGTGATCGAGCTGGCTCCGCTCTGCGCGGAGGACGTGCACGCGTTGAGCGCGCAGCGTCTGGGCAAGCTGGCGGAGGAGCGGCCCGATCTGGTCGAGCGCATCGCAGTCGAGTCGCAGGGCAATCCCTTCCTGGTCTCACAGCTGGCCGCGCTGGCTCTGGCGCGACACGCGCGCAACGAGCTCGAGCTGTCGGGGTTGTCGATCGAGCACCTGATCTCACAGACGCGCGAGCTGGTGCCGCCGGAAGCCGCCGCGATCCTGAACGTGCTGGGCATCGCCGGCCGGCCGCTTTCGCCACGGCTGCTCCTGCGCGCGGCCGAGGTCAAGAGTGAAGGGCGCGCGCTGCTGCACGCGCTGCGCGGCCTGCGGCTGATCCGCGCGCGCGACGTCGCCGGCGAGCAGCTGGTCGAGGTCTACCACGATCGCGTGCGCGAAGGCGTGCAGGCGTCACTCGGCCCGAGCGAGCGCGCGCGCCTGAACGCCAGCCTGTTGCACGCGCTCGAGCAGGAGGGCCAGAACGATGTGGACTGGCTGCACACGCTGGCGCTGGGCGCGGGCTACTACGAGCTGGCCTTGCGCTACGGCGTGATCGCCGCCGAGCGCGCGAAGAGTGCGCTGGCCTTCGAGCGCGCCGCCGAGCTGTACCGGGCGTGTCTCGACCTGGCCGAGCCCGATGCAGCTGTCAGCGGCGGGCTGTGGTTGCAGCTGGCGCACGTGCTGGCGCGCTGCCGGCACGGCGTACGAGCCGCCGAGGCGTACCTCGAGGCAGCCAAGCGCGCCGACCAGCGCGACGTGGTCGGCCTGTGGCGCCTGGCTGCCTCGCACTTCATGCGCAGCGGCGACTTCGCGCGCGGCGAAGCCATGGTGCGCAAGGTGCTCGAGGCGCTGGACCTGAGCTTGCCGGAGAGCGACGCGGGCGTGATGGCCGCGATCGCCTGGGAGCGCACCGCACTGGCTCTGCGCGGCGTGCGCTACCGCCTGCGCGAAGAACCCGACGTGCCGCCCGAGCTGATGCACAGGGTGAAGCTGTTCGGCGCGTTGTCGATCGAGAACCAGGCGCACGATCCGCTGCGTGCCGCGCTGCTGCAAGCGCGCTGCTTGCGCTGGGCGCTCGAGGCCGGTGAGCCGCGCCAGCTGGTACGCGCGCTGTGCTCGGCCGCGACCATGGCCTGCGTGTCCGGGTCGAGCCGGGCCGAGCGTCGCGCCGACGAGCTGCTGGCGCGGGCCGCCTCGATCGGCGAAGCGCTGGACAGCGACGCTGCGCGCGGCGACGTGGCCTCTGCGCGCGCCGTCTGTGCCTTCTTGCTCTGCCGTCCGCAGCAGGTGCTCGAGGCTTCGGAGGAAGCCGAACGCATCTACCTCGCGGACTCACGCGGCGACGCCGTCGGCGACTATTATCACCGCTTCACCGTGCTCGGCGTGCGCATCGCGGCGCTGAACATCCTGGGTGAGAACCTGCGTGCGCGCACCGAGCTGCAGGGCGTGTTGCAGGAAGCGCGCGCGACCAACAACAAGAGCGTGCTCTTGCACCTGACGGTGGTGCAGGCGTTCGGCGACGAGATCCAAAACCAGGCGGTCAACTCCAAGCCGCGCCTGGAGGAGCAGCGCAAGCTGTTGCCGAAGGGCCGCTTCGGTCCGCTGCACGTGATGCACATGCTTGCGTATCTGCGCATCGCCTGCAGCACCCACGACTACGCCTGGGCCGCTCCGTTCATCGCCGAGGACTGGCCGCGCTGGCAGCGCTCGCCGGTGCTGAACAGCTCGTACCTGTGCCTGCTGGCGCACATGACTCACGCGCGTTACCAGCTGAATCGCCACGTGATCGAGCGGCTGACCGGTGATCCGGCGGTGCTGATCAAGGCGGATCTGCGCGCGCTCGGACGTCTGCCCTTCGAGGCCTGGCGCGTCGCAAACGTCAGCCGCTTGCGCGCGCGGCTGGCGTTCCTTAACCAGCAGCCGGCGGCGGCGGCCGAGTTGTTGCGCAAGAGCATCGACAAGGTGGCCAGCGTGTCGGCCGCCGAGGTCGCGCGCGACCGCTACGCGCTGGGCTTCTTGCTGGGCGGTGAAGAGGGGGCGCAGCTGCGCTCCGACGCGGATCGCGTGCTGCGCGAGAGCGGTACGGTCGATCCGATCGCCGACATGCAGGCGCATTACCCCGAATTTCTCGGCATGCGGTAGCTCACGCGGGCTTCGAGCCGAACACGAAGCTGAAGCGGGCGCCCCCGTGCGGCGAGCTGTCGACTGTCAGGCGCGTCGCGTTGTGCTCGCAGATGCGTCGCGCGACCGCGAGCCCTAGACCCAGGCCGCCCGGCGTCGCGATGCCGGCTGCGCCTCGCGCGAAGGGCTCGAAGATGCGTGCCCGCTCGTCGGGTGCAATGCCCGCTCCATTGTCATCGACGCAGACCTGCAGCGTTCCATCGCCTTGCTCGACGGACCAGATGCGAACTTCACCGCCTTGTGGGGTGTAGCGCACGGCGTTGTCGACCACGCTGAGCAGTGCGCTCAGCAGCGCGGCGGCGTTGCCGTCGATCGAGCGCCCTGCCTCTGCTCCGAGCGCAGCTGTGAGCGTCGTGCCGCGCTCCCGAGCGCGCGGTCCTGCCAGTGCCAGAACGCGCTCGACCAGTGTGGCCAGAGTGGCGCCGGGTTGGTTGGGCGCGGCTGCGCGTTCGGCACGCGCCATCTCGAGCAACGCCTCGACCAGCTGGCCCAGGTGACGCACCTCCTCCAGGCACGAACGGGCTGCCTGTTCCCACTCGGGTCCGCTGCGCGGGAACTGCAGCATGACTTCGAGCTCGGTGGACAAGACCGTGATCGGCGTCCTGAGCTCGTGCGACACATCCAGGGCGAAGCGGTCGAGCTGTCGAAACCCTGTCTCGAGCCGGGCCAGCAGGCCGTTGAAGGCGATCACCACGTCTCGAACCTCGTCCTCGGTGGCCGGCAGTGGTAGGCGTTCGTTCAGGTCTCGAGCCGTGATGTGCGTGGCCGCCTCGATCACCCGTTCGAACGGTCGCAGGGCATGGCGCGCGCAGACCACCGCGCCGACGATCGCCAGCGAGATGCCGAGCGGAGCGGCGATCAGCATCGCTTCGCCGACTTCTTGATAAGCTTCCGAGAGGATCTGCTCGGGTGCGTCCTGGGTACCTTCTGCCTCTTCGGCCAGGATCAACACCGCGAACGCGACTGCTGCGAACACACACAGGCTGACCACGGTGGAGAGCGCGACCCAGATGCCGAGCCGGCGCGCGAGCCCGCGCGGCGCGAGGCCCTGGC
>DATEOF010000130.1:0-13006 GCA_035274465.1 Polyangiales bacterium
AGGTTCCTCGGCAGCCGGGAGTGCTGCCGCAGGGACTGCTGCAGCTGCCGGCGGCGCGGGCGCGGCTGCGGCCGGTAGCGGCGGGGCCGCGGGCGGGGCAGCCGGTGCCAGCAGTACGCCGTCTTTGCCTGCCGTCCCCAACACCAACGGGGCCGGGCCGTTCGAGACGATGCAGGACCTGCGTTCCGGGCCCAAGGGCGCGAGCGGGGTGTTTCGGCCGCGCGAGCTCGGCAAAGATGGGCTCCTGCATCCGCTGTTCGTCTGGGGCTGCGGCGGAGGCTCGACTCCGACGACCTATGCCGAGCTGATGACCCAGATCGCGTCACACGGCTTCGTGGTGATCGCGGAGACCTCGCAGATCAACGACAACGGCGCGCCGCTGACGGCTGCGATCGATTGGTTGATCGCCGAGAACATGCGCGCGGACAGCCCGTTCTTCAAGAAGCTCGATACGTCCAAGATCGGCCTCGGGGGCCACTCGATCGGCTCGGCCAACTCGTTCATCGTCGGGCCCGATCCGCGCCTGACGACGACGCTGCACGTCGCCGGCGGCTCGCTCGACATGCCGGGCAACATCAACGCGCCGACGACGGGCAAGGGCGGCAAGGGCTTGGTCCACCCGGTGGCGTACATCTGCTCGCAGATGGATCAGTTCGGGAACGTCGAGAAAACCGAGCTGGACTACATGAACACGACCGCGCCCGCCTGGATGACCGTCATGTCGGGGGTCGATCACGTCGCGGCAGCACGCCAGGGCATGCCCGCTATCATCGCCTGGCTACGTTGGCATTTAGCGGGCGAGAGTCAGCGCCGCGCCGCGTTCCTCGACCCAATGGGCGAATTCAACAGCGGCAAATACGTGTCGAAGAACAAGAATTGGTAGCGCGGCGCGATCCCTACGCTCGTGTGACCAGAATCCGACACGACTCCCCGGTTGCGGTCGACAGGATTTCTCCCGTGCGTCTGGTCGATGCATCGACGCCTGGGAGAACACTACATGACGCGTGCGTGCGCTCGCTTGTTGATCCTGCTCATGCTGTTGCCAGTCGCCTGTAAGACCGAAGACTCCCGACCCGCGGCGGCGACGGGCGATCCCACCAAGACGAGCGATGGCGCAGCAGGGAAAGCGACCATGCCGACGAGCGGTGACGGCGGCGCCGGCTCGGGCGCGACGAACGGCGTCCCCACGAAGAAGCCTTTCCCACCCGGTGCCGTGTCGAAGCCGGGCGAGTACAGCGGCTTCGGCGAGAAGATCTACAGCGGCTATGAGCTGTCGTCGCAGTACGTCGCGGTGCGCGATGGCACCAAGCTGGCTGTCGACCTGTATCGGCCGAAGACGGCAGAAGGCAAGGTGGTCGAGACGAAGCTGCCGGTGTTGCTGATGCACACGCCGTACAACCGGCGTTACTTCACCTCGGCGACCACCGGCATGGGCCTGTCGGGCGAGACCTATCCCGGCGCGGCCGCACGTTTGATCGAGTACGGCTACGTGGTCGCGATCGCGGACTTCCGCGGCGTGTACGCGTCGTACGGCAAGAACCAGGGCTACAACCGCGGCGAGTGGGTGGATGCCGCGCGCATGGACGCGTACGACATCATCGAGTGGTTGGCGAAGCAGCCGTGGGCGACGGACAAGGTCGGGATGTGGGGCTGCTCGGCCACGGGCGGCAGCCAGATGCAGGCGGCGAGCACTGCGCCACCCCAACTGAAGGCCGTGTTCCCGATGAGCTGCGAGTTCGACGCCTACCCGTTCGGTGTGCCGGGCGGAATGTCGGCCGCGCAGGGCGACACCAAGGCACCACCCAGCGCCAGCTCGGCCGGCATGCGCGACGCGATTGCGGTCGCCGTGGATGGTGACGAGGGTGGCGAGCAGCTGAAGGCGGCGATCGCGGAGCATGCGGGCGGCGTCGAGAACCCCGGCTACGTGCCGTTTCGCGACAGCGTCGCCGTGAACATTCCGGAGAAGTGGTGGGAGAAGTCCAGCCCGCATACCTACCTGGAGCAGATCAACGCCTCCGGCATCGCCTTCTACGTCGCGCTCAACTGGAACGAGGGCGCGACGAAGTACGGCGGCTTCTTCACGCTCAACAACGTCGAGGCTCCTGCCAAGCTGATCGCCGGGCCGGCCGAGCACTGCGCGTGGTTCACGGTGGAGAAGCAGACGGGCTTCGACATCGCGGTCGAGGAGCGCCGCTTCTTCGATTACTGGCTCAAGGGCATCTACAACGGCGTCCACGACGAGCCGAAGGTCTACTACTTCACGTACAACGAGAGCGCGGAGAACACCTGGCGCAGCTCGAGCGCCTGGCCTCTGCCCGAAGAGAAGCGCACGCCGTACTTCCTCGGCGACAAGACGCTCGACGTCGCGAAGCCCGGCGCGGACGCCGCGTCGGACCAGGTGATGGTCGACTACTCCGCCACCGCGATGAACCTCGCGGGTGGGCTGGTCTACGAGACCGCGCCGCTAACGGCTGCGGTGCGGATCACCGGCCACCCCGTGGCGGAGCTGTGGGTCTCGTCGAGCGCGGCGGACACCGACGTGATCGCGACGCTGCAAGACGTCGGGCCGGACGGCAAGGCCGTGTCGTACAACATGGCGGGCAGGCTGCGGGCCTCGCTGCGCAAGGAAGCTTCGGCGCCTTACAACAACCTCGGGTTGCCGTGGCACCCGATGCGCGCAGGGGATGCGCAGCCACTGACGCCCGACGAACCGGTCCAGCTGCGCTTTGATCTATTGCCGATCTCGATCCGCTTCCCGGAAGGGCACCGCATCCGCCTGGTGGTGACGTTCGCGGACGCGGTCACGCCCAAGCTCTCGCCGGTGCCGAGCGTGCGCATTCACCGCGACGCCGCGCATCCGTCCTCGATCACGTTGCCGATCATTCCCGAGAGCGCGGCGGGTGGTTCATGAAGTCTGGGAGGTTCACCTTGCGAAGCCTGCTTTTGATGATGTTGCTGTTGGCGGCCGTCGCTGGCTGTCGCGAGAGCACGACGTTCGGAACGCCGGCTGCGTCGACTGCTGCCGGCAGCGGCGCGGTGCCCGGCGGGGCTGGTTCGGCCAGCGTGCCGATCACCAGGATCGATCGCAGCGCGCTGGCTGACGTCGGCACGGACAAGCCGCTCGACTACGCCGACCCGCGCATGTGGCTGTGTCGCCCGGGCAACGACCCGGATCAGTGCGACGCCAACCTCGACGCGACCGAGTTGAAGCCCGACGGGACGCAACAGCTGGTCAAGCACGTGAAGGCGGCGAACCCCACGTTTGACTGCTTCTACGTGTACCCGACGGTGAAGCTGACCAGCGCCGGGCCGATGACCGACTTCTCCAACATCGACATCACGCTCGATCCGCTGCTGTCGCAGGGCGCGCGGTTCAACCGCGTGTGTCGCATGTACGCGCCGCTGTACCGGCAGCTCGGCGTGGTGCCGATGGCGGGCGGGGCGCCGACGCCGGGCGGTAGCTTCGAGCTCGGGCTGGGCGACGTGCGCAACGCGTTCAAGTACTACCTGGAGCACCTGAACAACGGCCGCAAGGTGGTCGTGCTCGGTCACTCGCAGGGCACGGGCATGCTGACGGCGATGCTCGCGCAGGACGTGGACCCGGTGCCAGCGGTGCGCGAGAAGCTGCTGTCGGCGCTGCTGATCGGCGGCGGTGTCTCCGTGCCGGTGGGCGCGGTAGTGGGCGGTACGTTCAAGAACATCCCGCTGTGCACGCAACCGAAGCAGACGGGCTGCGTCGTGAGCTACGTGAGTTATTCGATGGAGACGCCACCGGCGCCGACGTCGACGTTCGGCAAGGCTCCGGCGGAAGGCACGATGCTCGGCTGCACGGAGCCGGCCGCGCTCGCGGGTCGCGCGGGCATGCGGTACATGGGGAGCTACGTGCGCATGAACCGGGTGAACAAGACGTTCGACCCGCAGGGCATCGACAAGCTCCCGCCCGGGATCACCACGCCGTTCGTGATCTACCGCGACGCGCTGCGCGGTACGTGCAAGAACCCGCCCGGGTTCAGCTACCTGGAGATCTCACTCGAGCAAGGCGCGGGCGACATGCGACCGCCGCCGCCGTACCACTTTCCTGCGATCGAGGCGACCTTGGGGTTGCACTTGATGGACTACAATCTCGAGCTCGATGATCTGATCGAAATCGTACGGCTCCAAGCCGGCGGCTAGGCGTCCCTACCGCACCCGTCCGCGCGCAGCAGAAGCCCCGCGCGTGCGGGGCTCGCCGCGTAAGCGCACTCACCGCTTTCGTTGCGGCTGACGAGGGCAAGTTTACGGGCAAGGGCGTCCACCATTTATTGCCCTTGGACGAGGGCGGGGGTCACGGAAAAGGGCAAGGGCACGGGCAGGTTTAAGGGTACGGGTGGACGGCATGGGAATGGAGTCGTTTGGACGCTGTTCAACTACACGCGACGAACACCACGTAGCGCTTCGTCATCGTGGCGCCGGGGTTGTCCTTGACCTCGAGTTGGAAGGTAGCGAAGCCGCACTCGGTGGGGGTGAACGTGCCGGTGGCGGGCAGAGAGCGGATCGCTACCGCCGTCTTTGCGACCGCACCTTTGCGCGCGAGGCTCGTGCCCGCGGAACCGCCGGCCCCCGCGCTGTTGCCGCTTGCGCCTTGCGACCCAGCCTCGCTGCGCGCGCTGCCCGCGTTGCGCGGAGCTGCCGCGCCGGCCTCGGTGCTCGCACCGGCTGCCGTCGCGCGGGTACCGCTGGCGGCCCCCGCCTCGGCTACCGGCGGGCGCTTGTTGTTGTCCTCAACCCGTGACCCGCCGGCGCTGCAGCCCACGGCGGCGGTACAAATCAGCCCCGCGAGGATCCGGGAGACCACCGAGCAATGTGGCGCAATGCGATCGGAACGGGTCAGATTTCCAGAGCTCAAAGACACGGCTGTCGCACGAACGCCTGCGCACTCTCGAACATCGCCTCGCCATCGATCCCGCGCACCGCCAGGCGTCGCGCGTTCGCCTTGGCCGCGACGTTGTATGCGTCGGCGAACGCACGCTGTTCCGCGTCCGGCAGATCCGTGAACTGCATACCGCGTTCCACCGCATATCGGCGGCCGCCTTGCAGCGCTGCGGCGAGCTCCTTTGACAGCGCGGCCTCCCACACCGTCCCGCTCGCCAGCACGATCGCCTGCAACTCCTTGGGCAAGCGCGCGAGCGCCTGGCTGCTGATCGCGCGCGCCGGGTACGCGCCGCGCGGGATCGCGAGCTGGGCGTAGAAGTGCCCGACTTCGGCCAGGTGCAGCGCTCGCAACGTATCGGGCGGCGCCACCACCCCGTCGATGACCCCCTTGGCCAGCGAGGAGTACACGTCGCCCATCGGCATGTTCACGGGATCCACCCCGAGCGCCTGCAGCACCTCCATCAACTCCGAGGGCGCGCGCAACCGCAGCCCGGTCAGATCGTGCAGCGCGCGCACCGGCTTCTCGCGCGTGATCACCCCCGGCAGGTTTCCGCCCTGCACGGCCAGCACGTGTAGCCCCGCCAGCTCCTCGTTCAACACCGGAAAGCGCTGCGCCAGGCACTTGTAGATCGCAACTTGGGCCTCGATGGTCGCGGCACCGGCATAGAAGCCCGACTGCGTGCGCAGCGCGTGCGCTCCACCCCGCGCGTAGATCGGCGAGATCACGCCGACGTCCGCCACGCCGTGCCGCAGCTCGATCAAGCTCTGATCCGAGCTCAGCAAGCTACCGGACCAAAACGGCTCGATGTGCAGACGCCCACCCGACGCCGTCTGGACGTGGTCGATCCAGGCCTTGTCCGCGCGGCTGAACGGATGCTGCGGTGGATACGGCGTCGCATAGCGCAAGCTACTCGGACCTGCAGGTTGCGCGCATGCGAGCACGCAGAAGGCGGCGAGCCATGCCCACCTCATCGCGCCGCTCCCAGCTGCGGCTCCACGCGCGTACGCAGAAACTCCGAGACGAAGTCGACCATGCGCGCGTGATCCCAGCCCTGCGCGTCGACCATGTCCGCGTCGATCTCCAGCGTGGGCACGCCGGCCGCCTCCAGCGCCAGCTTGGTGATGCGCGTCCCACTCACCGACAGCCGCTGGCTCCCCGGCACCAGGATCACTGCCGCATGTACGCCGGAGCGCCGCGCCTCGTGCACCATCCACTCGTTCATCCAGGGCGGCAGGTGCAGTACTTCATTCAGCGAGCAGATGCGGCTGGCCAGCGCGCGCAGCGGATCGGCGAGGCCGTAGCGCACGTACTGCGGCCCGCTGAACGCGAGGTACATCGACCACACGAACACCGCGCCGTGGCGCTCCTCGAGCGCGTGGTAGAAGCTGGTGTCGTGCCACAGCCCCGCGCCGATCCACATCAGGCGCATGCGTTCGCTGGCGCACACCGCGGCGCCCTGCTCGACGCGCGCGAGGACCTCGTCGCGGAAACGCCGCGCGTGTGAGAGCGCCCAGTCCGAGCCGCGGTGCCACTGCGGAATCATCACGTTCGGGATCTGATCCGCGATGCTGACCGGGCACGGCCGCGCCGAGCCGACCGCCAGCGCTGCCTCGTACATCAGCTCTTCCTGCTGGTTGATGCGCTCCATCAGCGACAGCAGCTTCTCGTAGTCGAAGCGCCGGCCGGTCTGCGCCTCGAGGTAGGCGATCAGGTTCTTCATCTCGGCCACGTGCAGGTCGATCCGCCGCGGCTCGTACAGCTGCTCCCAGCCCTCGCGGCTCTTCTCGAACCAGCGCGGATCCTTGTGCGTCCAGCCCGGTGCCTCGAACGAGAAGAAGCGAGTGTCGAGCGCCTCGGCCCAGTGCGCGAAGACGCGCTGGATGCAGTCGCAGGTGAGCCGCGCGGTGATCACGGTCGGGCGCGGCAGCCCGCCCCACGGCGCGCTCGCGGGATCTCGATCGAGCGTGCAACCGAGGCCGAGCGCGCAGTAGCGGCAGCTGTTGCCCGGGAAGCCGTGCTGCTGGAGGACGTCGAAGTAGCGCCCCGACAGCCGCTTGGCGGACAGGTACGCCGACCACCACTGGTTCGACACCACCGGGATGTCCATGGCGTGGAAGATCTCGTGCGCAGTGTCGGCCTGCGCGATCGCGAACGGCTCGCGGTCCTGTACCACGCGACGTTGCAACGTCTGGATGAACTCCCGCTGGTAGCGGGTTGCGGCGCCCGTGCTCTCGAGATCTTTGCGGCTGCGCTCGGACATCAGGCGTCCTCCAGGAAGCTGCGGATCGTCGGCTCGAGTGCGCCGCCGGGCGGGTAGGGCTGGCGCTCGAGCGCGAGCGACTCGATGCCGAGCGTACGCAGCGCATCCCGCTGTTCGCCAAAGTCCCAGGTCAGCGCCTCTTCCTCCTCGTAGTAGAAGAAGATCGCAGCCTCGGCGCCGCTCGTGCGAGCCAGCTCGAGTAGCGGCTCGATCGGCACGGGGTAGGTGCGGCAGCTCAGGCTGTGACGGTGGTAGTGCTCACTCAGCGCAGCGAGGGTGGTGCCGCCGATCGGAGGTCCCCAGAGCAGATCTCCGCGCCAGTGGAAGTCCGCCACCACCTGTCCGCCGGCGTTCGCGATGCCGTGGTAGAGCGCGGGCGTGTCGTGCGCGCTGCCCACCAGGAGCACGCGCTTGCCGCCTGCCGCGGATGGCGGCGAGTCGAGCAAGCGGTCCAGGATCGGCTCCAGCGTCTCGGGTGAGAGTTGCTGCGAAGCGGTGTAGAGCTCGAATGCCAGGGCCCCAGAGAGCGCTGCGGGCTGGGCATGCCGGCGCGCGTTCAGGCGCGCGAGCTTGCTGCGGATGCGATCGTAGAGTGCGATCGATGCGGCGAGTCGTGCGTCGTCGATCGACGTGCCCGACAGCTGCTCGAGCCGGCGCAGGAGCGCGCGCGTGCTGGCCAGGTTGTGGGCGGCGCTGGTGTCGAACGGCGTGTGCAGCAGGTCGTAGAGAAAGGGCTCCGGCAGTGTTTCGCCGAAGCTGCGCCGCAGCTCGCACACGTAGTAGTACAGACGCTGCAGCGAGTCGTTCGTGCGCGGCAAGACCAGCAGCTGTACGTCGCGCAGCTCGCCGCGCAAGAGCCGCTCGAACGCGTTGCGCACCATCGGGTCGAAGCGCGCCTCCATGTAGCGATCGGCGAGCGGAGTCGCGGCGAGCGGCGCGGTCGGCCATTGCAGCGGGAAGCAACCGGCTGCGTGGATCAGCTCGAGCGGTACGTTGTTCGACATGAACACGACCAGCGGCTGCTGGCTCGCGCGTGCGGCGTGGAGGGGGTCTCGAAGCTCGGCGAACATCAATTCCCCAAGAAGGTCGGCAGCCACAGCGTCAGCTGCGGCAGCGCGATCAGCAGCGCCAGGTGCAGGAAGTCCATGCCCAGAAACGGCAGGATGCCGCGGAAGATCGTGGTCAGCGGGATCTCCGGCGCGAGGCCGTGGATCACGTACACGTTCATGCCGACGGGCGGGTGCACGAAGCCGATCTCCATCGCACGCACCAGGAAGATGCCGAACCAGATCGGGCTGAGCCCGAGGTGCACGGCGATCGGCAGGAACACGGGGGTGGCGAGCAACATCAACGCCAGGCCGTCCAAAAACGAACCCAGGATCAGCAGCACCACCGCCATCGCGACGATGGCCGCGGTCGGCCCCGCGTTCAGCTGCACCACCCACTCCGAGACGCGTCCGGGGATGCGGCTCGTGCTGATGAACGCGCTGAAGATGTGCGCGCCGATGATCACCGCGTAGATCATGCCGGTCGTGCGCAGCGTGTCCGACAGCGCCTGGGTCAACGTGCGCAGGTTCAACTTGCCGCGCGCCGCGCACAGCGCGAACGCTCCGACTGTGCCCACCGATGCGGCCTCGGTCGGCGTGAACCAGCCGAACGCGAAGCCGCCTAGCACCACGCCGCTGAGCAGGCTGATGTCCAGCAGGCCGAACAGCGCGATTCGGCGCTCGCGCCAGGTCGCGCGCGGGCTGGCCGGTGCCAGCGCGGGTTTCCAGCTGCACATGCCGAAGATCAGCGCCATGTAGAACAAGGCCTGCGTGATGCCGGGGATGAGCGCTGCCAAGAACAGCTTGCCGATCGACTGCTCGGCGATGATGCCGAACACGATCAGCGCGCCGCTCGGTGGGATGAGCACGCCCAGCGTGCCACCCGCGGCCAGCGCACCGGTCGCGAGCGAGGGCGCGTACTCGTGCTTGCGCATCTCGGGCAGCGCCACCAGGCCGACGGTCGCGGCCGTGGCCAGGCTCGAGCCGCTGATGGCGCCGAAGCCCGCGCAACCGGCGATCGAGGCCAGCAAAAGGCCGCCCGGGCGGTGGCCGATGAACTTGGCCGCGGCTTCGAAGAACTTCTGGGTCGCACCTGCGGCGAAGCAGACGTGCGCCATCAGCACGAACAGCGGCAACACGCCGAGGTCGTAGTTGCTGATCGAGTGGAAGGCGAGCACGCCGGACTTCACGAGCGCCGCCTCGGGGCTGAGCAACACCGCGAGCCCGATCGCTCCAGACAGCCCCATCGCGACCGCGATCGGCACACCGGCGCCGAGCAGGGCGAGCAGCCCGAGCAAGCCGCAGATGCCGATCGACTCCGGGCTCATCGTGGCTCTTCGGCCCTGCTGCCGCGTACAGCGGCGGCGACGAACGCGACCGCGATGCCGAACGCGCTCGCGCACCACAGCGCCCGCAGCGGCGAGAGCGGCAAGCCGAGCAGCTCCGTACGTTCGTCCCCGTCCCATAGATCGCTCGCGACGATCGAGGAGCCCACCGCCAGTACGCCGAAGAACAGCGCGCTCAGCACGTCCGACACGCGCTGCAGCTGCGAGCGGCCGGCCGGCGATAGCCGCTGGCTGAGCAGGTGTACCGACGCGTGGCCATGGCCGAGCGTCGTCCCGACCAGCGATGCCGACGCCATCAGCACCACGCACGCCTCGACCAGCTCGATCGAGCCGAGCACCGGCACACCCACGTGCCGGCCCAGCACCGCGCTGCTGTCGATCAGCATCGCGCCCAAGAGGCCAGCGGCTCCCAGCCCGAACGAGGCGCGCGTGAGCAGGCGGGCGGCGTTCATATCACGCCCAGGCCGCGCAGCTCTTCGATTCGGCTCGCGGAGTAGCCGAGCCACTCGCCGTAGACTTGCTGGTTGTGCTCGCCAGGTGCCGGCGGCGGCCGGTCGAACTCGGCGCGCGCGCCGGAGAAGTGGATCGGTACGCCCATGCCGTAGACCTCGGCCGTCGCGCCGTGGATCGGGTGCTCGAGCGGCACGCACTCCTTGCGCGAGAGTACGCGCGGATCGCGCACCGCGTCGCTCGGTCCGCGCACGGGTGCGGCGGGCACGCCGTGGGCTTGTAGCTGCTCGATCAGCGCGTCTTGGCTCTGCGTGCGGGTCCAGTCGCTGATCAGTGCATCCAGGGCGGCCGAGTTCTCGACGCGTGCATCGCGCGTGGCGAAGCGCGGATCGATCGCCAGATCGGCCTTGCCCATCGCGCGGAACAAGCCCGACGCAAAGGCATCGGTGGGCGCGCAGATGGCGAGCTGGCCGCTGCGCGCGGGGAACACGCCGAACGGCGTGAGTCGCGCGACGGTCGGGCCGGTTCTGAGCGGGATGCCCATGGCTTGCATCAAGTCGAAGCCCTCGCCGGCGATCAGCGAGGTCAGCGTGCCTAACATCGAGACGTCGACGTGCTGGCCGGTGCCCGTGCGCTGGGCCAGGTGCAAGGCCGACAGCACGCCCACGATGCCGAACAGCGGCGTGATCAGATCTGCGATCGGCAGCCCGATGCGCGTCGGCGGATCCTCCGGGCTGCCCGACACCTGCATCACGCCGCTCAGCGCCTGGATGATCGCATCCATCGCCTTACTCGGGCCCTGTGAGTCGTGGCCGAAGCCGGTGATCGACGCGTAGACCAGGCGCGGGTTGAGCTCGTTCGCGAACGCGTAGCCGAAGCCCAGGCGCTCGAGTGTGCCGCGGCTGAAGTTCTCGACCAGCACGTCGGACTTGCGGATCAGGTCCGCGAGCACCTCGCGCGCGCGCGGGTGCTTCAGGTTGAGGCTGATCGCTTGCTTGTTGCGCAGGCGGTTGAGCGCGGAGACCGAGATGTCGTCAGGGCTGCTGCGCGTCAGCGTGACTCCGCCGGCGCCCAGGTACGGTGCGTTGTTGCGCGAGGTATCGAGCGCTTGAGGACCCTCGATCTTGATCACGCGCGCGCCCAGCCCGGCCAGCAGTGCGGTCGCGAATGGACCTGCCAGCGCGACCGTCAGGTCGAGAACGGTGATATCCGCCAGAGGTCGAGGCAGCTGCGGGTCAGAAGAATGTGACACTTGAACCTGCACCTATAGCGCGAGGTTCGAACCGTGCGGAAGAGTTGCTGAACGGTGCTCTGGTTACCGTACGCGCCGGACGACTAACCTCCAAGAGACGAGCGCAGTTCCGCTCTCTGGGCTTGCGAGAATGCGAGCCGGCCTGCAACTTCGCTGCATGCACGCCGATGTGAAGCTGGCGCTGGTGGGCGATCTGATCCTCGGTGAGCCCGATCCGGACTTCTTCTTCGCCGAGGTGCGAGAGACGCTCCGCGCGCGCGACCTGGTGATCGGTCACATCGAGGTGCCTCACACGCGGCGCGGGCGTGAGCTGTCCTTCGACGTGCCCGCGGTCCCCAGCGATCCCGACCACCTCGCCGCGCTCAGCCGCGCGGGCTTTCAGCTCGCGACGCTGGCCGGCAACCACATCTACGACTACGGGCGCGAGGGCATCGAAGACACCATCGCCGGCCTCGCCGCCGCCGGCATCGAGAGCTGTGGCGCTGGACTCGATCTGGCACAGGCGCGCAAGCCCGCGCTGCTCGAGCGCAATGGCATCAGCGTGGGCGTGCTCAGCTACAACTGCGTCGGCCCGCGCGAGTCGTGGGCCGGCGAGCAGAAGCCCGGTTGCGCGTTCGTGCGCGTGATGGGCGCGGACGGTCGCGATAACCCTGGCCCCGGCGTGGCCGAGTCGCTCGTTGCGTCCGCCGACCCGCATTCGTTGCGCGCGCTGCAGGAAGAGGTGGCGCAGCTCGCGGCGCGCGTGAGCTGCGTGATAGTGGCGTTGCACAAGGGCATCGTGCACACGCCCGCGACGCTCGCGGGCTATGAGCGGCCGCTCGCGCACGCCGCGGCCGAAGCCGGCGCGAGCCTGGTCGTGAGCCATCACGCGCACATCTTGCGCGGCATCGAGCAGGTCGGTGCGTGTCCGATCTTTCACGGCCTCGGCAACTTCGTGACGGTGACGCGCGCGCTGAACCTCGACGACGCCAATCCCGCACGCCGCGCCTGGGCACTCAAACGCAGACAGGTATTCGGCTTCACACCCGATCCGAACTATCCCACGTACCCATTTCACCCCGAGGCCAAGCACGCATTGATCGCAGATTGCCGGATCGACGCGCGCGGACGTGTGAGCGCGGGCTACTTGCCGTGTTGGATTCAGCCGAGCGGCCGCCCCGAGGTGCTCGGCCGCGATACGCGCGGTCAGGCCGTGTTCGAGTACGTGGCGAAGATCAGTCGCGACGTCGGTCTGCACACCGAGTTCGCCTGGGAAGGTGATCGCGTGGTGTGTGGTTGAGAGATCTTGTCCGAACCTCGACCAATCATGACAAGAAAACTCGCTCAGATGCAGCAGTAGGGCCGGTTGGCCTGTCAGGATTCGATCGTAATCACTCGCATTCCGATGCTCATACATTCGACTGGCGTGATGAGACTAACAACCGACGTGATCGGGCGTGCGAGCGCTTGCAATGTCGGATCGTCTACGCAAGATTCGCACGGCTAGCGCGGCTGTAGGAGCGCGAGCGCTTCGGGAGAAATCGCGATGGGCGCTGTACGCGGATCCGCTTCCTTATGAGTCGGATGTCAGGTGACACTTATCGTAGTCACGCAGTCCGGTTGGCACTGATGTTCGCAATCGGGGTCGCGCTCCTGGCGCGGCCCGAGCTCGCGCGAACGCAGGACGCGGCTCCAGCCGAGCCGCCGCCTCCCGAGGCGCCCGCACCACCACCCGAAGCGCCCGCGGAGCCAGCACCGCCC
>DATEOF010000131.1:0-31894 GCA_035274465.1 Polyangiales bacterium
TACGGGCGGCGAGAGCGGCAAGGGCGAAGCTGGCGAGGGCGAGGCCGGGCAACCTGCGCCGAGCGGCAGCGGTGCTGGTGGCGCCGCACAACCCGCAGCGGGCGGCAGCGGCGCAGGGGGCATGCAAGCTCAGAGCGGAAACGGCAGCGTGGAGCCGAGCGGCAATCGCGGCCTCGGCGACGAGTGCAAGGCAGGCGCCGATTGTCTCTCGACGTATTGCGCGGACGGTGTGTGCTGCCAGTCGCAATGCGGTGACAGCTGCAGCGCCTGCAACCTGAAGGACAACATCGGCGTGTGCACGGCCTTGGCTGCAGGCGAGAAGCCCCGGGCGGGACACCCTGCGTGTGACACCGAGGCACAGAGTAGCTGCGGCAAGAACGGGACGTGCGACGGCGACGGCGCGTGCGCGCTGTGGAACGACGTGGTCTGCAAGGCCGCGAGCTGCAGCGCCGGCACCAACAGCGTGAGCTCGGCTGCGAAGTGCGACGGCAAGGGTGCGTGCATGGCGCCAGCGGCGATCTCTTGCGCACCCTACACCTGCGATGCAGCAGGCGTCGCTTGCAACTCGAGCTGCAATGCTTCGCAGCCATGTGCTGCACCCAATCCATGCGTCGACGGCTCGTGCGGGGCGAAGCCCAACGGCAACACCTGCTCGCAGGACGGCGACTGCACCAGCGGGCACTGTGTGGACGGCTATTGCTGCAACGGCGAGTGCAGCGGGAAGTGCGAGGCCTGCGATCTACCCGCGGCGCCCGGCACCTGCTCGCCAGTCACGAGTGGCCAGCCGCGCGGCGGACGCGGGGCTTGCGGAGGCACCGCGCCGTGCGGCGGCGCGTGCGGGGCCGCGTCGCGCTCGGCTTGCACGTTCCCGGGCAGCACCGTCGCGTGCCGGACCCAGAGCTGTCAGGGCTCGTCGCTGACGGCGGCGGCCTCATGCAACGGCGCGGGCAGCTGTCCGAGCGCGAGCACCAGCGCCTGCTCCGGCAGCTTGACCTGCAACAGCGGCGGGACCGCCTGCCTGACGTCGTGCACGAGCGCCGGCAACTGCGTGAGCGCCGCACCTTACTGTGTCAGCGGGAGCTGCACCGCCGCGCGCCCCAACGGGACGGCGTGTACGGCGAACTCGCAGTGTCAGAACGCACGCTGCGTCGACGGCTACTGCTGCGACGGCGCCTGCAGCGGCCAGTGCGAGGCCTGCGATGTCGCCGGCTCCGCGGGCACCTGCACGGCGGTCGGCTCGGGTGCACCGCACGGCTCACGCGCCGCTTGCGGGGGATCGGGAGCCTGCGCGGGCGCGTGCGGTGCCGGCAGCCGGACCGCGTGCAGCTATCCCGGTGGCGGCACCGAGTGTGCAGCTGCTGGCTGCGCGGACACGAGCAGTGTGCAACCTGCGCGCTTCTGCGACGGTGGCGGCGGCTGCGCGCCGGCCGCGCCGGTGGCGTGCAGCTCGGGCAGCTGCACTGGCGGCACGTGCGCTGCGACTTGCTTCGTGGCGGGTACACTCGTGGATACCGCGGACGGCCTGCGCCCGATCGAGAGCATCCGCGCCGGCGACCGCGTGCGCAGCTACGACGAGCTCACGGGCCAAAGTGCCTACCGCAGGGTGATGGAGCGCGAGCGCCGAGTCGCGAGCGGGTTGGTGCGCGTGACGCTGTCGACGGGCGGCACGATCACCATGAGCCCCGAGCATCAACTGTGGGTTCAGGAGTCGGGCTGGGTACGCGCGGCGCAGCTCACGCCCGATGACGCGCTGCGTTCGGCGCAGGGTGCAGCTGTGGACGTCGAGGCGCTCGAGGCGATCGCGCTCGACTCGAACGCCAGCGCGGGAGTCGAGGTCTTCAACCTGTTGGTCGAACAGTCGGCGACCTACTTCGTCGGCTCGGAGCCGGTGTTGGTGCACTCGTGTGACTACTTGAACTTCTCCGCGCTCGATCCGGGAGATACGCCGCAGTGAACGCACGCCGAGTCCTGCTCGGCCTCTGGCCCGTACTGCTCGCGCTCACGAGCGGCGCGAACGCTCACGGCGCGACGCTGTTCGTCTACAACGCAGTCTCGGGCGATGCGAGCCTCGTCACGCAGCCCGGCACTCCGCGGGTGCAAGTGAAGACGCTACCGGCGCTCTCGCTCGGACGTTGGAACGTGCGCATCGGCGTGATCGACGGCCAGCTGCTCACGCTGGACACCGAAGGCAAGCGCATCCACACCATCCCGCTCGATCGGCTGCGCGACGCACGCCCTGCCCTGCACTCGACGCCGCTCCATGCGGGCCTCGTGCCGTACCGCGCGGTGATCCGGGGCGATCGGGTGTTCGTCGACTACTTTGCCGCCAATCGCATCGAAGTCTATCGGTGGCGAGCGGAGGGCCTCTCGTACCTTGGCGAGCACGTCCTGCCCGATCCGCGACCGCTCGGACTCTCCGAGCTCCTGGTCCGCGGCCATCAGCTGCTCGTCGCGGCCAGCGGCATCCATTGCCTGGCGCGCGTCTGTCCCAGGGAGACCCATGCGGATCCGCACGTGCTCGGGTTCGCGCTCGATCGCGATCCACTGGGGGAGCTGCGGACCGATCTGCGGCCGGCCAACGGCAACGCGGCCGGCCTGTACATGCACCCGGGCTCGGAGGCCACCTTCGTGCTCAATGCGGGCGACTATCGCGGGGGATATTCGAGTATCCAGCGCGTCTACGCCGACAACCTCGGGCCCGAAGTCCGTCTGGCCCGCAGCGCCGGCGCGGCGCGCGCGTTTCCGCTGGACGCGCGCACCTGTCTGATCCTGCAGTTCAGCGGCGAGCACGCGTTCGTGTTCGATACGCAGGACGAGCGCGTCGTCTCGATCGTGCGCTTCGACGGCAAACAATTCGTGGCGGTGAAAGAGCTCTCGGAACGCTTCAAGAGCGACCTGCAGGATCTGCTCCCCGATCCTGCGGCGAAGGACCGCTTCTTCATCGTGGACAGCAAGCGCGAGCAACTATTGCACGTCGCGTGGAAACCCCCGGCCAGCCTCGAGCTGCTCGGCAGCACGTCGCTGCGTACGGCGGCGTTCCGCAGCTCGCCGAGCTGGGCGCTGTGGCTGTGAGTCAATTCGACACGAACGCCACCACCCGCGCGGGTGCGGCGCTGCAGCGCGCGAGCTTGATCGGAAAGAAGCCCACCTTGAAGCCGTGCGGCGGGAGGCTCTTCAGATTGGTCAGCTGCTGCACGATGAAGACCTCGCGATCGCGGCCGGCGAAGTGGCCGTCCCAGATCTGCGCGGGGTCACGGGTCTCGCGAAACGCTCGCCGCATGACGGCGAACGGTCGGTCCCAGCCCAGCGCGTCCGTGCCGAGTACCTTCGCGCCCTGCTCGGCCAGCCAGAGCGTGCCTTCGCGCGTCATGCCCGGGTACTCGTACCAGCGCTGATCGGCGAGGTCGTATTGTTCCTGGCCCGTGCGCAGCAACACCGCGCTGCCCGACGTGATCTTGCCGCCATTGGCTGCGAGAGCCGCACGCATCGCGTCCACGCTGATGCCCGCATTCGGCTCGGCGCGGCCGCGCAGATCCAGCACCAGGCCGTCGCAGTACAGCTCCGAGAGATCGATGGCCTCGATCGTGCGCGCCGGCGCACCCTCGCACGTCGAGCCGTAGTGCAACGGGGCATCGACGTGCGTGCCGATGTGCGAGTTGATCGAGACGCGCTCCTCGCCCCACCCCTCCGCAGCCGGCAAGTGCTCGCGCTCGCAGCCGAACATCTCGCACATCACCTCGGCGCCGCGGCCCGCGGGTGCGTAGTACTCCACGCGCGGCACGAGCACGCTCGAGGACTTCTTGACCCGTTCCGGCAGGCGCTCGTAGTCGTTCGAATCCAGCGTGCGTGTCAGATCGATCAGTTGCATGGTCCCTCACAGCTCCAATACGACCTTGCCCATGGTTTCGCCGCGTTCCAGCGCACTCGTCGCCCGTGAGGCATCTGCCAGCGGGTAGACCGACGGCTCGAGCAGCGGCTCGCGCTCCAACCACTCGGCGACGAAGCGCTGTCCCGCGCGGTGCTCGGGTGTGCCGATCCAGGCGATGCTCGAAAACGGCATGATGGTGATGCCGTCGTAGCCGAAAGCCGAGGTGTCGAGCCGACCTCGGCCGCCGGCCCAGCCGTAGATGACCCAGCGCCCACGCTTGCGGATCACCTGCGGGTCGGTGTCGAGCGTCGGTCCGGACACGCCGTTCAACGACACGTCCACCCCACCCCCGCGCTCGCCGCCGGTGGCAAAGCCGGTCGCCTTGGCCCCGAATAGGCGGTTGATCTCCTGCACGTAGTTGCTCTGCTTGTAGTCGATCACGTGGTCGGCGCCGTGCGAGAGCGCGTACTCGCGCTTGCGCTCGCTGCCCACGAGCGCGACCACGCTCACGTCGGAGAGGCGCCGCTTCATGATCTGCAACGCCAACAGGCCCACGCCGCCGGCAGCTGCGTGCAGCAGCACGCGCTCACCCGGCTTGATCTTGGCCCACTCGAGCACGGCGTAGTACGCGGTCAGGAGGTTCACCGGATAGGCCAGCGCCTGCGCGAGCGAGACCCGATCGGGCAGGGCGTGTAGCCGCGCCGCGGGCACGATCACGTATTCGGCCCAGGCGCCCTGCTGTGGCAACGCGACCACGCGCTGGCCGGGCTTGAACGCGGTCACGCCGCAACCCACGCGCTCGATCACCCCCGCGGCCTCTTGACCTGCGATGAACGGCGTCGGCCGGGCGCGGCTCGGAAAGCCGTTGCGCTGCATGATGTCGCCCCAGCGCAGCCCGCCGTAGGCCACCTTGACCAGCACCTCGTCGGGCCGCGGCTCGGTCGGGGGCGGCACGTCCGCCAGTACCAGTTGTTCACTCGAGCCGTAGTCCTTGAGCAGCACCGCGCGCATGCCGGGCAAGCTAGCCCTCCCGCTGCGAGCCCCGTAGTGAATGTTTCGAAACTCGGATATCTGCCATACTGAATTCTTGCAATGACCGATATCGACGCCGAGAAAATCAAGAAGCTCGACGGTTCGCTGCTGCTGGTGTTGCGCGAGCTGTTGCGCCAGCGCCGTGCCACGCTCGCCGCGCGGCGGCTCGGCCTCAGCCAGTCGGCCGTCAGCCATGCGCTCGGCCGCCTGCGCGAGCTGTTCGAGGATCCGCTGTTCGTGCGCAAACCCTACGGGCTCGAACCCACCCGTCACGCGCTCGAGCTGGCTCCACGCATCGACGCGCTGCTCGACGCCATGCAGGCGGCCATGGGCCTGCCCAACCAGTTCTCCGCGTCCACCACCACGCGCGGCTTCCGCATCGCGGCCCCCGATCACGTCACGACGCTGCTCGCGCCGCTGCTCGTGGCGCGCCTGGCCCGGGAGGCACCGCAGGCGCGAGTTGCGTTCAGCCAACGCCTCGGCCACGACGCGCAGCAAGCACTGCTGCGCGACGAGCTGGACCTCGCGCTCGGCCGCTTCGCCCAGCGCGACGAGCGCCTGGTGATGCAGGCGCTGTACGAAGACCGCTACTGCCTGGTCGCGCGGCGTGACCACCCGCTGCTGCGCAAGCGGCTCACTCCGGCCCGCTACGCGCAGCTCGATCAGGTCCAGGTCTCCGTGTCCGCGGACTTCCGGGCGCCCGACTTCGCGCACGGCGATCGAGCCTGGCGACCGCGCCGCACCATCGCCGCGGTCCCACGCTTCCTGATCGCCTTCGCGGTCGTCTCGCAAACGCAGACCGTCGCGATCGCGCCCGCGCGCCTGGCCCAGCGTCACGCGCGCGCCTTCAACCTGCGCATCCACGGCCTGCCGTTCAGCCTGGAACCGATCTCGGTGATGATCGCGCGCCGCAGCCACCTGGACGCCGGCACCGCGTTCCTGATCGAACAGCTGCAGCTCATAGCGGCGCAGTCGGATTGAGGGGAGAGGGCGAGCTGACGCCCGCCGTCTCCACCCTCGGTGTGTCACTTCACCTCGATCACGAGCCCGGCACCCACCGTACGGCCGCCTTCGCGCATCGCGAAGCGCATGCCCGACTCGATCGCCACGGGACGACCGAGCTCGAACCCGACGCGGGCGCGCTCGCCGGGCAGGATCTCCGCGGCGTCGAAGCGCAGCTTGCCCGGCACGTCCGTCGCGCCGAAGAAGAACTGAGGCATGTAGCCGTCGCGACACGGCTTGGTGCGACCGCCCTCATCGGCGCGCAGGAACACGACATCCGCGGAACCAGCCTGGTGCGCGGACACCGAACCCGGGGCGATGATCACGTGACCGCGAAGCACTTCGCCGCGACCCACTCCGCGCAGCAACAGGCCCACGTTGTGGCCCGCGACTGCGCTCGGCACGTCCTTGCGAAACTCCTGAATGCCCGTGACCACCACCGGACCGCGTACGGCTTCGGCGCCGCCCACGATCTCTACCTGCCCCTGCGGATCGAGGCTCCCGCGCGCGACGCGGCCCGTCACGACCGTGCCGCGGCCGGAGATGGTGCAGACGCTCTCGATCGGCATCATGAACGGAGCCGAGAGATTGCGCTGAGGCTCGGGCATGGTCTCGTCCAGCGCTCGCAGCAGCTCGAAGATGCAACGAACCTCGCGCGCGGCCATGTTACCGGCGCGAGCCGCCTCGAGAGCACGCAGCGCCGAGCCGCGCACCACCGAGACGCGCGGAAAGCCGAAGCGCGCGACGAGCTCGCGCACCTCCAGCTCCACGAGATCCAGCAGCTCGGGATCGGCGATATCCGCCTTGTTGATGAACACCACCATGTTCTCCACACCGATCTGGCGCGCCAACAGCACGTGCTCGCGAGTCTGTGCCTCCGCACCCTGCGAACCGTCGACCAACAGGATCGCGCCATCCATCTGCGATGCGCCGACGATCATGTTCTTCACGAAGTCGGCGTGACCCGGACAGTCGACGTGCGCGTAGTGCCGCGTCGCCGTCTGGTACTCGACGTGCGAAGTGTTGATCGTGATCCCGCGCTTCTGCTCCTCGGGCGCCGCGTCGATCTGCGCGTAGTCCAGCGCGCTACCGCCGAACGCATCCGCCGACACCAACGACAACGCGGCGGTCAACGTGGTCTTGCCGTGATCGACGTGACCGATCGTACCGACATTGACGTGGACCTTCCCAAACATGACTGTGCTCGCTTTCTTCCCAACAAAACCGGGTGACACCACGTCACCCAGGGATCCGGCGAGGCCCGCACGCAAAACGGCACGAAAAAGCCCCTCTGGCATTTCGCGCCGGAGGGGCCTCGGTGAAGGGCAACTATTGCCGCAACTAACTCAGATCCTCCGACATGCCGCTGGACCGCGACGACGAGCCCGACAAGGACCCATCTGCGCGACGCAAAGCTTCCGAGGACAAAAACACCATGACGCGGGGAAGAGTTACACGGCGTGGAGGAAAGTCAAATGGACTGCGCTACGCTGCCGGCGCGATGAAGACGGCGATCACCGGCTTTCACAAGGATACCAAGGCGGACTGGGTCGCGGAGCTTCAGTGCGGCCACTCGCAGCACATGCGCCACCGACCGCCCTGGCAAGACCGAGCCTGGGTGCTGGACGACGAGGAGCGCGCCCGGCGCGTGGGCGCCGAGATCGACTGTCCACTCTGCGACATGCCCGTGCTGCCTGCGAACGTCAGCGTGTACAAACAGACCGACGAGTTCACGGAGCAAACGATCCCGGCCGGCCTGTTGAAAGACCACACGACCAAGGCGGGCGTGTGGGGGCGCATCGTCGTGAGCGCGGGTCAGCTCGAGTACAGCTTCGGGGAACCGCGGCGCAGCTTCGTGCTGGAACGCGAGCACCCGGGCATCGTCAAGCCCGGGGTCCCGCACCAGGTACGGCCGCTCGGCGCAGTATCCTTCCACGTCGAATTCCTGCGCGCGCACGACGAGTGATGCGTCCACGCTTCACTCGGACTGGTCATTCAGGGCGCGCACGGTCGGGCGCTCGAGCTGCTAGTATCGCGACATGCTCGATTGGCTTGCGCTCACGATCGGATTTGCGGCTGTCATCGGCCTTGTCGAGGTGATCAGACGCATGCGCCGGACGTCGCGCCAGCGTCTCGCAGGCGATCTCCAGCGCATCTCCGATTCGCTCGCTGAGCTCGCCGACGAGCTGGACAGCCAACGCTCCGAGCCGGCCCGCTGTGCCGGCCTGGCGGAGCTGCTGGCCGAGATTCGCAGCGTTCTCCAGGGTAACAGCCTCATCCATGGGGTGCGTGACGATCTGATTGTTGGACTCGCGTTGGCCTACGATGAACCGTCTCGATATACAGCCGCGCAGGTTCATGCCCGCAAGTTGACGCTCGCAGTCGAGAAGCAACTTCAGACGGGCGAGAGCTCGGTCGAGACCGACAAGGTCCGCCGAGTCTCGGGCCTGTTCAGGGGCGCCGCAGAGGCACTGAGAGCGGAGTGACTGCGCGACCGCGGGCCGGGATGGTTACACCCCGCGAAGCTTCACTTCTCAGGAAGTGCGAGCGTGCACACGACGAGCCACCAGGATACCTGCGCCCGCCACGAGCGCAGCAAAGAGCGCTGTTCCGGCATTGCCAAACCTGTGGCTCGCCTCGATGTCTCCGACATCCTGGGCACGGGCGCCTATCTCACGTCGGACCAGGCTCACTACCTCATCAGTCGAACATGTTCACCTGCCGTCGCGTTCGGGGCTTGAGCTTCCGCAAGCCCCCGACAGAGGGATCGTTAGCCAGCATGTTGCAAGGAGTGTGACGAAGCGATCCACGACCCGCTCCACTACGCGACCATTGTCACAACGCGGCAACGTACCTGCGGGTTTCGAACGACAGATTCCGCGCGTGACGGCGCTAGCACCCACGATGCCAACCAGTCAGCGAACAGACATCAGATAGCCGATCGCCAGCACCACGAGAGCCACGACGACCGCAACCGCTCGAGTGTTCGGTGTCCACGGCGGGGCGCCGGGACGCGTGAAGTCGAACTCGCTCAGCTCGCGCTCGAAGATCGAGTGAAGCTCCGGTGCCACGCGCTCGCGGAACAGCGCGCGCGCCTCGTCGAGCTCCGCGGCGAGCATGCTCTGCGCATCCGCTCCGCCGGCGAGCTTGGGGCGATTGTACCGCGCGAGATCCGAGAGCAGCGCGCGCGCCAAGCGCTGGACAGCAGCTTCGTCGAGGATCATGCCTTTGATTCTACCAGCACGTCAGACACTTACTATCCTCGACGAAGAATCCGCGCCAACACCGCCCTCGCAGTCGTCGACAACTCCTCCGCGTCCATCCCCGCTTCCATCTCCCGCACCACCAGCCCCCTCTCGAAAGCCTCCACCCGCCCGACCTCGTCGAGGTCCTGCCACGCATCGCTGCCGCGCACCTCACCCGTGATCGGATCTCGCGGGCGAAACGCGCTCGTCACCGCCTCGATGAGTGCCTCTCTCTCCTCTTGCGTCATGGCGCACCCGCGATGTCTACTCCGCGCGAGCGCAGGCAGTCCGCAAGCAAGCGCCGCGCACGCGTGAAGTTCTGCAAAAACGTGTTCAGCTTCATCCCGAGTCGCTGCGCTAGCACCGCATCCGGCTCGGCGCCGGCCGACTGAACACGGGCGTCGAGCGCGCGAGCCGGCTTGGCCGGCAGCTTCTCTCGGCAGTGTTGAATCGCATCGCGCAGCATCGGGTCGACCTCGTGGAACGTCGCAAACGCCAGCGACTCGTCGATCGCGTCATCACCTACCGCGATCGCTCGCGCACGCCGCACGGCGTCGATCGCGAGGTTGCGTGCGATGCGCAGTGACACGCGGAGCAGCGGATTCGGTTTACCGTCCGGCACGAGCCGCGGCGCGACTTGCCAGGTCCTCAGCAACGTCTCTTGCACCACTGCTTCCGTATCCACGCGCGCCGCGAACGAACGCAAGCTCGCACGCAACGGCCGCTCGGCGCGGGCGATCCAGCGCCCGAAAGCATCCGGATCGCCCGCGGCAATGAGTGGCAAGAGCTGGGTTTCGGGCTCGGTCACGCGAGTGGAATATAGAGCCCGAAGTCGGGGTCGAAGCGAATGATTCGTGCGGGACCTCGGAGCTCGCGCGCGAGCTCGAGCACGAGCTTGGCGTGCTGGCCAGGCAACAATCGGCCGCCTCGGGTGGACCGTGCGACGACGACCTTGGCCTCGATCGTGGTGCCATCGTCGAGCTCGATCAGCGCGGTGGCCGCGGCGAGCGCCGATTCGTTCCAGTCGAGCTCGGTGAGCACTTCGAGATGGATCGTGACAACCTTGCCGTCGCGCTTGCCGATGCGTCCGCGCGCGACCTCGGCCGGTTTGTCGGAAACGGGAGCTGTCCCGAACACGCGGTCGAGCGCGCGGTTGAGCAGGCCCAGTTTCTCCGCTTGCGGTGGTCGATGTGCGCTCAGGCGCGCACTCGGCCCGCGCGGAGCTGGAGCTGCGCTCGCCATGGGCGCAGCCATCGCGAGTGGCGCCATGCGGGCTGTCAAAGCCAGGTGCATCGCTGGGCGCAAGCCCAGGCCCTCGATCGAGGTGCCGTGAGGGAGCATCTGGGGCACGGTTTCGCGGCGAGTGGGCGCGCGTGGATCGACGCTCGGAGTCGTGTCGAACGCGATCCACGAGGTGAGGCGGGTCGAGATGCGATACTGCAGGCCGAGTTTCTCGACGAGCCTGTCGATCTCCTCGTGATCGGCGCCCGCGGCCAGGCGCATCTCGGCGTCCTCGACGGCTTCACGGCCGAAGAGCGATGCTAGCAGGCCACTGCCGGACTTGGGTTCGACGTACACGCGCTGCTCCCAGCTGCCGATAGGCGTGCGGCCGCTGACCACGAGCTCGCCCCCTTCGGGACGCACGCGCGCAGAGACGAGCACGGGTGCGCCGGCGTAGAGATCGGGGATGCACGCGGGCGCGGCTTCTTGCAGCGCATCGCCGCTGAGCTCGACGTCGACGACGATCGGTTGCTCGGTGCGGGCTCGGATGCGAGCGGCGGCGCGCTCGGGATCTTCGCCGAGGCCGATCACGACTTCGACGCCGCGGCCGGCACGTGCGGTGGGCCCGGTGAGCGACCGGTTGACCGACGACCCGACACCGACCGTGTGCACGCGCGAGCCCCGTGGAAGCTTCTCGAGGACGGTTTGCACGATCTCCTGTTCGAACCCGATGAGGCCGTCGGTGATGAGCACGACCTGGCGCTGGGCTTCAGTGCGCAGCGGGGCGAGCGCCTCGAGCACGCCGTCGCGCATCTCGGTACCGCCCGAGGCGCGCAGCTTGGCGAGCCATTCGAGCGCGGCGCGTTTGTTGGCGCTGGTCCCGAGCAGTGCGGTCTTGCGGAAACGGCGCGGCGCGCCCGAGAACTCGATCAGCTCGACCCTGTCTCGATCGCCGAGCCCATCGACCAGTGCCATCGCGACGCGGCGTGCTTGATCGAGCGGCTCGCCTTGCATCGATCCCGAGGTGTCGAGCAGCACGATCAGGTCGCGCGCGACGGACTGCGCGTGGGCGGCGGCGAGCGGCGGAACGATCGTGAGCAGCGCGTGCGCGTCGGCACGCTGTTCGCTGCGTTCGGCGCGCGCGTGCACGCTCGGAGCCAGGCCGGCGACGCGCCAACGCACGACCAGGTCGCGATCGAGCGCCGTCTGGTTGCCGTCGTCGAGCTCGATGCGGCCAGCGTCGCCTGGTCGAATGCGATGCGACGGCGACTCGGGTGTGGCGCCAGCTGCGAGCACGTCCGCCACCGCCATCTGCAGCGACGCTCGAGGGGCGAGCGTTGCCGCGACCTCGAAGGCGATCTGCTCGCGGTCCGCGACGCGGTCCGCGCCGCCCAGATACCGCGGCGCCGCCGCGAGCGGGAAGCGCCACTCCCACGCGCCCTCATCGATCCAGCGAAGGCGCTGATCGATCACGATCTCGCAGCGTACCTCCGCGCCGGGCGGAACGTTGCCGAGCTCCTGCCTGAACAGGCTCGAGCGCTCCTGCTCGAAGAGCGCGGCCGTCTTGCCCTCGGCGATCGCTTGCTCGAACTGCTCGCGCGCCGCGCTGCGCTTCTCGACCTGGCCTTCGATCCGGCGCTCGCCGATCGCGAACGCGAAACCGCTCACCGCCGCCTCGGCCGGGAGCGCGAACGTGTACGTGACCGCGAGTGGGTCGGGATGCTGATTCTCGAAGCGCTGCTCGAGCACGACGCGGGCGATTCCGCCGGCCGCCTGGACGCGCAACGCCGTGCTTTGCAGCGGCAACGTGGCCGAGGGCGTGACGAGCTTGGATTCGACAGGGACGGGCATCAGCGGGACTGGATGGATCATGGTTTTTCTCCTCATCGAAACCAACGGCCATCCTGGCCTGCTTGTGACAAGGAAAATTCCTCAGTGATCATGCGCCCTTTGCGCGACGCCGCGCTTCCCGACGTCGGAGGTCGCACTCGAAGGCATGACCGCTGCGGACTGCCGTCCCCGCTGCAGCAGTTCTAACAACTAGTACGCCAGCTTGCGATCCGCGAAGCGGTAGATCTCCGCTTCGCGGAACACCTTCACCAGCTCGGCGTCCAGGTGTCCGTCTTTGACTTCCAGCTGCAGGATATCGAGCGCGCGCTCCAACGGCAGCGCTCGCTTGTACGGGCGGTCGGCGGCAGTCAGCGCGTCGTAGATGTCTGCGACGCTCATGATCTTCGCTTGCAGCGGGATCGCGTCGCCCTTGAGGCCCTGGGGGTAGCCGGTGCCATTGACGCGTTCGTGGTGGGCGCCTGCGATCGCGGGGATCTGGGACATGGTCTTGCCCCAGGGGATTTGCGACAGGAAGTTGTAGGTATGGGTGACGTGCGCGCGGATCTCGTCGTATTCGCTCGCCGCCAGCGAGCCGCGCAGGGTTTGCAGCGCTCGCGCTTCGGGTTCTTGGAGCAGCCGAAACGGTTCCCCGCGCCCATCCTTGAACGTCATCGCGAAGATCTCGGCGATGCGGGTGAAGTCGCCTTCGGCCAATACCGTGGGTTCATTGGCCTGGCTGATGGTCTGGAGTGCGGCCTGCAAGGCAGCCTTGCGCGTCTGGAGGTCGAGGTCGAGCTCGACCAGGTCGGCCGCTCCGGCGCCGGCTTGTATCAACGCGATCTTGCGGCTGAGCACGTCGGCCTCGACGCACTTGAGCGCGTAGGACACGCGATCGCGCACCGACTGCAGCTCGTGCGGGTAGAGCTTCTTGGCCTTCACCAGCACTTGCTCGCGCACGCCGATCTTGCCGAAGTCGTGCAGCAGCGAGGCGTAGTGCAGCTCGCGCAGTTGCTCGCGCGTGAACTTGGTGCCCGCGTGCACGCCGTCGCGCGCCGCATCCAGCTGTTCTGCCAGTGAACAAGCCAGCGCCGCCACCCGCACCGAGTGGCCGCTGGTCGTGGGGTCGCGCTGCTCGATCGCGCGCACGCTGGCGTGCACGAAGCCGTCGAAGATCCGCTGGATCTCGCCGTACAGCAGCGCATTCTCGAGCGCGATGCCGGCCTGCGCGGCCAACGCTGCCAGGAGCTCTTCGGCACGCTCGTCGAACGCGCCGACCTCTCGCTCGAAGTCTTCCGGCTCGCGCAGGCGCGCCTCAGCATTCAGCTTGCGGTTGATCAGCTGGATCACGCCGATGACCTCGTCCTCGGCCGAGATCATCGGCATCGCCAGCATCGACTTCGTCCGATACCCGACGCGCTTGTCGAAGCTGGGGTCGAACGTGTAAGGCTTTTGAGCGTCCAGCGCGTAGACGTCCGCGACGTTGATCGGCTGGCGCCCGAGCGCGGCCGCACCCGCGATCGATTGCGCCGAGATCGGGACCGTGTGCTCGCGAGCCTCGAAGCGCAGCGAGTCGTTCTGCGAGAGCTTGAAGCGCAGGCGGCGTCCCGCCTTGGCATCCGCTTCGGGCTCGATCACGTAGATGCTGCCGGCGTCCGCCCCGGTCAGGTAGCGGCTCTTCTCCAGGATCAACGCCAGCAGCGCATCGATGTTGCGTTCGCGCGCGATCGCCCGCGCGATGGTCACGAATTCGTCGAGCTCGTAGCGCGACCGCGACAGCTCGCGCACGCGCGTCGCCGCGCTTTGCTTCAGCTCGACGCGCTCGAGCAAGCCGTCGATCGCCAGGAACGCCTGATCGTCGTCGGCGCCGTCATCCAGCACGGCCACGGTCGAGCCCGGCCGCAACACGTCCTTGGCGCGCGGCGGCGCCGCTCCCACGATCAATAACCCGTAGTCTCCGCGCACCGCGCGCTCGACCAGCTCGGGCTCGGCCAACACGCGCTCGCCGCTGACGATCAACACGCGCGCCGCTGACCGCTGCAACACCGCTCCTTCGGGCGTGTGCAGCAGCTCCGCCGCCGACCACCGGGCGTCTACCGCCAACTGCGCGAGGAGATCATCAAGCGCCATCCCCTCGCTCCCGAGCGCGCCCGCGCGAGTCGCGGGCTTCATATGCCCGCACGATCTCGGCCACGAGCGGGTGGCGCACCACGTCCTCGGCAGCAAATTGACAGCACGCGATGCCGGGGATGTTCGCTAGCAAGCGCACCGCGTCTTCGAGGCCCGACGTCACGCCGTGAGGCAGGTCGACCTGCGTCACGTCGCCCGTGATCACGACCTTCGAGCGCGGCCCGATACGCGTCAAAAACATCTTCATCTGCGTGATGCTGGTGTTCTGGGCTTCATCCAGGATCACGAAGCTGTCTTCCAGCGTTCGACCGCGCATGAACGCCAGCGGCGCGACCTCGATCACGCCGCGCTGCATCAAGGCGTTGGCACGCACCGACGGCAACATGTCGTGTAAGGCGTCGTAGAGCGGGCGCAGGTACGGATCGACCTTCTCGGTCAAGTCGCCCGGCAGAAAGCCCAGCTTCTCGCCGGCCTCGACCGCAGGCCGCGTGAGCACGATGCGTTTGACCCGCTGCGCCTGCAGCGCCTGGATGGCCATCGCCATCGCCAGGTAGGTCTTGCCGGTACCAGCCGGGCCAATCCCGAACACGATGTCGCTCTCGCGGATGGCCTGCAGATAGAACTTTTGCGCCAACCCGCGCGCGCTGACCGGCTTGCCGCTCGCAGCGGTGATCGCCACGTCCTTGTAGATGTCGCGCAGCTTGATCTCGGGGTGCTCGGCCAGGAGCCGAACCGCGGGCGCGATGTCCGCCTCTCGCAGCGAGCCACCGGACTCGATCACGTCCATCATCTCGGTCAGCACCCGCTCTGCCAGCGAGACACTCTCGCGCGAGCCGCGCAGCCGGATGGTGTTGCCGCGCAAGCCGGCCGAGAGCGGCGCGCATGCACGCTCCAGCCGGGCGAGCATCGCCGCCGAGGGACCGGTCAACTCCAGCAGCAACTTGGGGTCCGCGACATCGACATCGGCGGTCACTTCGGACGCGTCGTGAAGTGGGGACGAAGGAGCGTTGGCCTCGGGCTGGGAAACGGTCATGCAGCGCGAACTGGCAAGCAGCCTAGCAGACTCGGAGCCAACCCGCGATCTCGAGCTGACGGGCCCAGGTGGGTGGGGCGTTTTGCGGCAGTACCGGACAGGTGGCAGGCCGTGCCCCGGCCACGATGGGCCTGGCCCGGGCCGGTCTGCCCGGGAACGGGGCTCGCCGGGACCGGCCGCGGAATCGATCCCCGCGGACCGCGGCAGCCGCGATCGATCGCGCTGCAGCCAATGGCTGCAACGCGAGCCCGATCGACCGCTGACATTTGCGACAGCGAATGCGTCGTCACATGTAACCCAGATCGCATTCTGCACAGGACTGTTTAGGCCGCCATCAATGAGGGGTCGAATCCGAGACATGGCCTAACGTCGGATCTGGTTTGTACGACCGAATGCAATTCTTCGGGCCACGCTGCACCGCGCGCGAATGCGGCCATCGGACGCATGGACGTTGCAGCTGGAAGCTGCGATGAATTCGACGTGCGCCCGGTAGCGGACGTTGCCTCGTAGTACTGCGCCGCGGTGGAAATCGTTTAGATTCTCGGACCCGCAGCATGGCAGTGGCGGACAGACGAAGGTGCCCCCGGCGGACACATCGCAAACCAGAACGGCAGGTGCCGGCTCCAAGCCGTTCAGTCATCGAGAGGCTGCTATGAGAACAGCATATATAGGTTTCGTGGCTGCATTCGGCTTGGCCGCGCTCGCATGCGCAGGCGCGCCAGAACCCACCGAACGCATGGCATCTGCACAAGCGGCACTGCGCGCTGCCAAGGAAGTCGGCGCCAAGGACGTGCCCAAAGCTCAACTGCACCAGCAGCTCGCGCAGGAGCAGGTCGATCAAGCGAACAAGCTGATCAAGGAGGGCGAGAACGAGCGCGCCGAGATGATCCTGCGGCGGGCTCAAGCCGACGCCGAGTTGGCCGTGGCGATGGCCCGCGAGGCGAACACGCAGAAGCGCGCCGAGCTCGCGGAGGCAGCGCTCTCCCCCACACCCGGTCAACCACCGCAAACCATGCAGGCGACCGCCAAATAACTCCGCCAACTGACAGGAGGATCGACAATGAAGCTCACACATTGCAATCAAGTTGGCGCAAGTCTGCTGCTGGCAGCTGCGATCGGATCCGGCTGCGCCTCGACGCCGCAACCTTCCAAGGAGCTGATTGACGCGCGCGAGGTGTATGCGCGCAGCGAAAAGGGCAAGGCGCGCGAGTACAACCCCGCCGCCCTGCACGAAGCCAAGACCGCGCTCGACAAGGCCGAGCACGCCTTCAAGGATGATCCCGGCTCCGACACCGCGCGTGACGAGGCCTATATCGCGCTGCGTCGCGCCGAGCGCGCGGACATCGAAGGCTCGACGAGCGCGTGGCAAGATCGCGAGACGAAGGCACGCGACGCCGCCGCTCAGTCCCAGGCGAAGAACCTCGAGAAGACGCAGGCCGAGCTCGCCGTGGCTCGCCAGGAGCTGGCACAGGAGAAGATCGCCCGCGAAGCCGCGGACGCGAAGGCCAAAGAGGTGCTCGCCAAGCTCCAGGCCAAGGAAGACGAGCGCGGCACCGTGATCACGCTCTCGGGCAACGTGCTGTTCGCTTCGGGCAAGTCCGCGCTGCTGCCCGGCGCGATGACAAGCCTGGAGCAGGTCGCGGAAGCCATCCGCAACCAGAAAGACAAGAAGGTGCTGATCGAAGGTCACACCGACTCGAGGGGCACCGAGGCCGCAAACCAGGCGCTATCCAAGGCGCGCGCCGATTCGGTCGGCGCGTACTTGAGCGCGCACGGTGTCCCGTCGGACCGCATCACCACCGCCGGGCTCGGACCGTCGCGTCCGATCGCAGACAACAAGACGCCTGAAGGGCGCGCAAACAACCGACGTGTCGAGATCGTGCTCCAGAACGCTCCGCGCACGAACTAGCGGCCGGTACTTCGACGAAAGAGGGGCGCCTCCCGTGGGGCGCTCCTTTTTTTCGCCTGCACGACCCTTCGTCCCCATGAACCCACAGCCCGGCCAAGCCAAATTTTGGATTCTGCCGTGGCTTGATAGCCCACATCGCCGCCATGCAGAATTTAGGGACATGGTGGCGGGCGGCATCGCGGGCGAGGTGGTGACCCTGGCAGCAGATCCAGGGCACTTTTGGTTCGGCGGGTGGCGGGCGGTGAACATCGGCGTGTGGGGCCCGAACCCGGCCGTGAAGCACGTGACTCTGATCGATGGCACGAACGTGGCGCGCACCGAGGCGCATCCCACTGGGCTGTCGACCGTGCACGTCATCACGCCCAAGGCGACCCCGCCCGACGCAGAGCTACGCGAAGCGCTCAACCAGATGCACTCGGCCTGGGGACACACCGTCGCCTGTGCCGCGATCGTCATCGAGCGCGGAGGTCTCGCGGGGCTGGCGATGCGCGGTGCGATCACGACCATGACGCTGGTCGCGCCCAAGAACTATCGCGTGAAGGTGTTCGAGACAGTGGAAGACGCGGCGCCCTGGGTCAGCGAGCAACACAGCCGCGTCACGCAGTTCTCGATGCTGGCGTCCGAGCTGCTGACCGCGCTTTCGCACGCGCGCGCTGCGGACCCGAGCTTGCGCTGACCCAGCGCGCTCGCGGTCACGGGCGTTGACACGCGTCTCCATTAAGCCTATCGATAGGCTTATAGGCTCATTACCGTGACCGCGACCGCCGCAGCCCCACCGCAGCTCCCCTTCGAAGGACTCGTCGTCCTGGATCTCACGCAGATCTACAACGGGCCCTACGCGACGTTCCTACTCGCGCAGGCCGGCGCGAGCGTGATCAAGATCGAGCCGCCGCGGGGCGAACACCTTCGCACCCGCTTCCGCAGCCCCGGTGTCACGGAGCCGTTTGCGGTCCTGAACGCGAACAAGCGTTGCGTGACGCTCGATCTCAAGAACCCGGCCGGCATCGAGGTGTTCCTCGAGTTGCTGGCCAAGGCCGACGTGGTGGTCGAGAACTTCGCACCCGGCGTGATGGATCGTCTCGGCCTGGGTGACGCCGTGCTGCGAGCTCGCAACCCGCGGCTGATCATCGCCTCGGGGTCCGGTTACGGCAGCCACGGGCCGTATCGCGACTACCCCGCGATGGACGTCACGGTCCAGGCCATGTCGGGTGTGCTCGCGGTCACGGGCTTGCCCGACGGCACTCCGGTCAAGGCGGGCCCCGCGGTGAGCGACTTCTTCGGCGGCGTGCATCTCTACGGCGCGATCGTGACGGCGCTCTACCGACGCGCGTTGACCGGGCGGGGCAGCAGCGTCGAAGTCTCGATGATGAGCGCGGTCTACCCGAGCCTGCTCTCGAACCTGGGGCTCGCGCGCGAAGGCGTGAAGCCGACGCCGCGCGCCGGCAATCGCCACGGCGGCTTGCTCATGGCGCCTTACAACGTCTACCCGACGGCGGACGGCGCGATCGCGATCTTGTCCGTGACCCAGGCGCACTGGGTTGCGATCGCGGCCACCTTGGAGCATCCGGAGTGGTGTGACGATCCGCGCTTCGCGAGCCACTTCGCGCGCGTAAAGAACATGGACGAGCTCGACGGCCTGATCGGCGAGCAAACCTCGCACCTGCCCAAAGACGAGCTGTGCACCCGCCTGGTGCGCGCACGCGTGCCCTGCGCGCCGGTGCGCGAGCTCGCGGAGGTAATCGAGGATCCTCACTTGCACGCCACGGGCATGCTGCGCTGGTTCGAGCACCCGGAGCACGGCCGGATCCTGGTGCACGGCAGCCCACTCGTGTTCAAAGAGGAAGCACCCGCAGCCTACGCACCGAGTCAGCGGCTCGGCGAAGACACGCACGCCGTGCTCGAAGAGCTGTGCGGGCTCGACCCCGCCCAGATTTCCGCGCTGGAGCAGCGCGGCGCATTCACAGCGCAGAAATGAAGCCGAGCAACCATGTCCATCGACGTCGAGATCGTGGAGTCCTCAATCGCGTTGATCACCATCAACCGGCCCGAGCGGCGCAACGCGCTCGACGACGAGCACTACGAAGCGCTGTCGGCAGCCTGGCAACGAGTGCGCGACGACGACGCGATCCGTGTGGCGATCATCACCGGCGCCGGCGACAAAGCGTTCAGCTCGGGCGCCGATCTGAAGAGCTTCGTGCCCAAGCGCGTCTCGCTCTCCGAGCACTGGCTCACGCAGAAGCAGCCGTTGCTCAACCGCGGGCTCGAGATCTGGAAACCCGTGATCGCGGCCGTCAACGGGCACTGTCTGGCGGGCGGCATGACGCTGCTACTCGCCACGGACATTCGCGTGGCAGTACCGCATGCCACGTTCAGTCTGGCAGAGGTGAAGCGCGGCATCATCGCCGGCAACGGTGGCACGCAGCGCTGTATCGCGCAGCTGCCGCATGCGATCGCGATGGAGCTGCTGCTGACCGGCGACGCGATCGATGCCGCGACCGCCGCACGCTGGGGGCTCGTGAACAGAATCGTCACCTCCGACGAGCTGCTGCCCACGGCGTTCGAGTATGCGCTACGCATCGCCGCGAATGCGCCGCTGGCCGTGCAAGCTTGCAAGGAGCTCGCGCTGCGCGCGCCCGAGCTCGGGCTCAGCGCCGGACTGCGCATGGAGCAATTCGTCAATCGCGTGCTGGCGAGCAGCAGCGACGCACGCGAAGGCGTGCAAGCGTTCGTGGAGAAGCGTCCTGCTCGCTTCTCGGGCACGTGAGGCCTCGGCATGACTACCGACAGCACGTTGCGCGGCCGTTACGTCATCGCGGGTATCGGTGCGACCGCGTTCGGCAAGCTGGGGCTCGATACCCTCACCCTCCACGCACAAGCCTGCTCGCGTGCGCTCGCGGATGCCGGCATCGGCAAGGACGTGGTCGACGCGCTGTTCGTCAAGACGCCGACATCGGCCAGAGAATTCATGTACGGCCAGCGCGTCGCCGAGACGCTGGGCATCGCGCCGCGCTGGGGCGGGGCCTGGGACCAGGGCGGGGCCGCGAACATCACGCTGATCGCCTTCGCGATCATGGCGATCGAGTGCGGTCAGTGCGAGGTCGCGCTGATCTCGTACGCCGACAACCCGCGCAGCGGCAGCCGCGGATTCTACGAGAAAGCGCGCGGCCACGACGCCTCCTACGGTTGGTTCGCCGCCATGGGCGGCTACGCGATGATCCAGCGTCGGCACATGATCGAGTACGGGACGCCACCCGCAGCCTTCGGCGCGGTTGCGATCGCCGCACGCCGCCATGGCGCGGCGAACCCACACGCCCAACTACGCAAGCCGCTCGACCTGGACGCGTACGACGCGTCGCCGTTGCTCGTGGATCCCATCCGCCGGGACGACGCTTGCCTGTTGTCCGACGGCGCCGCGGCGGTCGTCGTGATGAGCGCCGAACGTGCGCGCCAGCTGCGGGTGCCTGCGCCGATTCCCGTGCTCGGCTTCGGCAGCGGCCAAACTACTTGCGACCTTCCTCAACGCTCGAGCCTGACCACCACGGAAGCCGTGCAGTCCGGACGCGCCGCGTTCGAGATGGCGGGCATCACCCCGCGCGACGTCGATGTCGCGCAGTTCTACGACTGCTTCACCATCACCGTGCTGATGACGCTGGAGGACTACGGCTTCTGCACGAAGGGCCGCGTCGCCGAGTTCGTCGCGGACGGCGCGCTCGAAATCGGGGGCCGCTTGCCGATCAACACCAGCGGAGGCTTGTTGTCGGAGACGGGCACGCCCGGGATGCAACTCATCCTCGAGGGCGTGCGGCAGATTCGCGGCCGAGCAAACTTGCAGGTACCCGGTGCGGATGTCTGTGTCGTGAGCAATCAAGGCGGCATCATGCACACGCATGCCACGTTGATCTTGGGGAGCGACTGATGCTGGACACCGAACGGATCGACGAGGCCTCTCTGGCGGCGCTGGCGGAAGGTCGGCTGGTCTTGCAGGTCTGTCAGTGCGGCCGACGTTGGGCTCCCCCGCGCGCGACCTGCCCTGCTTGCCTCGAGTCCGAGTGGCGGTGGGAAGCTGCGAGCGGCGGCGGGCGCTTGAAGAGCTGGGTGATCTACCATGTCGCGTTTCACGACAGCTTCCGCGAGCGGGTGCCTTACAACGTGGCGCTCGTCGAGCTCGACGAGGGCCCGCAGCTGATCACGAACATCCTCGCGGACAACGCGGCGCTCACGGCGGAGGCTCGCGTTCGCTTCGTGGCTCCGCGCCCGGGTGAGAGCAACCTGGCGCGGTTCGAGCTGGTGACATAGCGGAGCCATGCCCTACGAACACCACGCCCCCGCACGTTTTGCGCCTCCCGCTGCGGGGCTCGACCCATCGAGTGGCATCGCATTGTACGTCCAGCTGGCCGAGCTCTGGCGCTACAACATCGCGTCGGGCAAGTGGCCAAGTGGACAGCGGCTCGACAACTTCGAGACGCTCGCGGCGCAGTACAAGGTCGCGCGCATCACCGTGCGCCAGGCGGTCGCGCGACTCGTGCAGGAGGGCCTGTTGAGCACGCAGCGCGGCCGCGGCACGTACGTGCTGCAACGCCCTGAAGGTGCGGCCAGTGGCCGCGCGCGAATCGGTATCGCCAGCTGGCCACCCAACCTCGAGATCGAGATCCTGTACAACGCGCTTACCACGGAGCTACCTGCCGAGTTTCGCGGCGCGTTCACGAGCTTCGAGCGCTACCGCGAGATCACCAAGCTTCACCACCTGGCGGGTGCACCGTTCGCCATGGTCCGCATCTTCGTCGCGGAGCCCATCTTCAAGCGTTTTCCGCGGCGCGCGCTCGAGCAGGAGAAGCTGCTGCGCTTGACGTTCCAGCACGGCGGCCGCTCCGCCGAGAAGATGCACCAGCGCATGACGATCGAGCTCGCCGACATCGTCGTCTCGCAGCACCTGCGCTGCAGCGTCGGCGCGCCGGTCGCGAAGATCCTGCGGCAGACGTACGGGGAAGACGAACGGCTCTCGTACGCGGGCCTGTCGTGGTACCGCGGGGATGCGTTCGAGATGGACATCAACTTGCCGCGCGCCTTGGTGCAGGAGAATTCGTCGGCGCTGATCGCACCACGCATGCGCGCGAAGAAATGATTGCGGAGGGGCTACCGATGGCACGAGTACGAACTAACTCCGGCTGGATCGAGGGTGAAAGTCGCGCTGAACACCTGGTGTTTCGCGGCATACCGTTCGCGAAACCGCCGACGGGCAAGCTTCGCTTCCGCGCCCCCGAGCCGGTCGAGCCCTGGACGGGCGTGCGCGAAGCCCGCCAGTTCGGGCCGTCTTCGTTGCAACCCGAGCCTGCGCGCGGCGTCACTTCGCCTCCACGGCCGTTCGACGAAGATTGCCTGTACTTGAACGTGTACACGCCAGCGATCGACTCCGCACGCCGGCCGGTATTCTTCTGGATCCATGGCGGGGCGTTCGCGATCGGAGCCGGGGGCGAGGCGCTGTACGACGGCGGACGATTGGCAGAACGCGGCGACGTCGTCGTGGTCACCATCAACTATCGACTCGGCGCGCTCGGCTTCAGTCATTGGTCCCCGGAACAGCGCGCGCGTCTCGGCGTAACCTCGAACGCGGGCTGTCTGGATCAGATCGCGGCGCTACGTTGGGTGCGCGACAACATCCTCGCGTTCGGGGGCGATCCGGACTCGGTGACTATCGCCGGCGAATCGGCCGGCGCGTACTCGGTGGCCATGCTGCTCGGCATGCCGGCGGCGCGCGGCTCGTTCCACCGCGCCATCGCGCAGAGCGGAGCCCGCCTCACGCGCGGCAGCGGCGACCCGAGCCGACACACGCAGGAGCTGCTGCGCGTGCTGGAGATCACGGAGCCGCGGATCGATGCGCTCTGGAAGCTCCCCGCGCACAGCTTCCTCGCGGCACAGCAGCGGGTAGCGGCAGGCGAAACTGGACCGGCCGTCAGTGTGCCGTTCGCACCGGTGTTCGATGGCGACACTCTGCCGCTGCCGCTCGATCAGGCGATGGCCCGCGGTGCGTGGGCGGGCGTGCCGCTGTTGATCGGCACCAATCGCGACGAGATCAACCTGTTCCTGGGCCCGGCGCTCAAGCGACTGGACGAGCCGTTGGCCGACGCCGAGCTCATGCGGCAGCTGCGCGACCTGGTCCTCGGAGCGAGCGACGACCAGCTGCGCGCGCTGCTCGAGGTCTACCGGCACTCGCGCAAGGCACGCCAGCTGCCGCATGGCGAGCGCGCGCTCCTTGCAGCCATCAGCGGCGATGCGCTGTGGCGCATCGCCAGCGGCCGTTTCGCCGAGGCCTGTCGCCGCTCTCAGCCGCAAGTCTTCGAGTACCTGTTCACATACGAGTCGCCGGCGATGCGCGGGGCGCTGCGGTCCTGCCACGCGCTCGAGCTTCCGTTCGTCTTCGGCACACTCGATGCGCCAGGCCAGGCGCAGTTTGCGGGTGCGGGTGAAGCCGTACAGCGCCTGAGCGAACGCATGATGGCTTCCTGGCTCGCGTTCACGCGCAGCGGCGACCCGAGCGTCCCCGGTCCGAATCAAGCTTGGCCCGCGTACGAACCGGAACGCCGGCCGACCATGGTGTTCGATCTCGAGACCGGACGGCAGGACGCGCCCTACGAGGAAGAGCGGGCTGCCTGGGACGCTCTCTCGCCGCGCCCGCTGCATTAGGTTCGAACCGATCGCGTGAGTCGCGCGTAGTGTGCTCGACCTCTCGGGGGAGAGACATGCACGCGCTTGAGCTTGCCCTGGCTGCGGTCTGGTCCTACGGAGCAGGTATGCGTCGCCTGCAGCTGGTCGAGCTCGAGGATCTGTCGTGGTTTCCGCGCATCCTGCGCGATGGCGGCACCGCGTTTCTGGAGTTCGCAGAGCGCTCTTCCGGTCACGGGCGCATGCTCGTGCCACCGCTCGAGCGCGCGCTCGACGCCACCGGCGAGACGCAGCTGATCGATCTGTGCTCGGGCGGCGGCGGGCCGGCCGCAAGCCTGGCCGATGAGCTCGCGAAGCGCGGGCGCGACGTGAAGGTCGCGCTGACCGACCGCTATCCCAATGCTCACGCGTTCGCGCACGCCGCAGCCAACAGCGGAGGCAAGGTCGTCGGGCGGCTGGAGCCGGTGGACGCCACGAACGTGCCGGCCGACCTCCGCGGCTTCCGGACGGTGTGGAACGCCTTCCACCACTTCCCGCCGCCGCTCGCGCGCAGCATCCTGGCCGACGCCGTGGCGCGGCGCCAACCCATCGGCGTGTTCGAGGTGGTCAGCCGCGAGCTTCCCATGCTGCTCGGGCTGTTGCTCACACCTCTGACTGTCACCCTATCACTCCCGTTCTGGCGCCCGTTCCGTTGGCCCTGGCTTCTACTCACCTGGGTCGTGCCGGTCATGCAGCTGTTCGTGCTCTGGGACGGCGTCGTCTCCTGGCTGCGCATCTACAGCGAGGAAGAGCTGCGCGAGCTGGTCTCCGACATCGAGGCGCGCGACTGGGTGTGGGACATCGGCCGCATCCAACTCGGCAAAGCTCCGCTGCATGGCACCTACCTCGTCGGATATCCGAAGTAGGGCCGCAGCGCACACTCGAGACTTGCAGCGAACGCTGAACTCGGTGCTTCATTGGCTAGTGAAAGCGACCTCGCCAGAGCCGAGCCCCATCCTCGGCCGGGGCCCGGGCTACCTCTTCACCGCGCACGAAAACGTGATGATCGCGTCGTGGACGGCGCAGGGCACGGGGCCCTTGATCGCTGCGCTGGCCGAGAGCCTCAACGCGTTTGCGGGGCAGCATCCGGAGGGCATCTCGAACATCCACATCATCGCCGCCGGCCTGCCGCTCGCGAACACCGAAGCCCGCGAGGCGTTGGCCGCGCTGATGAAGGCGCACGACGGCAGGCTGGCCGCCGCCGGCACGGTCCTCGATGGCACCGGCTTCTGGGCGAGCGCCACGCGCGGCGTGATCATGAGCCTGCAGATGTTGGCGCCGAGCTCGTTCGCGATGCGCACCTGCGCAACCGACGCCGAGCTCGTGGGTTGGATCGTCAAGCCGCACGCGCAGCGCACGGGTGTCACGCTCGATCCGCAGGCGCTCGAACGGGCGATGGCGCAAGCGCGCGCGCTGAGCACATGACGCTGGCAGCTGCACTGACGGGGCTGGCCGTCTGCGCGCTGTTGGTGGCCGAATGGCGCGGCTGGCGGATCGGCATCTGGATCGCGAAGCCGCTGGCGTCGCTCGGCTTCGTGGCTGTGGCGCTGCTCGGTGGAGCGTCCTCGACTGTCTACGGCAGCCGCTTGCTGGTTGGGTTGTGTCTGTGCCTGGTGGGCGACGGGCTGCTGATCCCGCCCGGGAATGGCAAGGCGTTCCTGCTGGGCATCGGCAGCTTCGCGCTCGGGCACGTCGCGTATGCGTGGGCGTTTCTCGTGCTCGACCCGCAGCCTTGGCCCAGTGTGATCGCACTCGCAGTCATGGCAGTCATCGTCGGGTCGACGCTGCGCTGGCTCGGGCCGCATCTGCCTGCGGACATGCGCGTGCCCGTGCGCGTGTACATGCTCGTGATCGCAACCATGGTGGCCCTGGCGGTCGGGGCGAGCGCCACGCGGGGCGGGCTGGAGCTGGCGATCGGCGCCGCGGCCTTCGCGGCCTCCGACCTCTCGGTCGCACGCGAACGCTTCGTGCGCCCGAGCTTGGTCAACCTGCTATGGGGCCTGCCGCTGTACTACGCCGCGCAGCTCGTGCTGGCAAAGACCGCGGTCAGTGGGCCGTAGTGCGATCCAGGAAGCGCTTCACGATGTCGTTCAGCTTCGGATCGCGCGTCACCCAGTGACCCGTCTCGTGCAGCTCGACGACTTCGTTACCTGGGCGACTCCGCACGTAGTCGAGCCAGCGCTGCGTGTGGAACTGGACGGCCTTCTTGCCTCCGTAGAGATACATGAAGGGCACCTCGGGCGCGTAGCCGGACAAGCTCGGCCGCTTCCCCGTGAGTGCGAGACTCTTCCAGGTGTGGAAGTACGGGTAGTTGAGCTTCGCGCTGAGCTCCGCGGCCGGCTTTCGCGAGCCGATGATCGGCGCGATGGCCCGCGTCATCACGTCGCCCACCGGTCCGCCGACCGCGAACGCCGACGCCAACCAGAGTTGATAGGCCGCGATGAACACTGCGTCGCGAGGCGACGGTGTCACCACCGGGCCGATGTCGAGCGCCACGAAGCGTTCGACCAGCTCAGGATAGCGCTGGTGCAGCCGATAGGACCAGAACGCGCCCCAGTCGTGCGCGATCAGCGTGACTGCACGCTGGGGCGAGACGCTGCGGATGCACTGCGCGAGGCTGTCCACGACCTCGTCGTGGCTGAAGCCCCAGCGACGATACGCCGCGCCAGGATAGTTCGGCAGGTTGAAGCGCACGCAGCGATAGCTCGGCCGCAGGACTTCGACCAGCTGATCCCACAAGCGCATGTCATCCGGCCAGCCCTGGACGAAGACCAACGTGGGTGCATCGAGAGGCCCTTCGACGTGGGGCGTGAGCTGAGGTGCAGTCGACATGGCACAGCACTAGTGCCCTCAGCGCACGAAGTCCAGCAGCGGTTCGAGCCACGCCGCATTCGGCCTGTAGAACGCGCCGTGCTCGCCGCCGATCGCGATCTCGAGCTCACGCCCCACCCCACGCGCGTGCGCGAAGAGCGCTCGACACGAAGGCACGGAGTCGCTGCGCTCGCGGATCGAAAGCAGCTTGCCGTGCAGGGTCGGCAGAGTCTCTGCGGGGCCAGGACACGCTCCAAGCAGCACGTAGCGCAGCTCCGGTTGCGCTAGGCGTGCCGAGACGCGCTGCGCGATAGAGCCGCCCTTCGAGAAGCCGACAAGGGCGATCTGCGAGGCCAGCACGCCGCGCTTCAGCAGCAGCTCCACCTGCGCGCGGATCTTGTCGGCGTAGCTCGCGATCGCGGTGCCCGATGGGCGTTGCTCGCTGATTACGATCGCACCCGAGGCTTGCAACGCCTGCAGAATCGCGTCGTATTCGTAGACACCGAAGCGCGGATGACGAGGCCGGCGTCCGGCCTGCTCGATGATCGCGCCGTGGAGGTAGAAGAGGTAGTGCGCCTTCGGGTCGGGCTGCGCAGGCGGCGCGCTGAGCACTCCGTCCTCGGCCGCCGCCGACATGCACGCGAACGCGAGCAGCGAGAAAGCTGCGACCTGTGCGAGGCTTCTCACGGCTTTCCACGCCGCTTGCGCGCTTTGGAGCGGCGCTTGGTCGGTGCGGCGTGGGCCGCGATATCTGCGATGCGCGCGGTCGACAGATCCAACAGTTGTTCGAGGGTGCGGCCGGCCTGGAGCTTGCCCGCGTGGTGCAGCGAAACCAGGCCGTGCACGTGGACCCACAGGAGATGCGCGACGGTGACCGGGTCGCCCGTGTACAGGCCGGCCTCGATCGCCAGCTGACCGCAGCGCAACATCAGCTCCATGCCGCTGAGGCTGGCTTCTGCGAGCTCGGGGTACGCATCGTCCGATTCGCTACGCTGCTCGAAGATGATGCGGTACTGGTCCGGATGCCCGAGCGCAAAGCGCACGTAGGCCTCGCGCACACGGATCAAACGCTCGAACACGGGCGCATCGCGTTCGAGCTCGCGGCGCAGGCACTCGTTGAACGCACGCGTCGCTTCGGCGCGCACGAGCGCGAAGATCTCCGCCTTGTTCTCGAAGTAGCGGTACGGCGCCATGGCGCTGATGCCGAGCGCGTCGGCGATCGCGCGCATCGTCACGGCCTGGTAGCCCTGTTCGGCGAACAGCTTGGTGGCGACGTGGATGGCCTTGCCACGGAACGCAGCGATCTCGTCTGCACTTAGCGCGACACGCGGCATGGCGGTGCTGGAACCTCGCGCCGTTGTAGCACGCCCGCTGGCGGAAAATGGAACGTGGCTCGCGCTTGACCGGGAATCGTTTACACCGTACATCGATCAAAGTTTTACGATGTAAAATATATCGGAGGCAGCCATGAACCCGAGACTCTCGCGGCGCGACGTGCTCCGGCACGCCGGCATCGGCTCGATCTTGCTCGCGAACCCTGCGCTGCTCGCGGCCTGCGCGAACGAAGCGCTCGAACCGCCTGCGCCGCTCTCGATCGACCCGCAACGATCCTGGTGGATGCAGAACAACTTCGCGCCGGTGCCCGAGGAGCGCGAGCTGCTCGGGCTGGAGGTGACCGGCGAGATCCCGGCGGACCTGAGCGGGACCTACATTCGCAACGGACCCAACCCCAAGCACGGCGATCGCGGCCACTGGTTCGTGGGCGACGGAATGCTGCACGGCGTGCGGCTGCACGCGGGGCGCGCCGAGTGGTATCGCAATCGCTGGGTGCAGACCTCGGTCCTGGAGCGCGATGCGGCGCAGGCCCTCCGGCCCGCATCGAGCCTGACCGAGACGCCGTCGAACGTCAGCCTGGTGCAGCATGCCGGCCGACTGCTGTCGCTCGGTGAGGTCGGCCTGCCGTTCGAAGTCACCCCGGAGCTCGCCACGCGCGGAGTCTACGACTTTGCCGGCAAGCTCAAGACGTTCATGACCGCGCACCCCAAGATCGATCCCATGACGGGCGAGCTGCACATGTTCGGCTACGGCATCGGCATTCCACACCTGACCTATCACCTGGTCAGTGCCAGCGGTGAGCTCCTGCGCAGCGTGCCCATCACGCTGCCCCGGCCGGCGATGATCCACGACTTCCAGATCACGCGCAGCTGGATCGTCTTCTACGATCTGCCCGTGCTGGTCGACGCGAAGGCGGCGCTGAACGGCGCTCCATTGCCGTTTCGCTGGCAGCCGGAGAACGGCGCGCGCATTGGCTTGATGCCTCGCGCCGGAGGCGACGCCGACGTGATTTGGCTACCGATCGATCCCTGCTACTTCTTCCACGCCTGGAACGCCTACGAGGATGCGATGGGGCAGGTGATCCTCGACGTGTGCCGCATGGCGTCGCTCTGGGTGGACACGTCGACCGACTTCGACGTCGCGCCGACCCCGCACCGCTACACGCTGGATCCAGTGCGCCGCTCGGTTGAATTGGAGCAACTCGACGACCAACCGGTGGACTTTCCACGCATCGATGAGCGGCGAATCGGCCTGCCGCATCGCTACGGCTACGGGCTGGTGTTCGATCGCAGCGCGGACGCGAGTCGGCCCGACAAAGCGCTGCTCACGTTCGGCGGCCACCGGCTGGTCAAGTACGACCGGGAGAGCCAGCGCGCCACCAGCTGCGATCTAGGCGAGGCGCGCAGCGCAGGAGAAGCGCTGTTCGTGCCGCGCGGAGCCTCGACGCAAGAGGACGACGGCTACTTGATGAGCCTCGTGTTCGATCGGCGATCACAGCTCAGCAGCCTCGAGATCTTCGCTGCGCGCCAGCTGGAGCGCGGGGCGATCGCCAGTGTACAGCTGCCGGTGCGCATCCCGCATGGCATCCACGGTGTCTGGGTCGCGGGCTGATTCTTCTCGTTCCAAACGAAACCCTGGAGGTCATCATGTTGAATGTGCAGGCGCAACGCGCCGTGCGATGGGTGTCGTGCGCGCTCGTGCTGGGAGTCGGCTGTGGAGGCGTCGAGCGCGAAGCGAGCGGCATGACCACCGCCGCTCCGGTGGAGAGCGGTGGCAGCGTGAGCGCAGTGCCTCGAGTTGCCGCTGGCAGCGGCAGCGGTGGCGCTGGCAACAGAGCGGTTTCCGCAGCTGGTGGCGGCGCCGGAGTCCCAGCCGCGGTGCACCGCGAGGAGAGTGCCGACGCCGGTGCCGCCGACAGCGGCCCGACCGGACCGCGCGAATACACCGTCAGCATGTGCCCGGGCGCGACGCCGAACACGCTGCCTGCGACTCGCACAGCCTGCGACGGCGTGATCAAGTGCGGCGGCGCCGCCAGCTGTCTGCCGGGCGTCAGGCCAGGCGCGGAGCGAGCCCCGGAATGCAGCACCGGTCGCTGCATCCCCGATGCAGTCGCGATCGCCGGTCGGGTCAAGTTCCGTCCTTGCGACGGCTCCGCAGGTCCGGGCGCGTGCATCCCACTCTGCTTCGCCCTGCAGCGCAACCCACTCTCGGCCGTGTTCCCACCGGGCGAGGCTGGCTGCGGCACGCAGGAGGTCTGCGTGCCGTGCATCAACCCGCTGGACCAAACCTCCAGCGGAGCCTGCGACGACACGTGTGCCGAACGCTGAGGCTACATGCGAAACTCGACGCTCACCGACGGATTGACTGTCGTCAAGTACAGCAGCTTGTTGGTGCGACCGTAGTGCAGGCGCACCGTGCCGAACATCCAGGGTGTGAAGCGAGAGCGCAAACCAGCCTCGAACTTCCAGGTGTCCCCGAGCGGCACTGTGGCGCGGTCCGAACCCGAACGCTCCCAACCCTTGTTGCGGAGCTCGAGCGAGAGCTCTCCCTCGTACGGCATGCTGGTATAGAATGGTAGATCCACGAAGAGCTCGAGCGCGGTCGCGTCCGAGAGGAAGGCGCGCACTCCCGGGCGGATCCCGATCTGGTTGGCGCCGATCTCGGCATTTGCATAGAACGAGCCGCCGTCGCCCAGCGTGCCCCAGATCGTGGCGTAGCGAGCAACCACCGAGAGATCGAGCTGGAGCCAATCCAGGACCATGGAGCTCGCGCTCACTTCGAATGGAACGGTGATCAGGTCCGTGTCTTGCAGCAGGTCCTTCGCCAAAGGTCCCACGATCCAGATCCAGGCGCCGTGACCGTAGGTGAAGCCGACGGTGGCCGAGACCGCGATGTACTTCGTGTCCAGAAAGCTCCAGTGCGCGCCGACGTTGAACAAGCCGACCGCGAAGTGCGCGACGTTCAACTCCAGCTCCAAGCCGGCACCGAAGCCGCGCTTCACGCCCAAGCTTCCGTAGACGTCCTCGCCCGTGACGCCGAAGATGCTGGCGTCGAACGACCACATGTCCTTCGGCAGTGCGTACGCCGAGTGGCGCACGCTCCGCTGCTCGGGGCTGCGGATGTCGTTGGGCTCTTCGGCGGCGGCGGGACGAGCTGCCGAGACCACCGACAACACGAGGGCGAAGCAACCCATCACTCTGATGATTCGTTGGGTCACAGCTTCACTCCCAGGACTAGCTGCGTCACGATGCCGCTCGGCGTCTGAACGTCAGCCTGGAAAAAGTAGTCGAAGCCGAGACCGATCTCGAAAGCCTTGATCGGCCAGAGCAGCAGGAGCCCGGGTACCAACACGAAGCTGGTCACAGACCCGGTCGGTGCCGTGTAACCCTCGAACGAGCCCTGGATGTTGCCGAGCTCCCAGTTCAAGAAGGTGGCACCGATGCCGAGCGAGTAGCGCAAGATCAGGAAGTGCAGCCACAAGTCGTAGCCGACCGACAGGAAGGTGCTGACTGCATTGCTGTCGATCGTCATCTGGCGCTGGCGACCCATCGACTCGTAGGTTTGCTCCTTCTGCTGGCCGAGGCCGTAGCTCAGCTTGGCGCCGAGGTGCAGGCCGAACTCGAAGGTGTAGCCGAGATCCAGGCCGAACGAGGCAGCGTAGGGCTGCATCTGGATGCGCTGGACCTCCGTGATCAACCCGTAACCCACGCCGGCGAGCGCCTCGAAGCCTGCGCGGCTCGGGGCGGCGACCGGAGCGCTCTCGGCGGCGACCGCAACCGGCG
>DATEOF010000132.1:0-43305 GCA_035274465.1 Polyangiales bacterium
CCGCTCGACGACGGCGCGGTGTTGCTGCGCGTCGACCGCTTCTCGCTCACCGCCAACAACATCACCTACGCGATGATGGGCGACGCGATGCAGTACTGGGGCTTTTTCCCCGCGCCGGCCGGCTGGGGACGGATTCCCGTGTGGGGCTACGCGAATGTCGTCGCCTCACGCTGCCCGGACCTGCGCGAGGGCGAACGCGTATTCGGCTACCTGCCGATCTCGACCTACGCGGTCATGCAGCCAGCCGCCATCACTGCGCTCGCGTTCACCGACGCGAGCCCGCACCGCCGCGCACTGCCCGCGACCTATCAGCGCTACGCTCGCGTGAAGCCAAGCGACGCGACCGAAGAAGATCTGCACGCGTTGATGCGGCCGCTGTTCGGCACCGGATTCCTGATCGACGCCTGGCTCGCGGAACGCGAACGCTTCGGCGCGAAGCAGATCCTGCTGGGCAGCGCCTCCAGCAAGACCGCCCTCGCCACGGCTTTCATGCTCTCGCGCAGGCAAGGCCGCGACTTCGAGGTCGTCGCGCTCACCTCGGCGCGCAACCGCGCGTTCTGCGAGAAGGTCGGCTACTACGATCGCGTCATCGACTACAGCCAAATCCAGAGCCTGGCCGCGAACGTTCCCAGCATGCTGGTCGACATGTCGGGCAACCGCGAGGTGTTGACCACGGTGCATCGCCACTTCGCCGGCAACCTGCGCCAGAGCACCTTGGTCGGGCTGACTCACCGCGACCCTGCGGTGGCCCAACCCGCCCCTGACTTGCCGGGCCCCACGCCCGAATTCTTCTTCGCGCCCACCCACCTCGAAGCAGGCGTCAAGGCTCACGGCCCCGATGGCTTCGCCAAGCTCGTCGGCCAGGCGCTGCAGGCCTTCCTGACCTCGGCTCGCGCCTGGATCCAGATCGAGCACGGCAGCGGCCCGGAGGCGATCGAGTCGGCCTACCGGAGAGTGCTCGACGGGAAGCTCGACCCGGACCGCGGGATCATCCTCTCGCCGTAGGTTGCGCGCGGGCGACCCTGGGGTCCCAAGGCATGTGCGGTAGATGACACGAGCCCTGCCGCCAAGGCTGCTACGCTGTCTGGCGGGGGGACCCCGCGCAGGCCGGGAACTTTCCCAAATTACTGAATGGATTCGAGCGAGTACAAGCTTCCCTCCGAGCCGGCCGACGCGCCGCTGGACAAGGACGAGATCAAGACCGCGGAGCTGGTTCGCAAGGTCCTGCTCGTCACGCTCTGCGCCGTGGTGATCTACTGCGCGGTCGTGGCCGTGGCCGATTTTCGGGCCATCGGCTCGAACCTGCAGAAGCTGCCCGCGCGCAACATCGCGCTGGCGCTCGGCCTGGCCTCGGCCAGCTTCGTGGTGCGCTTCGTGCGTTGGCACGTGTACCTGCGCGCGCTGGACATCCGCATCGCGCTCTTCGACAGCGCGCTGATCTTCACCTCGGGCCTGGGCATGAGCGTCACACCCGGCAAGGCGGGCGAGCTGCTCAAGTCGCTGATGCTGCGGCAGATCTCGCCCACGCCGATCGCGCGCAGCGTGCCGATCGTCGCGGCCGAGCGCATCACGGACGCCATGGCGCTCGTGCTGCTCGGCTCGTTCGGCCTGCTAAATACCGCGCTGGGCCCGATCATCCTGCTGCTCTCGATCGCCGCCATCGGCGTCCTCGCGCTGATCCTCGGCTCACGCTCGGCCGGCCAGTGGGCGATCGCGCTCGTCTCGCGCATCCCGCTGGTCGCTCGCCACCGCGCGCGATTGGTCAGCGCACACGAGTCGCTGCTGCTGCTGAGCGCACCCGCCCGGCAACTCCAGGCCTTCGCGCTCGGGTTGCTGGCGTGGACGATCCACGGCCTGTGCCTGCTCAACATCGCCAACGCCTACCCCGGCGTGAGCCTCAGCCTCGGCCAGGCCATGCTCACCAACGCCGTCCCGCTGCTGGCCGGCGCGCTCGCCATGCTGCCGGGCGGCCTCGGCCTCACCGAAGCCTCGATCGCAGGCGCTTTGATAGCCTTCGGCCACGGCGCGGTGACCCCCGCGATCGCGACGGCGATCACCTTGGTCGTCCGCGTCGTGACGCTCTGGTGGGCGGTGGCGCTCGGCCTGCTGGCGCTGGGCTTCTGGCAGCTGCGCAGCGTGCAATCGGACGGTGATCGCGCGCGCGAGTGAGCGCCTCAGTACAAGATCCGCGTGCGAATGTTCGTCGGTAGACCCGACACGTCGCGACACACCTCTCGCGAGACGTCCTCGTCCAGATCCATGATCAGGTAGCCGATATCCGCGTGGGTCTTCAGCATCTGGCTGTGGATGTTGGCGTTGCGCTCGGACACGATGCGGTTCACGTCGCGCAGCACGCCGGGCACGTTCTTGTGCACGTTGAGCACCCGGTGCGTGTTCGGCGACTGCGGCATCTCGATCTCGGGGAAGTTGACTGCGCCCGTCGTCGCGCCGGCGTTGACGAACTTGATCAGCGCGCTCGCCACTTCGCGTCCGATCGATTCTTGAGCCTCGCTGGTGGATCCGCCGATGTGCGGCGTGAGGATCACGTTCGTCAAGCTCTGCAGCTCGGTGACGAAGCCCTTCGAGTTCTTCTCCGGCTCTTCCGGAAATACGTCGATCGCGGCGCCTCCGACCTGGCCGTCCTTCAGCGCGGCGGCCAGCGCCGGGATCACCACCACGCTGCCGCGGCTCGCGTTCAGCAGGCACGCGCCGCGCTTCATCTGCGCGAACTCGTCCGGGCCGATCATGTCTTGCGTCTCGCGCGTGGCCGGCACGTGCAAGCTGATGAAGTCGGCTTCCGCCAGGACTTCGCCCAACGTGGCGCAGGCGCGGTTGTTTCCGATGGGCAGCTTGGTGACGCGGTCGTAGAAGACCACGCGCATGCCGCAGGCTTCGGCCAGCACGCCCAGCTGCGAGCCGATGTGGCCGTAGCCGATGATGCCCAGGGTCTTGCCGCGGATCTCGTGCGAGTTGTCTGCCGTCTTGAGCCAGGTGCCCGTGTGCATCTCACGCAGTCGGTCGCCCAGCTGGCGCGCCAGCATGACGATCTCCGCGATCATCAACTCGGCCACGCTGCGCGTGTTGCTGAACGGCGCGTTGAACACCGGCAGGCCACGCGCGGTGGCAGTCGCCAGATCGACCTGGTTGGTACCGATACAGAAACAGCCGACGGTCAACAGCTGCTTGGCCTCGGCCAGGACTGCCTGCGTCACCTGGGTCTTGCTGCGGATGCCGAGCACGTGCACGTCGGCCAGACGTTTGTGCAACTCGGCCTCGGAGAGCGCGCCGCTGACCCGCTCCACGCGGAAGCGCTCGGCGGCAAAGAGTTGGAGCGCGCTCTCGTGAATGTTCTCGAGCAAGAGGACGCGGACCTCGCTCGGGGGGTGCTGCGAATGTGCATGGATCGCGGTCATGGGAACCAGGTGCTGCCTAATAGCAGGGCAACGCCGAGCGCGCAGTATACTGTGCGTCGCCCGAAGCGCCCGACTGAAACAAGTTTGCGCAGGCGCGGCGGAACAGTGGCAGATTCTGCGACAAAATGTTTACTGCTCGCAGTCTGCACACCACTCAGCCGATCCGAAACAATCAGAAACGGTACGCGAACGCCACCGATAGCACATTGAAGTTCGCGACGTAGCGGCCCTGGTTCACGACGCGCCGCCGCCGTTCCGCTGATTCGAACACGCCCTGTTGCTGCCAGCTGGCTGTCGCGTCGCCGTCGGCCGGAGCCGATGGATCTTTCTTCGGGCCGTCCGTCAGCTGGCCGTCCTCGTAGATGCGCTGGTCGAAGCCGCTGGTGGGATCGTCGGTCGCTTCCTCGCGCGGCTGGTGCGGCGGCGGCGCGACGTCCACCGTCTCCTGGAAGATGTGCGCGTACGCGGCGGAGAAGTCGATGCTGCCGAAGCGCAGCTGCACACCCAGCCCGACGCCGACGCGCCCGAAGGCGAAGCTCTCGATCGTGGCGTAGGCCGGCTCGACCCCGCGACTCTCGTAGAACGCACCGGCCGACAGCCCGAGCCGGCCGGGCAGCGGGTTGTAGCTGCCTCCGACGCGCACCACCATCGAGTTCAGCTGGTGCGTCTCGACCGTGAGGCCCTCGATGTCTTCCTTGTCGACGCGCAGCGCAGGCTCGGGCTGGCCGTTGGCGCGCGCCACCTCGAGGACGATTTCTTCGCCGATGTCGATGGCGTTATCGCGCCCGCCGAACGCCAGGAACGTATACGAGGCGTCGACCTCGACGTCCCAGATCTCCGTGTCCAGCGGATCGCCGCTGCGCTGGCCCGGCAGCGGTTGCGCATAGCGCGCGCCCAGCGTCGCGGTCCACGGCCGCTCCACGCGCACCGATCGCAGCGCGATCGGGTCGTTCTCGAGCGGCACGAACTCGCTGCCGGTCGCGCCCTCGTGGTACGTGTTGGTCGTGAACGTCACGTCGCCCGAGCCGTAGATGCTGTCGTTCCAGTTGAACGTGCCGGTCAGCGTCAGGCGCGGGATGGGCTTGGCCAGCACCGAGAACACCAGCGACGGCACGAAGTAGTCGGATGCCTTCACGCTGACGAACATGTCGTCCGCCGGCGATGTGCCCGCCTGCAGGGCCATCACGGCGTTGTTCCGGCCGGAGCCCGAGGCGAACTGGAAACCCAGGCCCACCGAGAGCTCCGGGATGATCTTGTACGAAGCGCCGACCACCGCGCTCAAGCCGAACAGCAGTTCGGAGTTGACCATCTGATAGCGCGTCGGCGTGGGCCGCGACGGCAGCTCGGGATCGTCGACGGCGATCGTGCCGTCCTTGCCGCCGTATTGCGTGCCGGGCACCAGCACGGGGGCGACGAAGCCGAAGCCGATGCTCAGCGCGTCGGTCAGGTGGTACGCGAACGCGACGTTCGGGATCGGCCCGGCCGGCGCACTGTTGCACACCGAGTCCAGGTGGCGTTCGCTGTACAGCTTGCTCGCCGGGTCACCGAACTCCGAGCGCCGCGCGTCCAGGTTCACCTGCGCGCCCGCGCGGTCGTCCGGCAGGTACACGCCCCAGCCGTAGTAGCCGTAAGGCTGGTAGCACATGCTGTGAAACGCCGTGTCGAAGTCGAGCATCAACTGATCGCCGGCCAGGTACGACAACCCTGCTGGGTTCTGCAGCACGGTCATCGGGTTGCTCGGCCGCGCGACGATCGCACCACCACGACCCACCGAATGCGTTCCACCCGGCAACAACTCGAGCCCGCCCGCGTGCGCACTCGACCCGCTCACCAGCCAGACCACCCCACACGACCAGATCGCGCTGGCCCACGCTCGACGCCGGATAAAGCTCACTTGTTTCTCACAATAGCCGGCAGCTTGGCCCGCACGGCGGCGCAATCTTTCTCGACGTCCAGACCCGAGAGCTTCTGCATCTCGAAGGTTGCCGAGATCATGTTGGTCTGATCTTGCTCGTCGAGGAACTGGACTTCTTCTCGGCTACAACGCCGCGCGTCGCTCCAGTCCTTGCGCGTGCAACTGACTTCGGTCTTGTCCCAGTCATCCATGCGCAGCACGGTGCAGCTGTGCACGCGGCCCTCGGCGTGGGTCTCCTGCAAGCTGCCGGTCATCAAGTCGCAGCTGTCGATGTTCACCTTCATCGAGCCGATCGTGCGCAGCGCGACGCTGGCGCAGCCGAGGCGCCGCTCGATCAGCGTCGTGCCTTCTTGCAACGCCACCGGCAAGTAGCTGTAGGTCTCGCCCATGCCGGTCAGCGCGACCTTCGTGGTCGAGCCCGGCCACAGGCTGATGCCAGGCTCACCATCGTCCTCGCTGTCGACCCACTTGTCCGACGGGATGTCCATGAACGACTTCGGCCAGGGATCGTTCAGCGGGTCGTTCAGCTTCAACCCCTGCACGTTGGCCGCACGCGGCGCCATGAACATGTGGCCCGGCAGCGCGTCGCTCTTGGCGAGCGAAATGTCGGCCGATGCGAACATCGGCAGCTTGTCGAAGATCATGTTCGGCGTGACCGACGAATAGGTCTCGTCGTAGAGCGGGCTGTAGATCTCCGGCGCCACGTCCGAGCCGCACGCCTTCTTCTCGACCACGATCTTCGAGCCATCGTAGCGCAGCTTGTGCAGCTCCCAGATCGACGCGTAGGTGACCGACTTCGCCACCAGCACCTGACCCGCGGCCGCGCGCTCCGGGAAGACCAGCAGCGCGTCCTGACGCACGCCCCAGTAGCCCGTGAGATCGCAGTAGCAAGCCTCGTTGCTGCCGTCGCCGGCGTAACCCGACGGGCACTTGCACTCGTAGCCGCCGCGCGTGTTGACGCACATCACGGACTTGTCGTCTTTGCGGCAGCTCGCGGTGCCGTTCGCGCACTCGTCGATGTCCGCGCAGGACAAGCCGTCGGGCTGGTTCTCGTAGCCCTTCTTGCACTCGCAGGCGTAGCCGCCGGCCTTGTTCACACACTCGGCGTTGGGATCGCAGCGGTCCGTGTCGAGCGCGCACTCGTCGACGTCGACGCAGGCGCTGCCCATCCGCGCGAAGCCCGGCTTGCACTCGCACACGTACGAGCCCGGAACGTTCAAGCACTTGCTGCTGTCGGGGTTGCAGTCGGCGCTGCCGTTCGCGCACTCGTTGACGTCCTCGCAGCCTGCCGTCGCGTCGCCCTCGAAGCCCGGCGCGCACGCGCACTCACGTGCGCCCGACGAGCCACCGCAGACGGTGTTCTTGCCGCAGGTCAGCGCGCCGCACTGCGCGTCCGAGGTGCAGCGCTTGCCGTCGCCCAGGTAGCCCGACGTGCAGCTGGTGCAGGCGGCCTCGCCGTCGGGCTGCACGATGCACTGGCCGTGCGGATCGCAGCGCGACTTGTCCGCCTGCGCCGCCTCGCAGCGATCCCGGCACTGCACCTGGCCGTCGCCCGTGAACAGCGTGTCGCAGGCGCAGGTGAAGCCGTCGCGCTTGTTGACGCAATGTGCGTTGGCCATGCACTTCGCCTGGCCGTTCTCGCACTCGTTCACGTCGACGCACTGGAAGCCGTTGCCCTCGAAGCCGTCCGCGCAGCTGCAGGAGATGCCGCCGCCGTCTTTCAGCGCGCAGGACGCCGACGGGTGGCAGGTGTTCGCCACGCCGACGCACAGGTCCAGGCTCTTGCACACGCCGTTCTCGAGGCCGAAGCCGGGCTTGCAGCGACAGCTGAAGCCGCCGGCGCGGTTCTCGCAGAGCGAGTTCTCACCGCAGTCGTTGTCCTCGGGGGACTGGCACTCGTCGACGTCCACGCAGGCGTCGCCCTCCATGCGGTAGCCCTTCGGGCAGGTGCACGCGGCGATCGCGAGGTTGTCCTCGACCCGCTCCATGCAGGTTGCGGGAGGCATGCAGGTCAGCTCGGCGCAGGAGGCCGGGAGCTCGGGGCCGGCGTCCAGGCCGGGGCGCACACCGCGCTTGCCCCCTTCTTGCGGCGTACCGCAGGCCGCGGCGACGACCGCCAAGGCGAGCACCAGAAGAGCGTCGAGGCGGATGCGCGGATGCGCCCGACCCCCATTTCGCTGGACACTGATGGCGCTGGAAGGTGGCGCGACTCGGAGCTCCGTCACGGGCGGAGATTGCGCTGAATCGCTGGTCCAAACAAGCCCCATGACGACACTGTCCGATGCGATTTCCGCTGCGCACGGCGCTGCGATCTCGGCGATCGAGTGTGGCGTCGGCGCGCACGCATAAACACGGCGCGCCGCCGCCATGAGCTGCAGTGGCGGCCGCGGCGCGTCCCACTGAGCAGTTGGACATGCGCCCAGCTTTACTCCCGTGGCTGCGGAGCTACACTGCTCCACCCTGGGGACCGCACTTAGAGTCGAGGCGATGATGTACTCGGGCTTGCTTTTGAGCTGCATCTGCTTGCTGGGGGCGAGCGCTTGCTCACCGATACCCGACTACCGGCGGATCTCTTCGGACGCCGAGGTCGGTGACGGTGGAGCGGCTTGCGGCGATCGCTGCGGCGCGCGGCCGTCTCGGGTTGCTGACCATATCGTCCAGTCCTCGGGCCAGCTGCAGGGCCGTTCGGACAAGTACAGGCTGGAGCTTAGCGCGGGAATGCCCCAGCCGGTAGGCACGGGCGAAAGCCGGCGATTCCGACTGCGGCTCGGCCCCGAGGCACGTGTGCCATGAAGATCATACTGGCTTGTCTCGCGCTGTCTGCGGCGTGTCTCGCCAGCAGCACAGCGCAGGCCGTTGCGCCGGCGCTGATCCCGCTGCAAGGCTACTTGACCGACCGCAGCGACAAACCCTTGCAGGGTGAGTTCGACATGCACTTCGCGCTGTACGGGCAGGCGAGCGGCGGCACCGCCCTGTTCGAGGAAACGCAGCGCGTGCAGGTGCAGCAAGGCCACTTCAGCGCCTATCTCGGCGACGACGCGGAGTTGCCGCTCGTGCTGTTCCGCGAGCATGCAGAGTTGTTCGTCTCTGTGACCATCAGCGACGACGCGGAGATCAAGCCGCGCATGCGCCTGGCCACCGCCCCGTACGCCGCGTACTCCGCGGCCTGCGGCGATGCATCTTCGCTCGGTGGCTTGCCGGCGAACCAGCTGGCGCGCAGCAACCACAGTCACAGCGCCTCGGATCTGCAGAGCGGCACGCTCGACCCCGAGCGCTTCGACGCCTACGCCGACCTGATGAAGGACGACCGGCTCAAGGCCGACGACCCGGACGACTTGCTGACGCTGGCCACGGCGGACGCCCGCTACATGGCCAAAACCAGCCGCGGCAAGTCGGGAGGTTTCTCGGATCCATTCGGCACCATGCCCGACTCGACCGAGCTCGCCGCCAGCAGCTTCATCAAGGTCGCGAGCCAGCAGATCGACGCGCCGGGCCCGGGTTACATACTGGGTATCGCCAGCGCCTCGGTGCTGTCGCGGAACATGGCCGGCAGCAGCTCGTTCTGGCTCACGCTGACCGGGCCAACCCAGCAAGTATCGTCACACACGAGCATCCCCGCCGCTGCGGTCAACGCGGCCAGCGTGCACGGCGTATTTCCGGTGACCAGCAGCGGCCCGCACACGTTCAACCTCACGGCGTTGATCGCTGCAGCTGAGGGCGGCGTGTGCCGCTCGGCGTTGATCAGCCTGGTGTTCGTGCCCGCGGTACCGCCCTAGGGGACAGCCTCGCGGAAGAAGCCCAGCGTTCGCTGCCACGCGAGCTCTGCGACTGCCGCGTGATACGACTGCGTGCCGGAGCGCATGAAGGCGTGGCCGGCGTCGTAGACGTGGAACAGCGCGCGCTTGCCGGCAGCCACGAGCGAGTCGAACAGCGCTTGCGGTTGCGCGACCGGCAGCAGCGGATCGCGCAGCCCGTAGTGGCCCATGACCGGCGCGTGGATCCGCTGCACGTCGCGATAGCGCGAGGGCGGCATGCCGCAAAACGTGGCCGTGGCGGACAAACCCTCGACGTGACTGGCAGCCGCGAGCGCGACCGCACCACCCATGCAGAAGCCGGCGATGCAGACCTTGCCATTGCCGTCGGGTCGGTTGCGCACGTGCTCGGCGGCGGCCGAGATCACCTGCATCGCGTGCTGGGTCTTCATCTCGGCGGCCAGGCGACGCGCGGACTCCGCGTCGCCCGCGACCTGGCCGTAGAAGAGATCCACGGCGAGTGCGTGGAAGCCGGCCGCGGCGAAGCGATCGGCCTGGGTGCGCATGCCTTCATTCAGGCCGAACCATTCGTGAACGATCAGCACCGAGCCGAGGCTGGCGCCGTCGGGCGTCGCCTCGTAACCGCGAAAACCATCCCCATCATGGAGCGGAACCTCGACATGAATACCCATGGCCGAATCTCCTCGTGGACACGCTGCGGGTGGCACAAGTGCGTCTTCGTGTGCGCATGGGTCGCACCGAGTGTTGGTTCAGACCAACGGTATGAGAGCGACATACCCAGGCCACGTTTCTTCGGTCTTTCGCCGGCGAAAACAAACAGAACGTGGCTGAACTTCGTGGGAGGACCGACTACACGGGAACACTTCGCGGACGCTCAGGTTCAGCGATTGTCCATACAGGCGGGGATGCCGTTGACCGGCAAGTTCTTGTCGAGCACCAGACCGATGGTCCAGCCCCGATACTCCGAAACACCCATGCCGACCTTGGCGAAACTGTCCAGGGTCTGGCCGCGGTAGATGGTGCCGCCGCTGCGGCCGAACCACTGCTTGCCGTCGTAGAGCAAGAGGGTCGGCACGTTGCTCGCGGTGTGAGACATCCAGGTCTTGCCGTCGGTGCTCGTGGCGTAGCTGCCGCTGGCGCTGGTCACCCAGCGCGTCCCGTCGTGGACGAACGACAGGTTGCTCTTCACCGAGGCGGTGCAAGGTTCCCAGTTGTCCCCCATGTTCGTGCTGATGAAGCAGGCGCGCTGCGCGGACGAAACATCTTGTGTCGAGTAGGCGATGAAGGTTCCCGCGCCGTAAGCGATTTGTAATACGGCAGAGCTCGGCGCGCCGCTCCAAAGCGGCGGACTGATCATGGTGGTCCAGGCGTCACCGTTGTTCTTGGTGACTGCGAGGCCGCCGCCATCGGTGCCGGCGACGAACCGCCCGCCGCCACCCGTGAGGCTGCGGATGTGCTTCTCGGGAAACCCGGGATGCAAGCCCTTCCAGGTCACGCCACCGTCGGTCGAACGCATCAGCGCGCCATTGCCACCGCCGGCGATCCAGACACCGTCAGTGAACGCGACCGCGCCCATCCAGTTGGTGCAAGAGCTCGGATACCCCTCGCCCTTGCAAGCAGTGGTCGGATGCACGTCTTCCTGCCAGTGCACCGCATCGAGCGAGCGCATGACCATGCCGTTCATGTCGCCGCCCACGGCGATGAACACGCCGTCGCCGTAGCCGACGTTGCGCAGCAAATCGGGCGAGTGATCGTTCCCAGTGCTCGCGTTGCCGCAATACGCCCAGCTGGCGCCATCGCTGGAACGCCCGCGAAAGCCCCAACTCCCCACGCCGACCATCATGGTCGACCCGGGAGCGCCCGGCGCTCCCGCCATACCTCCCGTGCCCGCGCCCGTGCCCGAGCCCGAGCCTGACTCTCCGGAAGCGCCCCCAACTCCACCACGGCCGCCACCAGCTGCACCCCCAGCCCCAGCCGCGCCACCAGCACTACCGCCGGTTCCAGCGCCAGCTCCACCCCGCCCGCCGCCGCCAGCTGCACCACTCGCTCCAGCGTCGCCGTTCCCAGCGACACTCCCAGCCTCACCGGCCGCTGCACCCGCACCCGCACTGGCCCGCGAGCCAGCCGTCGTCGACGGCGACACATCCTCCGGCTCCGGCGCCGTGTCCGCGAAGCCACTGCAGGCACAGATCGCGAGGCAACACATCGACCATCCATACCGGCGCATGCCCGGGAGCATAACGGATGAGATCGAGCTTGCGACGCCAATGGCTGCAACCAATGCAGGTTGGTGCGAGACGTTCGTACGCGCGCGGCTGCGCACGCACAGCCGAACGTTCCGCGCATTCTCGACTTTCCGCGCTGAGCTAACCGCGCAACAACACTGTCGGATCGAGCAGCGCAGCCGTGCGCGGCAAGAGCGCGCGGTCGAAGCGGGTCAGCAGCCGTTGTGCGCTGAGCTGCTCGCCCTCCGCCGCCAGACCGAGCGTGTGTGCGAGCACGCCGATCACGCGGTCGGCCGACACTCCGGCGGCGCGATACTGCGCGATACCGGGCGCGTGCTCGCGTTTGCTGAGCCGACGGCCGTCGAGCGCGAACACCAGCGGCACGTGGAAGAAGGCCGGTGCCGGCTCGCCGAGCGCACGGTACAGCGCGAGCTGGCGCGGCGTCGAGCTCAAGAGATCATCGCCGCGTACGACCTCGCTGATCTGCATCGCGATGTCGTCCACCACCACCGCCAGCTGATACGCGTACACGCCGTCGCCGCGCTGCAACACGAAGTCGTCGACCGCCGCCGACGGCTGCGCGCCGTGCAGCCCATCGACGAAGCCGGGAGCCAGCCCGGACACGCGCAGGCGCAGCGCCGGGGCTCGGTCATTGCGCGTCGGTCCGTTGCGACACGTGCCGGGATACTGCGCGCCCAGATCCCCGTGAGGTGCGCTGGCCAGCTCCGCGATGTCCTTCCGCGAGCACGTGCACGGGTACACCAGCTGCTGTGCGCGCAAGCGCTCGATGGCCGCTGCGTACAGCTGCAAGCGCTCGGATTGCAGGTACGGCGCGTGCGGGCCGCCGACATCCGGCCCTTCGTCCCAGTCCAGGCCGAGCCAGCGCAGATCCTCGATGATCGACTGCGCCGAGCCCTGCACGACTCGGGGCCCGTCGATGTCCTCGACGCGCAACACCAGGTGCCCATTCTCCTTCCGCGCGCGCAGCCAGGCCACGAGCGCGCTGCGCGCCAGGCCGAGGTGCATCGCGCCCGTCGGCGAAGGTGCGAGCCGCCCGCGATACGTACCCCGCAGATCTGGCGCAGCACACATCGGCGCAGTATGGCAAGCGTTCTGCGCGCCGCCCACGCCCGTTTGCACGCGGGGCGGCACAAACTTCTTGAAGCGGCCCGCGCGCTCGTGATCTCATCGCCCGATGCGCGGCACGTTCGAGGTCTGTGGCTGCTTCCCGACTGGCCGGCACTACCCCGGCATCGCCGACCGCTTGCGGCGTGCGGTGCTCGCGGTCACGGGCCTGAGCCGTAGCTTCGCGCCCGACACGCGCTGGATCTCGGCCAACCTGGCGGTGATCGACTTCGAGACCACCGGCCTCGCGCCCGAGACCGACCGCATCGTGGAGATCGGCATCGCCTGCTTCAACGGCGGCCAGCTGACGAAGCTCAAACACTGGCTGGTCAACCCCGGCATGCCGATCCCCGAAGGCGCGCGCAACGTGCACGGCATCGGCGACGCCGAGGTCGCCGATGCACCGCGCTTCGAGCAACTCGCGGTCGAGCTGGTCGAGGTACTGAAGGACCACATGCCCGTCGCGTACAACGCGGCGTTCGACCGCGCGTTCCTGCACGCGGAGCTCGAGCGCTCAGGGTTCAACACCCGCGGCGACGAGCTGGCGCCCGCCTGCTCCGCGGAAGTCGAGTGGATCGACCCCCTGGTCTGGACGCGCGAGCTCTACCGCGACGACAGCAGCCGCAAGCTCGCCGACATCGCGGCCCGCCTCGGCATCGCGCTCGAGCGCGCGCACCGCGCAGCCAGCGACGCCGAGACCACCGGCCGCGTGCTCCTGGCCTTGGCCGAGCGCATGCCGCCGAGCTACTCCGAAGTCATCGGCCTGCAGACCCAATACGCCGCCCGTCAAGAGGTCGACCTGGTTCGCCGGCCGCGACGCTGAACGATTCAACTCGCAGCGAACAGCGCCCTGGGCACGATCTTCCTGCAAGCCTCGAGGATGCGCAGCGCGTCCGGCTCCTCGATGCGATTGCCGAAGCGCACCGTCGACGACCCGTAGTCGAACGCTACGCGGCCGCCACCGAGCCCGTAGAACGCGAACATCATCTGCGGATCGAACATGTTGAACGCGTGCGTTTCGAGTCGCAGGCGCGAGAGATGCTGCAACGCGTATGTCCGCGTGAAGCCGAGAACGTGCACGTGTCGTCGAACGGAGAGAGCATCCTGCGTCACGCTGATCGTTTCACGTCCTGCCAGCATCCAGAGGAAGATCGTGATCGCCGCTGCCCCGCCAATCGTCCATGCACCGAGCCAGGCGAGCATGAACGCTGTGGCAGCCTGAGGAGCACTGCCAGTCATCAGCTTCGTCGGAACCATCAGCTCACTGACGGCCCAGCCGCAGAGCCAGAATCCGAGAAATAGAATGATGAACCAATTGCGTTTGGTCGGTATCTCGATGGTCAACTGCGCGCCGCCGTCCGTGATCTTGACCCGTGAGGGCGGAGGTTCGACCAGCATTCGCAATCATGGTCGCGTCAACACGCGCCGCGCACAAGGCACGCGGTCATGAGCTCACCCACATTTACCCGCCTTACTGAGCGATGCACCGTTGCTGCATCGTGGCCCAGAGTTGGTCGCCGACGAGCTTGCCACCCGCGCTCGTGGGGTGAATCCCATCACTGGTGTGCGACTGCATCCAACCCGGCCGAAGATCGACGAAGTAACACTTCGGCGCAGTGAGACGCTCGCAGAGCATCTTCAGTTGGGGCCGTAACGTGTCCAGGCAGGTCTTCAGGGTTCCGCCGCTGAAGGTCCCGAGTGGATCCGGGTAGAAGAAATAGATCACCGACTCGGTGTTCTTCGGCCCCATCATCTGCAGCAACGACATCGCGGCCGCATACGCGCCACTCGCGTTGTTCGCCTGGACACAGTCGTTGCCTCCGCCGTTCATCAACACCACCTTCACGGGTCCCGCGTTGACGCCTTTGATGTATTGATTGGCGATCTGATTGTTGCCGAGCGTGGTGCCGCTGACGGCGTTGTTTCGGTAAACCATGTCGGTCGCGATGCTGGCGTTCCACGGCGATGACGACTCCGTCGTAGCGCCCGACACCGGCCGCGCGGCGCGCGACATCTTCGTGCAACGCAACCATTGCACGCCCGAGACGATGCCCGTGATGCCGAGTTGGTGTGACCGCGTGAGCCAGACCAACCAACCCTGCAGCTGCATCAGCTACCAGGGTTGCGCCGCCGGATACCCGACGATCTGGTGCGAGTTCAACGGCAACCACGCACCCGCGCCCAACTCCGCCGCGACGATCTGGAATTTCTTCTCGCAGTTTTGATCGAGCACGCTCAACTCGCGACGAGGCCGCGTCTCGCCAGCCACAGCGCGGACTCCACGCGGCTCGACACGTCGATCTTGCGATACATATCAATGGGTGTCACATCGCGCGACTTCATGCGCCTGTTTGGGGACGCGCTCGAGGTCAACGCTTGCGCCGCCACGACTGCAGCCGTTCGCGAAAGTCCCAGCGGTTTTCGTACAGCGCGGAGACGGCAGCGTGAGCGGCTTTGGCCGACTCGCCGGTGTGCTTCATCCAGAGCTTGACCACGCCGACGATGGATTCGTTCTCGCCGAACGGAAAGGCCTCCGCGATCTCGCGCCGCGCTCGTGCCGGCACCGCGGTCAACCGGCGCAGCGCCTCGCTGCCCGGCGCCATGTGACGCTTCGCCGGATCCATGTCCCCGAACCCGTCGTGCAGACTGTCGATGCGCGTGCCGTCGCCGGGCTCGCCGCGCAGCACGATCTCGCATTCCCCGAGCCCGCCCAGCACCGACTGCGCGTCGTCGAGGAGATTGACGACATCCCGGAGCAGCCCGACTTGCACGCTGCGCACCACGTCGGTGAGCGCGCCGAGGTCGACGTTCGCGTCGATCAAGCGCTGCAACGCCGCGGTATCCACGTCCACACCCTTGCCCGCGAGGCTCTGCTCGACCCACGCGAACTTGCCGCCCTTCGTCTGCTGCTCGCTGATCACCGAGTCCCACAGCGAGCGATTCAGCGCGAGCGCCACCAACTGTGCGCGCAGCTCGGCCGTGAGCTCCGCTCGAGCCCGTTCGCGAACATCTCCGTCAATACCGTCGCCCACGATGTCCAGCAAACGTTGCAGGTCAGCGCGATTGGTCACACAGGAAGCCCTACACGTAGCCAGATCGCCCCGCAAGGGGTTTGAAGTTATGCTACATGTTCAGCATGAAAAAGAAGCCGCGACGAGCCGGGGCCACGGAGACCTTCTCGGTTTCGGTCGACCTCGAGACGAAGCGCGCGTTGCGGGCGCTCGCAGACAGCGACTTCGACGGCAATCTGTCGGCGCTCGTGACCGACATGGCCAGAGAAGCTCGGCGGCGGATGGCTGCGGGAGCATTTCTCAAGCGCAATCGGATTCCGCGGCTCAGCCAGGCTGAAGCCGACCAGCTTCAAGCGGAGATCGATCGCGAAGTCGCAGCCGCGAAGCGCGGCCGACGGCGCCGGGTCGCATGAGGGTGCGCTATGTGTTCGACACGGGCGCGCTCATCTCGGCGGAGCGCCGCAAGGAGCGCGCGATCCGCTTTCTTCGACTCGTCCACGTGGGTCGCGCCCGTATTTTCGTCCCGCTTCCCGTGATCGCCGAATGGTGGCGCGGTCGCAGCAACGCGCGAGAACAGATTCTTGCCGCGACCGAAGTCATCGGCTCGGTGGCAATCACAAAGATGGCCGGTGTCGCGCTCGCCGGCGCAAGAGACATCGACGCCAAGCTAACGATCGACGCCATCGTCATGGCGACAGCCGCCGTGATGGATGCAGTAGTGATCACCGGAGATCCGGCCGACTTCGCAGCGCTCGGACGCCACTTCCCAGGAGTCAGCGTGCTCACGGCGTGATGCGGTCGTGGTGTTCCCCGCCGCGGACGGACTCGTGAACCACGCGTGCCAATTTGCACATCTCGCTGGTCCCGTGGCCGCGCTCGATCTATGAGCCAGACAGCACGAGGAGAGCGCCATGTACCGAGGCCGTTTCCCGACTCGCTGGTTGATGCTGTCGCAGGTGTTGTTCGCCGCGTGTGGGAGTGACGATCACGAGGGCATGGGTCAAACCGTCGCAGGCATGGGCGGCGCAAGCGTGACTGCCGGAACGGGCGGAGCGGGCATGAACGCGCGCGCCGGGGCAGGTGCAGGCGGCGGAGCAGGCAGCGCAGGCCGTGCAGCGGGCAGCGGCGGCTCGAGCAGCGCAGGTCGTCCGGGTGCTGCCGGCCAGGGCGGCGCGGGTCGAGCTGGGCAAGGCGATGACGACGCCGGTGTGGCTGGATCTACGGCCAACGCGGGCAGCGGTGGTGCGGGCACGAGCGCCGATACCGGCCTCAGCTTCTTCGTCAGCAGTCAGAAGAACATGACGGGCAACCTGGGAGGGCTCGCCGGCGCGGATCAGCGTTGCCAGCAGCTCGCGGCGGCGGCCGGTCAGGGCGATCGCACCTGGCACGCCTACTTGAGCGCGGCGAGTGATCCGGCGAGCTCCGGCCAGCCGGTGCACGCGCGCGATCGCATCGGCAAGGGGCCGTGGTTCAACGCCAGGGGCGTGATGCTCGCTGCCGACTTGGCCGCGTTGCACGCGCTGAAAGGCGACGCCGAGCTCTTCGTCGACGAACGCGGCAACAAGATCAACGGCCAGTGGCAAGGTTCGCCGACGCCGAACGAGCACGACGTGCTGACTGGCTCGACGCCGGAGGGCATGTTGATGCAAGACATGACCTGCCGCGATTGGACGTCGACATCGAACGACGACGCGGCGCAGGTCGGACACAGCGATGGGCTCGGCCCGAATCGCAACGATCAGCCGCCCTACGACTCCTGGAACTCTTCGCACGCCAACGGCGGCTGCGCGGATACGGCGCCGCGCGGTGGCGCGGGGCGCATCTACTGCTTCGCGGTGCGTTGAGCCGATGGAGCGAGAGCTCTTGGAACACGCGCGGTCGACCATCGCGTTGTCGGTAGTGGCAGCGTACCTCGCGGCGTCGAGCTGTACGCAACGGGACGGCGCACATGAGGTTTCTACCGACGCAGGCACCGAGGCTGACAGCGCGACAGACGCGAGCGAGCGGCCCCTGCCACGGATTTGCGAGCTCACGGCGGAGACGGCGGCACCGTTCAAGGATTCGGCATGCCGGATCCAACTGGGCAAGCCGCCGGAGAGCAGCTTGATCTATCAGCGAATGGCCGAGCAGCCCGGCATCGCCCCGGACGCCGAGGCTTGCAAGGACCATCCGCTCGCCTGGTATCGAGAAGCTGCCACGGCGAGCTCGACGACTCTCGTCGCCTGTGCGCAGGCCTGCGAGCGCAGCACACAGCTATTTCTAACCTTCGTCGCGACGACCAAGCCACTGGCGGGCTGCCAAGATCACCAACTGATCGGGGGGCTGTGTCAGCTTCCCGAGTTCTCCTTTCTCGGCATCTCCGAGTCTTCGTGCGCTCTCCCGATAACTCGACCCGAAGACCGCACCTTGGCCTACGAGGCCGTCGAGATGCGCGGCGCGCAGGTCGTGACGAGCTACGCCGACTGCGCGGCGCACCCACTGGCGGTGTTCCCGAACCATCGGAGCAGACCGTCGCAACTGGTTGCCTGCGACGCCGCTTGCGCGATGTCGTCCGCGCTCTTCCCCGCGTTCGTGGTGGCTGCCTGGCCGCTGCTCGGTTGCGAGGGCGTAGTCGGCGATCACTGATCTCCGCGTAATACTCACATTGAGCCACGTGACCAGGCCTCGCTAAGCTATGGCCATGAGTCAGTGGGCGCCCGCCAGGGCGAACATCGAGTTCGGCCTTGCGCGCATCATCGAGGTCGAAGCGGCGACGTGTTGCGCAGGTGCCTGGGCGAACATCAGCCTGACGCGTTGGGTCGGGCGCGGAACGGCGGCGGCGGTGGACAAGGTGTCGCGCGTCGGCGACGAGGTCCGTACGCAGTATCCTTCGGGAGTCTCGGCGATCCACTTGATCGCGGAGACTGCGGGAATGCCGACGCCGGAAGCACGTGAAGGCCTGGTCAAGCTCATGAACCGCAAGACCGAACGTCTGGGTTGCGTGGGCGTGGTCGTCGGAGGCAGCGGCTTCTGGGCGAGCGCGATCCGAAGCCTGGTCACCGGAATGCGAGCGGTGTCCTCGAGAGCCTACGAACTGAAGTTGGCGGGCAGCATCGACGAAATAGTCGCCTGGTTCCCGGACCAACACGCCAAGCGAACCGGAATCGCCATCGACCCGGACGAGCTCGCAAAGGCGTTGCGGACCGCAAACGAGTGGCGAGCGGACGCCGACGACTGAGCAGAAGAGCCCGGCATGCCCGTCACCTACCGCATCGATGGCAACGTGGTGACCATTCGCGCAGTAGGCCCGCATTCCACCGAAGAGCTGCGCGCGGCGTGGATTGCGTCTGAAGCCGATCCCGCGTGCCCGAAGCCAGCCGAGAAGGTGCGCATCTGCGTCGACTCGCGGGACAGCGAATCGCTTGCAACGCGTTCGGTCGCCGAGCTGCGCGAGACCGCCAACTGGTTCGAACAGCGCGCGCAGGCCTCCAGCCGCATCTGTGCCTTCGTCACCCGACCCGGCATTCAATACGGCCTGGCGCGCATGATGGCCGCCTGGATCGACTACAAGGGCTACACCACGTTCGTCACGACCGATCCGGCGAAAGCGGCCGCGTGGTTGAACGACGGCGTGCAGCCCGCGATCCGGACACCGCGCTGACCACCTGCGCGCCATGGCGGGACGACAGCACCGCCACCGAAGCATCGAACGATGTAGACTTGCAAACCGACCTCTCGAGGAGCAGACAGTCGACCATGGCGACAGTTCATCGAGGTGGCTGCTTGTGTCGCGACGTTCGCTACGAAACTACGGCGAACCCGATCTGGACGACGGTGTGCCATTGCACGTTCTGCCAGAAGATAACCGGGTCGGCGTTCCTCGTCGAACCCATCTTCAAGCGAACCTCGGTCGTGTTTTCCGGGACGGCGCCGAAGACCTTCGACCATCGATCGGACGGCAGTGGGCTGCGCGTCACGCTGAATTTCTGCGGCCGCTGCAGCACGACTCTGTATCTCGCCTTCGAGAGGTTTCCGGACCATCTCGGCGTGTGCGCCGGGACGTTCGACGATCCGAACTGGTTCGATCGAGGACCCGAGAAGTGTCGCCACATCTTCACGCGGTCGGCGCAGAGGGGCGTCGTGTTACCCGCCGGTTTTCCGACGTTCATCGAGCACGCGCTTCGATCCGATGGTACGTTCAACGAACCCATCGTGCTCGCGGAGCCGCGGATGGTGTCGCGGACCGACTAACGGCTACCAGAGCCCAAACATCGCGCCGGCGATCGGCAGCATCACGCTCGCGATCACGACGCCCGCGGCGATGTAGATGCCACCCCAGATCACGGCGCTCGTGCCTTCGAGCTGGATCGCTGGACTCAGCCTCTTGTCGTTGCGCCGACCCAGTAGCAGTGTCTTGCGCTGCGTGATGCCCATGTGGCCGAAGTAGAAGAAGACCGCCGGTCCCACCAGCGCCAGGAGCGGGAACAAGACGCGCAGGGCGCCGGCTTCCGAGAGTGCGCGAGCGACGTTGTGTATGACCGAGCTGGGCATCCAGCCCGCGTTCTACATTTAATGGGCGAGTGAAGTGCGCGATCGATAGCCTACAAACGTGTCGGTCGCGCTCGGAGGCCCCATGCTTCGCATCGTGTCGGTGGTGTCGTGCGTGTTCGCCCTGGCTTGCGCCCGCACGGAAGCCGCGAGCGAACCGCACGAACTGGAGCCGACCCGAAGCGATTCGGACGCGGCGGTTCAGCGCGCCGCCGCCGGTGACGGGGGCGGGGCGGCGATGAACGGTCGGGTCGCGCTCGGGGGCCGGCAGGCTCCCCTACCCGCAGGCTCTGGAGGAGCCGGAGACGGTGCAGCCGTCAGCGGCGCGGGGGATGGCGCAACGGCCAGCGGCGCGGCACCGCCGGAGTGCGCGACGGAGGCTTGACCGCAGCTCTCAGCTTCGGGCCGAGCGCGACGTACTTCCTCGTCGACCGGGGCGACGAGCGGTCCGAAGCCGTGATGCGCTACGACGGAGCCTGGTCGGTGGTCGACGTCGGGCATGCGCTCGATCGCGGTCGACGCCGACAGCGTCTGGGTCTCGGACGTGATGGGCGTCTACCGCCTGCCGCGCGCCAGCGCGATGTCCACTCCGATCCACGACGACACGGGGAACACGTTTGCGGTGCCGGACAGCAGTTTGCCGATCGCGCCGTACCGCGCTCGCCTGTGGCGCGGCCCGAACGATCTGTGGCTCGCGACCGGAGAACAGGCCATGCGCCTCACCCCGTGATGCTCACTCGAACCAATAGTCCAGCCAACCATCCGAGCCTTTGCCGAAGTCGCCTTCGAAACCGCCCTCCCCGCGCAGCGCCGCGAGCGCGCCTGTGCCGGAACGCGGGACCACGAACCAGCTCGCCTTGATCTTGCCGTTCTCGATCAGCTCGGTACCTTGAAGCACGAAGGTCCCTTCGCGTCCGGCGACCTTGCCGCGGAAGCGTTGCACGCTGACCATGCTGGCAGAGCGATCGTCGCGGCGGGTCTGGAGAGCCCGAACGCTGGATTCGCCCTCGATCTCCCCGGCGAACGTCTCGCTCAAGTGGATCTCCACCAACGCCGGGCTCGCGGCAGCTTCGTCGAAGGGCTCGGCTCGAGAGTCGTGAACCGTAACCCTGGCCGTGGCGCGGCTGCGCTCGTGCGGGTCGGGCTGAGATGATCCGGATTTTCGCTCGCTCATTCTGCGTTCTCCGTGGGCTAGGTAAGCGCATCAGTGCTGACGAGCGCTGATCGGTGAGCAATTGACGCGTACGCCGGCCGGCAAATTTGCCGCGACGACGAACAGTGAGGCGGAGCGATGCGCATTTTCATCACTGGTTCGACGGGTGTGGTTGGAAAACGAGTGATTCCACAGCTGATCCGTCTGGGGCATGCGGTCACGGCTGCAATCCACGCGACGCACAAGCGGACCGAGGTGGAGCAGACAGGCGCGACAGCCGTCGAGGCAGATCTGTTCGATCCACTGTCTTTGCGCCGGGTGATGTCAGAACACGACGTCGTCGTGAACCTCGCGACGCACATTCCCCGGTCCGGTCTAAGCATGTTCATGCGCAGCGCGTGGCGCGAGAACGATCGCATTCGCAGCATCGGGGCGGCGAACATCGCGCAGATCGCCGCGAACCTCGGAGTTCAACGGCTGATCCAGGAGTCGTTTGCTCCGGTCTACGCGGATCGAGGGGAAGCCTGGATCGACGAAGCCGCGCCGATCGAGCCCGTGCGTTACAACCGAAGCGTCGCGGACGCCGAAGCCGCTGTCGCGGATTTCGCGCTACAGGGTGGAGTCGGCGTGGTGCTTCGGTTTGCCGCGTTCTACGGACCCGATTCGCTACAGCTGGACTATCTGGCGCGCTCCGTGCGGCGTGGTTTTGCCCCGCTGTTCGGGCCGAGTCAGAACTTCATCTCGTCGGTCTCGCACGACGATGCCGCGAGCGCCGTGGTCGCGGCGCTCACGCTCCCGGCTGGGACCTACAACGTGAGCGACGACGACCCAGTCCGGCACCGCGAGTACGTCGACGCATTGGCCGATGCATTGCACGCCCAGCACCCGCGCCTGCCGCCACCATGGGCCACCGCGCTGACCGGCTCCCTCGGCAAGATGATCGCGCGTTCCCTGCGGATTTCGAACCGCAAGCTGCGCGATGCATCGAACTGGGCCCCAGTGTACCCGAGCGTACGCGAGGGTTGGCCGGCCACCGTGGCTTCGCGTAATTAGCGTTAGTCGGCCTCGCAAATCGTCACGAGTCACCGATTGATCCGCGCCGCGAACTGACTAGTGTCAGCTTGCGCGGAGGTCGTGATGCTACGAGGATGGTTGGCGTTAGTCTTATTGGTAGGTTGTGCTTCGGGCGGTGGCGGCGGCGGCGGGACGATTGGTAAGCCACTTCATCAATTTCCAACAAAACAAGAGCTCGCAGCGCAGGTAATTCCGTTGAGCAGCCCGTTGGGCGCCAAGGTCATCGAGCTCGAAGGCTGGCAGCTGGAATTGCCGGAGATCGATCCGAGTAGTCCGGTTCACTCGCTCGTGCCCGGACTTGCCCCCGGTGCGGTCGCTTCGCCTGCCTTGGATTGCACCTCGCACGAGATCGGACGCATCCTGCTCCAGGCCCCTGACAAGATGCCCAGCTTGGCGGCGATGAAGTTCATCTCGGCCCGATGCCACGCCGTGGTCGCTGCGCCGATGCTTCGCAGCTGGTCGGTGACGGTCGATCGTTCGGTTTCGGACGCGACGCTGATCGAGCAGCTGAAGGCGAATCTGAAGGCGGAAGCCAAGATCAACGCGGCCGAGGTCGGCATTGCCATGGTGCGCGATCAGAAGCGCGCCATTTTCGTGATCAGTCACGCGACTCCGCAAATGAAAGTGGCAGCCGCGAATGTGTTCGTGGGCACGGAGCCCGCGTTTCGTATTCACGGACGTGTTTCGTTCGACGCTTCGGCCGTCGAGGCGTACGTCAACGTCGGCGAGTCCTCGGTAGCAATGTGTGAGCTCGATCCGAGCCAAACGTTGCCGGAGTTCAGCGCGAGCTGTCCGGTTGCCTCGACCGATCAGTCTGCATGGGTGCAGGTGCTGGCGGTGCCGCGCGGTCGCTTGATCAGCAACGAAGTCTTTCAGGCGATCGTGCTGCGACGCCCGGATGCTGCCACCGTGTATCGCCCCCGAGGAGCAGGTGAAGCGCGGCCCGCCACCGACAGTGCCACCTTCGCGGCGGGCGTGCTCGACAAGCTGAACGAGCGACGCGGGCAGATGGGACTGCGCCCGCTCGAGCTCGGACGCGAGCAAAGCGATGCCGCGAGCACGCTGACGCCAGGCTTGTTCCTGGCTCTCGGGCGCGCCGGCAGCGGGAAAGACAGCAGCGGCGATCTGCTCGCATTGGGCCTGATGGCCGGCTGGGATATCAGCGGCGGGATGATCCGCGACTCGCGCTTCGTGTTGAACCTCAGCATCGACACGCTCGACGCCGACCGCTGGCTGCGGGACCTGCTGGATCTTCCGATGGGTCGCGCCGTGCTGTTGGATCCGAACGCGAACGCGCTGGCGATCGGTGCCGCAGTGCAGGCGCAACCGCCCGCAGTCGCGGCGATCGCGCTGACCTATTCGTTCTTCGAGCCTGAGCAGACGCCCGGCACGCAGGCCAAGCAACTGCTGCAGCGCCTTGCGCGGCTGCGCGAGGCACGCAACCTCGGAACCACCACCATGGTCGCGGAGCTCCCCGATCTGCAGCCGCTACTCTCCGGCATCCATCGCGGCGCGATCGCACCCGATGACGCGCTGCAATCCATGATGCAGACCGTCGTCGACAAGGGCCACCAAAAGGTCCAGGGCTTCGTCTGGGACACTCAAAGCCTCGACGCAATCGAGTTCCCCGACGAGTTGCTGCGCAAAGGTGACATCACGCTCGCGGCCGGCGTGACTTACTACAAAGCCCCGGACGCCGCCTGGGGCCAGTACTGCGTCCTGTTCGTGGTGGTGGACACACCGCACCAGGAGGAGGCCTAGCGGCTCTAGCCCCTTCGGCGCCACGAGCGGTAGCGGCCGCTGCCGCCGTAGGCGCCGAGGTCCATGATCACGCCGGCTATCAGCAAGATCACGTAGGCGCCGCTGGCTTGGCCGTCGTTGTGGAAGAACGTGTACATCCAGGCCAGCGTGGTCCACGGCAGGAAGATCAGGCCCGCGAGCGCGACCAGCGTGGAGCCGATCGCCGCGTACCAGTTGGTGAAGATCCAGGCGAAGATCAGCACTACGCGCGGACCGAAGAAGACCAGCAGGGCCAACAAACAACAACCTGGCATCGGGAAGCACCTTAAGCAGGGGGGCGTGGCGTTAGCTTAAGCACGGATCTAGAACCGGTCGCGCGCGCGGCGCACGGCGGCGAAGACGTGCTCGGGCTGGGCACTGGGCGCTCCCAGTTGCTTGGCCTTCTCGATCACCGCCGGCGCGTCCCAGCGCAACATCGGGTTGGTCTTGCGCTCGTCTTCGATCGTGCACGGGACAGTCGGCTCACCGGCCTTGCGCAGCTCGTTTACCTGCGCGAGGCGCTGTTTCACGTCGGCGTTGTCCGGCTCGATGGTGAGCGCGAAGTTCAGGTTCTTCTGCGTGTACTCGTGGCCGCAGTAGAGCCGCGTCTCGGGTGGCAGCGCGCGCAGCGCAGTCAGCGACGCCAGCATGGTCGGAGGATCGCCTTCGAACAGGCGGCCGCAGCCCGCAGCGAACAGCGTGTCGCCACTGAACAGCGCGCCCTCGACCAGGTACGCCACGGCACCCAGCGTGTGCCCCGGCACGGACATGACCCGGACCCGGTGACTGGCGAACCAGAGCGGGTCGCCCTCGTCGACCGTCCGCGTCAGGTTGGGGACCCGGCCGCGGCTACCGTCGTAGGCGCTGCCGATGACCTCCAGCCCCGCGTTCTGGTGCACCAGCTGCTCGATGCCCCCGACGTGGTCGTGGTGGTGGTGGGTCGCCCAGATGCCCGTCAGCGACAACCCGAGGCGCGCCAAAGCCGCCTGGACGGGCGGCGCTTCGGAAGGATCGACCACGACCGCCGACCCTGCGTGCGCCACCAGGTACGCGTAGTTGTCCGATAAACATGGAACAATATGGATTTCCATGACTGAACAGCGTGCTGCCGGTGCAGCCCCTCCGCATCCCTGTTACAACCTGTCGCGTTGGGAATCCACGAGCCAGGAGGATTCTCGCGGAGGATTAGGAATGCGATGGTCAGCTTGCGTACTCGCGTTGGTGACACTTAGCGCTGGATTCGCCTCGCGCGCGTCCGCGGAAGACGTCAGCACCGTGGTGCTCGGCCTGCGTTCGGCCGAGGGTGACGACGAGTTGGCGAATTCGCTCACCGACGCTCTGCGCACGATGGCCCGCAAGGTCTCAGGCTGGAAGGTCATGGACCGCGCGGTCTCGATGGCGCAGATGAGCCTCGCGCACGGCTGCGAGGACATCGACGCTCCCTGCCTGAGCGAGATCGCCAAGGGCCTGCAGGCCGACCGCTTGCTGTTCGGCACGCTGCGCCGAGTAGGGCCCAAGAACAAGTTCGACTTCGAAATCAGCGTCAGCATCTTCAACTCCGGCAACCGCACCATCGCCCGGACCGAGTCGGCCGTCATCCCGCGCGCCGACGCGCGCGCCAAGAAGGCGCTGACCGGCTACGCCGAACCGCTGGTCGCGAAGCTGGCAGCGGCGGACGCGGGCTCGGGGGTGCTGTCCCTGCAGACCAACGTGGCCAGCGCCGAGGTCAAGATCGACGGCCAGGTCGTCGGCCAGACGCGCGACAAGCAGCTGCTGCTCGAAGGCCTCAAAGAGGGCGACCATCGCCTGGAGCTCACCGCGCTCGGTCACCTCGGCCACAGCCAGCAGATCCTGATCGCGGCCGGCCAGCGCACCGAGATCAAGGTCAACCTCGAGCCTGTACCGGAGCCCGAGCCGGCGCCCGTAGCCGCCCTGACAGCGACCACCGAACAACCGGCAGAACAAGCCGGGAGCGGCTCATTGAGCTGGCTCGGCTACACGCTGGTCGGGGTGGGCGCAGCCTCGTTCGTGGGCTGGGGCGTGTCGATGTACATGGTCGACAGCACCAACAAGAACGAAACCTTCGTCGAGTACAAGAGCGCGTTCCCCGAGACCACCGACGACGTCTGCGATCTGGCGGACGCCGGCGACACCGCGGGTGGCGCGGTCACCGCGTCGGAGCTCGCCGAGGTGCAGCGGCTGTGCTCGCGCGGCCGTACGTTCAACATGTTGCAGTGGGTGTTCCTGGGTGCCGGCGTGCTCACCGCGAGCGTGGGCACCTTCATCCTGGTCAGCGAGAGCGGCAGCAGCGATGAGCGCGCGCAGGCCAAGCCGAAGCGGCCGCTGCTGACGCTGACCCCGCAGTTCGATCACCGCTCGCTGGCGATTCAGACCAAGCTGCGCTTCTGATCCCCTGCCATGCGGGTGATCGCCGGCAAGTTCGGAGGCCGCCAGCTCCCTGCGGCGGTGTCCAACACCACTCGGCCGACCTCGGACCGCGTGCGCGAGGCCATCGGCTCCCTGCTCGAGGCGCGCGGTGCGCTGACCGGTGCGCGCGTCCTGGACCTGTTCGCCGGCACCGGGGCGCTCGGCATCGAGGCGCTATCGCGCGGCGCCACGCGGCTCGTGTCGGTCGACAAGGACCCCCGCGCCGTACGCGCCATCGAGCAGAACCTGCGCGCGCTCGGCGTGCAGCGCGAGGCGCAGGTGCTGCGGCTCGATCTGCTGCAGCGCCCGGACCGCGTGCTGGAACGTCTGTCGCGCGGGGGCGACGGCGGCTTCAGCCTGATCCTGGTGGATTCACCCTACGCCGACCTGCCCAAGCTCGTTCCGCTGCTCGAACAGCTGGCCGGCAGCCAACTGTGTGCCCCGGAGGTGCTGTTCATGGTCGAACACGCACACAAATCGGCGCTGCCGGAGCTCCGCGGGCTCGCCGTGACCGGCAGCTATGCCTACGGCGACACGGCCCTCACGCTGCTTGCGCGCACCCCGCAAATGGGAGAGTGTGTCGACGTACGCATGAGTAATGACTCGAGCAAGCCGGAGAAAGCCATCTCGGCTGCGGTGTATGCGGGTAGCTTCGATCCGATCACGAACGGGCACGTAGCGATCATTCGCAGCGGCCTGGTCGCGTTCGAGCGCATCATCGTCGCCGTTCTTCCCAACACCGCGAAGAAGCCGCTGTTCAGCGTCGAGGAGCGGGTGGAGATGATCCGCGACGCGATGCAGGGCGACCCGCGGGTCGAGGTCGATCGCTTCGACAGCGGCCTGTTGGTCGAGTACGCGCGCGCGAAGGGCGTGCGGATCGTGCTGCGTGGCCTGCGCGCGGTCGGCGACTTCGAGCACGAGCTCCAGCTGGCGAACATGAACCGCCACCTCGATCCCGAGATCGAGACGGTCTTCATCATGGCCAACGACTGGTTCTACGTCAGCTCGACGCTGATCAAAGAGGCGGCCTCGCTGGGCGGCAACCTCAAGGGCATGGTGCCCGAGCTGGTCGAGAAGAAGCTGCGCGAGAAGTTCGGCCGGTAGTACGGCGTGCGCAACAAGCCGTCTGCGACCAGCGCGCGCACGACCGGCAGCGCTGTGATGCTGATGCGGCCTGAACGCAGCTCGTCGAGCGTGGTCTCGCCGCGGGCCACCGCCGCGCGCACGCGCAGGTAGCCGAGCAGGTAGCCGCAATCGCGCGCCACCCCGCCTCCGCGGTGCGCGCGCTCGGCGATGGCGATGGCTTCGGCCGCGGCGAAGCCGTGCTCCTTGAACAAGAGGCTGGCGGTCTCGCCGAAGCTCGCACCCTCGTGCATCGACTCGGTCGCGAGCACGCGGCCTGCCAGCGAGCGCAAACGCCCGCGATCCAGCAAGCCGAAGGCGGCCTCGACGCACAGCGCGACACCTTCCTGATCGGCGAACGCGAAGCCGGTTCCCCACTCCATGATGCGCAAGGGTTGGGCGCGGCCATTGGCGGCGGACGTCAGGTGCCCGAGCACCTCGTGCACGGCCAGGCGCAACGCCTCGCGCGCGCCGAAGCGTCGATCGGCCAGGTAGACGGTGCGGTCCCCGGTGGCTGCACCGGCGGTGAGGTTGGGCTCGACGCGCACACTCACGTCCAGCCCGGCGGCCTGGGCGACGGTCTCGACCAGCGCCCGCAGGCAGGGCGAGCCGTCGTCCGCATCCGAGGGAATGTCCAGGCGCTCTTCTCTGCGCGGCCGTGCGCGCAGCAAGCGCCGCGCGTAGTCGATCAAACGCATGCTGCCGTCGGGCGTCTCCACGCACTGATCGCCGCGGCCGAAGCGCCGCGCGGCCAGAGGGCGCACGCGCCGGCGATCGCCCAGGCTCGAGAGCAGCGCCAGATCGAGCTCCAGCTCGTCGAGCTTGGAGATGTACAGCGAGCTGCCGGGCAGCGCGATCGCCAGGCCCCGCAAGCGATCGAGGAAGCGCAGCTGATCGTGGCAGCGGCGCGCCTCGGCGTACTCGAAGTTCGGTCGGGGCATCTCGCCCCGCTCGAGCGCAGCCTGCAGGCGCAAGCGCTCGGACGCGGCGTTGCGCGCGGTGACGCTGGGCAGCAGCCGGACGCCGCGCGCGACGAGCGCGAGCTTGTCCTCGAAGGCGCGCGCGGCAGCCAGCGCTGCGTTCCGCTCTTCGGTGTGTACTGCGGGCTGTGGGTCGCGCCCGGTCATGGCGCCTTCAGAGTAGCTGACTTGCTCGCTCGGCGAGCTCCGAACGTTCGCCCTTGGTCAGCGTGACGTGTCCGCCGATGCGCTCGGACTTGAACCGCTCGGCGACGGTCGCGAGGCCGTTGCTCTGCGCATCCACGTAGGGATTGTCGATCTGATCGGGGTCGCCGGTCAGGATGATCTTGGTGTCCGTGCCGCAGCGCGTGATGATCGTCTTCACTTCGTGCGGCGTGAGGTTTTGCGCCTCGTCCACGATCAAGAACTGGTTGGGCAAGGTGCGGCCGCGGATGTACGTCAGCGGCTCCACCTGGATGGTGCCCGCGGCGATCAGCTCTTCGTAGCTGCGCCCCGCATCCAGCCGGCCTCCACCGGTGGTGAAGATGTACTCCAGGTTGTCGAAGATGGGCTGCATCCACGGGTTGAGCTTCTCTTCGATCGTGCCGGGCAGGTAGCCTACATCGCGGCCGAGCGGAAAGATCGGGCGCGATACCAGCAGGCGCGCGTAGACGCCTTCGAATACCACCTTGCGCAGACCTGCCGCGACCGCAAGCAGTGTCTTGCCGGTGCCGGCGCGACCGAGCAGGGTCACGAGCTGGACCTTGTCGTCGAGCAGCAGGTCGAGGGCGAAGCTTTGCTCGAGGTTGCGTGGCTTGACGCCCCAGGCTCCCTCGCGCGGGACGCGCAGCGGGACCAGCTGGCCGGCGTGTGCGTCGACGCGGCCGAGCGCGGTGTGCTTGGGATTGGTTTGATCCGCCAGCACCACACACGCATTCGGGTACAGCGACTCCTTGGGCATGAGCGTCAGGTCGAGCGGCTGGCGCTTGGCCAGCTGGTCGATGAACTCACCGCGGGCCGAGACATGCTGGAAGCCGCTGTAGAGCTCCTCGCTCTCGATCCTGCCGCCCTCGTAGTTTTCCGCGCACAGCCCGAGCGCGTCAGCGCGGATGCGCAAGTTCGTGTCCATCGACACGAACACAGTCTGCTGCTCCGGGTGGGAATTGCGCTCGATGATCGCGACTTGCAGGATCTTGTGGTCCGCGCTGCGGCCGTTTTTCTCGGCCAGCACGTCTGACGGGACCGCCACGCGCAGCCGGCCACCCGAGGGCAGTGCCACCCCACCCTGGAGGTTGTCGTGGGCCTTCGCGCGCAGCTCGTCGATGAAGCGCGTGAGCATGCGGGCGTTGCGCCCGAGCTCATTCATGTCGCGCTTGAAGTGATCGACTTCCTCGATCACGTAGATCGGGAGGACGACTTCGTGCTCATCGAACTTGAAGATCGCCCTTGGATCGTGCAGCAGGACGTTGGTGTCGAGAACAAATACCTTGTGCACTCGTTACTAAGCTAGCACGCGGGTTCGCCGAGCTTCCACACGAATCGCCCTACATGGCCGGCCGCGCGCCAAACGCGACCGCGCTCGTGACCCACCGAGCATCCTTTGTGTTGTCAGCCAGCGGAGAGTGCTACGATCTCCGCAGCTAACCGGGCGAGGCCTACCTTGCTCCGCCTACCGAGGATTTCCATGGCGACAGACACGTCCTCTGCGAGCTTGGTGTCTAAGATTGCGGCACTGCAGGACTACAAGCAGTACGAAGATCTCCATTGGGAAGGGACGTTCGAGGACTACTTGCGCGTGGTGCGCGAGCGCCCCGAGGTCACTCGCAACGCCTTCCAGCGGCTCTACGACATGATCGTGAGCTACGGCGAAGAAGAGTACATCGACAACAAGAAACGCCTGGTGCGTTATCCGTTTTTTCGCGATCCGATGGAAGGCGGACGTGACGCGATTCACGGTTTGGACATCCCCTTGATGCGGCTGGTTCACGTGCTGCAAGCCGCCGCTCAGGGATACGGTCCCGAGAAGCGCATCATCTTGCTGCACGGCCCGGTCGGCTCGTCGAAGAGCACGATGGCCCGCTTGCTCAAGAAGGGTATCGAGCACTACTCGCGTACGGGCGCCGGCTGCCTCTACACCTTCAAGTGGGTGAACTTGCAGGGCACCGGCTGCGTGGCAGACGACGACACGCACGGCGAGTTCCCGTGCCCGATGCACGAGGAACCGCTGCGCCTGGTCCCGAGCGAGTGGCGGCCCAAGGTCGTGCGCGAGCTCGCGCTGGGCAACGATCACCACCGCGTGAAGATCGAGGGTGATCTGGATCCCGCCTGCCGCTTCGTGTTCCAGCGGCTGATGAACCGCTACCACGGCGACTGGGGCAAAGTTGTTTCGAATCACATTCGCGTCAAGCGCCTGCTCTTGTCCGAGAAGGACCGCGTCGGCATCGGCACGTTCCAGCCGAAAGACGAGAAGAACCAGGACGCGACCGAGCTCACCGGCGACATCAACTACCGCAAGATCGCCGAATTCGGCTCGGACTCGGACCCGCGCGCGTTCAACTTCGACGGCGAGCTGAACATCGCCAACCGCGGCATCGTGGAGTTCGTCGAGATCCTGAAGCTCGACGTGGCGTTCTTGTACGACCTGCTGGGTGCCACCCAGGAGCACAAGATCAAGCCGAAGAAGTTCGCGCAGACCGACATCGACGAGGTCATCATCGGTCACACCAACGAGGCCGAGTACAAGAAGCTCCTGAACAACGAGTTCATGGAAGCCTTGCGCGACCGCACGATCAAGATCGACATCCCGTACATCACCAAGATGAGCGAGGAGATCCGCATCTACGAGAAGGACTTCTCGCAGGAGCGGCTGCGCGGCAAGCACGTGGCGCCGCACACGCTCGACGTGGCGGCGATGTGGGCGGTGCTGACCCGGCTGGAAGAGCCGAAGAAGCACCAGATCTCGATCCTGCAGAAGATGAAGCTGTACGACGGCAAGATGTTGCCGGGCTTCACGCAGGACAACGTGAAGGAGCTGCGCAAGGAGACCACGCGAGAAGGTCTCGACGGCGTGTCACCGCGCTACGTGCAGGACAAGATCAGTAACGCGCTCGTGCGCGACGGTGTCGAGGGCTACATCAACCCGTTCATGGTGCTGAACGAGCTCGAGAAGGGCCTGAAGCATCACTCGCTGTTCTCGGACGAGGAGCAACGCAAGAAGTATGCGGAGCTGATCGCGGTGGTGAAGAGCGAGTACGAGGAGATCGTCAAGAACGAGGTGCAGCGCGCGATCAGCGCCGACGAGGGTGCGATCGCCCGCTTGTGCGCGAACTACATCGACAACGTGCGCGCGTACACGCTGAAGGAGAAGGTCAAGAACCGCTACACGGGCCGCGACGAGGCTCCGGACGAGCGGTTGATGCGCTCGATCGAGGAGAAGATCGACATCTCCGAGAACCGCAAGGACGACTTCCGGCGCGAGATCATGAACTACATCGGCGCGCTGGCCATCGAGGGCAAAAAGTTCACCTACGACACGAACGATCGTCTGCGGCGCGCGCTGGAGATGAAGCTGTTCGAAGACCAGAAGGACTCGATCAAGCTCAGCAGCTTCGTGTCGAACGTGATCGACAAGGAGACGCAGGACAAAATCGACGTCATCAAGAGCCGACTGATCAAGTACTACGGGTACAACGAGGCTTCGGCGAACGACGTGCTGTCGTTCGTGGCCAGCATCTTTGCCCGCGGCGACGTGAAAGAGTAACGGCTGATACCGACCGCCTTGCCGGGGGCGATGTTCCCCCGGCAAGGGCCTTGATTCGAAACACGGCTGCGCCGAATCTTGCCACCATGCAAGCGCCAGCCACCCCGTTCAGCGTCGGCGAATGCGTCGAATCCGCCTGGACGACGTTCAAGCAGAACATCGGCGACTACCTGGTCGCGCAGCTCGTCCTCGCGCTCGCCTCCTTCGCCGCGTCCGCGGCGCTGAGCGCAGCCGGCCGCGGCGGAATGGTGCTCGCCATGCTGCTTTCGTCCATCCAGTGGACCTGCAGCATGAGCATCGCCCACGCCGGCGTGACCAAAGGCAAACCCAAGATTGAAGACGCCTTCCGCCCGCTCGCCGAGCGCCAGGGCGACTACCTCATGGTTTGCCTCGCCATCTCGGTGGGCATCCTCGCCTGCGGAATCGGGATCGTCGTCACGTACTTCCTCTGCCTCTTCGCGCCGCTCCTCGTCTTCGAAGGACGCGACTTCAAACAAGCCGTGATCGAGAGCAAGGACCTGGTCCTCAAGTACCCCGCCGAGGTTGCGATCGTCGTCATCGTCGTCGCCGGCCTACAGATCGTCGGCGCTCTCGCCTGCGGCGTCGGCATCCTCGTCTCGACGCCGGTCGCCTGCCTCACGGTGGTCAAGGCGCACGAACGCCTCTCCGCCAAGCTCGCGCTCGAGCTGCCCGCGCAGACGCCCCCGCCGCCGGCCGCGTATTGAGCCGGAAATGGGCGGCGCCTTCTACGGACCCACCCCGCCGAAGTCAAACGGTTTCCCTCAGTAAACTACCCGCCCGGGGAATGGCGGAAACTGGTGAGTCAGCGTGACAAGCACTGGCCCCGACGTCTGCCGCCAGTTAGAATTCATGAATGTCTCTGCGGGTTGACCAAGACCACGCGCGTTTCAAGCAGATCATCCGAGGCCGGATCCGCCAGAACCTGCGCCGTTACATCTCCAAGGGCGAGCTGATCGGCAAGCAGGGCAAGGAGCTAGTCTCCATCCCGATCCCTCAGATCGACATCCCGCGCTTCCGCTTCTCGGACAAGCAAGGCGGCGGTGTCTCTCAGGGCGACGGCAATCCGGGCGATCCGCTCGGCCAGGGCGGCGACCCGCAGTCGGGTCAGGGCGAAGCCGGAAGCTCGGCCGGCGAGCACGTGCTCGAGGTGGACGTCAGCCTGGAAGACCTGGCCGAGATCCTCGGCGAAGAGCTCGAGCTGCCGAAGATCGAGGATAAGGGCAAGAGCCGCATCGCCAAGCAGCGCGACCGCTACGTGGGCCTGCGCAGGGTCGGCCCGAACTCGCTGCGGCACTTCCGCAAGACGTACCGCCAGGCGATGCGCCGGCAGATCGCGCTCGGCACCTACGACCCCAAGCACCCGGTGATCGTGCCGGTGCGCGACGATCTCCGCTTCCGCTCGTACCGCACCGAGATCGAGCCGGTCGCCAACGCCGTGATCCTGTACATGATGGACGTCTCCGGCTCGATGGGCGACGAGCAGAAGGAGATCGTGCGCATCGAGTCGTTCTGGATCGACACCTGGCTGCGCCACCAGTACCTCGGCCTCGAGACGCGCTTCATCATCCACGACGCGGTCGCGCGCGAGGTCGATCGCGAGACCTTCTTCCGCACGCGCGAGTCGGGCGGCACGATGATCTCCTCGGCCTACAAGCTGGCCTCCGAGATCGTCGAACAGAATTACCCGGCTGCCGAGTGGAACATCTACCTCTTCCACTTCTCCGACGGCGACAACTGGAGCGTGGACGACACGCTGCTCTGCGTGCAGCTGCTGAAAGACAAGCTGCTGCCCTGCGCCAACGCGTTTTGCTACGGCCAGGTCGAGAGCCCGTACGGTTCCGGTCAGTTCATCAAGGACCTGGACGAGCACTTCAAGGGCGATGAGCGCGTGCTGACCAGCGAGATCAAAGACCGCGACGGCATCGTCGACTCGATCAAAGAATTCCTCGGCAAGGGCAAGTAAAACTCCATGGCTCAATTTGCGCTGAAGACGTCTCTCCCCGCGTACCTGCGCGACGAGGAGCGGAAGATCGAAGCGTTCGCGCGCCAGTACGGCCTCGACTTCTTCCCGACCATGTTCGAGGTGCTGCCCTACGATCACATGAACGAGATCGCGGCCTACGGCGGCTTTCCCAGCCGCTACCCGCACTGGCGCTTCGGCATGCACTTCGAAGAGCTGCGCAAGAGCGCGGAGTACGGCCTGTCGACCATCTACGAGATGGTGATCAACAACAACCCGGCCGTCGCCTACCTGCTCGAAGGCAACAGCATGGTCGATCAGAAGCTCGTCATGGCCCACGTCTACGGCCACGTCGACTTCTTCAAGAACAACTTCGCCTTCCAGTCCACCGACCTCGGCAAGGACCCGGTGACCGGCGAGCCGATCCGCAAGTGGATCGACGCGATGGCCAACCACGGCGCGGTCATGCGCCGCTGGGCCAACCGCGTGGGCATCGAGAAGATCGAGGCGTTCGTCGACGATTGCCTGAGCCTCGAGAACCTGATCGATCCCTACCGCCCGCACACGCGCACGACGAAGAGCGAGAGCGCGCTCTCCGCGCAGGACAACTACGACAAGCCGGGCGAGGAGCTACCGCGCCTGCGCGTCGACCGCGACTACATGGAGCGGTACATCAACCCGGACGGGTTTCTGGAGACCCAGCGCAAGAAGCTCGAGAGCGAGGCCACCAAGACCAAGAAGGTGCCGGAAGAGCCCGACCGCGACGTGATGGGCTTTCTGCTCGAGACCGCGCCGCTCGAGCCCTGGGAGCGCGACGTGCTCGCGATCATCCGGCGCGAGGCGTACTACTTCGCGCCGCAGGCCCAGACCAAGATCATGAACGAGGGCTGGGCGACGTACTGGCACTCGAAGATCATGACCGAGCGCGCGGCCGACAGCTCGGAGATCATCGACTACGCCGATCGCTGCGCGGGCGTGCTCGCCACCTCCCCCGAGCGCCTGAACCCCTACAAGCTCGGCGTCGAGCTCTACCGGCACATCGAGGAGCGCTGGAACAAGGGCCAGTTCGGCAAGGAGTGGGACGAGTGCGACGACCTGGCCGCGCGCCAGACGTGGGATCGGCGCCTCGGCTTGGGCCGCAAGAAGATCTTCGAGGTGCGCTCGCACTACACCGACGTCACCTTCATCGACGAGTTCCTGACGCCCGAGTTCGTGGGCGAGCAGAAGCTGTTCGCGTTCGGTTACAACCCCAAGAACGACCGCTTCGAGGTCGAGACCCGCAAGTTCCAGACGGTCAAGCAGCGCCTGCTGTTCCAGCTGACGAATGCCGGCAACCCGATCATCTACGTCGAGGACGCCAACCACAAGAACCGCGGCGAGCTGCTGATCGCGCACGATCACCAGGGCATCGACCTGCGGCAGGACTACGCGCAAGCCGTGCTGGTAGCGCTCGAGCGCATCTGGCACCGCCCGGTCGAGCTCAAGACGCTGGTCGAGGGCAAGCCGGTGTTCCTGCGCTTCGACGGCAACGAGCACCGGGTCAAGAACGATCAGGTCGGTCGCAGCTGAAGAAGGGTTGATGATCGCCGCGAGATCATCGACGGTTCACGCCTGACTGTGAGCCGTCGCTGGTCCGAACTCGGGTTTCTCCTGCTGGTGGCGTGGACCTGCACGCCGCTGTGGATCCCGCGTTATCTGCCGATCCAGGACCTGCCGCAGCACCTGGCCGCGATCCGGGTGCTGCACAGCTACGCGGACCCGCTGTTCGACTTTCAGCGCTACTTCGAGCTGCAGCTGTTCCGCACGCAGTACCTGGCGTACTACCTGGTCGCGCACCTGCTCGCGTATCTGCTGGATCTCGAGCTGGCCAACCGCCTGCTGATCACGGCCTGTGTCGCCGGCACGCCCTACGCCGTGCGCTCGCTGCTGCGCGCGCTGGAGCGCGACGAGCGCCTGGCCTTGCTCGCGCTGCCGCTCGCCTACAACGCGCACCTGATCCTGGGCTTCGTGAACTTCCTGATGGCGATCCCGCTGGCGCTCTGGGGGCTGGCGCTGGCGGTGCACGAACGCGCGGAGAGCAAGCCGGCGCGCGCGCTCGGCCTGTGCGCGATCGCCCTCGCCTGCTTCTACTCGCACGTCGTGCCGTTCGCGCTCTTCGCGCTGGGGGTGCTGCTGCTGGCGCCAGGCGGCGGGTGGCGCGCGACGTTGCGGCGGGTGCTGCCGCTCGTACCCGCGGGCGTGGCCGGCTTGATATGGATGCTGCGCAGCCCGGCGGGCCAGGCCACAGTGACTGCGGCGCGCGGCGCGCAGGCCGGCCCACAACCGCAGTTCTTGCCGGCGGCGCTCGCGCTCGGCGACCTGCCCAACTGGCTGACCGACATCCTGCGTCCCGAGGGCGACGGCCGGCTGTTGCGCTGGTTTCTGCTGTGCTTCGCGCTGGCGTTCTGCGCCGGGGCGCTGCCGGGCTCCGCGGCGCGCCCCAACCCGCTGGCGCGCCGGCTCGCGTTCCTGCCGCTGTTGGCTGCAGTGCTCTACTTCGAGGCGCCGACCGGCTACGACTGGATCTGGCCGATCGCGCAGCGCTTCCCGCTGCTCGCGCTGCTGTTCGCGATCCCGATCATCCCGCAGCTGCGGCCCTGGCTCGGCAGGCTGCTGGTCACGGCGCTGATCGCGATCAGCCTGCTGCAGACCCACCAGGTCGGCCGCGCCTTCGCCGCGTTTGACCGGGAGGAGGTCGGCGACTTCGATGCCGCCCTCAGCAGCATCCCACCCGCGCGGCGCGTGGTCGGGCTGATCTACGCGCGCGGTTCAGCGCAGGTGAAGTTCTCACCCTTCATCCAGTACGTCGCGTACTACCAGGCACGCCGCGGTGGAGCGGTCATGTTCAGCTTCGCCGACTTCCCGCAGTCGCCCTTCCGCTTCCGCGAGGACGACCGCCCGCCGCACGTACCTCCACGCTGGGAGTGGCTGCCGCAGGCAGTACGCCTCGAAGACCTCGGCTGGTACGACTACCTGCTTATCCGGGGCGGCCAAAGCCCTTGCAGCCGCCAGCGGCAAGGACACTGCGTCCGTGTGTTCCAAGGCAGGTTTTGGGAAGTGTGGCAACTACACCCCTAACATTTCCTGGACCTGGGGACGTTGGTCTAAGCTTTCAGACACGACATGCGCCCCAACACCGAGTACGCGTTCTATGCGCTGTTCGTGCTGACTGCCGCGTGCATCCTGATCCTGTGCAGCATCCCGCGCGCGCTCGCTCCCAGCGAGACGCCCACGTTGCTGCTGGACCGCGCGAAGACAGCAGCCGTGGTCAGCGCCGATCGCGCCGCGCGGGCGCCCGATACGGAGGCCGCTCGCGAGCTGGACAAGCTGTTTCTGGAGTTCGGCGCGCTCGAGAATCACACCCTGGAGAAGGAGCCGACCCCCAAGGTATTGGCGCAGTTACTCGCAGCTGCCTACGAGAAAGTTAAGCGCGAGTCGGGGGAACCGGGAGTGCTGGCGGTACGCTCTGCGGCGGTGGAACGCCTGGAGGCGGCGCTCGCCCTGCGCCTGCCGGATGCCGAGACCGAGCGCGTGCTCGGGCTCTTCCCGGAGGCTCTGGGCAAGTACGCGGTCACGCGCAACGGCTTCGAGATCGCCCCGCACTTCGTGATGCGCACGCTGTACAAGTCCCGCTGGAATCTGGCGATGGGGCTCGAGGCGGAGTTCAAGTTCCAGCCCGTCGAAAACGAGGCCTACTACGGCTGGCTCGCTCTGCACTCGTCGAACCTGTCGCCCGGCGCGCGCATGCTGGCGCTGCAACGCTACAGCGCCGCCGGCGGGGGACAGATCGCGGAAGCCCGCGGGGTGCTTGCATTTATGTCCCATGACTTCAAACAGGCAGCCGAGGTACTCGAGCAGGCCCATCGAGAGTCATCGAGCTTACGCATCCGTAACTGGCAACGTGGGGCTCAGGTTGCGGCCAATGCGGTCGATGGGGAGTAGTGACGCGGGTAGCTGGACAGCCGGGGTGTGATTCCGTAGGCTGTTCGCTTCCTATGCGCAGTGTCGTTCGAGGGGGAGCCCTGCATTGGCGATCGCGCGATCGCGCGATACGGCCGCGTAGGTAGATCGGGGTCGCGGGTGCACATCAATCTGCGTAAGAGTCTCTTCATTCTGCCGAACCTCTTCACGCTGTCGGCAATCTTCTGCGGCTTCTACGCGATCGTGCTGACCGGCACCCATCCGACGCCGGACGACCTGTACCGCGCCAGCCTGCTGATCATCTTCTCCATGTTCTTCGACATGATCGACGGCCGCGTGGCGCGCCTGACGCGCACGCAGAGCGCCTTCGGCATGCAGATCGACTCGCTGGCCGACGTGATCTCGTTCGGCGTCGCACCGGCGCTGCTGGTGTACACCTGGTCCCTGCACACGCTCGACATGTTGGGCGTGTTCGTGACGTTCTCCTACGTCGCTTGCGGAGCGATCCGCCTCGCTCGCTTCAACGTCCTGGCGACCGACACGACGGGCCGGCCCAAGAAGCCGAGCAAGTACATCCTCGGGCTGCCCATCCCCGGCGCAGCGGGCATCCTGGTGTCGCTTGTGGCTGCGAACCATGCGGTCGACGGCGAGCTCGCAGCGGCGCACGTGCCGGTGGCGGTGGTGGTTCTGTCACTGGCCTTCTTCATGGTCAGCACGATCAAGTTCCGCTCGTTCAAGGATCTGCGGCTGACCTGGCGCACCACCGGCCTCGTGCTGCTCGCCGTGGGCACGGGCGTGATGATGGCGGTCAAGCTGCATGTGGCGTTCGCGCTCGGCTGGATGCTGACCAGCTACGTGTGCATCGGTCTGCTCGAGACACTGCTCGGCCTGGCGCGGCGTCTGCGCCGCCGCCAAGAGCAGCAGCCGAGCGAAGACACGTTGCAACACTAGTGACAGGTGCGCGCAGTCACACGTACGGGTGGGTAGCTCTGCGCGTAATGCGCTCTCGCGCAAGTAAAACGGCGCAGCTAACCTTAGTGGGCTCGCTTGTTGCGCATGCCGGCCGAGGGCGTGCGGCGTCCACGCATGAGGCTTCCCGTGTCATCCACTCGTGTCGCGATCGTGGCGCTCTTATTTTCGAGCGCGCTGTTGCTGGGCTCGAGCTCCGCGCACGCAGAGGCGCGGGCGCGGCTCGCCTTGTTCAAAACCGCGACTGAAGACGCCGACTTGGGTGAGCTCGCGTCGGCGCTCGATCCGGTCTTACTGTCCGCGCTGGGTGAAGTGGCCGCGGTGCAGATCAGCGCACGGCCCGCGCTCGACTTGCCGAGTGTCCAGCTCGCGATCGATTGTGTAGGCGAGACGGCGGATTGCCTGCGCGCCGCCGCACAGCAAACAGAGTCCGAAGGCCTGCTGGCGCCGTCGGTGCGCCGCGAGGGCGACGCGATGGCCGTCACCCTGCTCTGCTACCAGCCGAGCGAGAGCATGCCGATACGCCGCGTCCAGCGGCGCTACACGGGCGACCGCCAGGGTGAACAGGCGTTGGCCGGCGTGGAGGGCATGCTGAGCGAGCTGTTCCCTGCTCCGCCGGAGCCGCCGCCGTCGGCTGCAGAGCCTGCCGCCGCGCAGTCACCCGCTCCGATCGTCTCGCCGCCGCCAGCTGCGAGCGCACAGCCGGCAGCCAGCCGAGGAGTACCGATCGTTCCGGTCATCCTGGGCAGCGTGGGCGTGGCGCTGCTGGGCACGAGCCTCGCGCTCGGCCTGATGTCTCAAGCGAGCGAGGACGCCTACAACGACATCGAGGTCAGCGACGACGATTCCGCCGACCGGGCACAGGAGAAGCTGGACGCCGCTGAAACGCAAGCCACCGCGGCGAACATCACGCTCGGCGTGGGCATCGGCGCGCTCGTCGCGGGCGGTGTGTTCTTGTTTTGGCAGCTCAAAGAGCGCGGCGACGAGCGGCACGCGAGCGTGGTGCCGCACCTCGCACGGGGCGAGCTCGGCCTGACGCTGCACGGAGCACTATGAATCGAAGTTCGCAAACGACTTGGTGTCTCCGGCTGTGCCTGGCCGTGGCGCTGTGCTGCGGCTGTAGCGTCGACCCATCCACGCACCCGCAGTATCGCGACGGCGACGACTGCCCCAAGAACCAGGAACCGTACGGGATCTTCTGCATTCCCAAGAAGGATGCCGGCAAGCCCGAGCCCGATGCCGGAGACGAGATGCCGGACGCAGGGCCTTCCGACAAGATGGACAGCGGGCCCGACGTGCCGAAGGAGAGCTGCACGCCCAAAGACGTCGATAACTGCTACCCGCTCAAGGACGTCAGCACGTCGCAGCAGGCGCCGTGCCGCGCGGGCGCACGAACCTGCGGCCAAGACGGCCGGTGGGGCGAGTGCATGGGCGCCATCATCCCGACCGCCGAGCTGTGCGACGGCGTGGACAACGACTGTGACAGCCGCACCGACGAAGAACAGGTCCAGAAGACGTGTGACGACGCCGAAGGTGCGCTGGGCGAGTGCGCGAAGAACGGTCTCGCGTACTGCAACGCCGGCGCGGAGACGTGTGTCGCGCGGACCAAGCCCGTGGCCGAGACTTGCAACGGCAAGGACGATGACTGCGACGGCGAGACCGACGAACGGTTGGAAGTCGCCTGTTACACCGCCGCCTCAGGCTGCACGAAGAACACCACCGGAGGTTTCGACTGCGTACCGGCGTCCACCTGCGCCCCCGGCAAGCAGCGCTGCATCGACGGCGCGATGAGCGGCTGCCTGGATCAGGTCGGCCCGCAGGCGGAGCGCGCGACGGCACAGAACGAGACGCCGCTCGACGAGGACTGCGACGGCAAGATCGACGAGGGTTTCGCCTGCCAGAACGGCCAGGAATTTCCGTGTTACACCGGCCCGGCCGAGACGCGCGGGCACTCGCCCTGCAAGGACGGCAAGGTCACGTGCAACAACGGCGAATTCGGCACGTGCATGAACCAGCGAACGCCGGAGGCGGAGACCTGCGCGAACGAGGGCGTGGACGATGACTGCGACGGAGTCAAAGACGACGTCCCCCACCGTGGAATGTCGTGCAGCGAGCAGTCCGGCGCCCAGGGCGTGTGCAAGAAGACCGCGGTCGTCGTGTGCGAGGGCGGCGTCGAAAAGTGTCGCGACGGCAAGGACACGAATGAAGTGTGCGACGGCGAGGGCGAGGACGAGGACTGTGACGGCAAGGTCGACGAAGGCATCGACCTACAAACCGACCAACAAAATTGCGGCAGCTGCAAGAATCGCTGCGCAGCTAACCTCACCTGTTGCGGCGGCTCCTGTGTCAATACCGTGACCAGCAACAACTTCTGCGGCTCGTGCAGCAAGAAGTGCGACACCGGCCTGACATGTTGCAGCTCGAACTGCATAAATACGCAAGCGGACGCGAACAACTGTGGCACCTGCGGGAAGAGCTGCTTACTTGGCTGCAGTAAGGGGGCCTGCAACCTCCTGTGAACCGGCCATGACCACCGACCCGCTCTCCAAGTCGCGCGACCCGTTGATCGGGACGCGGATCGACGACCGCTACCTGGTGCAGGGTGTGCTGGGGCGCGGCGGAATGGGCGTGGTCTACGAGGGCGTGCACGAACAGCTCGAGCGCGCGGTGGCGATCAAGGTGCTGGCCGGTGGCATCGCCGGTGACCCGGTGGCCGTGCAGCGTTTCCTGCGCGAGGCGCGCACGGCCAGTCAGCTGACGCACGGCAACATCGTGGCCGTGCAGGATCTCGGCGTGCTGCCGGACGGTCGCCCGTACCTGGTGATGCCCAAGATGCAGGGCATGGACCTGGCCACGTTGCTGCGCGCGCAGGGGCGGCAGAGCCCGCGCCGCACCGCGGAGCTGCTGTTCGGCGCGGCCGCGGCGCTGGATCTGATCCACGCCAAGGGCTACGTGCACCGCGACGTCAAGCCCGAGAACCTGATGCACGTCGTGCGCGAGGATGGATCGGAAGCCACGATGCTCCTGGACTTCGGCATCGTCGGGTTGGTGTCGGGACAAGCGGCGGCGCGCTTGACCGCGGAGGGCTCGGTGTTCGGCACGCCGGCGTACCTGGCACCCGAAGCGATCCAGGGCGAGATGCCGGATCGGCGCGGCGACGTGTACGCGCTGGCCACGGTCGCGTTCGAGCTGTTGTGCGGTCGCGCGCCGTTCGAGGCGGACAACCCGCTGCGCATCCTGCCGATGAAGATCATGAACGACGCGCCGCGCATGAGAGACGTCAGCGAGATCGCGCTTCCCGACAGCATCGAAGAGGTGATCGCCAAGGGCCTGACCCGCGATCCGGATCAACGCTGGGCGAGCGCAGGCGAGTTCGTCGCCGCGCTCGACGTCACGGTGCTCGAGCTCGAGGAAGCCAGCGGCCAGGCGGAGCCACGCAGCCGCAGCGCCGCCATGCGCCGTTCTGCGGTCGGCGGGCGCCCGCTGGAGCCTTCCACCGCGTCCAAGGCGCGCGCAGCTGGGCGAGCCGAGCCGCCGTCAGCTGCGAAGTCGCGTTCGGCGACGCGGGCCGGCGTGGCCGCGCCAGCTGCCGGATCAGAACCGATGCAGCCGCGAGCCCAAACGCCGATGCAGCAGCTGATGGCTGCCGCGGCCGAGCAAGCAGCCGACGACGCCCAGCAGCTGGAAGCTGCGCTCTCTCAACCGCCGCTGTCCACGACCACCGAGCGCGTCGAAACGGCGCAGATCATCGACGGGCTGTCCTCTCCCACCCAGACCGGCCCGATCAGCTCGCCCACGCTCAGCGTCGAGTTCAAGGCCGCGCGCGCGCGCAACCCGCGCCGCCAGTGGCTGGGCATGGGCATCGCAGCGGGGGTGCTGGTGGGCGGGGCGATCGCCTTGGCCCGCGTGGCGTTTCAAGATCCAGAGCCGGCGACTCAACCGGTGGTGCCGGCGCCGGCTCAGGCGCTCGGTGTTTCGCAACCGGTGCCGCAGCCGTCGCTGGCGGGCGCCCCGGCGCAGACTGCAGAGCTGCCTCGCGGCGTGGACCCCGAGGAAGACCCCGCGGCGAGCAAGCCTGAGCGTCCGCGGCCTGCGGCCAAGCCCGAACCGCGGGCCGCGCGCCAGGCGCCCA
>DATEOF010000133.1:0-12232 GCA_035274465.1 Polyangiales bacterium
CGGCGCCGCGACGCGCATGGCAATAGCAGTTTGCTGTACTCAGCCGGCCGTCTGCGCCAGCGTCTTCTTGCCGGCGCTCTCCAGCAACGCGCCGGTGACGTTGAAGCGCGCGCGACTCGGCTCGATGATGCCGACGATGCGCGGAAAGCGCCTGCCCTGCGAGGGGGCGCCCAGATCGATCTCTTTCGGCTTGGCGAAGACCTGGCCCGAGCGGTCGCTGACCAGCTTGATGCGCGGCCGGGCGATGGCTGCTCGATTCTCGGAGGGGCCGATCACGATGCCCCACTCGCCGGTCTCGAACTCGACAACCGTGCCGGTGGGCAACACGCCCAGCGACTGCACCAGCAGCTTGAACACGGTCTCGTCCACGCTCGGCAGGCGCGAGACCTGGGCCAGCGCGTCCAGCGCCGTCATCGGCCGCGAGGTATCGCGCGGCGCGAGAAAGCCCAGCAGCGCGCGCACCGCGTGCAGGATCTTGGACTGGATCATCGGCGCCATCTGCCGCTTGTAGATCGGGCCGAGCAGGCTTTGACGCTCGAGTTGCGTGGCTTCGAACGTGGTCACGGTGCGCAGCGCGTTCTGCACGTTGACGCCACCCGTGGCGATGCACAGCGCGCTGGTGAGCGGCGGAACCGTGCGTTCGGCCTCGTCTCCCAGCTGGATCATGCGTTCGGCAGCCCCGGGCCCGGCCAGACGCACACGCCCGATGTCGGTCATCAGCGCCGCCATCGCCAGCTGCGTGAGCACCGTTCGGTCCTCGGTCAGCCGCCGCGCGACCACGATGGAAAGGATCGCCGTCTGCACCGAGCGCCCCGCCTCGTCGCGGTGCGCGTTGGCCAGCGTGAGCATGGCCAGCAATGAGCTCTCGTTGCCGTCCGCCAGCGCGACCAGGCGCTGCGCGATGCGCTTGATGCGGTGCGGCAGGACGTTCTTGCCCTTCGAGATGCGGTCGAAGAACTGTCTCATCACGACCAGCGCGGACGCGTACGCGCGCAGCGCCATCTCCATCGGCGGCGCGCTGTCCTCGCCCGCCTCCTTGGTGCGCAGCGTGCTGTCGACCGCGCGCACCAGGATCTGGTTCAGCTGCGCGGCGAGCAAGTTGCCGCGGCGTTGCGGGTCGCGCGACGAGATCGAGAACGCGTCGCACAGCTGTACGAGGTCCTTCTCCTCCACCTCGCTGGTGAAGCTGATCTCGGACACGCCGCAGACCAGGAGCAGCTTGCCGACCTCCATCGCCGAGTCGTAGGTCGTGCGCGAGGCGCGCAGCAGCTGGCCGCAGACGAAGATCGTCTCCTCGACGTACGTGATGCTGACGTAGCCACCGACCACCGCGGCGAAGTCGGTGATGATGCCGTGCGTCTCCTTGACCGCCTGCAGCACCGCGCGGTTGTCGCTGGCGTGCACGAGCGCATTCTTGAGCATGCGGAACACGGACAGGATGATGTCCGCGCCGCGATCGCGGATCTCTTCCAGCGCCTTGTTGCGCGTGTCGCTGGCCTTGCACGCGGCCAGGAAGTCGGTGCGGTTGAGCGTGCGCCTCACTGGCCCTGCGCCTCTCGGTTCCTCGGCGGCACGCTCTCGCCGCCGCCCTTGCTCTGACTACCGGACTTGGTGGCGGACTTGTTGTCGTTCTCGGCCACGCTCGGCGTCTTGTTGCCCGCGACGCTCGCAGTCTTGGGGGCAGGCTGCTTCGGGGCGCCGGCCGTTGACGGAGACTTGCCGGTGGTGACGCTGGGCGTCTTGCCCGCGGTGCTCGGATTGCGTGCCGGAGAGTTCGCGCCCGTCTTCGTCGCCGGCTCCTCGACGACGCTGCTCACACCGCTCTTGCTGCGCTTGGCACCCGCGCCGGTCCGCCGCTCTGCGCGGCGCTTCTCGGCCTCTTCAGCGCGCTCCTTCAGGCGCTGGAGCGCGCTGGCCGCGGCATCGCGCACGCGCTTGCTGTTGCGCAGGATCGAGCTCTTGGCGATCTGATCCAGCATGAAGAACGCGCCGTCCGTCGACGCGACCTCTGCCAAGAAACCCGCCGCGAGCTCGCGAGTCTCCTCGCTGGCGTTCGAGCGCAGGAGCTTCTCGTCCTTGAGCAGCGCGATGCAGACTTCCTCGCAGCGCTTGGCGCGCAGCTTGGACAGCGTCTGCAGCGCCTGGCGGCGCTCATCGAGCGGCAATTTGGAGAACTCGCGCTCCTGGATCCGCAGGACCAAGAACGGCCCCGAGATCTGGATGTTGTTCGCCTCCATGGCGCGCAACGTGGCGAGCCGCACTTCGCCGTCTTCATCCTCCAGCAGGCGCTTCATCTCGGCGCGCAGGCGCGGGCCGGCGGCACCCTCGACGTAGCCCAGAGCCTCGATGCGCACCAGCGCGTGCGGGCTGTTGGCCGCCATGCTGATGGCTTCCTTGGCCGCAGGCGTATCGATGCTGTTGAGCAAGCGCACCATGGCCAGCGCCAGCTCCACCTTGAGCTTCGGGAACAGCGTGCCGATCTTGGCTTCGTTGCCACGCCCGATGCGGCCGATGAACTCGAGCAGCAACTCCTGCACCGGGCCATCCGGCGCTTCGGGCAGGAACTCCAGGGCAGAGTCGAAGTGCTGCGCTTGAATGCAGCCGAGCACCTTGCTCATGCTTCGCAGGTACTCGGCCTTGGCGTCCTCGGTCAGCTTCTTGCTGCCCCGCAGCACCTCGAGCAGCGTGGGCGCAGACAGCACTTCGCTCGTGATCGTCTCGCGCAAGCTGTTGGTCTCGACCTCGTTGCCGTCGACCGACACCGCGTCGCGCAGCTCGAGGATCATGTCGATGGCCTTGGCCGGCGAGCCGCTGCCCAGGCTGTCGACCGCACGGCGCAGCGGCGCGGTGACCGCTTGCGAGCGACCAGTCTTGGCGGAGGCCACGAACGCTTCGGCGGCGGCCACCACGAAGCGTTCGCTGGTGGCGGCGACGTCGATCTCCATGCGCGCCGCGAGCAACGCGACCGCGTTGTCATCCAGCGCCAGCTGGCGCGCGGCCTCGAGCTCGTCCGGCGACTCCTCGAGTACGTTCAAATTGGCCACGCGCGCCGCGGCTTCGGCGTCGGTCGCGTCGCCGCGCGCCAGCAGCTTGAACAGCTCGCGGCTCTTCTCGAGCGCGTTGTTCTTGGAACCGCCGCGCTTGTCCGGCTTCTCGGTCATCGCCTCCGACAGGCCGATGCGGTGATCCTTCTGCGCGCCTGCGAGCACCTGCGCGCGGTCGGCCTCGTAGCGCGCGCGCTGGTCCTGGTTGCCTTCGGCGAAGGTGTCGACAGCCTGGAAGAACAGGTGGTCGAAGCTCGCGTCCCAGAGCATCGTGACCAGGTCGTCGTCCGGCGACATCTCGGTCATCGGATCGATCAGCAGCAGCTTCAGCCAGGTCTTGAACTCTTGCTCGTCGAGGCCCGGTGCCAGGCCCATCATGCGCACGCCGTCCGAGAAGAAGTGGTACGGGATGCGGTTGAACGGCGAATCGGGCTCCCAGACCGCCACGTCGCGCGCGGTGAACGAATAGGGCGTCAGGTTCCAGGCGAGCGCGACCTCGCACGTCATCAACGCCGAGGCGAACTCGCGGAAGGCCTCGTCGAAGCGGCGCTTGGCTTCGGGATGTTCGGTCCCGTACTGGCGGGTCGCGACCAGCGCGTGCTGCAGTGCGCCGAAGCACTTCTGCATGTTCGCGATCTCTTGATCCGTGTTGTCGCTGGGATCGTAGGTCTCGACGCGCTCGGCTTCGTCTTCGGGGCTCGGCGCCCCGGCCAGGAGCGGCGCCGCGGCGTCGACGCCGACCACGGTCGCCGGCATGAGCGGCGCCGCGGGTCGGTTCGACTTGCCCTGCTGCTGGTCGCTGACCGAGCCGCGGATCTTCGCCAGCTCCTTGCGGAACGTCACGGCGTCGGGGTAACGCTGGTCGCGTTCGTAGGCGAGAGCGCGGTCGACCAGCGCGACCAGCGCGAAGGGCGCGCCGTTCATCACGCGCGCCAGCGAGCGCGCGGGCCGAGTGGCCGCAGCCACCAGCATCTCGCCCGCGGTCTCTGCCTCGTGTACGGGCAAGCCCGTCAGCAGGGTGAATGCGGTCGCGCCCATCGCCCAGAGATCGGTGCGCGCGTCGACGTCGTTCCAGCGGCCCATGGCCTGCTCCGGCGCCATGAATGCCGGGGTACCCATGACCAGGCCCGTTTGGGTCTTACGGCTATTCTCTTCGCGCAGGCGCGCGATGCCGAAGTCCAGCACCTTGACCTGGCCCTGATCGGTCCAGAACAGGTTCTCGGGCTTCAGGTCGCGGTGCACGATGGTCTGGGCGTGCGCGGACTCCAACACGGCCAGGGTTTGATCCAGGATCTCGAGCGTCTCGGAGATCGAGAGTCGCCCGCCTGCCTTCTCTGCCTTGCCCTCGATCGACTGGCCGCGCAGCAGCTCCATCACGATGTAGGGCGCGCCGCTCTCGTCCTTGTCGTCGTCCAGCACGCGTACCGTGCCTGGATGATTGACCTTGTTGGCGATGTAGGCCTCGCGCAGGAAGCGCTCGCGCACCTCCGTGTTGCGCGCCACATCCTCGTGCAGGATCTTCAGCGCGGCCATGCTGCCGTTGCGGTGCGTGGCCATGTACACGGCGGCCATGCCGCCCACGCCGATCAGGGCGTCCAGGCGCCACTTGCCGCCGATCAGCCGACCAACACGCGCCCTGCATTGGGTAACGAGTGGATCATCTCCCTCCATCTAGGCCCCTCATGCCGGCGCAGTGAACGCGATTAGCGTCGCACGCCGGTATCGCCCGGGCAATCGCGGATTTGCCTCGCTGCCGCCGATAGCTGCGGGAGGCATTGCAGCTAATGGCGTCAGGTCGTGGGCGCAGCTGTCAGCTGCACGGCGCCTAGGCGCCCTCCGCTCCGACCAGGCGCTGCAGTGTGAGCTGTGTGCCGGCCGCCGTCAGCGTCGTGCCGGGTGCGGCGTGCGCGCGCTTCACGTAGCCGAGCGCCAGCACGTTCTGCGAGTCCGCGTCGAACACCGCGCTGGTGACTTCGCCGAGCGCCTCGCTGTTCGCGCCCACCAGTTGACTCGATGGCGCGGGCGGGGCACCTCGGCCCGTGAACAGCGCCAGCTGGCGGTTGAGCCGGCCGCGATTCTCCAGCGTGCACACCACCTCCTGGCCGAGGTAGCAGCCCTTGGCGAACGAGACGAGGGCCTTGAGTCCCGCTTCCTGCGGGTAGCTGCGGTCGCCGAAGTCCCGCCCGTAGCGCGGGCTGCCGGCGCGCAGGCGAGCCAGCTCGTAGCCGCGCTCGTCGATCTCGGGCACACCTGCGCCGCGCAGTGCGGCGAGCACGGGTGCGAGCGCTTCGGGCTCGCCGAGCCAGGCGCGACCTCCAAAGCCGAGCTCGTCGAAGGCGAAGCCGCCCTCGGGCAGGGCCCCGCCCGCGCTCGCGGGAGCGGATACCCCGCTCAGGGGCCCGAGCAGCTGCACTACCTGCGCCGTGGGCCAGGGCGCGAGCGTCACGTCCTCCATGATGATGTAGCGCTCGAAGCTCTCGAGCAGCGTGGCCTCTGCCGTCCTGGGCAGCACCACCAGCAGCTCCTCGGCGGCGCTTACCACCCACACCTCCGCCATGATCTTGCCGCGCACGTGCACCGCCAGCGCCCGCACACTGCTCTCGCTCTCCAGCTTTCGCAGGTCGTTGGTCAGCTGGCCGTTCAGCCACGTCAGCCGATCATCGCCCTGCACGCGCAGGACGCCGAGATCCGCCCGGATCCAGAACCCCGCGCGCGCCGCGACCGCGTTGGCTTGCTCGCTCTGCGCCTTGTCCACATCCACCATCTCTTCTCCCTAGCGCAGTACCTCAGGCTGGCAAGAGCCGCCCGGCATGCAGCTCCCGCACGCCCGTCTCGGTACGCATAAGCAGCGCGCCGCCGGGACTCACTCCCAGCACGACGCCGAAGACATCGCCGCAGCGCGCGCGCTGCCCGATCAGCGCCAGCCGCCGCGCGAGCTCGGCCACGATCACCGAAGGACCGAGCGCGACGAAGCGATCCACCTGGGCTTCGACCGAGGCCAGCAGCTGTGCCAGCACCTGCGCGCGGTCGAGCTCGGCATGTCCGGGCCGTTCGGCGCGCAGCGATGTCGCGATCTCGCGCAGCTCGGGCTCGAACTCGAGCCGGTTCACGTTCAGGCCGATGCCGATGACCAGCGACTCCACGGTCACGCCGGAGGTGCTGGCCTCGACCAGGATGCCCGCGCACTTCTTGCCGTGCAGCAGCACGTCGTTCGGCCACTTCACCTGCGCCGGGCTCGCGCGGAGCAGCGCATCCACGGCCTGCGCCACGCCCAGCCCGACGGCCAGCGTCAGCGGCGGCAGCTGCGGCAGCGCGATCGCCGGTCGATCGACGATCGACACGAACAGATCCAGGCCCGGCGGGCTGGACCAGGCACGCCCGTTCGAGCCGCGCCCTTGCAACTGCTGCTCGGCAGAGACCACGTGCCCGTTCGGCGCGCCGCCCAGGGCGGCAGTGCGCGCTGCGTCGTTGGTCGAGCCCGTCTCGGCAAGCGACACGAACGAGCGCCCGTAGCGCTCCGTCCGCAGCAGCGCGGCCGGATCCAGCGTCACAGCCAGTCCATCCCCAGGTCGACGGCGCGCGCGGAGTGGGTGAGGGCGCCGACGCTGATCACGTCGACCCCGGCTCGCGCGATCACCGGCACACGGTCCAGGCTGATCCGGCCCGAGACCTCGATCAGCGCGCGTCCCGCCACCAGCTCGACCGCCGCGGTCAGCTGAGCGTCCTCGAAGTTGTCGAGCAACACGATGTCGGCGCGGGCGCGCAGCGCCTCGTCGAGCTGCGCCATGCTGTCGACCTCGCACAGCAGGCGCGAGGTGTGTGGCGCGTGCCTGCGCGTGCGCTCGATCGCCTGCGTCACGCCGCCGCTGGCTGCGACGTGGTTGTCCTTGATCAGCACCGCCGCCGACAGATCGTCGCGGTGGTTGATGCCGCCGCCGCAGCGCACGGCGTAGCGCTCGAGCGCGCGGAGGCCGGGCGTGGTCTTGCGCGTGTCGGTGATGCGGGTCTTGCTGCCCGCCGGCAGCGCATCCACGAAGGCGCGGGTCAGAGTGGCGATGCCCGAGAGCCGCTGGGCGAAGTTGAGCACGACCCGCTCGCCACCCAGCAAGGAGCGCGCGGCTCCGCTGACAGTCAGCGCCGGCGCACCGCGTTCCAGTGCGGCGCCGTCGGCCACTTGTCGTTCGACGCGCACACGGGGGTCGAGCTGGGCGAAGACCTCGACGGCGATGTCTCCACCGCAGAACACCAGCCGCTCGCGGGCGGCGACCTGCGCGCTGCCGCTGGCGCCGGCCTCGACGCAGGCTTCGCTCGTGACGTCTCCACGGCCTACGTCCTCCTCGAGCGCGAGCGCGACGATCCGGGTCAGGGTGGGTTTGGGCACCGTCATGCCCACCTGGATAACACGGCTGGGGACGGCATGCTCGCGAGCTGATCTAGAGCCAGCCGCGGGTCAGGATGTCCGACAGCAGGTTGCAAAAGGCGTGCACGAATACGGCGGCGCCGATGCCGGAGCGGAGGCTGCGCAGCCAGCCAAACAGCAGCGCCGGAAAGAACACCGCGAGCCGCGGCACGTGGACCTCGACCACGAAGTGCAGGACCGCGAACAGGGCCGCTTGCACCAAGAAGGCCGGCAGGGACAGCTCGGCAAACAAGAATCGTACCTTGCGTGGCCACGCGTCCTCCAAGCGTCCCTGGATGTAGCCGCGGAACAGCATCTCCTCCGGTAGGCCGACGACCACGATCTGCGTCAGCAGGAAGGACCCGAACTCCGAGTGCAGCACCAACTCGAAGGGCCTCTGTGGCGCGTTCCAGAAGAAAAAAGCTGCGGCGAACGGAGGAAACACCAGCCCACACACCAGCACCGCCACCCCGAGCTCGCGCAGGCAGGATGGCGCGGCGCGCAGCAGGGCACGCAGCAGATCGATGGCCGCGCCCAAGGGGCCGCTGGCCTCGCGCTCGCCATCAGGAATCAGCACTCCGCCGAGCCCAATGCCGTAGCGCGCGAGTCCGCCCGGCAGCCGTTCCGCGCAGCGGATGGCCGTGAACACGAACAGCGCGGCGACGATCAGGTGCAGGTTGTCGCGGATCAGCGGCAGAAAATCGGCGCGACTGGCCAGCCACGTCAGCGCGGTCACGGCGAGGAACACACCACAGACTTCGATCAGAGCAGCCTTGTCACCCTGCATGGCCCGAGACGCGCGAGGCGTAGCGAGCGAGCGTACTACAGGGCCTTACTGGTGGAGCCGCCGCGTAGCGCCGGCGACCAATAATCACTCGGAAGGGTCGCGCCCTGAGGCGCGAGCCTTGCGAATCGAGACTCGTTTCACTCGTGGCCTTCGTGGCCTTGACCGACGTCAAGTCGCGCCTACACTCGCCCAACCTCTGGCAGCAGGCGTTCGAGTTGATAGCAGAAGAGCTCATCGCCGAGATTCGGAGCCGCACCGATATCGTTGCGCTGATCGGTGAGTACGTCGCGCTCAAGCAGCGGGGTGCGAGCTTTCTGGGCCTGTGCCCGTTTCACAGCGAGAAAACACCCTCATTTAATGTACGGCGCGACCGACAATTCTTTCACTGCTTCGGTTGCCACGAGTCGGGCGATGCCGTGACCTTTCTGATGCGCGTCGAAGGTTTGAACTTTCCCCAGGCCGCACGGCAATTGGCCGAGCGGGCCGGGATCGATCTGCCCGACACCGACGATCGCGAGGATGCCGCCCTGCGTCGCAAGCGCGAGCGCGATCAGCGCCTGTGTGCGCTGATGGAGGTGGCCACGCAGTTTTATGAGCGACAGCTGCAGGAACACGCGCAGTCCAAGGTTGCCCGCGCCGAGCTCGAAGGGCGCGGTGTGCGCGCCGAGACCGCGGCCAAGTTCCGGCTCGGCTACGCGCCGCTGGCATGGGACGCGCTGGCACTCTGGCTCGAGGAGCGCGGCCACTCGCTCGAGGATGCCGAGCAGCTCGGCCTGGTGGCCCAGCGCCGCCAGCGCGACGGCCACTACGATCGCTTCAGGCACCGCCTGATGTTTCCGATCGCGGATCTGCAGGGCCGCATCGTGGCGTTCAGCGGCCGGATCCTGCCGGAGCCCTCACCTCGGCCGGATCAGCAGCCCTCGCCCAAGTACGTAAACAGCCCCGAGAGCGCGATCTACAAGAAGGGCGAGGTGCTGTTCGGCCTGCACGCCGCCCGAGTCGAGATCCGGCGCAACGGCTGGGTGATAGTGTGCGAGGGCAACTTCGATCTGCTCGCGCTGCACCAGGCGGGTTTTCAGAACGCGGTCGCGCCGCTCGGCACGGCCTTCACGCAGGCTCAGGCGAAGCTGCTGCGCCGCTTCGCGCAGCGCGTCACCCTGATGTTCGACGGCGACTCCGCCGGCCGCAAAGCCGCGAGCGCAGCCTATCCGCTGCTGCGAGCCTCCGACCTGAGCGGGCGGGTGGCGAGGCTGCCGACCGGCGAAGACCCGGATACCTACCTGCGCAAGCACGGAGCCGAGGCCCTGGGCCAGCGGCTCGACGGCGCCCTGGGCATCGTCGAGTTCCTGATCGACGCCGCGGCCGATTCGGCAGGCACCAGCGCCGAGACTCGCGCCGCAGCCATCCAGACCCTAGGTCCCATCTTGGTGGCCAATGGGAATCCAGTGGAAATAGAATTGTATATAGAGCGTATCGCCCAGCGCTTTGCGCTGAGTGACCTCGGTGTAGTGAAACAGCAGCTGCGTCGAGGCGTGCGCGCTGACAGTGGGAGTACGCCCAACCCGCCGCCTGAAACAAAACTGGCCGCGCGCAAAGACCGTGTTAAGCTGCCGGAATTAGCACTGCAACGTGATCTGTTGGGTGCTTTGCTGGACAAGCCCGAACTCTTCCGTTCGGACCACTCGCAGCACCTCAGAGAGCTTTTGACGGCTGAGGATCTTCGGGCCATCTTTTCGGCCGCCGCGGCTCAGATTGAGGAATTCGGTGTGCTCGATGCCCAGCGACTCGTGACGGAAGTGCCGGGGAATGAAGCCGCGACTTGGCTGCGGGAGCAACTGAGTGTCGAGACATATTCGGACCATGCTCGTGCAGAAGAAGTGTTGCGAAAGGGCATCCCGCTGCTGCACAAGCACCACGTCGAACGGGAGCGGGCGGAGTTGGCAGAGCGCATTCAGCAAGCGCGTCAGCGCGGAGACGAGTCATTGGCAATCGCATTGACCAAGCAGCGGGACGCCACGCGCATCAAAATGTGAAGGGTCTCAAGAGGTGAAGATGCCGACAAAGAGCACGCCACGATCCTCTCGGGCTTCGAAGGCACCCCCGCCGAAGAAGAGCCGCGCACACACCGGCGCGGGGAAGCACGCAAGCCCGCGACGATCTTCGATGCCGCCAGCCAAGAGCTCGGCGTCTCATAAAGCCCACGGTGCACACGCGGCGCACGGAGCGAGTACGAAGAAGTCGGTTCGACCTCCCGCGCGTCCGTCCGAACGACCGTCGAGTCGACCGGAACCGAAAGCCGACACTTCCACCAGTCACAGGCTTTCGAGTAAGCCACCGGCGGCACGACGCAGCACAGGCAAGTCCGAGGTAGAGTTGGTGCGAAGCGAAAAGTCTGAGGCGAAGTCTAACGGCCGTGTTAACCACGACGCCCACAAAGAGACCAAGAGCCAGGCGAAGGCGTCGCCGAAGGCCGAAGCCGCGAAGGAGCGCGCGGAAGCGACAGAGTCGATCGCGCCGCCGCGCCCGAGTGAGCGCCCGCGCGATTCATCGCCGCCCGGCGCGAACGGCAAGCGCCGCGAGATTCAGAAGCTGATCGATCTAGGCCGCGAGAAGGGCTTCCTTACCTACGACGAAGTCAACGATGCGCTGCCGCCCGAGATGGTGACCTCCGATCAGATCGACGATCTGATGGAAGTGCTCGAGGGTCAGAACATCGAAGTGGTCGTGGCGGCGAACCAGGTGCGCGGCGACAAGACGCCCCCGCAGAATCGCCCGCAGCGTGCCGAGTTGCCCGCGCGCAGCTCCGAGTTCCCCTCCGTCCCGCCCGTCGCGCTCGACGAGAGCGATGCGACGAAGTCGAGCGATCCAGTCCGCATGTACCTGCGGAAGATGGGATCGGTCTCGCTGCTCACGCGCGAAGGCGAAGTCGAGATCGCCAAGCGCATCGAGGACGGCGAGGGCACGGTCTTCCAGGTGATCATCAACTCGCGGGTCGGCATCACCGAGATCCTCGACATCGGCGAGAACCTCCGCAAGGGCAAGATCCGCGCGAAGGACGTCGTACGCGACGTCGAGCCCGTCGAAGAGGGCGCCGAGATCAACGAGGAAGAGATCATCAAGCGCGTCACGCGCGTGCTGGACAAGGTGAAGCGACTCGAGTCGCACAACACCAAGGTGCGCGAGGACCTCACCGCCGCCAAGAAGACCAGCGACAAGGCGCGCCGTGCGGCCGAGCACGAGATCGAGAAGAACAACAAGGACATCGTCCTCACGTTGCTCGAGGCCAAGCTCACCAAGAAGCTGATCGACGAGATCGTCTCGCGCATCAAGAGCTACGCGCGCCGCGTCGAAGCCGCCGAGACCGAGATCTTCGAGGCCGAGCGTTCGGTGGGTGGGCTGCGCTTCCCGGAGATGGAGAAGACCATCGCCGAGATGAGCGCGAATCCCGCGCACGAAAAGAAGCTGCACAAGCGGCACGGGACGCTCAACCAGATCCGCGCTGCCTTCGAGGTCATCAAGGAAGCGCACCAGGCGATGCAGCGCGTCGAGGCCGACATGGGTCAGCCGGTCGACATCCTGCGCCAGACCTACAAGCGCCTGCACAGCGGCGAGCGCGCGGCCGAGCGGGCCAAGGCCGAGTTGGTCGAAGCCAACCTGCGCTTGGTCGTGTCGATCGCGAAGAAGTACACGAACCGCGGGCTGCAGTTCCTGGATCTGATCCAGGAGGGCAACATCGGCCTGATGAAGGCGGTGGACAAGTTCGAGTACCGGCGCGGCTATAAGTTCTCGACCTACGCGACATGGTGGATCAGGCAGGCGATAACCCGCTCCATCGCCGATCAGGCACGTACCATCCGCATCCCGGTGCACATGATCGAGACCATCAACAAGATCGTCCGCACCAGCCGCCAGATGCTGCACGAGATCGGCCGCGAGCCGACCCCGGAGGAGCTGGCCGAGCGCCTCTCCATGCCGCTCGAGAAGGTCCGCAAGGTGATGAAG
>DATEOF010000134.1:0-40361 GCA_035274465.1 Polyangiales bacterium
GGGCGGCAGCGCAGGCAGCGCCGCGGGCAGTGCTGCTGGTAGCGGCACAGCGGGTGGCGCTGCAGGCGGCACCGCGGGTGGAGCCGCAGGTAGTGCTGCTGGTAGCGGCACGGCGGGCGACGGTCCGACGATGCCCGGATCGGCCTGGGCCGAGCGCGGAGCCGCGCCGACCATGATGAGTGCGAACGGCCGCTCGAAGGGCCCGTACGCGGTCATGAGCTACACCAGCGGCTACAAGCAAGGCGACTTCTCGGACGCGACCATGTGGTATCCGACCAGCGCCGAAGCCAAGCCGCCGTTCGGCTGTGTCGCGGTCGTGCCCGGCTTCGTGTCGCCGCAATCGTCGATCCGCAACTGGGGTCCGTTCCTGGCATCCAACGGCATCGTGACGATCACCATCGGCGTGCCGGGTAGCGATCAGCCCGCGCAGCGTGCCCGCTCGCTGATGAGCGCGCTCGACACCTGCATGGGCGAGAACACGCGCATGGGCAGCCCGATCAACGGCAAGCTCAGCATGGACCACCTGGGCGTGTCCGGCTGGTCGATGGGTGGCGGTGGAACGCTGATCGCTGCCAGCATGAACCCGAAGCTCAAGGCCGCCGTGTCGTTTGCAGCCTGGGGGCCGTCGGGCGGCGCGAGCAACAAGGTGCCGGTGCTGATGTTCGAAGCCACGGCCGACCCGCTCGCCGCAGGTATGTCCGACAGCTATCACCGCGCTGTTCCCGACTCCGTGCCCAAGATGCTGTTCGAGGTGACGGGCTCGAGCCACAACGTGGCGAACGATCCTGCGAACCACGAAGGCATCATCGGTCTCTACGGCTTGTCCTGGTGGAAGGTCTTCATGGAAGGCGACATGCGCTACAAGCAGTTCCTCACCGCAGCGAAGCCCTCCATCGCAACCAGCAAGTTCTCGACCAACGTGAAGTGAGAGCGAGGAGTACGTCCCGTGTCCGATAATGGACCACGGGACGTGCGTACCCACGCCTGGTGACTGACTCAGAGTGACATGCGCAGGCCGAGCACCAGGTTCCGGCCTGGTGCGTACGCGCCGGACGCATACGTTCGATACGCCCGGTCGAGCAGGTTCTCGAGCGCGATCGTGAACGTCAGGCCCGGGTCGAGGCGCAGGCCGGCGCGCAGCGTGATGTCGACGTAGCCGTCGACGCGTTCGCACGCGTCGGGCCCATCCGGGCAGAGTCGAACGTCCAGACGATCGCCCTCGCTCAGACGCGTCTGCGGCAGTTGGAAGCCGGCAGCGGCCTCGGCCCAGTACGGCGATTGGCTGCGCTCGTAGCCGACGCGAAGCGCTGCGGCGGGGCCCGGGATCTTGGTCGCGGGCTCGGTGAGCTCGTCGCCGCTCTCGTCGGGGCGGCGTGTCTCGCCCCAGACAGCCCAGAATGCTGCTGCGGTGTAGAGCCCAAACTGAAAGCTCGCGCGGAGCTCCGCCTCGCCACCGACCATCACGCTGCGGCTGGCATTCTCGCGCTGCAACACGGGCTCGCCGTCGATCTCCGAATCTCCACCCCAGCTGCCCGGCACGCGCACGATCTGCCCGCGCAGCAAGCTGCCGAACACGAACAGCGAGGCTTGCAGCTCGGAGCGGCGGAACTTGAAGCCGCTTTCGAGTGTCCAGGCGCGTTCCTCGTGCAGGTTCGGGTTCGGGATCGTGAAGCCGCGCGCCCCGCCGCCGAACGCCTGAAAGTCTTCGAGGTTCGGCGCGCGAAAGCCGGTCAACAGGCTGAGCATGATCGAGAGCTCACTACTCACGTCGAGGCGCGCGCCGAGCGATGCCGCCGGCCCGACCAGGGTTTGATCGAGCCGCTCTTGCAGCTCGCGATCGAACAGCGGATCGAGCGGCGCTTCGGCGTTGATCAACGTTCCGCGCACGCCTGCGAGCAAGGTCCAGCGTTCGGCGAAGGGCTGCGACCAGAGCGCGAACAACGCGGCCATGTCGTAGCTGCTGTCGCCCACGTAGCGCCCGCGGTCGTACGAGACGTCGCCGCTCGCCGCGGTCTCGCTGCTGCTGCTACTCACGCGTTCGAGCACCGCATCGGTGCCGAGCTCGAGGCTGGCCCCGCCATCGAGTAGCAGCGTGGCCGCTGCGCCGAATTGATAGCCGAGCACGCCGTCGTACTCGTGCTCGACGCGCTCGTTGCGCAGCCGCTCGCGAAGCTCGCGCCGCAGCACCATGCCGGAGAACGCCCTCACCTGCAGCGATTGCTCGGGAAGGTCGCCGGCATAGCTCAGCACGACCGCATCGCGTGCGAGCGACAGCGTGCTCTGTCGATCTTCTTCGGTCGAGACGTCGGAGCGCGGCACGTCCCACAGGTGGCCTGACTGATGTGAGATAGTCAGGCTGTGACGTTTGGAAGGTGTCAGCTCGAGCCGGCCCGCGAACGTGGCGTCGTCGTGGCCCGTGAAGGGTTGTTCGCCCAGGCCGCCGCCGCGCAGCAGGAGCCCCGCGTGACCGCGTCCGCCCGAGAGCCGCGCGCCGAACGACTGGTACACACCCTCCACCGCCGCCGACCCGCGCACCGCTCGCTCGGCGACCGCGCCGCGTCCGTAGATCGTACCGGCCGCGTAGGATTCGGCTTCGGGCCCGGTCGCAAGCTGCTTGGTCCGCACTCGCACCACGCCACCCAGTGCGTCCGAGCCGTACAACACCGATGCCGGGCCGCGCACGACCTCGATGTCACGCACGGACTCGGGATCGATCAGGTTCAAGAGCGCATTGCCACCGGGCCGTGTCAGCGAGTCGTTGAGCCGCAGCTCGTCGACCATCAGCAGCACGGAGCTGCCGGTGAGCCCGCGGATGATCGGCACCGCCGACACGCTGCTGGTGCGGCTCACGACCAGGCCCTCGGCCTGACTCAGCAGGTCGCCCACGTTCTCCGTGGCTACGCGCTCGGCGTCGGCGCGATCCACACGGGTCTCGCTGCGCGCGGAGTCGAACGAGCTGCGCGTGGTGGTGGCCGCGGCCCGGTAGTCCTGCGCGCGGGCCGATGGCGATTCGCCCAGCAGCGTGTCCGCCACGATGGCCAGCGCCATCGCCGCCGTCGGCTGCCAATTGCTCCAGCGATTCGGCCTCGACCGTTCGAAACACGGATCTCGTGACATCCCTGACACCGTGCCTCAGCTCGGGGCGCGCAGGTCAACCTTCTACGGGCTGCGCCCTGGTCTTCCGTCACGTCCTGAACCAGTATGCGGCGCGATGAAGGGGGCCTGGTGCGCTTTGCTCTGCGTCGCCGCGTGCATCACTGCAACGCAGCACGTCAGCGCTCAAGTGCGCTTCGATCCCGAAGCGGGTGCGGTCGGCGAGGCGGATCAGGCGCGAAACTGGGACCAGAAACCCGGCGTCGAGGACGAAGACGTCGCGCTGTTCGTCCCGCGCGTCATCCTGGTCCTGCCCAGGCTCGTGCTCAGCGTGGTGTTCTGGTTGCCCGAGCAAGGCATGGTCCTGGTCGATCGCTATCACCTGAGCGAGCGCGCCGAGCGCCTGCTGTACTTCGACGAGGCGCACCACTTCGGTTGGACGCCGCTCCTCGCCTATCAGAGCGGCTACGGTCCGACCGCGGGTGCGAAGGTCTTTCACAAGTCGCTGTTCGGTCACGGGGAGGAATTCGACATCAGCGGGGTGTACGGTGGGCGGTATACGCAAGCCTATCGCCTGGCACTGTACGCCGACCGGGCCTTCGGCTCGCGGCTGTGGCTCGACACGCAGGCGCGCTTCGAGTCCGAGCCCGGCTTGCTGTTCGGCGGCATCGGCATCGTGGAAAACGACGGTGCATCCCCGGGTGAGCAGGTCGGCCCGCGCGAGAGCAACGAGCTGACGTACCTCGGACAGGATCGCGTGCTCGGCCTGCTCCGGCTCGGTTACACCGCGGGCGAAGGCCGGCGACTGGTGAAGTTCGGCGGGACCGCAATCTTCAACCATCGCAAGTTCGAGCCGAACTCCGTGGACAAGACGCCGCTCGCATCGGTCTACGATCCCGCGCAGGTGCCGGGGCTCACCGAGCACGTGAACACGATCGAGCTTCAGGCCAACCTGCTCGTGGACCTGCGCGAGCACCACGGGCTCGATCCGCGCGGACTGTTCTTCGAGACGTTCATCGGCGGCGTGCCGGACATCGATCGCTACGAGTATCTGCACTACGGCTTCGAGCTCGCCTACACGATCGATCTGTATCGGGCCACGCGGCTGCTGCGCTTGCGCGTCGCGCTCGAAGCGGTCGAAGGAGACGACGACGGCATCCCGTTCACCGATCTGCCGCGATTGGGCGGCAGCAATCGCCTGCGCGGTTACCTCGAGGCGCAGTTCCGAGACAAGCGCGCAGTGCTGGCCAGCGCCGAGTACTCGTATCCCGTCCACGAGAGCCTTCACGCGCACCTGTTCGTCGATGCCGGCTACGTTGCGCAGCACTATCCCGACCTGTTCGAGCTCGATCACTGGAAGGTCGGCTTCGGCGGGGGCCTGCTGCTCGGCAATCCCGACGAGATCACGTTCCGCTTCGACATCGCATACGGTGACGGCGTAAGGGTGTACCTCGGGGCGGATATCGCGCAGGCGTTCGCAGGCAGGAGTGATCAGCTATGAGCGCCGCTCGTATCGCCTGCATCTGCTTGCTGATGTGCGGCTGCGCGACGGCGCCGACCTTCCAGGATCGCCCGATCGTCTGGCGCGTGAACGATCAAAGGGACATGGCGCAGCCCGAGAGCAATGAATTCCTGCGCCTCAATTACTTCACGCAGGTGTTGATCACACGGCGCATCACGCGCGCGATGGCCCTGCCCGACACGGAGCCCGCGCGCAACGTCAACGCGCTCGACGAGGTGCCCAACTCGAGCTGGTTCGAGAACCGCATCGGCGCGCGAGACCTATCGCCGGCCGAGGTCGCACGTGGGCCCGTGACCCTGGGGCCTCCGCAGCTGCCGCTGACCGTCGTGCGCGGCAAGGACACGGGAGGCGGTAACCCCGGCTTCTTCGTGCGCGACGCGACCTCGCGCACCTTCTTGATCAAGTTCGACACCAAAGAAAACCCCGAGATGCAGACCACGTCGAGCGTCGTGGTCAACCGCGTGCTCTGGGCAGTCGGCTACTTCGTGCCCGAAGACACGCTGGTCACGTTCGCTCGCGAGCAGCTGACGCTCGCGCCGGATGCCGAGACGCGCACCACGCTCGGCGCTGCGGTGAAGCTGACGGTCGCGGAGGTCGATCGCGTGCTCTCGACCTCGCCGCGCACCGCCGAAGGGCGCTATCGCGCGTCGGCGAGCCTGCTCCTGCCCGGCATCCCGGTGGGCGGCTTCGCGCCCGAAGGCCGGCGCGAAGACGACCCGAACGATCTGGTCGATCATCAGCATCGACGCGAGCTGCGCGGGCTGTCGGTGCTCGCAGCCTGGCTCGGGCACACCGACATGAAGCAAGACAACACGCTCGACATGTACGTCGAGGAGCAGGGCCGGCACTTCCTGAAACACTACCTGCTGGACTTCGGCGAAGCGCTCGGCGCGCATCAAGCCGAGAAGGGTCGGCTCGAGGACGGCTACGAGAACGTCTGGGACTGGGAGGAGCAGGGCAAGGCGTTGATCAGCTTCGGGCTCTGGAAGCGCCCGTGGGAAGCGCAGACGCAGACACCCTGGCCGTCGATCGGTGCATTCAGCGCGCGCTGGTTCGAGCCCGAGCTCTGGAAGGAAGCCTATCCGTTCTGGCCGTTCTCCCAGGCTGACGTCGCGGACAAGTACTGGGGCGCGAAGCAGGTCGTGCGGTTCACGCGGCCGTTGATCGAAGCCGTCGTCGCGCAGGCGCAGCTCAGCGACGCGCAAGCGGCGAGCTACCTGGTGGATGCGCTGCTCGGGCGTCGCTACAAGATCGGCCGCGACTGGCTCGAAGCGGTCTCGCCGTTCGACGACTTCCAGATCGGGCCGAAGGAGCTGTGCGGCGTCGATCTCGCGGTGCGCTACGGGATCGCCCGCGAGGGTGCGCTGGCGCAGGTGCGCGAAGACGGCGCGATCGTCGACGAGCGGCTGGTGGCGCGAGATGGCAGCGTGTGCACGCCGCTGCCACCTGCGCGCTACGGCATCCTGCGGCTGCGCACGCGTCGCAGCCGTGAGCTGCGCCCCGTCCTCGAGGTTCACTACTCGACCGAGGGGAAGCCGCGCATCCTCGGTGTGATCCGCGCCCCGCTGTAGAAAAGCCGGCTCGATCCGCCAATTGACGTGTCGTGGAAACAATCCAGCCTTTAGACTGGACTAAAGGCACGCCCAGGAGCGGCCGAATGGAGGACAGCACCGTGCCTTGGGATCAGCAGTACGACATGGTCGTCATCGGGAGCGGCCCCGCGGGGGAGGGCGCCGCGATGCTGGCCGCCAAGGAGGGGGCACGCGTCATCGTCGTCGAGCGATTCCGGCACGTCGGTGGTGGCTGCACGCACTGGGGCACGATCCCGAGCAAGGCGCTGCGTCATTCGGTCAGCGAGATGCTCAAGTTCCGCAGTAACCCGCTGTTCACCCAGCTCGGTGGCCAGCGCGCCGACGTCGGCTTCCCGGCGCTGATCCGCGCGGTCGAGAGCGTGATCGGCAAGCAGGTGAACCTGCGCCACGACTTCTACCAGCGCAACCGCGTGCCTCTCGTGCACGGGGAGGCGTCGTTCGTGGACCCGCACACCATCGAAGTCAACACAGGCGAGGCGCGGCGTCGCATCACCGGCACTAAGATCATGATCGCGGTGGGCAGCCGCCCGTACCGACCAGCCGACGTCGACTTCAAGCATCCGCGGGTGCGCGACAGCGACACGATCCTCGGCCTCGAACGCATGCCGCAGCTCATCACGGTCTTCGGCGCGGGCGTGATCGGCTGTGAGTACGCGTCGATCTTCCGGCAGCTCAGCGTGAAGGTGAACCTGATCAACAGCCGAGACAAGCTGCTGAGCTTTCTCGACGATGAGATCATCGACGCGCTCGCCTACCACTTGCGCGACCAGGGCGTGTTGATCCGCCACAACGAGGAGTACGAGCGCGTCGAAGCCACCGACGACGCGGTGTACTTGCAGCTCAAGAGCGGCAAGCGCATCAAGAGCGACGTGTTGCTCTGGGCGCAGGGTCGCACGGGTAACACCGCCGAGCTGGCGCTCGAGAACGCGGGCCTCCAGGCGGACTCGCGCGGGCTGCTCAAGGTGGACGAGCTGTATCGGACCGCGCAGCCTCACATCTACGCCGTCGGCGATGTTGTAGGCGCGCCGAGCCTGGCGAGCGCCAGCTACGACCAGGGCCGTTTCGCGGCGACGCACGCCGTAACGGGCGTGTGCAACACCAAGCTGGTGCAAGACATCCCGAGCGGCATCTACACATCGCCCGAAATCAGCAGCATCGGCCGCACCGAGCGCCAGCTCACGGCCGACCGTGTGCCGTACGAAGTTGGCCACACGTTGTTCCGATCACTGGCGAGAGCGCAGATTACGGGCAACGGCGTGGGCATGCTCAAGATCTTGTTCCACCGCGAAACCTTGCAGATCCTGGGTGTGCATTGCTTCGGAGACCAGGCTGCCGAGATCGTGCACATCGGTCAGGCGATCATGGCGCAGAAGGGCGAAGCGAACAGCTTGCTGTACTTTGCCAACACCACCTTCAATTATCCGACAATGGCCGAGGCCTATCGGGTGTCGGCGTTGAATGGCTTGAATCGCTTGTGCTGATACAGTGTAGGCGCTCGGGACGCTGGCGCCTCACATGCCCCGCGACAGTGAAGCGCGATATCATTAGTGTTGGGTGTCCGCGGATCCATCACGTGGTGCGCTGAATCTCGCCGAGACGGCGCCGCGCCACGATCCAGCGGGAGCGCGCCCGAAGCCGAAGTCTCCGATAGCCGGTCGTTACACCCTGCTCGACGAGCTCGGCGCAGGCGGTATGGGCGTCGTGTATCGGGTGCGCGACGACGCGACCGGCGCCGTGCTCGGTCTCAAACAATTGCTCTCGGCCGGCACGGGTGCGCGCAGGCGCAAGCTGGAGGCACTGTTCGAGCGCGAGTATCACACCCTCGCTCGGCTCAAACACCCGTGCATCATCGAGGTCCACGACTACGGCCTGACGGAGCTGGGGCCGTTCTATACGATGGAGCTGCTCGAGGGCGGCGATCTACAGCAGCTCTCTCCGATTCCCTGGCGCGACGTGTGCCGTCACCTGTGCGACGTGGCGTCTTCACTCGCGCTGCTCCACGCCCATCGTCTGGTCCATCGCGACGTCACGCCGCGCAACATTCGGTTGATGACCGACGGCCGCGCCAAGTTGATCGACTTCGGTGCGCTGTGCGCGTTCGGGCCCGCGCAGGACGTGGTCGGTACACCGCTGTGCATGGCGCCCGAGGTGCTGCAGCGAGGCAGCGTCGACCAGCGCAGCGATCTGTTCGCCCTGGGCGTGGTGGGCTACTTCGCGTTGACCGGGAGCCACGCGTTCCCGGTGCGCAGCATGGAGGATCTACCCGTGCTGTGGAAGCGCGGCCCGGTGCCGCCTTCCCAGGTGCGTCCCGAGATCCCGGCCGCGCTCGACGCGTTGATCCTTTCCATGCTGAACCCCGATCCGCTCTCGCGTCCGCCGCACGCAGCGCAGGTGATCGATCAGCTGTGCGCGATCGCGGGTCTGCCGGTGAGCGACTCCGAGCTCGCTGCGGAGAGCTACCTCGAGAGCGGGCGGCTGGTCGGCCGCGAGCCGGAGCAAGAGTGGATCGAGCGCCGCCTCGAGAATGCGCTGATCGGTCACGGCGCCGAGGTGATCGTCTCCGGCGTTGCCGGCATCGGTAAGACGCGCCTGTTGCGCGAGGCTGGGCTCGACGCGCAGCTGCGCGGCATGCTGGTGCTCGAGGCGGACGCCCAGACCACGTCTGGTTCGTTCGGGCTCGCGATCGCGCTCGCGCTGGAGTTGCTGGAACGCGGCGGCGCCTCCGCGCGCGAGGCCGCACAGGCGCACGCGGGGTTGCTCTCGCAGCTCTCGCCCGAGCTGCGCGAGCGCTTCGACCAGGTCGAGCTCGAGCCCCTGGCGCCGAATGCCGCCGAGCAGCGCGCGCGCTTTCAAGCCGCGTTGCTCGGCTGGTTCAGCAGCGTGGCGCGCGGGCAGCCGCTGTTCCTGTCCATCGACAACCTGCAGGCTGCCGACGAGAACTCGGCCGTGTTCCTGGCGACGATCGGCCACGCGGCCCACGGCATGCAGCTCGTGCTCGCCTGCTCGCTGCGCACGGGCGAGGCGATCTCCGCGCCGCAGCCGGTCTCGGTGCTCCGCACGCGCAGCGCACCGCTCAAGCTCGAACCGCTCGGCAGCGATGCTTGCGACATGTTGGTGCAGTCGTTGTTCGGCGACGTGGCGAACAGCGCTCGCGTCGCCAAGTTGTTGTACGAGAAGAGCGCCGGCAACCCCCAGTTGTGCATGGATCTGGCGCGGCTCCTGGCGCGCAAGCAGATCGCCAAGTACGAGGCCGGCACGTGGGTGTTGCCGCTGCAGGTCTCGAGCGACGAGCTGCCGGATCGGCTCGAGGACGTCTTCGCCGCCAAGCTCGCGGGCCTCCACCCGGATGCGCGCGCCGTGGTCGAGACGCTGTGCATTCACGCCAAGCCGGTCTCGATCGAGCGCTGCATCGTGCTGGCCGAAGGGCTGTCCGAGGCGCGCTCGTATGCCGCGCTCGCTGCCTTGCTCGCGGAGCAGATCTTGCTGTGCATCGACGGCAGGTACCAGTTCGTGCAGCAGGCCCTGCGCAACAGCTTGATGGCCGGCCTCTCGGCTGCCCGCTCGCAGGCTCTGCATCGACACGCCGCACGCGTGCTCGAATCCGACACGGATCTCGAGGTGCGCATGCAACGCGGCTGGCACCTCCTGCGCGCGGGCGAGGAGCAGGCGGGCGCCGACTTGCTCGCCAGCACCAGCCGCGCCTTCATGCAGACCGCGGGTGCACGCGAGGACGGTCAGAGCCTGATCGCGGCGTTGCGCGCCGCGCTGGAAGTCTACGAACGCCACGGTCGCTCGGCGCACGAGCGAGCCGCGCTGCTCTTCCCGCTGGTCATGCTGTGCTACTACTGCCCTGACCATCGCTTGATCCTCGAGTACGCCCCGCGCGCGGTGCGGCTCGGCCTGGACATCACGGGCCTGGGCCTCGCGCACAAGTCGCGTCGCTGGTTGGGGAACGACCGCGCGTTGCGCATGGGCCTGTGGATGGCCGAACGTCGCTTCGCGCGCGAGCGTGAGCGCTGCGGCCTGTCGTTGACGCTGGCGCAAGCGATCGGTGGCTTCAGCTCGATCGTGCCGGCCTCCATCGGTTCGTTCGGCTGCCACTACGATACCCCCGGGGCCGAGGAGATCGGTGCGCTGGCCGAGCCGCTCGCGTTGTTCCCGGAGCACCAGCTGCCCTCGCTGATGCACGCCTGGAAGGAAGGTCAAACCTACCTGGTCCAGGGCCTCGAGGGCGACACGTTCGCCGTCATGACGCGGGTGCTCGAGCGTCTGGAGCAGCCTGCGATCCGCCAGGCGCTCGGCGACGCGCACTGGCGTTCGTTGCGCGCCGGTGCGCTGTTCATGCTGGGGCTCACGAGCTGCTACCGCGGCAGTCAGAAGGCGTGCGAGATCGCGGACGAGATGGAAGGCACCGGCGCGCGCCTGTGGGCGATGGTCGCCGAACAGGTTCGCCTGCTGCACCATGCCTATCGCGGCGAAGCCGAGCGCGTCCAGCACTACCGAGAGCGCGTCGAACGCGTGGCGATGCAGGGCGGCCCGACCTGGCACACCGAGCTGTTCTGGCCCGCGGCCATGCTCAACGGCGAGGTCCTTTGCGGCGACACGATCGCGGTCCGGCGCACCTACCAGCAGCTGCAGCGCTGGTCGCGCGAAGTCCCCGAGCTGCGAGTGCACGCCGACTGCGCGCGCGCGGCCTACCTGAGCCTGCGTGGCGATCACGCGCAGGCCATCGCCGCGTACGAAGCGATCTTGCCGCAGTTACCGCCGCGCAAGAGCATCGCCTGGCTGCCGACCCGCGGTCACTTCGCCCGAGCGCTCAACCGCGCGGGCGAGCACGAGCGCGCCAGGCGCTTGTGTCTGGAGACGCTGGCGCAGGTCACCGAGGCGGATCGTTCGCTTCGCGTGCTGTGCTTCGAAGCCCGCCGTCAACTGGCGGTCGCGGATGCGGCGTTGGGCAACTCCCAGCAGGCCGTCGCGCTGAGCGGCGAGCTGCTCGTCGAGTACGAGCCGGACGAGAACCCGTTGCTGCTCGGGCTGCTGCACGAGACTCGCGCGCAGTGCGCGCTCGCGGCCGACGACCAGCCGGCGTTCGAGAAGCACCTGGCACTCGCGGCCAGCCACCTGCGCTCCACGCGCAACCCGGTGCTGATCGCGCACGTCAGCCGCTTGCGGCAGCTCGCGGCGTCGGTGGCGCACACCGAACTGCCGCCCGCGCTCTTCGCCAACGACCTGGCTTTCGGGCAGAACATCAGCCGTTCGCGCAGCACGTATTCGCTCGCGGAGCTGACCGTCGCGCCCGATCGGCACCGCTACGCGCTGGAGCTCCTGATCCAGCAGACGCGCGCCAAGGGCGGATGTCTGTACTTGCTCGAAGGCACGAGCCTGCACCTGGCCGCGGCGAGCGCCGTAGACGAGCCACCGCAGGATCTCGAGCAGGCACTGCTGGTGCAGTTGCGCCGCGCGCAGAGCACCGGCGAGGCGCTGGACTCCGACACGAAGATCATCGAATCGCTGCGCGCTGCCCGCGCCTCGGGCAAGCCGGCCAACAATCAGGTCAGCAGCGAGGAGAACCATCGCTTCCTGGTCCTCACCACGCGCCGAGAGGGCGTGTCGAGGACGATAGGCGGCGTGATCCTGACGGTAGACCTGTCGACGAGCGTGGAGCTCGACGCGCAGTTCCTGCAGGCGGTGGCCGAAGCGGTGAGACCGCTCGACGGGACCAACCAGTAGGGCTGTCGGCAGTACTTAAAACTGCCCTTAGCCGCCTAATCCACCTAACACCATACAACAGTCACACCAGCAATTAGTTTTGCTGGTTCGATACACCAAGCTCTCGAGTACACTCCGCCGCGCCGGGCGCCACGAAGTGGGTGGCTTCGAACATTCAGTTCGAAGCCAACGCCGGGGTATACGCACGAAAGGAAGAGCTTCATGGCTGTCAACGACACAAGATGGTGGGTGGCTGCGAGCGTCTTGCTCGCAGCTTCGGGGGGAGCGCGCTCCGCTCGGGCATTGGATCTGACACTCGTGCAGGGAGGTCGCGTCTCGGTCGAGCTCCTGAGCTCGGACGCGGTGTTTCACAACACGCTGTCGGTGGTGTCGCCTGCCACTGCAGTCGCCAGCACCGGATGCCGCTTGGAACCCGCGGATGGCCTGACCGGCACCCGGCTGATGAGCGAGAAGAACTCGCAGCACGGCTGCCGCGTCGAGCTCGACTCGGACCCGGCGACGGCTGGAGTTCAAGGCTTTGCAGCGGGCACTGTCCTGCGCTTTGGTCTATGCGCTCAGGAAGACACGGATGCGGCGTGCGAGAACGTCTGGTCCAGCGACCCGAGCAGCAACAGCGACGGCTACGACCACGTGCGAACCACGCCGCTGTTCACCGCGGATTTCCCGGACCGCATCTTCCAGATCGGTTGGGAAGATCTGGCGAACGGTGGTGACGAAGACTTTAACGATCTGATCGCGGTCGTGCGCGTCGAAGTCGATACGGATGGCGACGGCCTTTGGGATGACTGGGAGCTCCACGGAGCGGACACCGATGGCGACGGCACGATCGATCTCGACCTGCCCGGTGCCGGTGCCGATCCCAATCACAAGGACATCTTCGTCGAGGTCGACTGGATGGATTGTGCGACGGCGGGTGGCGACTGCGCGGCAGGCGATACGCACGACCACAAGCCCAAGGCCGCCGCGGTCACGGCGGCAGTCAATGCTTTCGCTGCGGCACCCGTGCCGAATCCGGACGGCACCACCGGCATCAACTTGCACCTGGATCTGAGCAACGCCATCGCGCATCAGAACGTGCTCAACATCAACGGGCTGTGCTTTGCGGGCGGTGCCGGCATCGGCAGCTTCGATACCGTCAAGGCCGATCCAGCGAACTTCGGCCCCAACAACCCGCGGCGCTTCGCCTATCACTACTCGTTGTGGTCGCATCAGCAGCTCGCCAACGACACGACCTCCGGCTGCGCAGAGCTGCCCGGCAACGACGTCCAGGTCTCGCTCGGCGGCTGGAATGTGGGCGCCGTCACGGACTTCGACGGCGACGGCGTGTCGGATCGCGACGTGGGTACGATCCCGCAGCAAGTCGGCACGCTCCTGCACGAGCTCGGCCACAACCTGAACTTCCAGCACGGTGGCTCGGACAGCGTCAACTTCAAGCCGAACTTCGTGTCTGCCATGAACTACTTGTTCCAAATGGCAGGCGTGCCGCCGGCGGATCCGGACGGCGCGGGCCCGCTGATCGGGCGCGTCGACTACTCGCGCGGGCAGCTCGCGACGCTGGTCGAAACGAGCCTGAGTGAACCCCCGGGCGTCGGCCTGGGTACGGACAACAGCTTCTATACCTGCCCGAACCGCGCGCAGCAGACGGTCGTCGGCAACAGTGCTGCCGACTGGAACTGCAACGGGGTCTCGACGGACATGAACGTCAGCGTCGACATCAACAATGATCGCGGCTGTGTCGACGTCGGTCTCAATGGCACCCTGGAGACGGCGCCGACCGGTGACGACATCGTTCAGGGCGGGCAGATCGTCGACGGGCCGGACCGCACTTGCAACACCGCGGCAACTGGCGACGATGCGCCCCTACGGGTCGTCGGCAACCTGCAGACCCCCAACCTGGTCGGCTCCAACGACTGGGCGAACCTCCGCTACACGCTGCAGTCCACCGGTAGCTTCGACGACGGTTATCACGACGAGAGCCTGCGCGCACGCGAGATGAAGTACATCGAGCACCAGGAGATCGTGCTGCCTGATCTCGAGATCACCGGCGCGGTCGTGCCGATGTCGGTCGTAACCGGCATGCAGCTCAGCTATCAGCTCACGCTGAAGAACCTGCAGCCGCATGCGGCCAAGAACGTGACGCTCGCGCAGCAGCTGCCCGCCAGCTTGCAGGTCGTCTCGTGCACGGCGGACCACGACGGCGTGTGTGCTGCGGTGTCTGGTGGTCAGAGCGTCAGCTTCGCGACGCTGCCAGGCGGTGAGAGCGCCAGCATCGAGATCCGCGTCAGCGTTGCCTGCGGAACATCGAACGGCGCTGCGCTGACGAGCACGATCGAGGTCGCCACGGAGTCCGAAGAACTCAAGCTGGACAACAACGAACTCACGCTCGAAGCGGCGGCCGTCAATCCTCCGCCGACGCTGAGCAGTGTGAGCGCGAGCCCGAACTCGCTCATGCCGCCGAACCACAAGCTAGTCCCGGTCACGCTCGGCTACACCGTGACTGACAACTGCGGCACGCCCGTCTGCAACTTGACTGTCAGCAGCAACGAACCCGTTGAGGGGACAGGCGATGGCGATACGGCACCCGACTGGGTGATCCAGGACAACCGGCACGTCTCGCTGCGCGCCGAGCGCTCCGGCAGCGGCAACGGCCGGATCTATTCGCTGCTCGTGAGCTGCTCGGACTCGGGCGGTGGCGTCAGCACGGCAAGTACGAGCGTGACGGTGCCCCGGAACTAAGCAAGCTCCATCAAGGCAACAGCACGGGCACGGGCCGCGTTCGCGCGGTCCGTGTCCCGTCGCCGAGCTGGCCCGAGTCGTTGGCTCCGAACGCCACGAGACCGGCGTGCGCATCGAGCGCCAGCGTGAAGCCGCTTCCGGCCTCGATGCGTCGCACGGCTTCGAGGCCCACGACGCGGACGGGCTTGTCGTGACCCGACTTGGTGCCGTCGCCGAGCTGGCCGAGCGCGTTGCCGCCCCAGCAGTACGCGGCGCCGCTCTGCGTGTACGCGCAGCTGTGTGATCCGCCCAGGCTGAGCTGCACGACATCGCTGAGGCCGTCGACTGCGAGCGGCGAGGCGCCGACGTTACCGGTCCCGCCACCGCCCGTGCCGAGCTGCCCATACTCGTTACTGCCCCAACACGACACCTTCCCATCGAGCGCGATCGCGCAAGTCGCAAAGCCTCCAGCCTCGACTGCACGCACGCGCCCGAGGCCTGACACGACCACAGGCGTCGCGCTCAGCATGCGGTCGCCTCGCCCGAGCTCGCCGTACGCGTTGGCGCCCCAACACACCACGTCCTGGGCGCGCGCGGCGCAGCCGTGGTACGCGCCGACGCTGAGCGACGCGGCGTCGCTGAGCGAGACCACGGCCGTGGGTTGCAGCTCGTCGTTGAGCTTTCCGGTGCCGAGCTGGCCGGAATCGCCGCGGCCCCAGCACATCACGCCGCCGTTCGCGCGCAGCGCGCAAGTATGGCTGCTGCCGGCGTCGAGCGCAGTCGCATCGCTCAAGCCCAGCGCGCGCACCGGCTCCGCGCTGCCGTTGGTCGTGCCATCGCCCAGCTGACCGTAGTCGTTCGCGCCCCAACACCAGACCGCTCCGCCGCTGATCGCGCACGTGTGGCCCGTGTCCTTGCTCGCACCACCCGCGCGCATGCCCTTCCACGCGACGTCGAATCCGACGCGCTGCGGCTGCGGGCCGTCGCCGGTGTACTTGCTGCTCAGCTCGCCGTGCGCGTTGCGCCCCCACGCGTACGTGGCGCCGCTCTGGCGACTTGCGAACGCGTGTGCGGCGCCCGCGGTCAAAGCCACGATCGGATCGTCGTCGCCGCCGCCGTCCTGGGGTGGCGCCGCGGTCTTGGCGTCGGCGCGGCCGGCATCGAGGGGCGGTGCGGCGTCGCGCATCGGACTGGCGTCTTTCGGCGTGCTCGCATCCCTGGACACACTGGCGTCTTTGCCGGGCTTGGTCGGCTCGGGCGTTCCAGAATCGCGCGCCGGTCGTGGGGGCGTCGCTGCATCAGAGCGAGCGGTGTCGCGCTGCTTGTCGCACGAAGCACACGCTGCACCCGAGCTCGCGAGCGCGACGCACACGACGAGACAACGCAGTCGGGTGGCGGACATCCGTGGAGTGTAGCGTAGTCGGCGCAGCTGCGCGATGCGGAGCGCCGCGGCCGGCAGCCACTGGACGACTGATCGGCGCACTAGAACAAGTCGGATCCCTTCACCTTGAGCACCGTGGAGCCCCGGATGAATCGCCCATCGCGCAGCCAGCCTGCCACGTAGACGGTCCACTCTTCATCCCCCAGCAACAAGTTCGTGAGCCACTTACGATCGAACTGCGCGGTGAGCCTCGTGCGGTTCGTACCGTTTGCGACAGCTTTTGCCGTCACATTCGCTCGTTGGATGGGAAAGCCCCAGTCGTACCTGGTCGCGCTCACCGTGAGCAGGACCGAATCCAGATCCACATCGTCGACTGTAAGGGGTGCAGGTAACTCGATGCTCGCGGTGACCACCGGACCGGAGCTCTTCGCGTGCAGAACCTTCGGTGCGACGTTCACAGCCAGCGGCACCGGCGTGAGATCGTCCGGCACATCGGCAAGCCGTAGCCACGGGCCACCGTCGAAACGGATGAATGTGTCAGACAGCATGGGCTGCGTCACCGGCACGACACTGCCCTGTGCCACCGGCTGGACGTACACCACCGTATTGCCGGCGCCGACGTCCCAGCGTGGCGTAAAGAAACGAAACCCGTCCTTGGTCGGCGTCCCCTCCCAGAGCGTATCCACGCTCACTGAGAAATCTTCCTCGGGAACAGCATCGCCGAGACGACCCGCGAAGCCGTAGACCTGAAAGTATCCCTCTGTTTGCGGCCAGATCTCGTACACGTAGAGGTCAGTCGAATTTCCGTAGTCTGCGCTCTCGACGGCCTGATTAATCAGGCCGACGCTCGAATGGTCGCCGTTGAAGTCGACCTCGATGTCGTGTCCGTACGCGTATGCGTACGTGTCGATGGCAATCGCCTGCACCTGATCGTCATACCAGACCAACGGATTGGCCGCTGCCGAGTCAGGAAACAACACCAACGCAACTAACGCCGCCGACGCAACACTCGACTTCAGCATGTTCACCCCATACTGGCCCTAACATGACTAGCTGATACAGTCAAAAGGCCTAAGAGATTGCCGCGAGCCCCTCAGTCGATCGCGCGCTTCATCGCGGTCCAGTCGCCCTTGCAGAACTCGCAGTCTGGACCGGTAAATGCGCGCGCGAAGCTCTCGTCGCCGACCAGCTTCCAGCGCAACCAGGCGATCAGGATGCGACCCCAGCGGCCGCCGTTCGGTTGGCTGAACTCGTCGGTGTGGCCCACGCCGGCGAGCATGCCGAAGAACAGCGGCACCGCGGCCGGAGCTTTCATGAAGTCATTCTTGCAGCGGGGTAGGCCGTTGGTGTCACGCTCGCCGCACAGGAATGCCGTGGGCGCGTGCAAGTCGGCCAGCCAGGATTCGTTCACGCCCTCGGGGTTGCCGGTCAGGCCGCCCGCCATGTGGATCGAGGTCTTGATGCGCGGATCTTTGACGTTGCCGAACGTCGAGACCGAGCCCATCGAGTGGCCGGCGATGGCGATGCGCGAGGTGTCGAGCTTGCCGAAGTATGGCCCGCCCTGCTTCTCGGCCTGAGCGACCGCCCACTCGATCGCCGCGTGCTGAGACTCCACCTCCGGCTGCGACTCGAAGCTGCTCTGCTTGTCGTCGAGCAGGAAGATGCCGTGCGCGGCGACGTTGTCGAGCATCGCGCGGTAGCTCGAGGAGTTCGCCCCCGCGCCGTTGCTCCAGATCAGGATCGGGTGCTTGATGCCATCGCGCCCGAGATCCTTCGGTGCGATCAAGATGTGCGTGCTCAGGCCTTCGAGCGTCTCCTGGACCTGGATCTCGAACGGGCCCTTCGCGCCGGGATCCGTGATCATCGGCAACGATGATCCGGTCTGAGGTGAACCCGCGCCCCCGCCTGCACCCGCGCTCGAACCGGCAGCACCAGCCACCGGCATACTCATCCCTGCGGACCCGGTACCGCCCATCCCTGCAGCGGACGGCTGCGCCGGTGCACCAGCTCCGGCGCCCGCGGGCGGCATCGTTGCAGAGCCGGCAGCTCCGGCTGCAGCGCCAGCCTGCGGCGCCTGCGCAGCCACACCCGCACTCGGCGTCGCAGGTATGCTCGGCGGCATCGCCGGCGCACCCGCAGTGGCCCCAGGCTGCGTCTCCATTGCACCGCCCGAACAAGCCAGCACGCACAACCCGAACAGCGCCGAAATCACCTGGAACGCACGCGACTGCACGGCCGGGACATACCAGCTGGCTGCGCCGCGAAACCTGTCTCAATTCTTTCTGCGGGTTTGCTTCGCTCCGCGCAAACGACTACAGAAGCGTGAGTGTTCGGTGACTTGCGCACGCTTGGCGAGCAGCTCCTGGCCTGTGCCGAGCCGGCGCTGCTCGAGACTGCGCTCGCGAGCTTGCGGGTGCCAGATGCCGAGGCACGCGAGCTGTTGCAGTCGATCTACGAGTCTGGGGACGCGAACACGCTGTCCGAGCTCCTGGCGCGCGAGACGTTCGAGCGCTGGTTGTCCGAGATCTCCACGCGCAGCGAGCAATCGACGCTGGCGGCGCAGCTGCGGCGTTGGTTGGGCCTGGGACAAGCGGGCCCGGATGATCCCGCGCGTCTCGCCACGGCTCCGGAGGTGCCGCACCAACTCGAGGCGCTGCTCGCGTGGGCGCGGCCGCACGGCGTGCTCGACGAGTTGATCCGTCCGCTGGCCGAGCTGCTGCCGCACGCGCCCGAGTGGGCGCGCGAGCATTCGCTGTGCGAGGCCTGCCTGGACGAATTTCGTCCTGACGCCATCAGCGGCAGTCCCGGTCCACTACAGCGCGAGCGGGTGGTCGAGCAGGCGCGCGGCTATCTGCAAATGCGGGCTGCCGCGCACCTGGCACTGGCCGCGCGTGAAGACCTCTGGCGACGCAAGCCGCCGGACTCTCTCTCGCTCGTCTGCGAGCGGCTGCGCGCCGTGCTCGCAGGAAGCTCGCTGCCGGCTCTGCACGGTGCGAGCTTCGTGCCGGCGCGTCCGGTGCGCCTCGATCCCGCCTCGGGCGTGTGCCGCGCACAGCTGCGGGTCGAAGGCGAGGAGCGTGCGCACGCGGTGCGGCTCGCATTGTCGGGCTACGAGCAGCGCCCGCCGCACGCAGAGTGCAGCTGCGGCCGCGCTGGCTGTCTGCACGTGCGCGCGCTGGCTGCGCGCCTGATCGACGCCTGCTGCGACAGCCGCGATCGCCTGCGTCCGGCGTTGCTCGAGCTGGCCAGCGTGCCGTCCTGGCAGCGCTTCTTGCGCGCGCTCGAGCCTGCGCCCGCGAGCGCGGATCAGGGCCGCGAACGCGTGAGCTTTCGCGTTCGCCTGGCTGCCGAGCGCGTGGTGATCGGCGCATTCACGCACGAGCGCCGCGAGACGGGCTGGACTGCCGGCCGGCTGGTTTCGCCGCACAAGCTGGCGCGCGCCGCCGCGTGCGCAGATCGCGATCGCGCCGTGCTCGAGCTGCTGAGCGCGCAGAGTCGCACGCTCGGCGCGCAGTACGTGGCCGCGGATCTGGCCACGTTGCGCGCCCTGATCGAACACCCCTACGTCGAGATCGAAGCAAGCGATGGAACGCGCAGCACGTTGCGCGTTGCGGAGCAGACGCTGCAGCTCCACCTGCTCGAGCAGCCGGCAGGCCTCTTGCCGCGGCTCACGCTGGCGGGCGCCGCGCCGGTGCTGCACGCCGCGGGCTACGCCACGCACTGCGATCGCGACGCCAACACGCTCTGGATCGCCGCGCTCACCCCGCAGCTGCGGCGCTGGCACGCTGCGCTGGCCGACTTTCACGGCCTCTTGCCGCGCGAGAGCCACGCGCAGCTCGCGCCGTTGCTCGCGGGCCTGCGTCAGGTCGCGCAGGTGGCCGCGCCCGACACGCTGCTCGGCAACGAGCGACCACCGCCGCGCAAGCTCCTGCTGCGCATCACACCGCGGCTCGAGGAGGGCGTGGACGTGCTGCTGTGCGTGCGCGCGCTGGCGCTCGGTCCACTCTGGCCACCGGGGTCCGGGCCGGAGCTGGTCGATGGGCTCGAGCAGGGCGTGGCGGTGTACGCTCGCCGCGACCTCGGCTGGGAGCGCGAGACGGCTGCGCAGCTGATGGCTGCCCTCGAGCTCGAGCAGTACATGCGGCTCGAGGCGTTCGGCCACCGCATTCCGACCACCCAGCAGGCGCTCGCGCTGCTGTCGGCGGCGGCGCACGAGCACGCGTCGCTCGAGATCGAGTGGGCCGAGACCGGGCGCAAGCTGAGCCTGCTCGCGCCCGTGCGCTGCGCCGACCTGAAGGTCGATCTGAACAGGCACGGCAGCTGGATCAACCTGGCAGGCGGTGCGGTCACGAAGGAAGCGCAGATCGCCATCGGGCGGCTGTTCGACGCGGTGCGCCGGGGTGAACGCTTCGTGCCGGTGGGCGGCGATGGCTACGCCGAGATCGAGCGCGAGCTGTTCGAGCGCCTGGAGCGCGCGCAGCTGTGCGTGATGGAGCCGATGCGCGAGCCAGCCATCTCACCTGCCGCGCTGCCGTTCTGGCTGGAGCAGCTGGGCGAGCAGAGCAGCACCGATTGGCTGCACCGCCTCACCGCGCAGCGTGAGCCTCTGCCCGAGATCGATCCCGCATGGCGCGCGCGCTTGCGCGAATACCAGCAACACGGCCTGGCCTGGCTGCTCGCGAGCAGCCAGTGGACCGAAGGCGTGTGTCTGGCCGATGAGATGGGCCTCGGCAAGACGGTGCAGAGCATCGGCCTGCTCGCCGCGCGCGCGCAGCTGGGTCCGGCGCTGATCATCGCGCCCACCTCGGTCGTATTCAACTGGCAGAACGAGCTCGCGCGCTTCGCCGGCGAGCTCGACGTGCGCGTCTATCGCGGCGCGCACCGGCGAAAGCGCCTGCAGAGCCTCGGCCCTGGTTGCGTCGTGCTCTGCAGCTACGAGCTCCTGGTGCGCGATCGGGACGCGTTCGCGGAGCTGCGCTTCGCCACGCAGATCGTCGACGAAGCTCAGGTGATCAAGAACGCTCGCACGCGCCGCGCCCGCGCCGTGGCGGCCATCTCGGCCGAGTTCCGGGTGGCGCTGACCGGAACGCCGATCGAGAACCGCCTCGGCGATCTGTGGAGCGTGTTCGCGCTGATCGCGCCGGGGCTGCTCGGTAGCTGGCCGCGCTTTCGCGCGCGCTTCGCCGTGCCGATCGAGCGCTACGAGAACCTCGAGCGCGCCGAGCAGCTGCGCGCGCTGGTGGCGCCGCTGATCCTGCGCCGCACCAAGCGCGAGGTGGCGAAGGAGCTGCCGTCACGCACCGAGGTCGTGCACATGATCGAGCCTTCGGCGGCGGAGCGCGCGCTCTACGCCGCAGCGCAACACGAGGCGCGCCGGGCGCTGGGCCGGCGATCGCGCGACGAGGCGGCGCACCAGCTCCAGATCCTGGCGCAGCTCACGCGCCTGCGGCAGCTGGCGTGTCACCCGCGGCTGGTGATCGATGATCCACGCGTCGGGTCGTCCAAGTTGGCCTCGTTGCTCTCGCTGCTCGAGGACATCTTGCCGCGAGGGCACCGCGTGCTGGTGTTCAGCCAGTTCGTGCGACACCTCTCGCTGGTCCGCGAGGCCCTGGAGCGCGCAGCCATCAGCTTCGTATATCTGGATGGCGCCACGCCCGCGGCGCAGCGCGCCGAGCTGGTCGAGCGCTTCCAGCGTGAGGAGGTGCAGGCCTTCTTGATCTCGCTCAAGGCGGGAGGTACGGGCCTCAACCTGACAGCAGCCGACTATGTGGTGCACATGGATCCGTGGTGGAACCCCGCCGCCGAGGACCAGGCCAGCGATCGCGCGCATCGCTTCGGGCAGACTCGCCCGCTCACGATCGTGAAGCTGGTCGCGCGCGGCACGATCGAAGAGAAGGTGCTCGGACTACACGATCACAAACGTCGTTTGGCCGAGGCCGCGCTGGGAGATGCCTCCGCTGCCAATCCGCGTCTCGATGCGGCAACGCTCGAAGCGCTGCTGTAACCATCCTGGCGCAGGGCCGCCCCCCGTGCTCGCAGAGACTTGCGCGCGGTCGCTCATATCTAGTAACCCGGTGGGGTCGTAGCAGAAAGCAACGGAGGACCTGGCGATGGCGAAGGTTTGGGGCAGACCCAGTTTGGGGACTTGGGCGGTGTTTTGTCTGAGTGTGGGTTGCGGAAGCAGTGGGAATTCACTGCCAGTTCAACCGGTTAAGCCCACGGAGACGACGCAACAACCGTCCACGACACCGGTTGCTCCGGCGACGACTCCGAGCACGCCCGTCACCACCCCGACCGCGCCCAGCATGCCTGCGCAGCCGAACGCGACGCCGAGCAGTACGGCCGGAGCTGCGGCCCCCGCGCCGAGCATGAACCCCGGCAGCATGCCCACGAACGATCCGGCGAACATGCCCGCGGGCATGAAGAAGCCACTGGCCATGGACGAGTGCGGCCTGAAGACCAAGTTCCCGGGCGACGAGTACTGCATCAAGCCGCCGCCGCCGGACAAGGGTTTCCAGCTGCACATCGGCCCGAGCAACTACGACAACCCCGAGGCGCAGTACATCCTCGGCGCCGGTGAAGAAGTCACCAACAACTTCAACGCGGTCTCGACCAACGACAAGCCGATCCACTTCTACTACCGGCAGTTCCGCATGCGGCCGGGCGCGCACCACAACATCGTGAGCAGCACGGCAGGCGGCGGCTTCGGCATGGGCCGGCGCATCGGCACCTCGAACCACCTGGCAGAGGACAGCCCGAAGGACGGCATCATCGCGCCCGAGAACAAAGGCGTGGGCATCGAGCTCGCGGCCAAGCAGGCGATCAACGTCTCGCTGCACTCGATCAACATCACCGACAAGCCGATGCTGCGCGAGGTGTGGATCAACTTCTGGTATCGCCCCGAAGAGGAAGTCACCGAGCCGGTCGAGCAGCTGTTTCAGAGCGGCAGCGTCACGTTCATGGTGCAACCGCACCAAGAGACCATCCTCGGCCCCTACAAGTGCACGATCCGTGGCGATGGCCGCATGCTGTGGTTCTACGGCCACCGCCACGCCAACAACCTGCGCTTCAGCGCCTGGCGCATCCGCGGCGGTCAGAAGGACCTGTTCTACGAGGGCCTGAACTGGGAAGAGCCGATCGTGCTGGAGTACTCGAGCACGGTGAAGAACACGGTGCCCAACCGCGACATGAACATCGAGGGCGGCTGGAGCGGCATCCTCGACATGAAGGCTGGCGACGTGCTCGAGTGGGAGTGCCACGTCAAGAACAAGACCGATCAGGTCCTGACGTTCGCCAACGAGACGTACACCGCCGAGATGTGCATCATGGACGCCGAGCTGGTCGGCGCGAACTGCATGGGCGGCATGCCGGGCGCACCGGCCGGGCTCTAGGCGCTAACTAACGACCGTCCAGGGCCTTGCGGGCGCCGTGCACCAGGCCCTGGATCTCCACGCGCAGACCTGCCGAGAGCTCGCGCCGGCTGCCCTGCATCATGCGCGGGTCGCCGAGTACGCAGGCCACGCGCGTCTGGGCGCGGCCGGCCACGTTCGCCAGGTGCTGGCCGAACGTGGGCTCCACGAACTCCGAGCCGGCCTGGTAGGCGATGCCGACCGGCACGATCTCCACGCGCAGCCCCCGCGCGGCAGCGAAGGCGCCTTCGAAGAAGCTGCCCACCTCGTCGCCGGCGCGCGTGGTCCCTTCGGGAAACACGATCACCGTGCGACCGTGCTCCAGTCGGTTGCGGATGGCACGCGCCGCCGCCACGCCGCTCATCGTGTCCTTGCGATCGACGAAGATCGTCTCCGCGCTGCGGGCCGCCGGCCCGAGCACCGGCCAGTTCGCCAGATCGTCGCGGCTCAGCACCACGCCGCCGAACTGACGCAGCAAGAGCGGGATATCGAGCGGTGAACGGTGGTTCGCCACGACCAGGCGCGCGGTGCCCGCAGCTGGTGGCTGCGTGACTTCGGAGTGCACGACCAGCGGCGAGACGCCGAAGATGTCGAGCAACCCCTGGCACCAGCGCTTCATCCAGCGCTGGTAGAGCGCGTAGCGTTCGGGCTCGGGCACCAACCGCTGGTGCGTGCGCACGCCACCCAGCATGCCCAGGGTGAAGCCGCCCATGGCGGCGACGCGTACCCCGGCGCGCGCGCGCTCAAGCGCCGTCGGCATACACCGTGCAGCTGGAGGTGCAGGTCTCGGCGATGCTGACTGCGCTCAGCTTCGCGGTCGGCAACGCCACGCGCTCGAGGATGAAGCGCGCCAGGTTCTCGCTGGTCGGATTCGCCAGGCCTTCGACCTCATTCAGGTAGCGATGGTCGAGCTGCTCGTGCAGCGGCGCGAAGGCGCGCGCGATCTCGGCGAAGTCGATCACCCAGCCCGTGTGCGGATCGACCGGGCCGCTGACGTGCAACGTCACTCGGAAGCTGTGCCCGTGCAGGCGCGCGCACTTGTGGCCGGCGGGCACGTTCGGCAAGCGATGGGCGGATTCGAGTGTGAAGGACTTCGTGAGTTCGGTGCGCACGGGAGCTGCTTATTTGAGCGCGTCGAGACGGCGTTTGAGATCCTGGCGGTCTACATCACCTTCGCCGCCCAGAGCCAGTTGATAGTGCTGTTTGGCGAGCGACTTCTCGCCGCGAGCCAAGAGTACATCCGCGAAGCGCGCCTGCGCGATGGCGGACTTGGGCGTGCGTTCCACCGCTTTTTCCAGGTAGCCCTGGGCCAGCGTGTTGCGGTCGAGCTTCATCGCGTACACGCCCGCTTCGACCAGCGCGCGTGAACCCGACTTTTCCAGGCTGGCGGCGTTGCGATAGGCCTCGAAGGCATCCTCCGCGCGATCGGTATTGGCGTAGATGCGCGCCAGGGTGAGCGCGGCGTCGGCGTCGTTGGGCAAGCCTTCGAGCCCGCGCTTGATCTCGGTCTCGGCGTTCGCGTAGTCGCGCTTGGCAGCCAGCGCCATGCCCAGCCGCGCGTGGGCCAGCGGCAGCTTGGGCTGCGTCTTCAGCACCTGCCGGAACAGCGCTTCGGCCGCTTCCACCTCGCCGTTCTCCAGCCGCGCGGCCCCCAGCGCCAACCGCGCCTCCGGCCAGTTCGGCCGGGCTGTCACCGCGCGTTCGAGCAGCTCCACGGCGCGCGTACCTCGCTCCAGGCGACCGAGTTGATACATCGCGTCGGGCCACTCCGGCGCGTTCACGAGCGCGGCCGCGAACGCCTTGCGTGCGGCCTCGGGGTCGGGGGCGACCAGGTACAGCTCGCCCAGGCCGTAGTGGGCATCCGGGTTGCCCGGCTGCAGGCCCAGCACGCGTTGATACGTGGAGCGACTCGCGTCCAGATCTCCCGACACGCGCTTCATGTCAGCCAGCGCGAGCAGCACCTCGGGGTCATTGGGCGCCTTGGCCAGGGCCTTGTCGACCCACTCGACCGCGCGCGACGCGCGGCGCCAGACCAGGAACGCCCGGGCCATACACAGGTCGCTCAGCATCGCCTGGCGATCTTTGGCCGCAAGCGCGCGACAGGCCTGACGTGACTTGGCGTAGTCATCGGCGGCGAACTGCACGCGGGCCAGATCGTAGAGGGCATCGATGGAGTTGCCCCGGGCGCGCGCGGACTGTTTCAGCGCCTGCTCGCCCTCTTTGATCTTGCCTGCGCGCAGTAGCTGGAGCCCTCGGACGCGAGCGGACTCGCCATCCTCGCCGCTCGCAGCAGCAGGCGCAGGCCGCTTGGATTCGGCCGGCGGTGCCTTTTGAGGCGCCGGTTCCGCCCGTGAGAGGCCGGCAGCAAACGCCATGTTCAACGCCACGGCACAGCAAGTCACCCGGGTTATGCTGCCCACTACGGCCTCCTTCGCGAATCGCCTCGAACCGTTCCCCCCGACGCGTTTCAGGCCAATTTCTTCAAACCTCGCGAAATTACAAGACTTGCTGCAGAATTAGAACGCCGGGCGGATGGATTTTCGGAGGCCAAGGTAGTACAGGAAGCGCCCCAGTTTCGACTTCCATGCACTTCCGAACCCCCTCATGTGCGGTCCTCGCGACCTGCCTCGCGTCTCTCCTGCCACTCGGTGCAGCGAGCGGTTGTGGCGCCACGGCCACGGCCACCCACGACTACGGCGACAACGCGCGCATCGCGTACTCCGAAGCGCTCGAGGACTTCTACGACGACGAGTGCCTGCAAGCCGAGCCAGCGTTTCGCAACGTGCGTAGGCTCTATCCGTACACGCGCTTCGCCGCGCTCGCTGAGCTGCGCGCCGCTGATTGCTTGTTCAAGGAAGCCAAGTACACCGAGGCCATCCAGGCCTACGAGCAGTTCGTGCGCTATCGGCCCTCGCACATCGAGGTGCCCTACGCGCGCTTCATGGTCGCGCGTAGCAACTACGAACAGATTCCCTCGGAGTGGTTCCTGTCGCCGCCCACCCACGAGCGCGAGCAGCACTACACGCGCGAGAGCTTGCGGCTGTTGCGGCGCTTCGTCGTCGACTTCCCCCACGACCCGCTCGTCGGGCGCGCGAACAAGATGGCGCATCATGCGATTCGTCTGCTCGCCGCACATGAGCTGTACGTTGCGCGCTTCTACCTACGCCGAGACCACCCTCAGGCCGCGATCGGTCGCTTGCGCACGTTGATCACCGCATATCCCACCAGCGGTCTCGAGCCTGAGGCATTGCTGCTGCTCGGTGAGACCTACGTGGAGCTCAAGAATTGGTCAGAGGCCCGCAAGGCCTACGCCGAGCTCACGCAGCGCTACCCGAAGAGCCCCGAGTACGAGGAGGCGCGGGACCGCCTCCGGAAGCTCGGGGTCGGGGGCTGATCTCGAGGCACCACCAGTGCTTATGTTGATCGAGCAGGTGTGTGCACAGTACGCTTATCCGGCCCAATGGACGTGGACGACAAGCTCAAACAAGCGATCGCGCTCGGCCGGGAGCATTACGAAAAGCGCGAGTACGACAAGGCGGAGCACTTCCTGCTGAAGGTGATCGCCCAGGGCGGTCATCGCTTCGCTGACGTGCACAACATGATGGGTGTGATCCATCACGACAAAGGTCGGTTGGAGGAAGCGCGCGAAGAGTTTCGCCGCGCGCTGGATCAAAACCCCAACTACACCGAAGCCTCGCTCAACCTCGCGGTCACGTACAACGATCTCGGCGAGTACGAGAAGGCCCAGCAAGTCTACCGCGGCGCGATCATGCGCGACGGCCACGGTGGCGATCAGGTGGATGCGTTCGCCAAGGGCAAGATCGCGAACATCCACGCCGACCTCGCGCAAGCCTACCTCGACGTCGGCATGCCGAATGAAGCGGTGCAGGAGTACCGCAACGCGGTCCGGCTCTGCCCGCACTTCGCCGATCTGCGCGTGCGCCTGGCCAACGTGTATCGACACATGGGAGACCTGGTCGCTGCGCGCTACGAGCTCGAGGAAGCCATCCGCGTCAAGCCGCGCTACATCCCCGCACGCATCGCCATGGGCGTGCTGCTGCTCGTGAGCGGCCAGCGCACACGCGCGATCGAGCAGTGGCAAGAAGCGCTAAAGCTCGAACCTTCGGACAAGTCCGCGCAGATGTACTTGCGAATGGCACAGCATCCCTCCGGTGCCACCGATCCGCCGGTCAATGAAGCGCGGCCCCGCAGCAGTAGCGGCGGCAGCTGAGCGGGCAGTCCGTACACGGTTGCCACTCGGTATCGGCGAACGGGGCGCGGCTGATCTCACAGTTCCCACCCGGCTTCGGACAGTCGTATCAGCTCGACATGAACACGGCCGCCAATCCTCCGGCGACGGCGGCCGGACCGCGCGCGGGTTGGGGTGCGATGTACCCCGATGGTTCGCGCTACCTCGCGACCTCCGCGATCATCGACGTCGCGCGCACCTACATGACGCAGGGACTCGGCGCTCCGGTCGAAGCCACGTTGTACGACACCATGACGGGTCAAGTCGTGCCGAACACGGGCATTCCGTCCGGCGCGCTGATGCCCATGTTCTCACCCGACGGCACGCTGCTCGTGTTCAACGACAACGCGCTCGGAAACGCGCACGGGCTCGCGATCATGAAGTACGACGTCGCGAACAACACTGCGCGTGAGGCGCGCACCTGCTGACGACGCAGGGCTCGATCCGTCCGGGTTGGCCGTTCATCCTGCCGGACAACGGCGGCGTCGTGTTCGTGCAGCCGGACAGCACGTGCTCGCCACCGAAGAACGAGTGCGCCAGGACGGACGAGCGCTGCGTGAGTGACGCAGATTGTTGTTCGCCCGAGATGGGCAAGCCCGCGAACTCCTGCATCGCGGGCTTCTGCGCTCAAGTCATACTGCAGTGACGTGCGCAGGACGCGCGCGCATGGGCGCTGTGCTGCGACGGTACGCGGCGGGCGTCTGTCCCGTCCAGCGGCGAAACGCGCGAGCGAAGTTCGGCACGCCCGAGTAGCCCAGCCGCTCCGCGATCGTGAGCAACGGCAGGCTCGACGAGCCCACGAGCGAGAGCGCACGCCCGTGCCGCTCGCGATCGACCAGCTCCGAGAAGCTCACGCCCTGCGATGCCAGGCGGCGCTTGAGCGTGCGTGATGACATTCGCAACTTCGTCGACACCTCGTCGAGCGAGTGAGAGCCCTCGGCGTTCGCGAGCAGCGCCTGCACGCGCTCGACGATGCCGGCGTCGAGGCGCAGCTCCGACAGCGCTTGCTCGCACTGCTCGCGTGCCAGACGCAGCCCCGCGCGGTCCGGGTTCGACAGCGGTAAGTCGAGCTGGTGTGCAGGGAAGACCAGCTGCGTGGCCGGTTGATCGAAGCGCATGCGCGGGAACAGATCCTCGAAGCGGTCGAAGTAGTCGGGGCGGGCGATCGCCAGCTGCGCTTCGCCGCCCAGGTCGCAGCCGGTGAGGGCCTTGCCGATCTGGCCGAGCCCGAGGAGCAAGGCGAAGAGCGCCACGTCGCGGCAATCGCCCACGTCGCACAGCTCTTCGATGCGCAGCGCTGCGCGACCGTCGTCGACGTGCAAGCTGAGCTTCACTGCCGTGCAGATCATCGGCGAGAAGCGGACCGCGAGCTCCAGCGCCTCACGCAGCGACGAGGCGCTGAGCGCGGCGAAGCCGAGGAAGCCGTACATCGTGACGCGACGTCGCAAGCCCATGAAGATGCCGAGCGCCGGTTCACCGGTGAGCCGGCGAGCGCGCGCGACGATGTGGTTGAAGTCGGCGAGCGAGATCCGGGCCTGGGGTTCCTCGAGCTGGCGAATGCTGACCGGCGTGTCCGCGAGCAACTCGGCCGTATCGATATCCCAAAACGTCAGTACCTCGACGAGCTGCAAGACCTGCGAGCCGGGGAGGGTGTGCGCGCTCGGGCCTGCCGCCGTCAGCGTCAGCGATTCCATGCGGGCAGCTTGCGCAGAACCCCCCACACTCGCAAGCCAGAGCTGCCGGAAGACCGGAAAGGCTTGCGAGAATCCATTCTCACCGGGGCAATGGCGGTCATCGGCAACTGGAAGTGGCCGGTTTTGCAAATGAGGGTTGCGGGACCGTCGGGCTGCTACGCGGCGCCGGTGACATCCCCGACCACGATGGAAGCGGGAATCGGACGGCCGCGCACCAACCACGCGTACGCATCGGCCATCATCTCCGCCACTTGAAGCCACGAATACTCGCGCTGCATCCACGTCCGCCCGCGCGCGCCGGATTGTCGGAGCTCTTCGGGAGATCGCCGCAGCGCCACGCGCAAGCAGGCGGCGATCTCGGACGCCGCGTTGTCGATCCAGTAGCCGCACTGGTGCGTTTCGACTTCTTGCCACGGCGCGCCGCGACCCACGATGACAGGCAGCCCATATGCGAGAGCTTCAGCCACGGCCAACCCAAAGTTCTCCGAGTGGGTTGGGAGGATGAACATCTGCGCGGACTGAAAGTGTTCGGTCTTCGCCGCGCCCTCCGCCACGCCAAAGAACTCCAGCCGCTCGAGGCCGCGCTCGTGGACCATTCGCTTGAGCTTCGGCAAGTAATCATTGTTCGACGGACCTACGACGTGCAGGCGCCAGTCCGGGAACTCGCGCTGCACGTCGCCCCAGGCCGAGAGCAAGCCATCGAGGCCCTTCTTCGGGTGGATGCGACTCAGAAAGAGCAGCGTGCGCGGTGAACGATCGAATCGGGCAACATCGGCGTCGGCAGGGATATCCACGCCGTTGGGTACGACAGCGATCGGGGCACGCAGGCCCATGTCGCGGATGGCTCGCGCTTCGCTCATCGCCGTTGCATGCATGAGCTGCGCAGCGCGCGCGGCGCGGCCCTGGGCTGTGACCCAAGCCAAGCGCTTTTTGTAGGCCGACTGCTGCAGTGCCCAGGGATCCAGCATCCCGCGCGGCGCCACGACGAGCCGACACTGCGTACCCCGAACGGCCCACGCGGAGATCAGACTCGAGAACGTCCACAGCCCGTGCACGTGGAGGATGTCGCTGTCTCGCGCTGCGGCGCGAAGCCCGTGCAGAATGTCCATCGAAAGACCGAAGCGGGACGCGACTAGTGGCTCGCGATACTCGAGCAGCTCGTATCGAAGTTGTTCGCCAGCCGGGGTAGGCCCGTACGTATGCAATGTCACGCGGTGGCCGAGCTCGGTGAGCGCATCGCAGAGTGCAGGAACGCTGCGGCTCGGGCCTCCGTAGCTCACTGAGACGCTCGGCACGACGTGGTGTATGCGCAATGCTTGCTGGGTCATGATGGCAGTCGCTGCCACGAGCGCCGACGTAGCGTGCCTCGAGTTTCGCGAAGCCTCTACCTCAGCCGCTGCTCGACACTATATGCAAATCGGCGCGCCCAGGGGCATCCGTCGCGTGCCAGGCTTGGAACTCGGCGCCAGGCCTCGAGATCGTTGCTCCGGCACAGCCAGCGGGCGATCGGTGTCGAAAAGCCGGTCTTCCGGCGCCCGCGCACGTGTTCGGGCAACGCACGCCGGGGGCTGAGCGCCAAGCCGAGCTTGCCGTCGGGTCGCGCTTCGCCAGCCAAAACGGGCGCGAGCGTGCGCAGCAGAACGTGGTCCACGAGGGGGACGCGCACCTCGAGCGAGTGGGCCATACTCGCCCAATCGGCGTCGCGCAGCAACTGGTTGCACATGTACTGCGCTGCCTCGAGTAACGCGACGCGAGCAAACGCGCTGGGAGGCATGGGCGTGAGCAGCCCTTCGAGCCGCATCGGATCCGCAAGGCGCGCCAATCCCTCCTCGACGCGGGCGGCCGGTAGCACCGTGTCCAGCTCCCAGGGTAGGAAGAGGCCGCGCTTGAGTGCGTACGCCGTCCCGAAGGAGCCGCCGTACTCCGCGACACTCGCGAGCTTCGGGTGGACGCCGGGCAGCTTGTCCACGATGGGTCGCAACGCGTGACGCAGGCCCTTCCCGAGGCCGGGAATCCGCGCCGGCAGGGACATCGCACGGACGAGCTGCGGGATCTCTCGGAAGCTGGGATAGCCGCCGAAGAGTTCGTCGCCGCCGAGCCCGCTGATCGCGACTTTGAGACCGAGCTCGGCGGTCGCCTTGCTGACGAACCAGACGTTCAGTCCATCGATGGACGGTTGATCCATGGCATCGAAGACCTTCGGAAGATCCTCGCGGAACTCACGCTCAGTGACGAGGCGCACGTGGTGTTCCACGCCGTAGTGGCGAGCGACTGCCGAGGCGACCGGAGTCTCATCGTCCTCATGACCGGCGAACTCATCGAAGGCGAGCGTGATCGCATGCGTGGTCTGGTTACCCTCTTCGGTCATCAGACCGACCAGCGCGCCTGAGTCGATTCCGCCCGACAGAAACGCGCTCACTGGTACATCCGCCACCATGTGCTGAGCCACGGAGTCCCGGAGAGCTTGGCGGAGTTGCTCCTGAACCGCGCACGGCTCGGAGATGCGATCGGCCTGCCGGCTAGCATCAGTCCAACATTGCGCCAACGAGAAATGACGGCGGGGCGCCGACGGACCGCGCGCGGTCGCGATCATGAAGCTGCCGGCGGGCACCGAGCGGATCGCGTCGTAGGTGGTGAACGGCTCGGGCACCGATCCCCAGAGGTAGAACCCAACCTGTCCCGCGGCGTCGGGCGTGCGCGAAACCCGGCCGCCCGCGAGCAATGCGCGCACTTGCGATGCAAACCGCAACGTACCACCCTCATCCGAGTAGTAGAGAGGCTTGATGCCGTACGGATCTCGAGCGAGCAGCAGACGCTGCTCACGGTTATCCCAGAGCCCGAAGGCGTACATACCGCGCAGCGCATGGAACATCTCCACGCCGCGTTCCGCATACAGGTGCAACAACACCTCGGTATCGGAGGTCGTTCGAAAGACGTAACCCTTGCCCGTGAGCTCATCGCGCAGACTGGCGTAGTTGTAGATCTCACCGTTGAACGTGATGCACAGCCGCCCATCCGCAGTCTGCATCGGCTGGGCAGCGCGATCCGCGAGGTCGATGATGGAAAGTCGACGATGCGCGAGGCCAACGCGGAGGTCCGGCGAGAACCATTCGCCACTCGCATCAGGACCGCGGCGCGTCATGTAGTCGCGCATGGTGCGGAGCTCGTCGCGTTCGACGCTGCTCGCGCTGTCCCTATACGCGTAGATGCCGACGACCCCACACATACCGCGCTCTTAGCATGCGCCAGCCCAACACTGCGAGCACGCAGACTGCTTTGCGCGTGCTAGAGAAGCGAACCGGTTGCCGTGGGAGCGCGACTTATGCGGGGCATCCGGCATCCGTGACCGCGCGCGAGCCTAGGCGATTGCCGCCTGAGGGTCAAGCCAACTGCTAGAGCTTGGGGGCTTAGGTCCGCCAATGCTGAGGCACGCACGTTGGTTTCCTTGGATTGAGATCTGCGCATCTGCGATGCACTAAGAGATTTGTCAGGCGAACCCACGTCAGTCGGCGTCGTCGGGCGTGCCCAGCGCCCAGCTCGCCATCCAGTACGCGAGCAGCCCACTGTAGATCCCGCAGGCGATCGTCCGCACGACCACGAAGGTCCAAGCGTCGACCGCCTCGACGCCCACGGCTCGCGGGATGGAGCCCAGGAGCGCACCGAACATGATCACGGCGATCAAACCGCACACGCGCGCGGCTCGCGAGATGGATGTCGAGGCCTGCTGCACGACCATCCAGCGTCGATCGAAGCGCGCGTGGCCGAATGCCCCACCCACCACGGCCAACGCGAGCCCGAACGCGGTCGCGACCCCGTCGTGCTGCAGTAGCGTGGTCGACACCGTGGTGTTCGGGTCACTCAGCGCACCGGGGACGAGCGCCGCTCCCACCCAGGCGTTGATGCTGCCGTTTACCAAGGCTTGCGGCAACACGTGACGCTGCCAGAGGTACGCGCGGTGCGACCCCGCGAAACGGCGCTGCGCAGGCGCTAGCTGTGCTTGCTGCAAGAACGGTGTCCCGACGCGAACCAGCACGACCGCCGCGCTCAGCAGCGCGGCAGCCGCTGCGAACTGGTTCGCGAAACTCCCGATCGGCACGCCGTTCGGCCAGGCGCGAGCCACGAGCCAGCAGCTGATGGCTGCCGCAGGGACGCCCCACAGGGCACCACAATGCAACGCCACCGCCCACGGGTTCCAGGCCGAGCTCGCGGGTGGGGGCAGTGCAGCTCTCGGCGGCAAGGTCAGACGGCCCTGTAGTAGCGCGTCCAGCATGCCGATCGCAGAGGAGTGCCCCGCAAAGAACGCGGCGCACAAAAGCCCCACCGTCCAGAAGTACAAGGCGTGCGTGAGCTGCAGTACGTCGCGGGTGAGGGCGGCGCCGATCATCCGCGCCACCAACCAACTGATGACGTAGAACACTCCCGCAACGAGCAGCACCGTGCCGATGCGCGCGATGGGAAAGGGCAGCGGTTTCGTCAGTTTATCGACACGTGACCCGGCGTCCAAGGGCACTCCAGACGCGTTCCCGGCACATCATGATCTAGCCTGCTTCGGTGCCCGCGTCGAGTGTGCCGCGATCGAGCCAGCTTCAGGCGCTGGCGCGCGCGCTCAGCTGCTGCGCGAGCGCTTCGAGCTCGGGTAGCCAGCCGTCGATCTCTGGGACCAGTTTGTTTGGCTCGAGGCCGGCGATGTGGAGGGCGTCGTGGTGGGCGCCGAGGGCGATCAACAGTTGCTCGAGAGCGGCGCGTCGCTCGGCCTCGAAGCCGGCGAGTCGATCGCTGCCGAGGCCCGCGAGCTCCGCCTGCAGCGCCTGGATCTGCGTGTCGAGCTCCTCGCGCTTGCTGCGCAAGGCCTCCAACTTCTTGTCGATGACTTCGCGCCGGCGAGCTTCGCCCTTCGAGAAGCCCTGCGCGAGCTTGCCTTCGGCACGCGAGACCGCGAGCGCGCCGAGCTCGATCGAGCGGATGGCATCGGCGAGCTCCGGGTGCTCGGCCGCGGCGAGCGCGCGACGCAACTCGAACTCTTTACGCTTCAGCGCGTCGAGTTGCTCCGCAAGTCGCTTGCGGTTGGCGATTGCGATCGCTTCGGGTGACTGCTCTTCCGCGCGCGGGGATTCCGCCTGCGCTTCTTCGTCGGCTGGGGTTGGCTCGCGGTCGACTTGATCGAACAACGAAATCTCGGATGTGGTCATCGCGACCGGTGATAAGGGAACGATCGGACGTGAGCAAGCGCAGAGTGCGCGTGCTGCCGCGAGCCTGCATTGAGTCGCGTCTCAGCGGCACCCCGCGCAGTTCCCTGCATGTAGGTGCGCGATCGCGAGACTCAATCCGGAGTTCGCGGCGTGCTCGGGATCAAATACACTGCGGTCGTCGGTGGCGCACCCATGCGCATGTCGGTCGAGCTGGTGAGGATGTCGAAGCCGCCGTCGCCGTCGACGTCACCATTCATGCTGAGCGCCCAGGCGAAGCCGCCCTGAGCGAAGAGTTGCTGCGGCGTCCAGCGTGCAGGGCCGCCCTTCAGCAGGTCGCTTCGGCCCAGTCTGCGCTGACCCGTGTAGCGCTTGCCCGTGCCACGCAGCACATACACCGATCCGCCCGGCCAAGCGGGCTCCATGCTCTCGGAGCTCGCTGCGAACTCGGCGATGGCGACGACGATCTCGGCCCACCCGTCGCCGTCGATGTCTCCCGCGCAGGCGGTGAACGATCCGGGAACGCCGTCAGCATCGTCGACGTTCAGCACGAGATCGGGCTTTGTCATCAGCTCGCCGGACCAGCGACGGCCGTAGTACACGCCGATGGACCCGCCATCCGACGAGATCGCGACCAGATCACTCGCCTTATCGTTGTCCGCGTCGCCGATCGCCAGCAGCCCCTGCGACTTGAACAGCAGGTGTGCATCGGCCTGCTCCGGTCCGATCAGGCCGCGGAACTCTCGGCCGCCGTAGAACACGAGCAAGCCGTTCTCTGCGAGTACACCGAGATCGGCCAGGCCGTCTCCGTCCAGGTCGCCGAGTGCGAACGGCGTCAGACCCTGCGCGTAGGTCTCGCCTTCGCTCTCGATGATCTGGTAGCTGAATTCGGCGACCGCCTGGCTCAGGTCCCAGGTCTCCGACGGCCATTCACCGGGGTGACCTGGCACGAGGTAGTCGTGCCTGCGCAATCCGAACGGTGCGTCCTCGATCGTTTCTCCATCCGGCACCAGCGTAGCCCCGGTGATCAGGAGATCAGCATTGCCATCGCCGTCGAGATCACCGGCGCGACGCACGGACATGTCCACCGCCTGAGGGCTGAAGGGCGACGGCAGCTCGGGCTGCAGCCAACGTGGACCGACGGAGAAAGGCATGTACGCCCCGTGCAGCCGACGGCGGCTCCCGAACACGATCTCGGAGGACGTGACGCGCCCGAGGACGAAGTCCGCGAGACCATCCCCATCGATGTCGCCGAGCGGTCCGCTGCTGAACGAGTTGGTTTGGAACACGGCGTCAGCCTCCTCCGTGGAGAGCTGCGCCGGGAAATCGGGGCGTCCGTAGTACAGGTAGGCGAGGGTATCTTCTCCCGAGCTCCGCGCAGCAGACGCCATGATCAGGAAGTCGTCGAACCCGTCGCCGTCGATGTCTCCGAGAAAGGGCTCCGCGAGCCCGACGTTTTCACCCGGCTTGGCCGCGATCATGCTCTGCGTCTTGGGCATGCTGGCGGATGCTGGCTCTGCCACCTTCGCCTCGCGCTTACCGCTGGTCCCCACGACCGAGTCCTCGTAGCAGCCTGCGCTGCACCAGGTCAGCGCCGCGACCAGGATCGAGGAGAGTGTGCCAGCGCGCATGGGGTGAACCTCTGACACCGGCCATGTCGCACCGCGACCCCCGTTTTCAGACAAACTCAAGTCGCAGGCCCCATGCGCCGAACTACCGCATCGGTTCATGCCCGCATCGAGGTCCGCACCTGCTCTAACCCCCGACGCGCGCTACCAATTCGAACGCCGGCTGGGGGAGGGCGGATCGGGGGCCGTCTTCCTCGTGCGGGACACGGAGACCGGCGAACAGCTCGCGTTGAAGAAGCTGCTGCGCGTGGACCCGAAGAGCGTGCTGCGCCTGAAGCGCGAGTTCCGCTCGATGCAGGCGGTCAAACACCCGAACATCATCAAGCTCTACGACATGGGCCAGGCCGAAGACTCCTGGTTCATGACCATGGAGTATCTCGACGGGCTCGATCTCGGCAGCTACCTGCGCGCGGAGCCGTACGACGCGGCTGACCCGGTCGGCAGCCGACGGCTGCTGCCGGCGTTTCGCCAGTTGGCGCGAGGCATCCACGCGCTGCACGAGGCCGGCTTGTTGCACCGGGATCTGAAGCCCAGCAACGTCATCGCGGTGGGTCAGCGCGTGGTCGTGCTCGACTTCGGTCTGGTGCGCCGGCTGGACCTGGACGCGACGCGGGTGACCGAAGAGGGCTCGGTGTCCGGCACACCGGCCTACATGGCGCCGGAGCAGCTTCTGGCCAAGGAGCTGAGCGCCGCCAGCGACTGGTATGCCTTCGGCGTGATGCTGTATGAAGCCGTCAGCGGCATGTTGCCGATCGACGGCACGCAGTTCGAGCTGCTGCGCGCCAAGCTCGAGTCCGATCCCGAGCCGCTCTCGACTCTGGTCCCCGAGGCACCGAGCTGGCTGTGCGAGCTGTGCAGCTCGCTCTTGCAGCGGGATCCCGCGCAGCGCCCGAGCGGCGAGCAGGTGCTCGCGCGCCTCGACGCCGTCGAACCGCAGCTGCAGCGCACGCAGACGGGCACCGAGCACGTACCGCAGACCGAAACCGAGGTGCACGAGGCTCACAGCCAGCTGTTCGGCCGCGATCGCGAGCTCGAGCAGCTGTGGAGCGCCTACGAGCGAGCGCAAGCCGGTCGGGCCGTGATGGTGCACGTGCGTGCGGCGTCGGGCGCGGGCAAGTCCGCGCTGGTCGAGCACTTCGCGCACGAGTTGGAGCTTCGCGCTTCGGCGCGCGTCAGAGCAGACACGCTGGTGCTGCGCAGCCGTTGCTACGAGCAGGAGGCCATGCCGTTCAAGGCATTGGACGGCCTACTGGATGCGCTGGTGCAGCACCTCTCGCGCGTCGACGACGTCGAGGTCGCGCACCTCTTGCCGATCGACGTGGCCGCGCTGTCGCGCGTGTTTCCTGTGTTCGAGCGGCTCACGGCGGTCAAACGGCTGGCTGCGTCCGGCAAGCTCCCGCTCGACGCGCTGCAGATTCGCCGGCGTGCCGAAGAGGCGCTCCGCAGCCTGCTCTACAAGCTCGCGCTGCAGACGCCGCTCGTGCTCTGGATCGACGACTTGCAGTGGGGTGATCTGGATAGCGCTGCCATCCTGCGCAGCTGGCTGCTGCAGCCGTGGGCGGCAGCCATCATGTGCGTGTTCAGCTATCGCAGCGACGAGGTCGCGACCAGCAGCTGCCTGCACAAGCTGCTGGGAGGCGAACCGCTGCCGATCGACACGATCGATCTCGCGCCGCTGCCGGGCGCCGATATCGCGGCGATGTGCGAGCGCCGGCTGCGTTCGCACGACACCCTCAGGCCGCAGCTGATCGAGCAGATCGTGCGCGAGTCGCAGGGCAGCCCGTTTCTGGCCTCGCAGCTGATCGCGTTGGCGGATGCCAAGGCAACCCGCGGCGAGACGGATCTCGAGGGCCTGTCGCTGGATCTCATGGTGGCGCAGACCAGCGCGATCTTGAGCGCCGACGCCAAGTCGCTCCTGGCCGTGCTGGCGATCGCGGGCCGGCCGATGTCGCCGAAGCTCGCACTGAAGGCCGCGGGCATCGCGCACGGTGGGCGGGCGCTGGTGCACGAGCTGCGTGGGCTGAACCTGGTACGCACGCGCGACGTCGGCGGCGCACGCATGCTCGAGGTCTACCACGATCACATTCGCGAGCGCGTGCTGCGCGCGCAGTCGGACGAGGAGAGCCGTGCGCTGTTCGGTGCGCTGTTCAAGCTCGTCGAGCTGAGCGGCCATGCCGACGCCGACTGGCTGCACTCGCTGGCGCTGGGCGCCGGCCTGCGCGACCCTACGTTGCGCTACGGCAAGGCGGCTGCCGCGCGCGCCAATGCCAGCCTGGCGTTCGATCGCGCGGCGGCGCTGTTCCGCGCCTGCATCGAGCTGGATCCAGCCGCCGGCGGCGAGCTGTGGAGCGAGTTGTCGATGTCGCTCGCGCGCGGAGGCCAAGGCGTGGCTGCGGCGGAGACGGCGCTCGAGGCCGCCAAGCACGTTTCGCCGGAGCAAGCGAGCTCCTGGACGCAGCTGGCCGCGACGCACTACATGCGCTGCGGCCACTATGCCGAGGGCGCAGAGTTGAACCGCAGGGTGCTCGAGGCGGCGCAGATCGACGTGCCTTCGAGCGACGCGGGGCTGATCGCGGCGATCGTCTGGGAGCGCACGCGGCTCAAGCTGCGTGGCCCAAAGCCGGTGGAGCGGGCGGCCAACGACTATCCGAACGAGCTGCTGAAGCGCGTGGACGTATTGATGGGACTGTGGGCAAGCACGCAGTCGAGCGACACGCTGCGTTCCACGCTGTTTCAGCTGCGCGCGCTGCGTGCGGCCCTCGAGGCCGGCGAGCCGACGCGCCTGGTGCGGGTGTTGTGTGCGTCGGCCACGGCGACGGCGGTCGCCGGTACCGCGGAGGCGGCCAGCGAGTCGGATGCGCTGGTCGAGCGCGCGGTCGCGATCAGTGCGGCGATGAACGCACGCGATGAAGTCCTGATCGCGTCGACGCGCGCCATCAACGCATTCATGCTCGGACGCTTCAAAGACGTGGTCAGCCACGCGGACGCGGCGGAACGCTTGTTCCGAGCCGATGCTCAAGACGACCCCGGCGGCAACTACAATCGACGTTTCGTCACGGCCTTGGTGCGCATCGGCACGCTGCACGCGCTCGGGCAATACGAACGTTTCAAGCGCGAGCTGCCGGCGGTGATCGAGGACGCCAGGGCGACGGACAACCGCGCGGTGTTGCTCCAGTTGACGTACACGCATACCTCGCTCGAGCAGCTCCTGGGCCACGGGGCGCGATCGCGCGCCCGGCTCGATGCGGAGATCGGCGAGTTGCCGACCACGCGCGTCAACTCGTTGTACTTGCTGCACATGGTCGCCGTGATGAGTGCGGCCTGTTGGAGCCGCGACTTCGCCTGGGGTCGCCTGCACCTCGAGGAAGCCTGGACGCGCTACCTCCGCTCGCCGCTGCGTCTCGCGGCGTCCATGGCCATGATGGCGCACGACCTCCACGGACGCTTCTCGCTCAATGAAGCCATCGAGCTGGATCTGCGCGCCGATCCCGCGGCGCTCGTCGCGCCGGATCTGCGCGCGCTGCGCAAGCTCGCCGTGCCGATGGCCAAGACCGCCGAGCTGCGGCTGCGCGGCCGCGTCGCGCTGCTGACTGGCAAGCGGATCGATGCCGCGGCGTTGTTGCGCGAGAGCTCGAACATGCTGGACGAGCTCGGCAGTCCGCATGAGGCTGCCCGCGATCAGTTCGCGCTAGGTGCAGCTGTCGGCGGCAGCGAAGGCGAAACGCTGCGCTCCGGCGCCCGAGCGCGCATTCGAGCGCTCGGCATCATGGACGTCGACGCCGACCTGCGCGCGTACTTCCCCGAGGCGTTGCGAGGGTCGGATGGCCCTGCCTGAGCGCATCGGCCAGCACTACCGCGTGCTCGAGCTCCTCGGTCGCGGCGGTAGCGCGGTCGTCTACCGCGTATGCGACCTGGGGGACCAGCGCGAGTACGCGCTCAAGCAGCTGCTGCTCAGCGGTGCCGAGCGCGATCGAGCGAGGAGCGCACAGTTCGAGCGCGAGTTCTACCTGCTTGCACAGCTCTCGCACCCCAGCGTGATCGAGGTCTACGACTTCGGCCACGACGTGGTCGGCCCGTTCTACACCATGGAGTTGTTGGAGGGCGGCGACCTCAGCGCGCGCGCCCCGCTCGACTACCGCGCGGCCTGCGAGCTGATGGTCCA
>DATEOF010000135.1:0-10970 GCA_035274465.1 Polyangiales bacterium
CGCAGGAGTGAACGACGGCGCGCTGCCCGCCGCGCCGCTATTGGCTGCAGGCATCGCGGGCGGCGTATTGCCGGTCACCGGCGCGGTGGGACTCGGCTCGACGCCCAGCTTCATGCCGCCGTCGTCGCCCTCCCCGGCGCAACTCGCGCACAACAGCCCCAACACCCCCGCAGCCCATCCCATGCTTGAACGTTGCATTCCGACACACTGCGACTCGTGTCCGCACCAGATCCTTTCGGGTCGACTACAAAGTAACTATATACCGATGCAAGGCAGCAGCTGACGGCGGCGTGCGACCTTCTCAAACTGCCACTTCGATTACCCAAAACCGCCTGCTGCACGCACACCTCGACGACCGCGACAGTCGATACATGACGTCGGGCGCGATTCGCTCAGCAGCGAACAGTCTTCGTGGACTTGGACTTGGACGTGGTCGTGGACCTTGACGGCGACGGCGACGTGGCACCTAGCCCCCGAACGTTGACGAACGCGCGCACCTGAGGCCGCACCTCGTTCGATGTGGCCGCGAAGGTTCAAGTCAACGTGCGAGCGGCTAAGTCCACGTCGCCGGCGCGGTCAAAGTCCACGTTCATGCCTCGTTGACCCAGGCGCTGACGTTGGCCGCGCGACCGGCGGCGACAGCCTGCCGCGCGGTTGCAAGCAATTCAGCGTCCACGGACGCCGACAGCCTTTGCTTCGTTCCCATGCGGGCAGCGTAGCAGCCAAATCTCGCCCGCTACTTCTTGGTCGCCTTGTCGGCGGGCTCAGGCGTCGGCGCAGGCTCGGGAGTTTCTGGCGGCTGCGGCGCGGGGGTGAGCACGAACTCTACGTTCTTGGTCTCGCCGCGCGCGACCTTCACGCTGATGCTGGCGTCCTGGAAGAGCGGGTGCCAGGCGCTGAGCTTGATCGTTTCGTCGGCCGGGAAGTCTTCGATCTTGAAGGTGCCCGTGTCGTCGCTGACCGCGAATACCGGGTGGCGGAGGACGACCACGTCGGTGCGGCCGCACGGCGCGGTGAAGCCGCAGAGCACGTTGTCGACGCCGGCCTTGTCGAGCTTCAGCGCCTTGCTCTGCCCCGGCGTGAGCGTCTCGTTGTAGGCGTTCGCGCCGTAGGTCGGCATGAACGGGAACTGAACCTCGTTCTTGAGGTTGATCATGTCGCCCATCTGGCCGACCACGAGGCGCGGCGTCAGGCGGCAGTCCTTGATCACGATGTCGAAGACCTTGGGCTCGCGCTTGATCGGCTGGCTGAACTCGCTGGCCGCGACCATCACACCGATCAACTTACCCTCGGGGCCCTCGAGCACCGGTGTGCGATCGGAGATCTTGGGCGGCGTGCAGACCTCGGGGAACGTGCCGTCCTTGATGTGCTGGAGCACGTTGCGCTCCATGTCCTGGCGCCGATAGCTCGGCAGGGTCGCCCCCGGCGCGAGCTTCACGCTGCCGGTGAGCGTGCCCACGGCTGGACCCTCTTGCTTGGTCTCACTCTCGGTCGACGACGGCGTGGCCTCGAGCTTGGGCTTCGGCCGGCAGGCCTCGCAGCCACTCGCGAGCCCCAACACCGCGCACAGCGTCAAGCGCGCGACGGAGTTCATCCGCCCACTTTGCTGGCAGCCGCGAGGGCCATGTCGATGTAGCGCGCCGGCGTGACGCCCATCTTGAGCACGAAGTAGCTGGACAGCACCAGCGCCAGCGCCACGTAACCCGAACGCATCGGCACCGCGATCGGCGCTCCCGGCTCGGGCGCGCGCATGAACATGTACACGATCACGCGCAGGTAGTAGTAGGCGCCGACCACGCTGGTCAGCACGCCCAGGATGACCAACCAGAGCAGCGAATCGCCCGCCGAGATCGCCGCGCTGAACACGTACCACTTGCCCAGGAACCCTGCGGTCGGTGGAAAGCCCATCAGCGACAGGACGCCCACCACGAACGGCAGCGCGGCCAGCGGATGGCGGCGGCCCACGCCGGCGAGATCTTCGTAGCTCACGGCCTCTTTGCCGTAGGAGCCCATCGCGATCAGCGAGCCGAACGCGAGTACGTTCGAGACGGTGTACGCCAGCAGGTAGAACAACACACCGCTGACGGCCGTCTGTCGCACCTGCGGATCGGTCGAGGTAAGCGTCACGACCCCGACCAGTAGATAGCCACCGTGCGCGATCGACGAGTACGCGAGCATGCGTTTGATGCTGCTCTGCATCGCCGCCGCGACGTTGCCGTAGACCATGGTGATGGCCGCGAGCGGAGCGAGGACGCTGCCCCAGCCGGTCGCGAGGCTCGCCGACAGGTCATCGCCGAAGCAGCCCAGCACCACGCGCAAGAGCGCAGCGAACGCGGCCGCCTTCACCACCACCGACATGAACACGGTCGCGGGCGTGACCGCGCCTTCGTAGGCATCGGGCGTCCACATGTGGAATGGCACGGCGCTGACCTTGAACAGCAGGCCGACCAGCAACATCAGCATGCCCAGGATCAAGAGCCGCGGCTCGGCACTGCCGGCGCGCACGCTGTTGCCGATCTCGGCGAAGTCGGTGTGGCCGGTCGCGCCGTAGATCAGCGCCGAGCCGAACAGCAGGATCGCCGCGGCGAAAGAGCCGAGGAGGAAGTACTTGATGCCGCCCTCAGCGGCACGCGGGCTGCCGCGCCGGAAGCCCACCATGCTGTAGACGCCGAGCGACATGGTCTCGAGGCCGATGAACAGCGAGAGCAGATCGGTCGAGGCCGCCAGCACGATCGCGCCGAAGGCCGAGAGCAAGAGCAGCGCGTAGAACTCGCCGCGCTCGAGCGCATGCTCGCGCAGGTACCCGCCCGCGAGCAGCGAGCTCATGCCGGCGCCCATGCACACCGTGACGCTGAAGAAGTGCGTCATGCTGTCGAAGGCGAGGTAGGGCGAGATGCCGAACGGCAAGGGCCCCGTGGGTTTGTTGCCGGTGGCGAGCACCGCCGCGACCGCAGCCGCCGCGAACAAGATCACCGTGGTGAGCGTCGCCAGCTCCGACGAGTCTTCGCGCCCGAGCGCGTCGACCAGCATCAGCGCGAAGCCACCCACTGCCACGACCAGGAGCGGCACCAGGTGAATCCAGGAACTCATGGCGTACCTCCAACGCCGCCGCGCAGCGCCGGCGACTGATGGTCAACCGGCTTGCCGGCAGCGGCCAACTCGCTCGGGCTCACGAACTTGCCCTTGAGCAGCCCGCGCTGGTTCGGATCGTCGTCACTGGCGCGCAATTTCGCCGTGTACTCGAGCTTGAAGTGGTCGGCCGACGCCTTCATGTCGTTGAGCAAGTGGTTCGGCCACAGGCCGATGTAGAAGATCAGGATGACCAGCGGCACGAGCGCGATCAGCTCGCGGCGGCTCAGGTCGGCGAGGCCTTCGTTGGCCGGGTTCTTCAGTGGACCCCAGAACATCTTCAGCACGGCGTGCAGCATGTACACCGCCGCCAGGATGACGCCGGTGCACGCCACGACCGCAGCGATCGGCCCGTTGCGACCCAGGTGCTCGGACATGAACGCGCCCGCCAGGATCATGAACTCGCCCACGAAGCCGTTGGTGGTCGGCAGGCCGACGGAGCTCATGGTGACGATCACGAAGATCAGCGCGTAGTTCGGCATGACCTTGGCCAGGCCGCCGAACTCGTCCAGCTCGCGCGTGTGGCGCCGCTCGTAGATCACGCCGACGAGCAAGAACAGTGCGCCGGTAGAGACGCCGTGGTTGACCATCTGCAGGATCGAGCCGGTCACGCCCGTCGTGTTCAGGCTGTAGATGCCGAGCATCACGAAGCCCAAATGGCTGACCGAGCTGTAGGCGACCAACTTCTTCACGTCCGGCTGCACCCAGGCGCAGTACGCGCCGTAGATGATGCCGATCACCGCGAACAGCGCGATCGTCGCGCTCAGCTGGTGGCTGCCGGCCGGGAACAACGGCATGGCGAAGCGCAGGAAGCCGTAGGTGCCCATCTTCAGCAGGACGGCGGCCAGGATCACCGAGCCGCCCGTCGGCGCCTGCACGTGCGCGTCGGGCAACCAGGTGTGGAACGGAAACATCGGCACCTTGACGGCAAACGCCAGCGCGAACGCTGCGAACAACCAGACCTGCGCCTTCACGGGCAAGAGCAGGTACTTCAGGTTGGCGAGCTCGAAGCTGTACTGGCCGGTGACCGCCTTGTACTGCCACACCACGTACAGGATGGCGACCAGCATCAGCATGCTGCCGACCATCGTGAACAGGAAGAACTTCACCGACGCGTAGATGCGCCGCACGCCGCCCCAGATGCCGATGATCAGCAGCATGGGCACCAGCATCAGCTCCCAAAACACGTAGAACAGGAACAGGTCGAGCGCGAAGAACGCACCGAGCATCGCGGTCTCGAGCAGCAGCAAGCAGATCGCGTACTCCTTGACCTTGGTCTCGATGTGCGTCCACGAGGCGTAGGTCGTGAGCGGCATGATGAACGTGGTCAGGATGACCAACCACAGCGACATACCGTCGACGCCGAGCGAGTACGTGATGCCGTAGGCCGGCACCAGATCGAAGCGCTCGCTGAACTGCATCGCAGCGCTGCCGAAGTCGCCTTGCAGCAGCTCCAGCGAGGCGATGAACTCCACCAGCATCGCGAAGACCGTGAAGCCGCGGATGAAGCCGACCATCTGGCGCGGGGTGAACAGCACGACGAGCGCAGCCAACAGCGGCGTGAACAGCAAGATTGAGAGCAGATGCGAAGTCATTTTGCGGCTCCAACCAGGCCAGCCACTCGGGCCTGACCGCGCGGTTCGACCTTGGGCATCTCGAGCGAGAGCGTGCGCACGCGCTCCATCCCGAAGGCGTTGCGGACGGCCATCCGCGCGTGCACGAGACCGGTCACCGTGAGCCGCGCCTCGCCGATGTTCGCGTATTCGCCGCGCTTTACCCGCACCGAACCCTTCGCGAGCTGGCCGTCCTTGCGCACGCGCGCGCCGTTGGCCTCGATCACCACCCCATCGTCCTCGGCGACCACGCGCGGCAGCGGACCGCCTGCCGTGGATTGCCAGGTGGGGCCGAGCTGACCCTCGGACAGCTTGATCGACTTCCCCGACTCGAGCGGCAAGACTTCGGGTGCCGGGCTACCGCCCAGCCGACCGAGCGCCGCAGCCTCGAACACGACCGCGTAGGCCTTGATGTCGCCGGGACTGAACTCGTGCTCGACCGCAGGTTCCGCGCCCCAGTCGGTGTCGAACTGACCGTCGCCGTCGAAGTCCCAGCGGTACTCGTAGGACAGGCCCTTGTCCGCCGTGAGCTTGGCCTTGTAGCCCGACGAGTCGGTGGAGAGCTCCGGCTTGGCGTGCGGCACGATGAAGTAGAACGTCAGCGCCAGCATGCCCACGGCCATCGCCGTGCCGTAGGCGTGCACCAGGCCGTTCTGCATGCGCGTGAACAGGAAGCTCGAGGCCTTGAGGGTCTGCGAGGTGACCTCGCTCAGGATGCCATCGACCACCCACTTGTCGTAGGCGGCGAGGAAGCGACCCAGCAGGCGCGAAGCGGCCAGGATGGTCGCGTCGTAGAACTCGTCGAGGCGCCACTTGTCCATCAACAGCGCGTGCAGGCCGGGGAATTGCTTGGCCAGGCGAGCGGGCGTCGCGGAGCCTTTGTAGTACCAGACCCACGCCGTGCCGATGCCGAGCGCCGCCGCGGCCGTGCCGCAGACGAGCGCAATGATCGGTGCGGAATGCGCGTGCTCGACGCCGATCGACCCGAGTGCCGGCTCGAGCCAGATCACCCATGGCTCGAAGTGCACGAGCCCGACCCAGACATAGCCGGCGAAGATCGCGCCCACGCCCAAAATCATCAGCGGCACGGTCATCGACAACGGAGACTCGTGCGGCTCGTGCGCGTGATCGTCGTGATGATCATCGTGATCGGCAGCGTGGCCGTGATCGTCGTGGTGCGGTCCGCCTCGGAACTCGCCGCTGAACGTCAGGAAGTAGAGGCGGAACATGTAGAACGCGGTCATGGTCGCGCCGACGACCAACATCGCGAACACCAGCTTGCCGAGCCACGGCGCGAACGAGAAGTAGCCGTCCACGCTCAACGCACCCACCAGGATCTCGTCCTTCGAGTAGAAGCCGGAGAGGAACGGAAAGCCGGCGATCGCCAGGCAGCTGACGAAGAACGTCCAGTGCGTACTCGGCATGTACTTGCGCAAACCGCCCAGCGTGCGGATGTCCGCGTCGCCGTGCGCGCCGACCGCGTGCATCACCGAGCCCGCGCCGAGGAACAAGCAGGCCTTGAAGAAGGCGTGCGTGTACACGTGCATGAAGCCGGCCGCGAACGCGCCGCAGCCGACAGCTGCGAACATGAAGCCCAGCTGGCTGACCGTGGAGTACGCCAGGATCTTCTTGATCTCGTTCTGCACGAGCCCGACGCTGGCCGCGAGCAATGCGGTAAGCGCTCCGGTCACGGCTATCACCGCCATGCTGATGGGCGCGAGCGCGAACACCGGCGACAGGCGGCAGATCAGGTACAGACCGGACGTCACCATGGTGGCCGCGTGAATCAGCGCGGAGACGGGCGTCGGGCCGGCCATCGCGTCCGGCAGCCAGACGTACAGCGGCAGCTGCGCGCTCTTGCCCGTGCAGCCGAGGAACAAGAACAGCGTGGCGGCAGTCGCCACGGTCACGCCGCTGATCATCAAGTACGGCTGCCCGCCAGGACCGAGGCGCAGCGCCGAGGTCAAGACGCCGGCGTGCTCGCGCGCGAACTCGTTGATGCGCTCGAACTCGAACGAGTGCACCACCGCGGCCAGGATGAACATGCCGACGAGCACGCCGAAGTCGCCGATGCGGTTGGCGACGAAGGCCTTGCGCCCGGCCTTGGCGTAGTTCTCGTTCTCGAACCAGAAGCCGATCAGCAGGTAGCTGCAGACGCCGACGCCTTCCCAGCCGACGAACAGCACCGGGAAGCTCGAGCCGAGCACCAGCACCAGCATCGAGGCCATGAACAGGTTCAGGTACGCGAAGAAGCGCGCGTACGACTTCTCCTCGCTCATGTAGCCGGTGCTGTAGATGTGGATCAGAAGGCCGATGCCGGTGACGATCAGCGTCATCACGCCGCTCAGCGAGTCCATCACGAAGCGCACGTTCACCGGGATCGTGCGGTCGTAGATCGCGACGCTGAACCACTCCCACGCCGTGTAGCGGATGGCCGCTTCCTCGTCGTGCGCCAACCGCATCTGGTACAGGTGCACGAAGGCGTAGAGCGCGAAGCCGAACGATGCCGCCACGGACATCACCGCGATGGCGTGCACCGCGGGGCGCCCGGCCCTGCGACCGAACAAGCCGTTGACGATCGCGCCGATCAGCGGAAACAGGACGATGAAGAGCAGCGCTTTCTCGTGCATGAGCTAGTGCCTCAAGGTGTCCGCCCGATCGGAATGAACGGTCTTCTTCAAGCGGAATAGGCTGATCACGATCGCCAAGCCCACCGCGGCTTCGGCGGCGGCGACTGCGATCACGAAGAACGCGAACAGCTGCCCGGTGTGGTTGTCGGGCATGTAGCGGTTGAAAGCCACCAACATCAGGTTCACCGAGTTGAGCATCAGCTCGATGCACATCAGTTGAACCAGGACGTTGCGGCGAACGAGGAATCCGATCGCGCCCAACCCGAAGACGACCGCGGATAGCGCGAGATATTGACCGAGCTGGATGTCCATCGCCGCCCCTCGTCGTTCAGTCAGTGACCGCCATGGGCCGAGACTTCGGCGGCCATGGCGCGCTCACGCGCTTCTTGCGCGAGTCGCGCTTGTTGATCTGCTTCGCGCTTCTTGCGCACGGCCGCGGTCTCCTCGGCGGTCCGGCCGCGCGCGACCGCGATCGCGCCGATGATGGCCACCGTCAGCAGCACCGAGATCAGCTCGAACGGCACGAGCCCATCCATGAACAGGCTCTTCGAGAACGCCACCACGCCGCCGAACTGGTCGCACTCGGCGCCCTGCTCGACCGTGCACGCGGCCAGCGACTCGATCGGCTTGCTGATCGGCATCAGCGAGAACGCCAGGATCGCGGTCAGCAAGACCAGCACCGCGATCGAGGTGGTCTTGACGATCATGCCGCGCAGCACCGGTGGCTCGGGCGCGGCGGGGCCGATCATCATGATCACGAACACGAACAGCACGACCACCGCGCCGGCGTAGACCAGCATCTGCAGCGCCGCGAGCAGGTGCGCGTGGAGCAGCAGGAACAGGCCGGACAGCGACACGATATGCGTGAGCAGCGACATGGCTGCGCGGATCGGGCTGTGCACGATCACCGTCCCGAGCGCCGAGAGCACGGCGACGAACGCGAACGAGTAGAACAACACGATGCCGGCAGTGCTCATGTCACGCCTCCCACCGCGCGAGCGGTCGCGCCCAAGGTGAAGGCGGGCACGCCGCCCTTGGCTGCATCGACGAACTCCTGGCGGAACTTCTGCACGAAGCCCAGCATCGGCATGGCCGTGCCGTCGGCGAACGCACAGATGGTGTTGCCCATCATGTTGTTCGAGATGTCGACGAGCAGGTGCACGTCCTCGGGCTTGCCCTTGCCGGCGCACAAGTTCTTGAGCACGTCCAGCAGCCAGCCGCTGCCCTCGCGGCAGGGCGTGCACTGGCCGCACGACTCGTGCGCGTAGAAGTGCATCAAGTTGCGCGCGGCATCGACCATGCTCACGGAGGTGTCCATGACGATCGCGCAACAGGTGCCGAGCATGGTGCCCAGGGCGCGGAAGGTATCGACGCCCATCGGCACGTCGATGTGGCTCTTGCCGTGCCAGGGATGGAGCGGGTGCTTGTCGTCGGGCGCGTGGACCAGATCCTCGGGACGCAGCACGGGCGTGGACGAACCGCCGGGGATCACCGCCTTGAGCGGGCGATCGTTGTGCAGCATGCCGCCGCCCAGGTCGTAGATCAGCTCGCGCAGGGTCAGGCCGACGGGGGCTTCGAACACGCCCGGGCGCTTGACGTGACCGCTGACGCCGTACAGGCGCGTACCACCATCGCGCGGCAGCTTGCCGAGATCGGACCAGGCCTTGCCGCCCATGCGCACGATGTCCGGCACCGAGGCGATGGTCTCGACGTTGTTGACGATGGTCGGCGCACCGAAGGCGCCCTTGACCGCAGGGAACGGGGGCTTGAGGCGCGGCTCGCCGCGCCGGCCCTCGAGCGAGTTCAGCAGCGAGGTCTCTTCGCCGCAGATGTACGCGCCCGCGCCCATGTGCACGTAGATCTGCATCGGGTGATCGATGCCGAAGGGGTTGTTGCCGATGTAGCCCTGCTGGCGCGCCTCTTCGATCGCCGCCTCGAGCCGGGCGATCGAGGTCACCAGCTCGCAGCGCACGTAGATGTAACAAACGTGCGAGCCGATGGCGCGCATCGTCATCAGGCAGCCCTCGATCAAGCGGTGCGGGTCCTGCTCCATCAAGGTGCGGTCCTTGAAGGTACCGGGCTCGCCCTCGTCGGCGTTGATCACCAGGTAGGGCGCCAGCTTGCTGTCTTTCGGCAGGAAGCCCCACTTCACGCCGGCCGGGAAGCCCGCGCCGCCGCGGCCGCGGATGTTGGCGTCTTTGACCTCTGCCGCGATCTGCGCGGGCTGCATCTGGGTCAGCGCCCGCTTGGCCATCTCGTAGGCCCCGTGCTTGGCGGCCGTCGCCAACGTCCAGCTCTGCGGCAGGCCGTAGCGGTTGGTGAGGATGCGGGGGTACTCGGCCATCACGAGCCCTTCGTCGGCGGCGAGCTCCGCTCGGCCGCCGCACTGGAAACCACGGCTGTGCGAGCTGCGATTTCGTTCAAGATCCGATCGAGCGACTCGATCGTCAGGTTCTCGTAGAACTCGTCGTTGATCTGCACCATCGGCGCCTGTCCGCAGGCGGCCAGGCACTCCGCGGTCTTCAGCGTGAACTTGCCGTCCTTACTGGACTCGTTCACGCCGCAGGCGAAGCGCTTCTCGAGGTGGCGTTGCAGCTCGCGGCCACCGCGCAGGTCGCAGGACAGCGTACGGCACACCCAGACGATGTTCGGTGCGGTCGGGTGCTGGTGATACATCGTGTAGAAGGTCACCACGCCCTGCACTTCGCTGGTGGGCAGGTCGAGACGCTTCGACACGTAGTCGACGACTTCGGAGCTGACCCAACCTGCCTGGCGCTGGCACAGATGCAAGAGCGGCAAACACGCGGCGCGCTTGGTCGGGTAGCGCGTGAGAAGCTCGTCGACGATCTTCTCGGATTCGGCGGAGAGCGTGAACGTCATGGCCGGCTATCGGTGGTCTGCGTGATCGGTTCCATGGAGCGCTCCCGCGCCCCACGGTGGAGCTTTGGGCCGCACGGGCTGAGGTCGCAGACAACAGCTGCCTGCGTGAGCTCTCCTCGCACCGTTGCCCAGGTGTTGCGGTGGGCGTGACGCTAGGCGTAGCAGTGTGTACCTGTCAAGGACGACTACGCGCGCCAGAGCGCCGGGGAGCCGCCGCGTAGCGCCGGCGACCGATAGTCATCGGAAGGGTCGCGACCATCAGACGCGAGCCGGGGAGCCGCCGCGTAGCGCCGGCGACCGATAGTCATCGGAAGGGTCGCGACCCATCAGGCGCGAGCCTTCCGGTGCGCGCGTATTTCGACGCGCGACGCTGTCGCACCCACGCAAGTAGCCAGCCGACCGGCTCGGCGTAACCTCTTCCCAGCACGATCCGGACGCGATACGATCGATCGCTTGGTTGAAGCTCGTGCAGCGAGGGTGGCGCACGGCGGTGTGAGCGAGTGCGCGGTACATCGCACGCTTACCCCCAGGGCTCAGAACCGCTAGGAGACACGCGGAATGGCGTTTTGTCCAGAATGTGGGAAAGCAGCAACCGGCGAAGCAACGCGCTGCATGCACTGCGGTCACGAACTGGATAACAAAGCCGCAGCTGCCAAGGGCGCGGGCGCTCGCTTCAAGGGCACGATGATGATGGCCGCGCCTGCCGTCGCGAAGCCCG
>DATEOF010000136.1:0-3059 GCA_035274465.1 Polyangiales bacterium
GTTGTTCGGGCGAGATGGACGCTGGCGCGGGTGGCGGCGCCGCGGGCGCGGCAGGTTCGGGCTCGCGCGGCGCGGGCCAGTCGGTGCAGTCGATCTCGGCCGGCAACACGTCGAGCTCACAGTGCGCGGTCGGTTCGGTGCGCTGCGACGGCAACTGGGTGGTGCGCTGCGAGGAGGGCGGTCAGACCACCGCCGAAGAGACTTGTGCGTTCGCCTGTCACGAAGGTGCGTGCAGCGGCTCGTGCATCCCGAAGACGCTGCGCTGCTCGGGTCAGGAACGCCAGCGCTGCGACGACGCCGGCGAGTGGCAAACCCTGGAGACATGCTCGAACGTCTGCACTCCTGCGGCCTGCGCCCAGACCTGCACCGAGGGCGCTCGCCAGTGCAGCGGCACGATCGTCATGCGTTGCTCCGGAGGCAAGCTGGTCGAAGACACCGACTGTGGCTTCGTCTGCAAAGACGGTGCATGCTCCGGGACGTGCCAGCCGGGTGCGCGTCGCTGCATGGACGGCGCCGCTTCCAGCTGCGGCGTGGACGGGATGTGGCAGGCGCCCGCCGAGTGCGCAACCGAGTGTGTGGACGGCAGCTGCACGGGCGCGTGCATGCCGGGTGCGCAGCGCTGCGCGGGTAGCAGCGCCTATCAACGCTGCAACGAGCTCGGCCAGTGGGGCAGCAACCAGGGTTGTCCTGGCGCATGCTTCCTCGGCAACTGCAGCGGGGACTGTGTGCCCGGTGCCGTGCGCTGTCAGGGCGGAAGCAACTATCAGACCTGTGAGGTCGATGGCCGCTGGGGTACGGCCACGTCCTGCAACACTGGCGCGTGTGTCGACGGTCGTTGCATGGGTATGTGTACGCCCGGCGCCAAGCGTTGCGATCCGGGCGGCGCCGCGCGCGTGCAAACCTGTTCGAACCAAGGCACGTGGCAAGCCGGTGTGACCTGCGCCGGTGGCTCCTGCAGCGGCGGCGTGTGCGCGCAGGATTGTACGCCGAACACCCGGCGCTGCGATCCCATCGCACCGCAGAACTTCCAGACGTGTACCGCGCAGGGCAACTGGGGTACCAGTCAGACGTGTCCGCAGGCCGCGAGCTGCAGCGGAGCGGGCCAGTGCATCATCGTCATGAGCGGCTGTGACGCGGGTCAGAGCCCCGACTGGTTGTCTCCGCCGCAATCAGGCGGCAACTCGAGCTTGGATGATCCGCGCTGGGGGTCGGCGCCAGCCGAAACCTTCACGGGTACCTTCGGCTTCAACACGGGTGGCTACATCCTGCTCGTCGATCGCGCGACGAAGCAGCTGGCGCTGTCGATCCGTATGACCATGGGTCCGAACGAAGCACCCACGCCCGCCGACTACGTGTACTTCGCGGCGACACCGAACGTCAGCGGATCGCCCAGCGCTCGTAGCGCGGCCATCCCGCTGATCGATCTGCTCGCGGGCGAAGGACCGAAGCAAATGACCTCGTTCGAGACCAAGGTCTTCGGCACCAGCTGGCAGTCAGAGAACGTCGCCTGGGTGCAGGACGCGAGCGCTTGGCACGGCGGTCCCAACGACGGCGTGTCGTGGGCCGTGCAGCTGCACGTCGACTTGAGCCTGCTTGGGATCGATCTCGCCAAGCCGTTTCGCATCGCACTGGCCGCGCACGCCGACGGTGCGACGGGAGATCTCACGACGCCCAAGGACGCGGGCATGCTGACCAACATGCCAGAGGCCTGGGCGCAGGCCCGGATCGAATCGAGCGGCTGCGTGAGCCGCGTCAAGTTGGAGTGAGCGCGCCGAGCTTCGCCTCGGCCGCGCGTACCAGCGCCACCAGCTTCGCGCGCGCGTCTTCGGCACTGGTCAGCGGCGACTCGAACGCGATGCGCGCGGGGCCGATGCCGCCCGGAGTGGTCACCGTCATCTCGAAGCCGTGCCGATCGATCGCGGTCATCGTCGCGCGCTCGGCGTCGTGCCCGCGCGTGAACGCCCGCGCGTACTTGCGTAGCGCGTCGGCGTGATCCTCGTTCATGTGCGAGAGGATGCGCTCGGCCGAGGGCGCGAGCGGATCGGCCGTGGCCGCGCGGAGATCGTTCGCGCTCACCCACGACATGCGGCCGTAGCCGCCGATGTAGCGCACGGCTTCGACGCTCATGCGCCAGAATGCGAAGTCGTCGAAGTCCACGTAGTACGCCGCGCCGGGGTGCACCGCGAGATAGGCTGCGCGCTCCTGTGCGCTCTCGGAGCGCTCGAGCTTTCGGCAGCGGCCGATCAGCGTCACGCGGCCGTTTGCCAGCGGATCGGCGTTGCCCGATTCGTGTGCCAGGAGCGAGGCGCGGCCGTCTCCCAGCAGGTTGCGCGTGTGCTCCGCCAGGCGGCTGATCAAGAACACCGGCTCTCCTGCTGCCAGCGCGAAGGTCACGAATGATGCGTAGGGGAAGCCCGCGGGTTCGAGCGCGATCGTCGCGAGGCTGCCCGTGCTCTGACCGGCGATCAACGTGCGCGCGCGCTCGGCGTGTGTGGGCGCGGCCACGTCAGGGTCGGTGAACGCGACGGGCGGGGCACTGGGCCGACCATGGGCATCACGAGGTTCGCTCATGCGGCGCATGATAGCACTTCGTGCGCCGTCGCTGCGCGCGCGATCGGAGCTGCATTGTTGGCAAATTCGTGTGCCTGAGCTGAAGGCAACGAGGGCTGCCACCGAAGCTGCAAATGCAAGTACGAGATCCTCGCTGGTTCATGATCGCTGCGCTGTGCACCTCCTTCGCATGCAAGGGCAAGTCAGAAGCGAAGAAGCCGCAACTCAGCGCCGCGGGTAGCGGCGGAATAATGGCGCTCGCTGCTGGCAATCCAGCACCAGGCGGCGCAGGTCGCAGTGCTCCCGCGGCTGGCGTCGGCGCTGCAGCTGCTGGCGTCACAGCAGGGGCGCCTGGGGCTGGCAGCGGCGAAGCCGGGAGACCTGCGGTGGGTGCGGCCGCAGCTGGTAGCGGCAAGGCTGGCGCCGGTAGCGCCGGCACCGGCATGGCGGGCGCCAGCGGAGCCGGCGGCAGCGCACAGGCCGGTACTTCCGGCGCCAGCGGAGCTGCA
>DATEOF010000137.1:0-6587 GCA_035274465.1 Polyangiales bacterium
GGCAGCGGGCCGCGCAATCCTCAACCTGCTGGAGCTCGAGCTCACGCCGCGCAAGATCATGACGCGCGCGGCGTTCGAGAACGCGATGGTGGTGGTGATGGCGCTCGGCGGCTCGACCAACGCGGTCTTGCACCTGATCGCCATGGCGCGCGCGGTCGACGTCCCGCTCGGGCTCGACGACTTCCAGCGCGTCAGCGACCGCATCCCGTTCCTCGCCGACCTCAAGCCGAGCGGCAAGTACGTGATGGAGGACGTGCACAAGATCGGCGGCACGCCCGCGGTCATGAAGTACCTGCTCGAGCGCGGTCTGCTCGACGGAAGCTGCATGACCGTGACCGGCAAGACCCTGGCCGAGAACCTCGCCAGCCTGCCGGGCCTGAGCAGCGGCCAGCGTGTGGTGCACCCGCTCGAGGAGCCGATCAAGGCCTCCGGACACATCCGCATCTTGCGCGGCAGCCTCGCCCCGGAAGGTGCCGTCGCGAAGATCACGGGCAAGGAAGGCGAGCGCTTCTCCGGCCCGGCGCGCGTCTACGACAGCGAAGAAGACATGCTGCGCGGGCTCGAGCAAAAGCAGATCGGTAAAGGCGACGTGGTGGTGATCCGCTATGAAGGGCCGAAGGGCGGTCCCGGCATGCCCGAGATGCTCACGCCGACCAGCGCGATCATGGGCGCCGGTCTCGGTCTGGACGTGGCGCTGTTGACCGACGGCCGCTTCTCCGGCGGCTCGCACGGCTTCATCGTCGGCCACGTCACGCCTGAAGCTCAGAGCGGCGGACCGATCGCACTGGTGCGCAACGGCGACAAGATCAGCATCGACGCGGTGCAGAATCGCATCGATCTAGACGTCGACGACGCCGAGCTGGCGAAGCGCCGCGCGGCATGGAAGGCTCCTCCGCTGAAGGCGTCGCGCGGTACGCTCTTCAAGTACATCAAGAACGTGAAGAGCGCGTCCGAGGGCTGCGTGACCGACGAATGACCGCGGCATGACCGCAGTACCGCGCTGCGCCGTGCGCCAAATTCGCCCAAAGTTTATTTGGTGCCCGGTGCCAGCGGCGAAGCCAACAGCTGCAATGGTTTCTTCCCAATCTTGGCGCGGTGTTGGCGCAACTCGACACGATTGATTTGCTCGGGACGCCCCACCTGGATACAGTCGGAGTGTGCGGTACACGTTTGTTGGCTACGAGCTGGATACCGATGCCTACAAGCTCAGCCATGGCAGCCAAGAGCTGCGGCTACAGCCTCAAGTCTTCGATGTTCTACGCTATCTGGTCGAACACCGAGAGCGCGTAGTCAGCAAGGACGAGTTGCTGGGGGCGCTCTGGCCCGACGCACACGTCAACGAAGCGGCCGTGACCTGGAGCATCAGTCACGCGCGCCGCGCACTGGGCCAAACTCGCGGCGATAAATTGCCAATCGAGACGGTCCACGGTCGCGGCTATCGGTTTGCGGCCGACGTGCAGGTGTTGGACGCGACAACGCTCAGCGCCACACCGTTGCGCGACTCGGTGCGCCCCGCACCCACCACCCCGGCGCAAGCTGCGCAGCCGGCACCCGCGCTGCCCATGCCGGCGCTGCCGTTCGTGGGGCGCAGCGAGTTGATGGCGCAGCTGCAAGCGCAGCTGGTCGAGGCGCAGAACAGCGCCGGCCGACTGTGTCTACTGGCGGGCGAAGCCGGCATCGGCAAGACGCGCTGTGCGACCGAGCTCGCTGCGTTCGCGCGCGCGCGCGGCGTGACCGTGCTCAGCGGCCGCTCGGTCGAGGGCGTGGGCGCGCCGGTGTTCTGGCCCTGGCAGCAGATCCTGCGCGAGCTGGTGCAAGCTCAACCCAGCCTGCGGCCCGCGGGCAGCGCGCTCCTCGCACAACTGTCGGCCGAGCCAGGCAGCAGTGGCGAGCGCGAGAGCATCCGGCCGGCGGCCAGCGCGGGCCGCGTGCGCATCTTCGACGAGGTCACGCGCCTGTTGCTGCAGGCTGCTGCGGTCACGCCGCTGCTGCTGATCTTCGATGATCTGCACTGGGCCGACGCCGCGACGATCGAGCTGCTGTGCTTCGCTGCGCCCGAGTTCGCGCGCGCACGCTTGATGGTGCTCGGCACGCAGCGTGAAGACATGATGCTGCACAGCGGGCGCACGTCGTCGCAGCTGTCGCGGCGCGCGCAGACCTTCAGCGTCGCCTACCTGACGCAGCAAGACATCTCGAGCTACATCGCCAGCGTCACGCAGCAGGGCGAACCTGCGAGCGAGCTGTCGGCGGCGGTGCTCACGGCGACCGCCGGCAACCCGTTGTTCGTGCAGGAGACCGTGCGCTCGCTGGTCTCACAGAGCGGCCCGGCTGGCCTCTCGAAGCTCACGGCGAGCGCCATCCAACCTTCCAAGCTCGCGCGCGACGTGCTGCGCGTGCCGCTGCTGGCGCTCGATCCGCAGGCGCGCGCGCTGCTCTCGACGGCCAGTGTGCTCGGAGAGGTCTTCGAGCTCACGCTGCTCACGCAGGTCGCGGAGCTCGACATCGACAGCCTGCTCGATCGGCTGGATGCAGCGCTGGCGCGCGGCTTCGTGTTGGCGGAAGCGCCCAACCGCTACCGCTTCCAGCACGCGCTGGTCCGCACGATCCTGTACGACGACGTGAAGCCGACCGAGCGCGTGGCCACGCACCGCCGTGCGGCGCAGGTGCTGTCGCAATTCCCCGATCGCGACCAGCACGCGAGCGAGATCGCCATCCACTACTACCGGTCGCTCGCGGCCGGCGATCCGGGCGCGGTCACGGCGGCGGCGATTCGTGCGGCGCAGGCGGCGGAGCGCGCGCACGCCTATCAAGACGCGACCATGTTCTATGGCTGGGCGCTCGAGGCGCAGGCGCTCGATCTCTCGATCAGCTCGCGCGAACGCGCCGAACTGTTGATGCGCTGCGGCAGGGTCCAGCGCTGGGCGGGCCGCGAGGAAGACACACGTCACACGCTCAAGCTCGCGATCGGCCTCGCCATCAAGGAGGGCTTCGGCGACTTGCTGGTGCGCGCGGCGCGCGTTCTGCGCCCGGTGCACGCGCTCGGCACGCTACCCGACGAGTTGGTGCGCCAGGCGCTCGAGACCGCGCTGCGCACGGCACCCGCGGGCGCGCATCCGCAGCGCATCGGCGCGCTGAGCCAGTTGGCTTGTTTGCCGCCCGTGGCCTGCGACCTCGAGCAGAGTAAACAGACGAGCGCAATGGCACTGACCCTGGCGCGCGAGCGGCTGGCAAATCGAACCCCGGAGGTCGATTACAGCGAGCGTGACGCCAAGCTCAGCATGTTCGAGGCGCTGCGCGCGCGGATGTATGCACTGAGCGGGCCCGACGACATCGACGCGCTGCTCGCGGTCTGCGACGAGATCGTGGGGCTCGATCGGCCGCTGAGCGAAATCAGCTGGGAAGCGCACATGGCGCGCTTCGGCGCGCTGATCTACCGCGGCGATCTCAAGGCCGCGAGCATCGTGCTCGAAGGCATGGGCCACCTCGGCGACGAGCTGAAGATGCCCGAGACGCGCTGGTTCTACGAGCGGCAGCGCGTGCAGGCGCAGCTGTTGCGCGGCCACTTCGCCGAAGCGCTGACGGCCTGCGACGCGCTCAGCGCGAGCAGCGCGCGCATGGGCTTGAGCTACGGCAACCTGTTGACCGACGGCATCCGCCTCGCGATCAACCTGTTCCGCAATGGCGCCGAAGCGGTCAAGATCCACATCGATCTGAGCGGCGCGACCTGGCCGGCGGAGCTGCCGCTGTTGTTGTGGTCGTACGGCGTCTGGTTCGCGGCCGAAGCCGGCGACCTCGAGGCGGCGCGCCGCAATTTCGAGCCACTGGCCCGCCGCGACTTCGAGGACGTGCCCAAGGAGATCAGCTACCTGCTGACGCTGTGCAACAGCGCCGCGGTGGCCGCGCTGCTCGACGACAAGCCGCGCGCGGAGAAGCTCTACGAGCTGCTCACGCCCTACCCGCACCACAACACGCCCGACTTGATGCTGTTCCATCACGGCAGCGTCTCGCACTACCTGGCGCTGCTGGCCGCGACGACCGGCCGCGACAACCGCGTGGAAGATCACTTTCAGGCCGCACTGGCAATGAACGAGCGCATCGAGCACCTGCCGCAACTGGCGCGGACTTGTTACGAGTACGCCGACTGGTTGCGCGGCAGGCCGGAAGCCTCGGCGCAAGAGCGCGGGCGTGCGCTGGGGCGGCGGGCGTGCGAGATCACGCAGCGGCTGGGCATGGCGTGGCTGTACGAGCGCGCGCGCGTGCTGGCGTAGGGTCGAAGAGCGGCGCTGTTGGTCTTCGGCGCAGCCCGTTTTCGGTTCCTTGTGCCTTGTTTTTTGTTCCTTGTTGCAGTTCGTCGTTCCTTAGTTCGTTCTCGCAGGCGTGGAACACGAGAACAGAGGAACTGCAACAAGGCACAAGGAACACTGCTGAACACGTCCGGGCGCTGTACTTAGAAGCCGGTCGTCAGCTGAAAGAACCAAAAGAACACTCGCTTCATCCCCTCCGGGAACTGATACCCCGCTTCGCTCTTCAGCCGTAGATGTCGCGTCGAGCGATCCGCAGGAAACGGATAGATCGCAATCCCCAGCATCACGCTGTGCGTGACTCCATCCACATCGACGTAGTCGTACTCCGTATACGGCTCCAGGTGCAGGATCGGCCGCACCGCAACCAGCGTGTACATGCCGAACTTGTGCGCAACCTGCTTGCCGATTTCTTGCCAGGCGAGCGCGGCCTCGCTGCGCACGGTCAAGTACTGCCCGCGGTACGACGCGTCCACATCGCCGATGCTCAGCCGGCGATTCGCGTCGATCGTGTAGCGGCCCGTGTAGCCGGACACGCCGAGGTCGAACTCGCCGATCTCCAGACCGAGTCGCCCGCCCACCGCCTTGTCACCCGAGAACGAGTCGCGCGCGTGGAAGCGCATGTCGCGGATGTCGCCGCCTTCCTCCACCTTGCCGTCGTTCGGATTGTCGTCATGCTGCTCGAGGCCGTTCACCAGGAACGCGGCGTAGGTCAGGTTGGTCAGCTTGTTCAGCACGAAGCGACCGCGCAGCTGCAGACCCACCTCGGACCAGAGCGCCGGGACCACGCTGCGCGAGAAGAGCGGCGCTGTGCCGGTGATGCGCAAGAAGTCCGGATACAAGTACTCGTTGAACGCGCCTACCGGCACCTCGAACCAGCCCGCGCGCAGGATCAACCACTCGGTGGCTTTCACGTCCATGAACGCGTGCGGCAGGTAGAAGTCGTCGAGCTCGAGCGCCAGGTGCTCCCACTCGAGCGCGATCTCCAGCGAGACCGAGTTCTGGAAGGTCGCGCGGATCATCACCGTGGCGTGGTGCAGATCGAAGCTGGGCGTGTCGTTGACCGGCTTGAACTCGAGGCTCAAGTAGCCGTGCACGCCGACCGCGACGCCCAACTCCTCCAGGCGCAGGGCGTACGAACCGGGCTGACCGCCGCGGATATCGCGGCGCAGAAACTCTTCGAGCTCGGCGTCGCTCAGGCCGAACAGGTACGGATCGCGCTCGCGCGCGAACTCGAGCAACACGTTCTCGTGCTCGTCCGAGAGGTACGCGTAGACCTCGAGCGGATCGGTCAGCCCGATATCCGGCACCTGGAACAACACGTCGCGCGCGGCAGGCTGCACCTCTTTCTCGTAGGTGCGATCGCCGAAGCGGAACCAGACGTGCACCTGCGCGCCCCAGTCGAGCGGATCGCGCACGCGCACCTCGATCTGACGCTCGCGCCGCGCGTAGCTCACGTCGAGCCCGAAGGCATCGCGACGCACGCTCCAGAAACCGCGCGCGTTCAGCACCGCGCTGCGCCGCTCGGGCGCCAGCCTCGTCGAGATCGTCGAGTCCGGCTCGAGCGCGAACAGGCGGATGAAGGCTTGCTCGGCGGCGGCGTCGTCGCCGAGCTGCGCGGAAGACACCGCGATCAAGCGGTAGGCGCGGATCAACCCGGGCTTGTCGAGCTTGCCGCGCGCCAGCGCGGCGTTGGCGAGATCGCGGCTGCGCGCGTAGTCGATCTCGGTCATCGCGTCTTCGGCCATCGCCAGTAGCGTGCCCGCGTCGCTGTCGACCGGCGCGGCCCCCTCTGCGCTCGGCGCGGTCTGTGCGCGCGCATGACCCACGAGACTCAGCACGCACAACAGGAGCGCGCATGCCTGTCTGGACCCAACTGCCGCCCACCCCGGCGAGCCAAGTCTCATCGGCGTTCCCACCCCACCAGGCGCGACAGCGTTTTGCCGGATTGGATCTCCACCGCGTACGAGGTCGAGACTCCGAGCTCGGGATTGCGCAAGGTCAGCATGTGCTTGCCGGGTGGTAGCGGCACGTGGATCAACGGCGTGGTGCCCAGGCGTTCACCGCCCAGGAACACGTCGGACCACGGTGAGCTGTCGAGGCTGAGGTAGCCCGGTTCGGCCGCGATTGCCGGCCCTTCCGGCGCTGCAGCCGCCTCTGGTGGGGTGTCGGAGGGAGCTGGGTCGCGGCGTAGCGCGGTGGCAGCCGCTGGCGCAGCCCGGCGCGCAGCTGGTGGCGGCGGGGTGTCGGCGTGTGCACGCGGGCGAGCTTCGGCGTGCGGCCGGC
>DATEOF010000138.1:0-22021 GCA_035274465.1 Polyangiales bacterium
GTGCAGCGGGCGCCAGTGCAGCGGGTGCAGGTGCGGCCGGGGCAGGTGCAGCGGGTGTGGCTGCAGGAGGCGGTGGTGCAGCGGCTGGCGGCGCAGGGGCCGGTTCGGGCGCGGGCTCCGGCGCTGGCTCGGGCGCGGGGCCCACTGGAGCGACCGGCGATTTGTGGATCTCGCCGACTGGCTCGGACAGCAACCCCGGCACCGAGGCCATGCCGCTCGCCGGGTTGGCGACGGCCGTGCAGCGCATCCAGGCCGGGTCGACCATCTGGGTCACCGCGGGCACGTACAAGGTCAGCCAGACGGTCCCGATCTCGCGCAACGGCGAGGACGGCAAACCGATGAAGATCTTCGCGCAAGCAGGCGAGCGCCCGGTGTTCGACTTCATGGCGCAGCCGCGCGGCTCGAGCAGCGCGCGCGGCTTCCAGATCTCGGGCAACTACTGGCACATCCGCGGCATCGACGTGATCAATGCCGGCGACAACTGCATCCACATCTCCGGAGCTCACAACACGATCGAGCGCGTGGTGACGCACGGCTGCAGCGACACCGGCATCCAGATCACCGCCAACAGCTCGGACGCCGCCGACGCGATGAAAGCGGCCTACAACACCGTGCTCAACTGCGACTCGTACGAGAACTACGACGCAGCCAACGCGGGCGAGAACGCGGACGGCTTCGCGGCCAAGCTCTACATCGGCCCGGGCAACGTGTTCCGTGGCTGCCGCGCCTGGAACAACGCCGACGATGGCTGGGACCTGTTCGCTTCGGACGACGTGGTCGTGATCGAAGACTGCTGGGCGATCTCGAACGGCAAGATCGGCCCCAGCCAGAACAACACGAACGGTGACGGCAACGGCTTCAAGCTCGGCGGCGCGGCCCAGGCCGGCGATCAAAACATGGGCGGCGCCGTGCACAAGGTGAAGAACTGCGCGTCGATCGAGAATCGCGCCTGCGGCTTCGTCCGCAACAACAACACCATGGTGCCGCAGCTCTCGATGTGCGGCGGACGCGGCGACGGCAAGGGCCTGATGTGCTCGCTCAGCAACGGTGGTGGGGCGCTCAACGTCAGCATGAGTGCGGCCGAAGCGATCATGGCCAAGCGCGATGCCGACGGGAATCTGCCGCCGATCCACTGACGCGACGGACTCCCGGTGCTACGTTCATCGGCGTGCGCGACGTCGAGCGATTGATCGAAGCTTGCCATGCGGCACTCGCGGCGGCCCCGGCCGAACGCGCCATGCGCGAAGTCGTCGAGCGCGCGGTCTCCGAGCCGGCCGCGCTGCTCCAGGCGCTGGGCGAGCCGAAGCGAGCGGGTATCCAGACGCTGCATCGCTCGGGGCAGCTCACCGTGCTGAACGTGATCTGGGCGCCGGGCATGTCCGTGATGCCGCACGACCATCGCATGTGGGCGGTGATCGGCATCTACACGGGACGCGAGGACAACGTCTTCTGGCGTCGCCTGCCCGACGAGCCGGGAGGCCGCATCGAGCGAGCCGGCGCGCGCACGCTCGAGGACCGCAGCGCTGTGAACCTCGGTCGCGACATTGTCCACTCGGTCGTCAATCCACTCTCGAGCTTCACTGCAGCGCTGCACGTGTACGGCGGCGACTTCTTCGCGATCGAACGCAGCGAGTGGAGCCCCGAGACACTGCTCGAACAGCCATTCGACGTGCAGAAGACGCTGCGCCTGTTCGACGAAGCCAACGGATAGTGTTACTGAGTTGCACGCTTTGTGAACGAGGGGGGCAACCTCGTTAGCTGTTCTCGATCGGGGACCTGACGCCGCTGGCAGCTGCACGCTGCCGCTGTCAGCTGCAACGAACCTGGCCGGGCGCGCAGGCTGCGAGGCAGCGGCCTGACCGCCGACCCTGGCTGTAGTGCAAGGTATGCACGTCCCGGGCCGTCGATTCTTACCAGAATCCTACAGTTTGGCCGAGCCCGAGCGCGCCCAAACCTTGGCGACTCGTTGGGAAGCCCAACGGTCTGCTTCGCTACTCGATTGTTACCCAAAGAGCCACCACTGCGCGACAGGATCTGGTCGTCAGTCCGGCTTTACATGGGACACGATCGCGAACTGAGGCAGTTGCATGGAACAGATGTCGTGTACCGCTCGATTCATCCGCCCATTCGTCCGACTGCTCGCCGGCTATGCGGAGCAATCCGATCTCAAGCTGGACCGAGTTCAGACCATCGACCCGGACTCGCGCGTGAGCCTGCATTTGGCCTACGACACGGTCCAGGCGTGGGTAAAGCGGACCGGTGACCCCAACCTCGGGCTCAAGGCCGGGCGCAATACCTGCGTGGGCAGCGCAGGCGCGCTCGAGTTTGCAATGCGCTCGGCGAACACGCTGCGTGAAGCGATCGCGCTCGGCCAGCGCTATCACGCGATGCTGAGCGATGCGCTGGTGCCGCGGCTCGAGATCACCGGGAACGTGGCGGTGATCCGACTCGACAACAGCGTGGTCTGGTCGCGCGCGGTCGCCGACTTCACCATGGCGGTCTGGTACCGCAACCACGTGCGCACGCTGGCGGTCGAGACGGGCAGCGTCGAATGCCTGTTCGCGCACGAGATGCCGGACGACCTGAGCGAGTACCGGCAGTGCTTCGACAACGCGACGCTGACGTTCGGCGCCGGCTGCTACGGCTTCCGGCTCGCGGCGCCGCTGCTCGACCAGCCGCTCGCCAGCGGCGATCCGCTGCTGCACGCGTTGCACTGCGAACACCTGGAAGGCCGTCACTCCACGATGAACGGCATGCCGAGCGCGGCGCTGCGCGTGCGCGAGCTGCTCGCGAGCGAGCTCCGCCACGGACGGCCCACGGCCACCGCGGTCGCGCGGCGCATGAACATCAGTCGCCGCACGCTGGTGCGTCACCTCGAACGTGAGAGCACCTGCTTCACCGCCCAGCTCGATGCGCTGCGCCATCAGCTCGCGCTCGGGCTCGTCGCCGCGCCCGAGCTGCAGATCAAGCAGGTCACGGAGCTCCTCGGCTTCTCGCACGTGCAGGGCTTCCACCGCGCGTTTCGGCGCTGGACGGGACAAACGCCGTCGCAGTACCGCGAGGCCGCGACGCGGCCGGGCCGAATGGCTGCTGAAGCCGAACCGCCGGCGAAGGCCTAGGCGCAATCGTTAGTTACCGCCGTCGCTCGCGCCCGCATCGTCGTCATAACCGCACGACTTCGGGTTCGTGGGTAACGTCACGAAGCTGCTCTTGGTCTGACAGCCGGGGGCGAAGCCACCGATGATGCCGCAGCGATGTTGGGTGAGATCGCAACAGCCTTGAAACTGGACTACCTCGTCGCAGCTGTCATCCGGCGCGCCGGGCAGGACACATTCGGTTCGAAACGCGCTGGACGTGCCGCGCAGGCCGCATTGCTCTCGACCTTCGAACGTGACGCAGCAAGGTTCGAAGCACGGGCTGCTCTGCATCGGGTACTCGGTCGGACACGTCTGCCCGCCGCACTTGACCTCCGAGGGAGGTCGCGCAGGGCAGTTGAGCGGACTGTTGGCTCGGCGGCCGGCGGCACCACCTGCTCCACCCTCGCCCGCCGTCGTGCCCGCGCTCGCACCGGCGCTGTCGCTCGATCCACCCGTGCCGCTGCGCTGCGCGGACACTTTCGGCTTCGGGTGGTCGTCGTCTCCACAACCGACTGCGAACGCGAGGGATGCGACGCAAAGCCAGCGACTGAAGTTGGTTTGCATGACTGCTTGCAAGTCGCAGTAGTCGTGCAAACACGAATGTTCAAGGTCACCAGACTCGGCAGCTGACTAAACTCACAGGGCCATCACTTCTCATCTCGAGCTATGCCATGACCAAGCGTTTGTATTCCTCGCCGCAACGATTGCTGGTCGTCCTGTCGTGGGCTGCGTTCGGTTGTTCCGACTCGGAAGTACCGACCCCCGGCACCATGAGCCCCGAGCAGCCGCAGGTCGCTGCAGGCGCAGGTGCGGGCGCGCCTGCCGTCGCCGGGGCCGGCAGCGGCGCGGCGGGTATGAGCGCAGCTGGTAGCGGCACCGCTGGATCGAGCGTGAGTCGAGCGGGATCCGCTGCGATGCCGCCTGTCGCGGGCGCTCCGAGCAACGCGGCGGGTGCGGGTGCCGGCGCAGGCGCAGGTGCAGCGGGTGCGAGCGGTCCGGGTGCGGGCGCGGGCTCGAGCGCGGGTGCGCCTGCAGCTGGGAGCGGCGGGACCGCGGATTGCGATCGTGCGTGCCTCGTTCAGATCAACACCGACTACCTGACTGCGCTGACGGCGCGCGACGCGAAGCGCCTCGCGACTGCCGACAAGGTTCGCTTCACCGAGAACGGCAAGGACCTGCCCTTGACCGATGGCTTGTGGAAGGTCGCCATGAAGCTGAACACGTACCGGCAGGACTTCAGCGAAGCGGCGAAGGGCCAGACGGGCGGCTATGTCGTGCTCGATGACAGCGCGGGCGTGGTGCTGCTGTCGTACCGCATGAAGGTCGTAGATCGTAAGGTCGCGGAGCTCGAGACCATCGTCGCGCGCCAGGGTCAGGCGACGTTCTTCTCGCCCAGCGCGTTGCGCATGAACGACCCGATGTTCGACATGGCGCTCGAGATGTCCGAGCGCTCGCCGCGCATGAAGATGATGGAGATCGTCGACACGTACTTCCAGGGCATCGAGAGCGGAAATGGCTCGGCCATACCCGTCGACTCGAGCGCGGTCCGCAACGAAAACGGCGCCACGACCGCCAGCGGCTCCGGCATCAAGAACCTGGCGATGTTCAGCTACATCGAGGAAGTCACGCGGCGCTACATCATCGTCGACGAAGAGCGCGGCGTGGTGTTCGCGAACATCCTGTTCCAGATCCCGATGGGCCTGGGCGGCTCACGCACGCTGCACCTGTCCGAGCTGTTCAAGGTCAAGTCCGGCAAGCTGATGAAGATCGAAGCCTTCATGGTGAATCAACCGCTCGGCGCTCCCTCTGGCTGGGAGAACGACGGTCTGAGCTGGAAGGGCATGGGCATCAGTCCCTGACCAGCAGCCACACCACACCGAGGGCGAGCAAAAGCAGCAGTGCGAGCAGCCATGTCACGCGCGGGAAACCTCGCGAGCGGAGCGCGTGGCGTGCAGGCCGCGCCTCGGTGGCGAGTAGTTCGGCGAGCACGGGCGAAGGTGCCCCGCTGACGGGAGCTCCGAAGGCCGCGGCGTGAGCCGATTGGAGCGCGTCGCGCATCGCACCTGCAGTGGGCCAGCGCGCCTGCTTGTCGACCGAGAGTGCGCGATCGATCACCTGCGCCACGACTTCGGGCACCTGCGGCGCCACGCTGCGCAAGGGCCGAGCCGGCCGCGACGCGAGCGCAGCCATCAGCGCTTGCTTGCCGTCTGCCTCGAACACGTTTTGTCCGGAGATCAGCTCGAACAGCGTCGCCCCGACCGCCCAGATATCGGCCTTCGCATCGAGCTCACTGGCACGACCGAAGGCTTGTTCCGGCGCCATGTAGGCAGGTGTTCCGAGCGCCACGCCGGTCTGCGTGGCGTCGGCACCCGCATCTCTCAGGCGCGCCACGCCGAAGTCGAGCACCTTGAGCGTTCCATCGCGCGTCACGAACAGGTTCGCGGGCTTGAGATCGCGGTGCAGGATGGCATTCGCGTGCGCGGCCGTGAGCACGTCGAGCAGCTGGTCCGCGATCGAGAGAGCCGCCTGGACGGACAGCACGCGACTGTGTTTGCCCCACAACGCCTCGACGCTCATGCCGTCGAGCAACTCCATGACCAGAAACACCGCTCCATCCTCGGTCACGTCATCGTCGAGCACGGCCACCACACCCGGATGGTCCACGGAGTTGGTCACATAGCCTTCGCGCTGAAAGCGTTCGCGGATCAGGCCCGCCAGGGACAGCTCGGTGTGCAGCAGCTTGATGGCGAAGCGCCTGCGATTGCGATGCGTGGCGGCGTAGACCGTGGCCATGCCGCCGACGCCGAGCACGCTATCGAGGCGGTATTTGCCGCGCAGAACCTGCCCTACCCGCTCATGCGCCAGCTGATGCAGGGACGGTTCCGTGGGCGCCCGCGACTTGCGCGCCCAGGTGGAACGCAGGGCGCTCCGCAACCGCGATCCGAGCCGCGCCGGCAAGTTGGCTGGGATATCTTCGATCTGTCGCACGGCCTCGCGACGTATCATAATCCCCGGCACGGACATGAACATCGCCATCGCCCGCTGGAGTCGGCGTTCGTTTGGATGTTGTGTGCTGCTGGTCGTGGCGTGTTCGCAGGGGCAACCCGCGCATCCGCGCGCGCAGGCTTCGGGGAGCGCCGGCGCCGAGGGCGAGGCTGCCGTCGATAGCGGAACGGCGGAGGCTGCCGGTGCGGGCGGCGCCGATGGCGCTGTGGTCGATGAGGCTGGCAGCTCGGCGGCAGGCGGGCCGGGTGCGGGTGCGGGTGCGGGCTCTCCTGCAGCTGGAAGCGCTGGCGTGCCTGCTGCCGGCGGCGGCGCAGGGATGCCTGTCGCCGGGAGCACCGGAGGCGCTGCGCCCGCAGCTGGCAGCGGCGGCATGGGCGGGGTTGCGTGCGGTGGTATCAAGCCGGCAGCGCACCCCGCTTTCGCGGCGATCCAGCGGCTCGCGACGACCCAAGACGAGGTGCGGATCTTGGTCTACGGGCAATCGATCTCCGAGCAAGCCTGGTGGTCGAAGACCAAGGACTGGCTCCAGCAGACGTACCCGAGCGGCAAGCTGGTCATGGAGGAGCACGCGCGCGGGGGCTGTTCTTCGCAGTGCCTGATCGGTCACGAGGCCTGGTCCATCGACGGCAAGCAGTACAACCGCTTGCCCGAGGACGTGTTCGCCTGGAAGCCCGACCTGATCATCTTTCACGTCTACGGCGACCACGTCGACTACGGCTATATCCTGCAGGCCTTCACCCAGGGCTGCGCGGCATTCGAGAACTATCGCACGTACGACGGCAAGCAGGTCCCGCAGGTGCGCTGCAGCGAAGTGCAGCGCGCGATGTCCGCGGGGTACAAGGCACCGCAAGTGCTGATCCAGAACGACTTCGTGATCTCCGACGTGCCGGTGTCGTGTCCGAAGAACCCGACACCGTCGGACTGGGACTGCTTCATGAACGAGTCGGTGATCCCCGAGCAGGTGAACAAGTACGGCTACACGTTGCAGGACAACTTTCACGGCTGGCCGACTTACATCGCCGCGCAGCACATCGATCCCAAGACGCTCATCCAGTCAGACATGACTCACTTGACCGAGCCCGCAGGCACGGACGTGATGTTCCAGTTCACCACCCCGCATCTCTGTTACACGCGCTGACGCCCCCGCGGCACGAAGTGGCACTTCGAAATCCTCAATGCTTTCAGTGAGGCGGCCCTGGCACGCGAACTGCAACTATACTGAGTGAGGATGAGTGTCATGCGACCTCGACTTACGGCTTGTGTGCTGTTGATGCTCGTGGGGGTGGCTGCAGGCTGCGAGAGCAACACACACCGACCAAGGCCTGCGAAGCGCGACGTGGACTCGAGCGCGGAAGAGGTCGATGCTTCCACAACCGACGATCACGACGCGGCAATGGACAGCGACGCGGCGTCGAGCGATGCAGCATCCACCGCCGATGCAGCATCCACCGCCGATGCGGCATCCACCGGCATGGATGCGGGCGCCGCCGAGGACTCCGGCACCTCCCAGCCCGGCGATAAAACGCCGGTGGTCTCTGACGAGCTACCGCCCGCGTCCGCTGGGCCCTGTGCATTCGCCGCCGCAGCCACCAGCGGCATCACCACCGACAACCCCAACTGTCCCGACGGCGTCTATCGCGGCGGCGAGATCTACGACCTCAAGACCGTCAAAGGCTGCGTGAGGATCGCTCGGTCGCTGAGCTGGCGCTCTAACATCGATCTCGACCAACTCGACCAGCTGGTCGTCATCGATGGATCCTTCGAGCTCCTGTACCGCTGCCCGAATGGCAGCTGTGACTCGCAAGTGAGGTCGGCGTACGGGCTCGGAAAGCTGCGCTGCGTCGGTGGCGATCTGCGAATTGGCAGCACCAAGAAGGCAGTTGCGGACATCGACGGACTGCAGCAACTCGTCGAGGTCGGCGGAACGCTCGAGCTACACGCCGGGATGCTGCAAGCTCCCGATCGCTTTCGCTCCTTGCGGCGCGTGTGGGGCGATCTGATCAGCGATCCGGTCCTGCCGTTTCCGGCGCTGGAGACGATCTACGGCAAGCTGACGCCGAGCCCGTATCGCTCAGAGAGCTTGCCCGAGCCGACGCCTCGGCTCGGGTACGTCGGCTGCGATGCAGGACAGCTGCCGTGCCGCGATGGCTTTCTGGGCTGCGCGGTCCAGGCGCAGAGTCAGGCCGACGTGGACCGCCTGGAGAAGTGCACGAAGACACTTCAAGGTCTCGAGCTGGCTTCCGGCGAGATCACGAACCTCACGGCATGGCAGAAGCTCACGGACATCGGCGGTGATCTGGTGATCGGTCCGGCGGCAGAGGCCAGTGCGAAGCTGAAGAGCCTGGACGGCCTCGGTGCGTTGCGAGCGGCGCGCTCGTTGACGATTCGCAACCTGCCTCAGCTCGAAGAGGTACACGCGCTGCACGAGCTCAGCGAGCTCCGCTCTGGCGACCTCACACTCGAACACCTGGCGAAGCTCCAGGATCTCGAAGGCCTGGGTGCAGCGCGCTGGCAGTACCTCACGCTCACGGGCAACGCGGCGCTGCGCTCGCTCGACGGCCTGTCGGCTTCGACTGTCGCGAGGAGCGTATTGATCGTCGACAACCCCGAGCTCCTGGAGCTGCAGGCACTGGCCGAGGCGCCGAGTCTGAGCCAGGCCACCTTGCGGGCGCTCCCCAAGCTCGTCGATCTGCGCGGCCTGGGTCACCTGCAAGAGGGCCGCCTGGAGCTCGACCACTGTGATGCACTGCAGGACTTGACGGGTCTCGCCAGCGCGGACGTCCGCTCCCTCTCACTCGTCGACAATGCCGGCCTGCGCTCGACCGCTGGTTGGAGCGGCCGACAGGGGCCGCTGTCAGTCAGCGTGAGCGGCAGCCCGCTGTTGACGAGCCTGGAGGGGCTGTTCGATGCAAACCGCACGCAAGTCTGGGAGCTGACGCTGGAGCGGCTGCCGGCACTGTCGGACCTGAACGGCCTGCACGGTCTGGTGAGTGCCAGCGCTCTCTCGCTGACGCACTGCGATGGTCTCACTGATCTATCCGGACTCGATCAGCTGACGAGCCTCGATACCTTGACACTCAAGGACAACGCGCAGCTCAAAGATCTGACTGGAACCGCAGCGCAGAACGTCTGGCTACTCTTCGTCGATGGCAACCCGATGCTCGAGAAGCTGAGCGGCATCTCGTTCGCGTCGAACACGAAGCTCTCGATCACAAACACCTCCAAGCTCCGCGATCTGAGCGGCCTCGAGGGCGTGGAGGTAGCACCGATACTGGAGCTCGTGAACAACATCGGGCTCGAGAGCCTGCACGGGTTGGGTGCGCTGCGCAGCGCCGGGGACCCGCAGGGTCAGGTACGCGTGCTGATCGAGAAGAATCCACTGCTGAAGAGCCTCGATGGCCTGGACGCGCTCGAAGACCTGACCGGTCTCCTGGTGACCGGCAACGCTGGGCTCGAACGCCTCGGCATGTTTCCGAGCCTGCGCACCCTGGGTTGGTTGGGTATCGGCGACAACCCGGAGTTGACGAGCCTGGATGGCTTGCCCGCTCTCGAGCTGCTCTACGAGCTCGACATCGGCAACAACGCGAAGCTCGCCGACCTCGCGGGGCTCGAACGCGCGACACGCCTGAGTGGACTCAGGATCGCGGACAACGCCGCGCTGCTCGACTTGCGAGGTCTGCACATCCAGACCGTGACCGGCGCCGTGCACATCACCGGCAACCCGCACCTCGCCGGCTTGCATGGCCTCGAGACTCTGGAGCGCGTCGACTCCTACTTCGAGATCATCGGGAATCCGGAGCTCGAAGAGCTCGATGGGTTAGCGGGCCTACAAACGCTCGGCTTGTGGTTCGAGCTCAAGGACAACACGTCGCTGCCTCAGTGTGAGATCGCAAGCCTGCTCACACGGTTTCCAGCCGGAAACCACATGGTCGAAAACAATGGACCACCAGGGATGTGCACGCCCTGACACCGACACATGGGTCGCTTGCCACGCGCGCAGCAAGGGCGTACGCCTGATGCACGCGCACCATGTCGAGCCAAGAAGAAAACGTCGATCCGAGCCAGCCGATGACGCTCGACGACGCAATGCTGCTCGGCACGCGCCTGCACCGCATGAACCTGCTCGACGATGCGTACAAGTGTTACGCCGCCGTGCTCGAGGCCGCGCCGGAGCACGCTGACGCGCTGCAGTTCATGGGCATTCTGGAGCACCAGCAGCGCCACGGCGCACTGGCAGTCTCGTACCTGCAACGAGCAGTCAAGGTCGCGCCAAACGCCCCCGGGCTGTACCACAACCTCGGGAACGTCCTGCTCGAGCAGCGACGCTTCGACGAGGCCGCCGACGCGTACGAGCGTTGCGTGCAGCTCGGCGGAGAGACGGCCGAGCTGCTCAACAACATCGGCGTGATGCGGCGCCTGCAGAACCTCTACGCGGCAGCCGAACGGGCCTTCGTGAAATCGCTGCAGCTCGATGCGGGATGCGCCGACACCTACTACGGCTACGGCCGCGTGTTGGAGCAGCAGAAACGCTACGAAGAAGCGCTGCAGCAATACCGCAAGGCGCTCGATCTCGCACCCAAACACGCGAACGCACGCCACCACGCCGCCATGCTGCTGTGCCTGTTCGAACGGTTCACCGAGGCAGCGCAGCTATTTCGCGACTGGTTGGCCGCCGAGCCCGACGACGCTACGGCGCAGCACTACCTGGCGGCATGCACCGGCGAAGGCGTGCCCGCGCGCGCTTCCGACGCGTTCGTTGCATCGGCCTTCGACGGCTTCGCGGAGAGCTTCGATCAACGCCTCGGCGGGCTCGGCTACCGCGGTCCGGAGCTCGTCGGCAACGCCGTGTGCGAGCACTGCGGTGAGCCGCGCTCGCAGCTCGACGTGCTCGACGCAGGTTGCGGTACCGGCTTGTGCGCCTCGCTGCTGCGACCGTTCGCGCGGCACCTGTGCGGCGTCGATCTCTCTGAGGGCATGCTGCAGAAGGCCGGCGAGCGCGGCTCGTACGACGCGCTGCATCGAGCGGAGCTGACAGAGTTTATCCAGGCACGCGAGCACGCGTTCGATCTCATCGTATCCGCCGACACGCTCTGTTACTTCGGCGACCTCGAGCCGGTGACCCGTGCCGCGCAGCGCGCACTGCGCCCCGGTGGGTGGTTGGTGTTCACGGTCGAGGCGCTCGAAGCAGGCAGCTTCGCGTTGCAACCGATCGGTCGATACAGTCACTCGCAAGCGTACCTGCGTGACGCGCTCGCCCGCGCAGCGTTCACGGTGACCACGCTCGAGCCCGCGGTGTTACGCACGGAGCGGAGCCGGCCGGTTCACGGTTACCTCGTAGCCGCGCGCCGTTAGAACGCCAAGGTTTTACCAACTCGGGCTCCCATGGCTCCTGTGGAGCAGACGCAGTAGCGTGCTCGCTCCAACGTCGGCAGTGACTGGTCGGTATTCACACGCCCGGGCCCCCGACAGTGAGAACGATGGAAAATCCGACTAACAAGGCTCGGCCCAGCTTGCCGTCCGTGGGAGACCGAGATTGGTATCCCCTCTCGCTCGAACAAAACCGCTTCTATGCGGTCGAACGGTTCTCGGAGAAGGTGCGTTCCGCTTCGATCCCCGTGGGCCTCGACATGGAGGGTCCTCTCAACACGGTGATATTCGAGGAGTGCCTGCCGATCCTTGTCAGGCGCCATGAGAGCCTGCGCACGGTCGTACGAGAAGTCGAAGGCAACCCCGTCCAGGTAGTCCTACCGAACGCGGTAGTGGCACTCGCGCAGCACGACCTCTCGGATCTGGACGATGTGGCGCGACAAGCTCGCATCGACAAGCTGATCGAGAAAGATCTCAAGCAGCCGTTCGATCTCCATGCCGGGCCACTCTACCGATTCTTGCTGATCAGGTGCGCACGCGACAAGCACGTCTTCCTGCTCGCCTTTCACCATATCATCGCCGATTTTCTGTCGATCAAGATCTTCCTCGACGAGCTATCGACCATCTACACGTCGCTGCTCGAGCAGCGGCAGCCGATCCTCCCCGAGCTGACAAGGCGCTACGTCGACTTCAGCTCGTGGGAGAAGGAGTTCTTCTCGCAGGAGTATCTCGACACCAACCTGCAATTCTGGCGAGACGCGCTGAAGAACAATTGCTCTCCGCTCGCGCTACCCTATGACCGTCCGAACCCCAGCCAGCAATCCTTCGGCTGCCTGTCGGAGGTGCTGGACTTCGAATCCGACACGCAAGCCAACATCAGCGCGTTCTGCCGGGCGACCAACCTCAACAAGTTCGTCCTGTACCTGGCCGGCCTATCGACCCTCGTCCACGGATACACCGAGAACGAGAAGCTGGTCATCGGCATCCCGCTGGGCAACCGCAATTTCGACGAAACCAGGTCGGTCATCGGCACATTCGCCAACCAATCGGTCGCGATCGTCGATCTAGCTGGAGACCCCAGCTTCAGCGAGATCTTCGCTCGCTTGATGCTGTCGCTCTACGACACGACCACGAAGGTCGTGCCGATCATCGACATCATCGACATCCTGCGCAAGGAGATCGGCCACAAGCAGCGACCGCTCAAGGTCGTGCTGACCTATCTGAGCAGCGTCTATCAGACGAACATCCCCGGTGTCTTCTCGCGCCCGATCAAGACCGGGCGGGACACCATCGATGTCGACCTGTTCTTCACGGTGATCAAGCACGCCGCCGGCGAAGCGCTGTCCATCGAATACGCGGACAGCCTGTTCGAACAGCAAACCATCTCGGACATGCTGGCCAAGTTCAAATCCATCCTGGACTTGATCATCTCCAATCCCGAGACGCGGCTCAGCACGATCTTCTCATCGAAGATCTTCCAACGCAGGCAGACCATCCAGATAGCCTCGACGTTCGTCTCGGAGCCAGTCGAAAGAGCGCTCCACTTCTGGATGGACAAGCTCAAGGCCCGATCGAGCATCCAGTTCTGCCCACAGGGTCAGGTCTTTCAGCAGCTGGTCGACCCGACGAGCGCGTTCCACAGGAACCAGGACGGCTACAACGTCCTGATGATCCGGCCGGAGGACTGGACCTCGGGCACGGCGCAGGACCTCGAGCAGGCCGCGTCCGAGCTGGACCGCAACGTCTCGGACTTCCTCGACCAGCTACGACACGCGTGCCAGGCTCTGGCGGCGCGTACGATCGTCGTGATCACGCCCGGCTCGAATCCAGAGTGGAGCAGCCTCACCGCCCGCGTCGAAGCGCGCTTGCAGCAGGAGCTCGAAGCGATCAAGGGCGTCTCCCTGATCACGTCCTCGACCATCCTGTCGGCATACGACATCGAGTCCTATTACGACGCGACTCGAGACGACCTCGGCCACATCCCCTATACCGACTCGTTCTACGTCTCGCTCGGCACGGCAGTCGCTCGACGCATCTTTTCCATCCAGACCACCCAGAAGTACAAGGTCGTCGTCGTGGACTGCGACAATACCCTGTGGAAGGGGGTCGTAGGCGAGGATGGTGTGGAGGGCATCGTACTCGGCGAGTCATCACGCGCCTTCCAGCAGCTACTCGTCGGGCTGCAGCAGTCGGGGATGCTCGTGTGCCTGTGCAGCAAGAACTCGGAACAGGACGTGCTGGAGGTCTTTGCGAAGCGCTCGGACATGGTCTTGCAGCTCGACCAGATCGTGTCTCGAAGGATCAACTGGCAGCCCAAGTCGGAGAACCTGCAAGAGCTCGCGCTCGAGCTGAACCTCGGTTTGGACAGCTTCGTCTTCATCGACGACAACCCGGCGGAGTGCGCCGAGGTCACATCGGGCTGCCCCGAGGTGCTCGCCCTGCAGTTCCCGAGCTCCGACGACGAAGTCCCGAGGTTCTTGAAGCACACGTGGCTCTTCGATCGCGACTCCGGGACGAGAGAGGACCAACAGCGCACCCAGCTGTACAAGGAGAACGCGGAGCGAGAGCAGTACAGGCGGAGCTTCGCGTCCTACCGGACGTTCATCGAAAACCTCGACTTGCAGGTCGAGATCGAGGAGCTGTGCCAGGACGACTTGATGCGAGTATCGCAGCTGACGTACCGGACCAACCAGTTCAATACGACGACGATCCGGCGGTCCGAAGCCGAAATATCCGCGCTGCTCGACGGCGGATACGGTTGTTCCACAGTGAAGGTTCGAGACCGCTTCGGTGACTATGGTCTGGTCGGGGTGCTGATCTACCGACCGGAGGCCGACGAGCTCGTGCTCGACAGCTTCCTCCTGAGCTGCCGCGCATTGGGCAAGGGCGTCGAGCACAGGATGATCGCGACACTTGGATCGATCGCGGCAGCGCGCAGCTGTGAACGACTCAAGATCCTCACGACAAAGACGGCAAAGAATCAGCCTGTCATGGACTGCCTGGACCAGGTCGCCGGCCCGTACAAGGTCGCGAGCCCTGGCGGCGCGCAGTATGTCGTGCCGACGGCAGTTGCCCAGGCCGTGGCCTTCTTCGACGTGCTGGAGCACCAGGCGGGCACCGAAGAGGTCGCGAGCAGCACGGCTCGGTCGGACGACCGCAGGCCGGGGCACTTGCACGCGGAGTTCCTCAACACGACCTGGAAGCGCCATGGCGCGCTGGTCGACGTGGAAGCGGAGCTCGGCACGGCCAGGAAGGCGGGAGCGAGTGATGGCAGAGCCAGAGCGGCGGCGACGACCGACACCGAGGTCAAGCTGGTCGAAATCTGCTGCGACGTGATCGAGATCGATGGCCTGGGCGTCGACGAGGACATCTTCGACGTGGGCGGGACATCATTCGATGTCGTGAAGATCATCTCGCGCATCAAGCAGACCTTCGACATTTCATTCGACCACCTGGTCTTCCTGCGCAGTCCGATCGTGCGCGATGTCGCGTACCAGATAGACCACTACCTGCAGCACGGCACGTTCGACGACGGGGTTGGAGCGATCGACCTGGAGGCGGAAGCGAAGCTGGCACCCGAGATCGCAGCCGATGGCCGGACATTCGTGTTCGAAGAGCGCCCGAAGAACATCCTCGTGACCGGTGCGACCGGGTTCCTGGGAGCGCATCTCGTTCGAGAGCTCCTGGAACAAACGGCGGCAGTCATTCACTGTCATGTTCGCGCGAACAGTCAGGAGCACGGGATCGCTCGCGTGGTCGAGAACCTGAAGGGCTACCAGATCTGGAGGCCGGAATACGGCGAACGTCTCGCCGCGGTGCTCGGCGATCTGGCCATGCCGCGGCTGGGCATGCTCGAGAGTGAGTACGACACGCTGAGCAGAGACATCGCCATCATCTACCACAACGGGTCCATCGTGGACTTCGTCAAACCGTATCGGGCGTTGAAGGAAGGCAACGTCCGAGGCACGGAGGAAGTTCTACGCTTCGCCTGCGCGAAGAGGATCAAGCCCGTCGTCTATGTCTCGACGGTCGCTCTGTTCAACAGCCTGCGTGATGGCCGCAGTGAGATCACCGAAGAGTTCGTGCAGCGCTGCGACAATCCACCGCTCGGCGGGTACGCGCAGAGCAAGTGGGTGGCGGAACGACTCGTGACGATCGCCTCGAGCCGAGGTTTGCCTGTTTGCATCCTCAGGCCCGGAGAGATCGCGGGCTCGGGTGAAACGGGTCACCTGAACAAGTCGGATGTCTTGTCCATCCTGTTCCACGCGATGGTGGGCATGAACTGTCTGCCGCACCTCGAGACCACGGTGGACTTCATCCCGGTGGATCTGTTGAGCCGGATGATGGTGCGCATCGCCAGCACGTCGAGGTCGATCGGCCGGGTCTACAACATGGTGCATCCAGAGCCGGTGGGCTTGGTGGAATACACGGGAGAGGTCAACGCGCTCGGGATGGACGTCAAGCTCATCCCCTACCGAGAGTGGACCGCGCGGCTGGCGAGCTACGCCAACGAGACCAACGACGATCACATCCGAAGCCTGATGCACCTGTTCACACAGGAGATCCCCGGGCAAGGCAAGACCTGGATCGAGTCCACCGCGAATCGCGCCAAGGTTGCCGTCGGCAACACGCTCGAGCACCTGACTCGAGAGGACCTGAAGGGCTATCGGATCGACCGAGAGCTGATCGGCAAGTACTTGCGTCGCCTCGACACTCCGCGAGCCTGAAGAGGTCCCGCCCAGCAATCCGCGCGTACGTAGTGGGGCACCACTATGTGCACGGCGTCGACCTCGGACGGCAACGAACATGCCAGCGCGCGGCGCCGGAGCTCATTCGCGCTGTGCGGCGCAGCGCTGTTGGGCCTGTTGCTCCCGACCGCAAGCGCGGCCCAGCCCGGCGGGGCCTCCGGTCAGCCCCAACACCCGCAGCAGCAGAAACAGCAGGCCGCGGCCCAGGAATTGCGCACCGCCGACGTCGTCCGCGCCAACCTCGAAACCAGCTATCTCGCCTACCCGATCCCGATCCACGGCCTGCCGCCGCTGATCTTCGAATGCAACATCGCCCCGCACTTCTTCGTGAATCAAGACAGCTGGCCGTTTGCCGTGGTCCTCACGCCGAAGATCGTCCTGCGCATGTTCAACGAGGAGTCCACACCCGTGCGCTCACCGAGCTTCATGCCGCGCATCACCGCGTACGCATGGTTTCAGCAGCGCGTGAGCGGCACACCGACGTTTTACGGCAGCGTGATGCTCAGCCATCACTCGAACGGCCAGGCCGGCCCGTTCTTCGCGCCTGACGGGTCGATCAACCATGAGGACGGCAGCTTTTCGACCAACTACTTCGAGTTCACGCTCTACCTCACGGGCTTCTCGGGGCGCTTCCTCGGCTGGAGCAGCCTCGGCTTCGAGTGGCATCCGGGGTTCAACCAGGACGAAGAGCTCGAAGGCCGCTACGGCCTGTACCGCCTGAACTTGGCCTCGACGTTGATCGCAGATCTGCCGCTACACGGCCAAGTCAGCCTGCGCCTGACTGCGATCCTCGACGAGTTCCTGCGCTCCTCGGACAACCCGTTCGTGCGCGAGCTGGAGCGCTTCCCGCTGTCGATCTCGTACTCGATGACCGTGCCCGGCATCGATCTCGGCGTGTACGTCGGCTACTACCTCGGCCACGACTACTACAACATCTACTTCGATCAGCTGATCCACACGATTCAGCTCGGAATCGCCGGTGGCTTTGCGCCGACCTTGCTGAAGTCGGAGCCGTCCGATCGGCAGTGAGCCGACAACCAAAACCGGTCACACGGAATAACTCGCGTCGAAATGGCTTTCCCACACCATTGCGAACGGAGGTGCGATCCATGTTCCGGAAACTCATCGCTCGAAGTGCCACGCTCGCGTTTGCGCTCGCGTCCGGTGGCTGCGAGTCCGAGCAAACGAGCAGCAGTTCTGACACGCCCGGGGTCACTGGGGCATCGGGCGGTGCAGCGCCGCCGAATCCCGGCATTCCGGTGGATGTGGCTGGAGCGGGCGCGCCCATTCCCGTGCCAGGGACAGGAGCGATGATCATGCCCACGCCGCCCGCGGCGATGCCCGTGATGCCCGCGCCGATGGCGAAGCCGGATGTCCCACCCGTCGCGTCCGGGAAGGTATTGCCGTGTGACGTCTCGGCTGCGATCGCGAAGAACTGCGGGACATGTCACGGCGCGATGCCGGTCGGAGGCGCGCCGATGCCGCTCGTCAGCTACGACGACTTCATGCAACCCGCGAAGTCGATGCCGGCGATGAAGGTGCACGAGCAGGTCAAGCTGCGCATCCACGACAAGGCGAAACCGATGCCGCCCGGAGGCACCATGCCCGCGGCGGACATGGCCGCACTCGATGGCTGGCTCTCGGCCGGCATGAAGCCGGGCAACGCGACGGACAAGTGCGAGGCGCCCGCGCCGTCGGTGCCGCTGACCTTCGAGCCGCTCGTGCCGCTGCCCGGCGAGACTTGCTACGAGTTCCCGGTGCACAACGGGCAGTCGGCGACCGACACCACGCCCTATCGAGTGCCGCTCGGCGAGCACTACGTGCAGTTCTACTACGATGCGCCCTGGCCCAGCGGCTCGCTCGGCACGCGCTACGGTGCGAAATACGACAACAAGAAGGTGATCCACCACTGGCTGATGTTCTCGAGCGACGAGCTCGATCCAGCCGGCAGCTACAAGGTCGCGCCGCTACCCACGCTGCTGGGCGTCAACGCTCAGCTGATCGCAGGTTGGGCGGTGGGTGGTGCGAACATGGTCATGCCGGAAGGTGTCGGCTTCGAGCTGCCGCCCAGGGGGAACAAGATCGACATCCAGTGGCACTACTACAACCAGGATAGCGCGCCGACGACCGACATCTCGTCGGTCCAGGTCTGCACCGTGCCCGCGAACGCACGCAAACACGTCGCCTCGATCACGTGGGTGGGCACCGAGGACCTCAACGGCAACGTCTGGTTCGGCGGCAGGGGCATGCCGGCGCGCCAAACCAGCACGTTCCAGGGCACGTGCAATCCCCTCCGCACGGGTATGAACGCCACCGATCCGATCAAGATCATCGGCTTCTGGCCGCACATGCACCAGCTCGGAACCAACATGAAGGCGGTGATCAACCGCGCGAACGGCACGAAGGAAACCGTGTTCGACAAGCCGTTCGACTTCAACTATCAGATCCACTACATGCAGTCGCACGATCTGAATCCGGGCGATACGCTGACGGCGATCTGCACGTTCAACAACACGACGGATCGCGGCGTGCCCTTCGGCGAGTCGTCGGATACCGAGATGTGTTACAACTTCGTCATGTCGTACCCGGCGCACGCACTGGACAACGGCGTGGTCAGCCTGATTGGCGCGACGAACACCTGCTGGTAACTCGAACTCACTGCATACGGACCACGGTCGCGCGCGGAACGCGACCGTGCCGTACGAGCCAGTCTACTTGGCCGTGAGCTGCGCCAAGATCTTGGTGAAGCGCTTCGAATCGCGGGTCGCCTGTTTGACCAGGCGATTCTTGTAGCTCGCTGCGTTGCGCGACTGCGCCTTGAGCGCGCGCGCCTTCTTGCGAAAATCCTTCCAACCGTCGTCCAAGCCCTTCACCACGGCATCGGGATCCGCGCTGCTCTTGGACAGTTGCTTTTGAAGAACCTTGAGGCCCTTCAGGCGATCCTTCGTCCACCTGCGAAAACTGTCGACCGTAACGATTTCATTTTCCATGCGGGCAGAATAGTCGTCGCCGCCAATAAGCAATACAAAAATCGCGAATCGCACTCCGATTCGGTCGACTTCCGACTGCCACTCACGGTTACCAAGCGCGCAACCACGAGTCGATGATTTCGCGTCGACTCGCGCGCGCACGCAGCAAATGCAGCGTTTTTTGTCGAACCTCGATTTTGCGAGAGCGTCGATTTTGCGATCGCGCGAGCTTTGGACCGCCATTGCCCAAAGCAATTCGGAAACTGCTCAGGGCCCTGTTTGGTGGATCGCAGCGCCACCTCCGGCACTGCGGCGGCGGCCCATTCGGGAAAAAACGGGCCCTCGGTTCCGCGACTCAGGCTGGATTCGCTGTCCAGAAGCGCTTTGCTTCGCCCGCACGGTCCGGCAGGCGCGCGAGCTCGGCGTTCAATCCCACGAGGAGCAGGCCGACTCCGGACGTACGACCGAGCGATGTGCACAGCCGCGCCGCGTCACTGATCGAGAGCGTGCCGGCACCGACTACCACGAGTACGCGATCGGCGAGGCGAGCGGCGCGCCGCAACGAAAGCCCTTCAGTCGGACCGTCCCAGGCCCACGCGCTCGCGAACGCATCGTCGCGCCGGGGCACGAGGCCGAGTGGGTTTACTGCTGCGAGCTCGGCTCCGACATGCGCACCGCTGCCGAGCGCGCGGAGATGCGCGCTGCTCGTGAGGTGACTCAACCAATATGCGACCTCACGCGCGAGCAGTGCTTCATGGACACCCGCTCCCACGACCAACGTCGTCCCGCGCAGCCCCAGCGCAGCATCGCTCAGCTCGTCGACCAGTTCCCGGAGGGCAGTGGCTTCCCGCGGCCACGTCGAAGACGCGACCACCGGCGCGTTGGCCCAGAAGGCCGTTTCACGAGCCGTGTGTACGCGCAGACCGCGGAGCTCTCGCCCGACTGTGGTGCTCACGCTGCGAAGTAGCAGTCAAATGCCGCGACTCTTGCCCATCCACGGGCTCGAGCACAGCGTGCACATCGGTGCGTGGAACCAGCTGCGGAAGCTCTCGTCACGAGCGAGCATCAGCCGAAACCAGGCGACGCCCGCACGACCCCACTGGCCCGCGTTCGGCTCGCCGTAGACATCCGTGTGGCCGACGCCCTCGACCGTGCCGTAGAAGATCGGCACGCTCGGTGGTGCGTTGTCGAAGTCGCCCGAACAACGCGGCAGGGCTCGAGGCTCGGCACCCCCACAGAAGAACGCGGCGGGCGCATGCAGGCCTTGCAGCCAGGCTTCGTCGGCGCCGACCGGGTTTCCCGTCAACCCGGCGGACCAGTGGATGCTCGCCTTCACGCCGGGGTGCGCCGCCGACGCGAACGAGCTGATCGAACCCAGCGAGTGACCTGCCACCGCGAGGCGCGAGGCGTCGATCTTGCCCGCGTACGGACTGCCGGCGCGCGCGGCCTCGGCGATCGCCCAGTCGATCCCGGCCTTCTGCTCGACGATCTCGGGATTATGGTTGCCGCCGCTCATCTTGTCCGCGACCACGAAGAAGCCGTGAGAAGCGAAGTGCCGAAGCAGGTTCTCGTAGAAATCGGTCGAGCCGCCCGCGCCGTTGGTCCAGACGATGATCGGATGCTTGACCGCGTTCTCGCCGAGCTTGGCCGGGACGTAGAGCTTGTGCGTGTCGAGGCCAGGCGCCGTCGCCACCACCTCCACGCCGAACGGGCCGGGTTGCGCGGGATCGCTGATCGCCGGCAGTACCGCAGCCATCGTGCTCACCGGGGCGCCGCTCTCAGCTGCAGCGCCAGCAGCGGTCGACGGCCGGGTATTCGTGGCGGGGCCCGCGGTCATATTCGGCGCGGCGTTGCAACCCGCACAAATGATGCTCGCGAAGATGGCAGCGTAGAAGCGAATCATCGTACGACCGGTCAGCGCATCGGCTGGCGTTGGAACATCTCCCAGGCCACGTCCGGCACGCTGAATCCGAGGCTGTTGTTGTACAAGATGTGTCCGGTGTTGGGCAACGAGCACAACGTGATCTCCACCCCACCCTGACAGCTGTTGTAAGTCTCACAGTATTGTTTGCTGGTCTGCACGCTGCCCATGCAGCCATCGATGTCTTTCCAGAGCATCAGCGTGCCCTTCGCACCTGGCGAGTACCAGCCGGTGGAGCCCGTGTTACCTCCCGCGTACGCGACCAGCGTATCGCTCAGCCCGCGCACGGATAGCTCCGAGATCGGGCGTGCCGGCTTGCAGGGATCGGTGACGAGGTCGGCCGAAGCCGCGGCGATCGCTGCGAACACGTCCGCGGCTTCGCACGCCAATCGATGGGCCAGGCCCGCGCCATTCGAGATGCCGGTGGCGTACACGCGGCGCGCATCGACGCAGGCGGCAGCACTGATGGTCTTGACGATCTCGCGCGCGAAGCCCACGTCGTCGACCTTCTCGGCCAGCGACTGGCCACAACAGTTGCCGACGTTCCAACCATTTCCCACGCCGTCCGGATACGCGACGATGAGGCCCTCGCGATCGGCCTTCTGGCGCCAACCGCTGCCCGATTGTTCCTGCGCACCGCTGCTGCCGTTGCCGTGGAAGTCGAGCACCAGCGGCACCGGCATGCCAGCCGTGACGAGCGCGCTCGGCACGTAGACGTTGACCCGACGGCTGCGGTCCTGGTGCTGGATCATCAGACGGTTGTCGCCCGCGTTGTAGCTGGACTTCGCGGGGCAGGACGCGGGCGCACCGCCGCTACCAGCTGCAGGGCTCGTCGCACCGGCGTCCGGCGGCGGGGACTGTGCGGGAGCTCCA
>DATEOF010000139.1:0-7376 GCA_035274465.1 Polyangiales bacterium
GATCGCCGCGTCGCCGCTGACGCCCGAGCCGGAGTGCTCCTCGCGTCCCACGCGTTCGGCGGGCGTGTAGGCCTGGTGATCGTCGGGGATCAGTGCACCGAGCGCGTAGCGGTCGACCGCGACGAAGCCCGCGCCCACGCCCGCGCCCGCGAACAACACCAGCGCCGCCAGCGCGACCATGCGGCTCTCGCGCCGGAACGAGCGCGGAAACTCCACCAGGAAGAACGCCAGCAGCTTGCGCCACGGGCTCTCGCGCGCAGGCGCGTGCATCACCGCGTAGGCGCGTGCGACGATGTCGTTGATGTAGTCCACCACCGCCGCGTTCACGAGCTCGGCGCGCGCGCGCAACAGGTCGTTCGATACCGCGCGGTACAGCCGACCGAACTCCCGCGCGCTGGTCAGCTCGAGCGAGGAGATACCGTCGCCTTCGATGCGCAGCAGCAGCGCCTCGAGGCGAGCCCAGGTGGGGCCGCGCTCCTCCACGAAGCGGTTGACGTCAAAGCCCTGCACCGCGCGATCGTACCTCAATGGAACGGAGGCGGGGGTCGGGCGTGGTAGGTTGTCGATTCGCGATGCGGGACCTGTACTCGATACGCACCCCGGAGAACGTCAGCTTCGACTTCGAGCTGGCTGGCCTGGGTTCCCGCGCGCTCGCCTGGTCCGTCGACGTGCTCGCCATGGGCGTCCTCACCGCCTTCGCCCTGGTCTGCGCGAAGCTGTTCGGCGTGGTCTTCGCGGGTCTCGCGAATGCCCTGTACCTGGTGGTCGCGTTCGTCATTCAGTGGGGCTACGGCGCCCTGCTGGAATGGAAGCTACTCGGTCAGACGCTCGGCAAGCGCTTGCTCGGCCTGCGCGTGCTCGGCCTGCAGGGCACCACGATCAGCTTCGCGCAGGCCGCCGTGCGCAACCTGGTCCGGATCGTCGACATCCTGCCCGGCTGCTACCTGGTCGGTGGCGTGAGCGCGCTGGTCGATCGCAACGGCCGGCGTCTCGGCGATCTGGCCGCGGGCACCCTGGTCGTGCGCCAGCGTAGCTCGCCGCGCCCAGCCGCGGTGCTGGCACCGGTCGATCGCTACAACTCGTTCAGCCACGATCAGAGCCTCGCGCACGCCGCCGAGCGCATCACGGCACCCGAGCGCGATACGATGATCGGCCTCGCGGTGCGCCGCGAAGGGCTCCCGGTGGTCGTGCGCTACGCGCTGTTCGCCAAGCTGGCACGGCACCTGGAGCAGCGGCTATCGTTGGCCCGGCCGAACCACCTGTCCGAAGAGCGGTTCGTGCTGAACCTGACCGCGATCGTGTTGCAACGCCGTAAGGCGAATGAATGAGGTACGTATGACGAAAGAAGTCGTGGTCGGTTACCACGGGCATTGCTTCGACGGCATGTCCTCTGCCGCCGTGCTCAGCCAGCTGCTCCGCCACGTCGAGGGCAAAGAGCTCTCGTTCCAGTATCGCGGGCTGGATCACCAGCCAGGCGGCTCGCACGTGCCCGAGGCCGTGCTCTCCGGCGCGATCAACGCGGTGGTCGACTTTCGCTACACCACGTCCGATCGCCTGAGCTGGTGGTTCGATCACCACGTCAGCGGCGTGGTCGGTGACGTCGAGCGCGCGCACCTGGCCGCGGATACCAGCGGCCACAAGTTCTTCGATCCCGGCTACGGCTCGTGCTGCAAGCTGATCGCGGACATCGGCGCCGCGCGCTTCGGCCTGGACCTCGCACCGCTCGCCGGCTTGATCCACTGGGCCGACATCATCGACTCCGCGCGCTTCGCGAGCGCGCAGATGGCGGTCGAGCTGAAGGAGCCGGCGCTGCAGCTGATGACCGTCATCGAGACCCACGGCGACGACGCGTTCCTCGCGCCGCGCATCCAGCAGCTCGCGGCCGGGACACCGCTGGAGGAGGTCGCGACCGGGCCCGAGGTGCAGAAGCTCTACGCACCGCTCCTGGCCGAGCATCGCCAGAACTGCGACGCGATCGCGGCGCGCGCCAAGCTCGACAGCGGCGTCGTGCATTTCGACCTCGTGGGCAGTGGCCAGGACCGCTACAACAAGTTCATCCCGTACTGGCTGTTCCCGGCGTCACGCTACTGCGTCGCGGTCACCGCCGGTCGCAGCCGCGCCAAGGTCTCGGTCGGCTCGAACCCCTGGGCGCCGGTTCCGCGCACCCACAACATTGCCGAGATCTGCGCGCGCTTCGGTGGCGGCGGTCATCCGGTAGTCGGTGCGGTGAGTCTGGGCGCCGGCGAGATCGAACGTGCGCGCCAGATAGCGCAGCAGGTCATCGCAGAGTTGTCAGTCGGTTGAAGCGACTCTTGTGGCCGACAGTGTTGTCGGCTGCGCGGACGTGGGAGCTTGGTCTCAGTTCACCGACACCCGCGGCTGCGAGTTGCGGTAACCGGTGTGTTCGTCTCCCGCGAAAAGGATGGAACAGTTGGTGCGCTCGGACTCACGGATACGCGCGCACAACTCGGCAAGGTCATCGTCGGAGTCCACGACCAAGCCTTCGGTGGCACGGCCCGTGGCCTCATCGAACAAGCATTCGTCCATCGCGATCCAGCGACCTCGAAAGTCATCGTTCTGACAGATCTGTTCCCAAGTCATTCGGTGCATTTCGGATCTCCGATTCCTCGTTTCCGCATGCATTTGGGCGCCATGACTCCGCATTGGAGTAACCTTTCTTCCCAACCTTTTGGGGCCAGCAGGCTGCTTCGGCGCCGGGCCCGAATCTGGCCGCGAGTTCTCCTCGGACGGCCGGCATATGTCATCACCGGGGCGGCGTCGGTTCTTGTTGCACCTAGGGCGCTTCGTTCACCTGCTGAGCACCTGCCGTTGGCTCCGTTCGTAGGCATCAACTTGCCATCTGGTCGGAGCGCGGGCGCTGACATTTCCGTCAGGCAGTAATGAGTTTCGCTCACCACTTTTGGGAGCGCAAGACCTTCCTGGAGCCAATGTGTGTTTATCTGAGCAAACGCGTTTCACTGCGCAGTGTTCGTACGCTTATTTGCTTGATCACACTCGAGGATTGCGACCGAGCTGAAGCAAAAAAACACTTGCATCTACACGAACCGCTCGCCTCGAACGGCGCGTGTGGCGAGTTGCGACGGAGCGCTCGCGTTGCCCCAGTACAGGGCGTGTGGGAAACTCCAAAACTTGCTTACACTATCGAGAATCCCGATTGGGCCGCGATGCTCGACCAGGCGTTTCGAGAACTCCCGTGCGCAGCTGCTGGCGCAGCATAGGCGAGGTTCAGGTCACGGCATCGTGTTGCAGGTTGGATCATGGGAACACGTGTGGCCGCGTTGACCAGTGGCGGGAAGCCACCGCATTCGCCCGTGCCTCGGATCGCGGGCGCGATGCTCGCGTGCTTCTGGTCGGCCTGCTCCGGTAACGGACCCGCGCTGCTCGATACCGGCCCTGCGGCCGGCGCTGCAGCTCCCGAAGTCGCCACGCCGGGTGCCGTGCACGTGCGCTACGAGCCGGGCGAAGGCTCGTTGCTCAGCCTCGGCAGCACGCCCTGGCCAGATGACCTGTATCTCGATCGCTCGGGCAAGGTCGCGGTCAACGGCTTCCTGGAGGCGGGCGGCGGCTCCGATCAGGATCGGCTGAGCGCTGCGCTCAAGGATCTCGACGGCTTCGGCGTGTCGACGCCGGTGTACTTCTACTTCGACGGCCTGATCGACCCGGCCAGCCTGCCGCGCGATGAGGCCGCGAGCTTGAGCGATCAGGCGAGTGTGTTCCTGATCGACGCCGATACGGGATCGCCCGACGCGTTCAGCAAGCAACCGGTGGTCGTGCAGTGGCATCCCTCGGCGCGGCGGATGGCGCTGCGTCCCGCGGACGGTCACCCGCTCACGCCAGGCAGGCGCTACGCGGCCGTGCTCACCCGCCGGGTGAGGGACGGTCAGGGCAAGGAGATCGAACCCGCGCCCAAGTTCGCCGCGGTGCGTGATCCCGACCAGCCGCTCAGCGACGCGCGGCTGATGGCGGCGCGCACGCAGTACACGCCGGTGCTGGAGACGCTGGTCAAGAGCGGCTTGAAGCGGCAGGACATCTGCGCGCTGGCCGTGTTTCACGTCCAGAGCGTCGACCGCGATCTGAGCGACGCCCGCCGCCTGGTGCGCCAGGGCAAGGCTCCGCTGCCAGATCACGTGGAAGTGGTCACGCCGACCCAGATGGATCACAAGCTCGGCGCCAAGGCGTCGGGCTCGGTGGGCTTCGACGAGACCGGAGCTGCGCCCCACGACTACCTGTACGCGATGGTGCACGGCACCTTGCCGTCTCCGAACTTGCTCTCGGCCACCGCCAAGACGCATGGCGCGTTCGAGCGCGACGAGGCCGGTCAGCTGCGGGTGAAGCGCACCGAGGACGTGAACTTCACGCTGTTCCTGCCGCGCAGCTCGCTGAAGGCACCGATCGTCATCTACCAACACCAGCGCGACCGGGAGCGCAGCGATGCGCTCGCCCTGGCCAACGAGCTGGCCTCGCGAGGCCTGGCGGTGTTGGCCCTGGACGCGCCGTTTCAGGGCCTGCGCGCGCGCATCCCTGCCCAGCGCAAGAGCGTGGACTGGCGCAACCGCTTCACCGGCGAGGAGACTCCGGACGGTTTCGGCGACGCGCCGGGTGACTTCCTGGGCTTCGAGGCCGCGAGCGAGGCCGGCGTGCCCTGGCAGCCCTTCGACGCGCGCGATGCCATGCGCCAGGCCGTGGTGGACTTGATGGTCGCCGTGCGGGCGATCGAGGACGGCAGCCTGCAGGCGGTCCTGTCGATGCAGCCCCTGCTGAAGGAGCGCACGTTCCTGAACACGCAGGTGGGCTTCATCGGCGAAGACACGGGCGCGACCATCGGCATGATGCTGGCGCGCTTCGAGCCGACCCTGCAGGCGCTGGTGCTGGTGGCTCCGGGCGGTGGAATGATCAGCCAGTGGGCCTGGAGCGCGACCGATCAGTCGTTGTTCGACACGCTGACCTCGGACTTCGGCTACACCGACATGCAGCTGGATCGCTCGTCGAATGATCCAGCATTCTGGCCCGACGCGGCCATCTACCAGACGCTGTTCGACCGCGCCGATCCGCTGGCGCACGTCGCGGCGCTGCGCCGAGCCGCGGTCAACGTGTTGGTCTTGATGGCCGAGGACGACGAGTCCGTGCCGAACCGCTCGACCGAGGCCTACTCGGCCGCGCTTGGCACGACGCTGGTCGGCGCCGAGCCGCGCTACGTCTACGACCTCAAGCGCGAGGACCTGCGCGACGAAGGCTTCAACGCCAACTACCAGACGGCGGGTACCTGGGTGACGCGCACCACCTACGTCTACGCGCCGGCCACCCACGACTTCCTGCAGACGCGCATCGACTCGCAGCGTTACGTGCACCCGCCCGAGCCGCCGTTCGCGCTGCTCCCGAGTCGCGTGAACGTGCAGAACCCGACGGCCGCCGCAGGCAAGCAGATCGGCCAGTACCTCGACTCGTTCTTCCAGTGCGTGGGCGGCGGCGGCGCGCTGCCGTCCGCCTGCCCAGCGTCACCCGACTGATTGCGACTCGGGGTTCGCCCTGGTCAGAGCGGGATGTTGCCGTGCTTGCGCGGCGGGTTGGAATCTCGCTTCGTACGCAGCATGTCCAGGGCCGAGACGATGCGCCGCCGCGTCTCGCGCGGGTGGATCACCGCGTCGACGAAGCCGAGCTCGGCTGCCTGGTATGGGTTCGCGAACTTCGTCCGGTACTCCTCGACGAACTCGCGCCGCGCGGCAGCCTGATCGCCCGCCGCCTCGATCTCCTTGCGGTAGACGATGTTCACGGCGCCATCCGGGCCCATCACCGCGATCTCCGCGGTGGGGTACGCCATGTTGATGTCGCTGCGCAGGTGCTTGCTGCTCATCACGATGTACGCGCCGCCGTAGGCCTTGCGCGTGATCAGCGTGATCTTGGGCACGGTGGCCTCGGAATAGGCGTAGATGAGCTTCGCGCCGTGCGTGATGATACCGCCGAACTCTTGATCGGTTCCGGGCAGGAAGCCGGGCACGTCGACGAACGACACCAGCGGGATGTTGAAGGCGTCGCAGAAACGCACGAAGCGCGCGGCCTTGATCGAGGCCTGGATGTCCAGGCAGCCGGCCAGCACCTGCGGCTGATTGGCGACGATGCCGACCACGCGTCCACCGTAGCGCGCGAAGCCGACCACGATGTTCATCGCCCAGTGCGAATGGACCTCGAGGAAGCGGCCTTCGTCCACCGTGCCGCGGATCAGATCGGTCACGTCGTAGGGCTTGCGCGGGTCTTCGGGCACGATCGTATCGAGCTCGGGGATGTCGCGATCGACCGGGTCGTGCGTGGTGCGAGCGGGCGGTTCTTCCTGGTTGTTCTGCGGCAGGTACGACAGCAGCTCGCGCAGCGTGGCGATGCAGGTGCGGTCGTCCGGGCGTGAGAAGTGCGCGACGCCGCTGACCTCGGTGTGCGTGCGCGCGCCGCCCAGGTGCTCCTTGGTCACCTGCTCGTGGGTGACCGTCTTGATCACGTCCGGGCCGGTGATGAACATGTAGGCGGTCTCTTCGACCATGAAGATGAAGTCGGTGATGGCCGGGCTGTAGACCGCGCCTCCGGCGCACGGGCCCATGATCGCGCTGATCTGCGGGATCACGCCGGACGCCAGCGTGTTGCGCAAGAAGATGTCGGCGTAGCCGCCGAGCGAGTGCACGCCCTCCTGGATGCGCGCGCCGCCCGAGTCGTTCATGCCGATGATCGGCGCGCCGACCTTGAGCGCCAGCTCCATCACCTTGCAGATCTTGGCTGCGCAGGCGTTGCCCAGCGAGCCGCCCAGTACGGTGAAGTCCTGCGCGAACACGAAGGTCTGCCGCCCGTTGATCTGGCCGTAGCCCGTGACCACGCCGTCGCCGAGGTACTTCTGCTTGTCCATCTCGAAGTCGTGACAGCGGTGCGTCACGAAGCGATCCATCTCGATGAACGTGCCCGGATCGAACAGCGCATCGATGCGTTCGCGCGCGGTGAGCTTGCCCGCGGCGTGGTGTTTCGCGATGCGATCTTCGCCCCCGCCCGCGAGCGCCCGGGCGTTCTGGGCATCGAGCCGCGCGCTGCTCGGCCTGGCATTGGGATTTTGGGTCATGGGGCCGATGGCATAGCGAACTACGCAACGCAGGGAAAGGGGCGCGCGCGAGGCTTGCGGCTTCCCGCTGGCTGCTGCAAGGTGGCGCAGCCATGGCCAAGCACCGGTATGTGATCGACGGCAAGACGTACGAGGTGGAAGTGCACTCGCGCACGGCGCACGCGGCCGAGGTCAGCGTCAACGGCCGCCGCTATGCGGTCGAGCGCGCGGCGGAGTCCGCGGCGAGCGGGAAGCCCGAGGCTGCTGCGCCCAGCGGCCCGCG
>DATEOF010000140.1:0-41596 GCA_035274465.1 Polyangiales bacterium
CGGGATCGCCGGCTGCGGGATCGCCCGCTGCGGGGGCGCCTGCAGCGGGTAACGGTGGCGGCGGTGGCGGTGGCGGTGGCGCGGCACCAAGCGGCCCGAAAAACATCGTGGAGACTGCCGTTGCAGCCGGCAGCTTCAAGCAGCTCGCAGCGGCGCTCGGCAAGGCCGACCTGGTCGGCGCGTTGTCAGCGCCGGGACCTTTCACTGTGTTTGCACCGACCGACGCGGCGTTCGACGCGTTCGAGAAGGCCAACCCCGGCGTACTGGCGAAGCTATCGGTGGACGACCTGACGAAGATCCTGAAGTACCACGTGCTGAGCGGCGCCGCGGTGAAGTCGACCGACCTCAAGGACGGCCAGCTCGCGAAGACCTTGGCGGGTCCAGCGGTCGCAGTCGACCTGAGCGGCGACAAGCCCAAGATCGGCGGAGCCACCGTGAACATGGCCGACATCGAAGCCAGCAACGGCGTCATCCACGTCATCGACGCGATCCTGATGCCGCCCAAAGACATCGTCGAGACCGCGATCGGAGCCGGCAAGTTCACGAGGCTCGCGAAGGCACTCACCGACGCCGGGCTCGTCGAGACGCTGAAAGGCGCAGGCCCGTTCACGGTCTTCGCGCCGACCGACGACGCCTTCGCGAAACTCTCAGCCGTGCCCAGCGGCGATGCGCTCAAGAACGTACTGCTCTATCACGTGGTGATGGGACAGGCGGGACCGCTCGACCTCAAGGACAAGGGCGTGCTCACCACGGTGTCGGGTTCGCCGGCGCTGGTCGAGACGAAGGACGGCGTGAAGATCGCGGGCGCGAAAGTGACGACGGCAAACGTCGTGGCGAGCAACGGCGTGATCCACGTGATCGACAGCGTGATGCTGCCGCCGGAGAAAGACATCGTGGAGACTGCCATCGCGGCAGGCTCCTTCACCAAGCTGGCAGGGGCGCTGCAGAGCGCGGGACTCGTGGACGCCCTCAAAGCCAAGGGACCGTTCACGGTGTTCGCGCCCACCGACGCGGCGTTCAACGCCCTGTCGGCCGTACCGAGCGGCGATGCACTCAAGAACGTACTGCTCTATCACGTGGTGATGGGCGCGGTCGGTGCCGGAGACCTGAAGGCCGGCTCCGTCCCGACGCTGCTCGCAGACAAGCAGCTCAAGATCGATCTGGCCGATGGAGTCAAGGTGAACGACGCGAAGGTCAGCATGGCGAACATCATCACGAAGAACGGTGTCATTCACGTGATCGACAAGGTGCTCGTGCCGAACTGAGCGCGTCGCCGCGTGGCCTGGGCCCTTCCGGCAACCATCCCGTGCCGGAAGGGCCGTCGCCCGTTGCTCGCTGCACCATCAGCGCTATTCTCGCGGCATGCGTCCCCTGCGATATTCCATCAACGTCACGTTGGACGGCTGTTGCGATCACCGTGCGATGCCCGCGGACGAAGAGCTGCACCGTCACGCGATCGAGAACTTCGCTCGAGCCGATGCCCTGCTCTTTGGCCGGGTGACCTACGAAATGATGGAGACAGCGTTCCGGATATCGACTCGGACGGTAGCGATGCCCGATTGGACGGAACCCTTCGCCCGAACGATCGATGCCGCGAAGAAGTACGTCGTGTCCAGCACCCTGAAACAGGTCGATTGGAACGCAGAGCTCCTGCGCGGCGATCTGGGCAAAGCGGTTCAACAGCTCAAGCAGCAGCCGGGCAAGGGACTCTTCGTGGGAGGCGTGACGCTCCCGCTCGCGCTGACAGAGCTGGGATTGATCGACGAGTACGAGCTCGTGGTGCACCCCAGGCTCGCGGGCCATGGGCGGACGCTGTTCGCGGGTTTGTCGAAGCATGTCGACCTGAAGCTCGTGAACCGGCAAGAATTCCGCTCGGGCGCCGTGGCGATGCGGTATGAGCCGAGAAGGTAGCCAGGAGGAGCTTCACGATGACCATCACCATCACCGCCTTTGAAAGTTCGCCCGATCGCGGCCAGGGACTGTCGCGTGATACGCGCGTTCGCTGGGCGCTCGAAGAAGTCGGCCAACCCTACGAGGTTCGCCTGGTTTCGTTCGCCGCGATGAAGGAGCCCGCGCATCTGGCGCTTCACCCCTTCGGCCAGATCCCGACCTACGAGGAAGATGGTCTCGCCCTGTTCGAGACAGGCTCGATCGTGTTGCACCTCGCCGAGCGCCACAAGGGCCTGCTCCCGGCCGATGCCAACGCCCGGGCGCGCGCGATCACCTGGATGTTTGCCGCGGTGAACTCGATCGAACCGTCGATCCTCGAGTTCGCCAATGCCCTCCTGCTGGAGAGCGACAAGCCCTGGGCCAAGGAGCGTATGCCTCTGGTCTCGAACCGCGTCCGCGATCGATTCAAGCGACTCTCGAGTCGCCTGGGCGACGCGGACTGGCTCGACGGTGCATTCAGCGCAGGCGACCTGATGATGGTCTCGGTGCTGCTCCGGATGAGGCGTTCCGGCATCCTGGACGAGTTCCCGAACCTGGCCGCCTATGTCGCCCGCGGCGAAGCCCGGCCAGCGTACAAGCGGGCTTTCGCGGCGCAATTGGCAGTGTTCACCGCCAAGCAACCCGGCGGCGGCTGACGTTTGCTCGAGAGCGAACCGCTGAGGATGACTCCGCGGCCGGCCTCGTGTTCCGTCAACCAATATGGTTTACAGTTCTAGAGAACAACGAGATCACGAAGAGCCGCCAACATCTGCACGCCATCGAGACGGGTCGAAGGGCAGTCAGCACTGAGCGCGCCGCGCGCTGGGCACGAGTCTTGGGTTATTCCGATGCGCAGTTTGTGCGGCTGGCGCTGCAAGCCGACGTTGATGCTGCTGGGCTCAAATATCGGGTGCAGCTGATAGCAGCATGAAACCAACCGATCTCGAGACCGCAGGCAACGCGGAGCCGCGCGGATTCAGTGCACCATCGGGTTCGCATGGCGTGACCGCGATCGACCTCGCTGTCGGCGGACGCATACCGAATCGGCTCAACCCCGAAGCAGATCGACTTTCACACATCGATCAGCGGGGTGAGCTTCGAACTCGCCCGGTTCAAAGAACGCCTGAGTCGTACACTTGCTCCATTGCGTGACCGGTGCGCTCGACGAAGGGCTGTTCGTCTCAACCGACGCCTGCGCGCAACAATCGCTCCAATCACATCGCGAACTGGGCGGTTCGTGACTGCCCGCCGCGCGAAACATGACACGCCCGAACGACGACCGCATCGTCCGCCGACGCTGACGGCTGCTCGATCGCCGCGACCTGCTGAAATCTCAATTTCCGCGAACCCCGGCGACTTGCGATTGCAGGTGTCGCGGAACGAGTTATCACGCAGTTGTGTGAGTGACGCTGCGAACGCGGCGTCGCGTGCACGCTTCAGCGGGAGAGATTTCAAATGCGACAAGCTCGTGTTGTGTTCGCACTATCAGTCGTCATTGGCCTTGGCGGTTGCAAGCTAAACATCAGCGAGGCCGGCCAAGGCGTCGCCGACGAGGATGGGAACAATTCGCCGGATGCGTCGTCCTGAAAAGGCTCCGACGACAAGGAGCCCGCGGAAGCAGCACGGGAGCTGGTTCCGGCGCTTCCGGGAGCTCAGGCAGCAGCGCAGCCGGGAGCGGCGCGCGCGGCGGCGCAGGCGGGGGCACCGGCAGCGGAATGCCCGTGAGCGCCGACGTCGCGAACGACGACTCATCCCGCGTGTGTGCGACAGCGGCAGCGCTCGCGGCCGCGACGCCGCTGAAGCCGGAGATGACACGCTTGACTGGCGTGCTGAAGGTGACTGGTAACCCGCACGTGGACGGCGAAGTCACCATCGATCCGGGTACGACGATCATCATGGGTGCCGACACCTCGATCGAGTTCGGGCGAGGCAGCAATCGCACGACATTGAACGCGCTCGGCACGCCGGACAAGCCGATCCGTTTCTGCAGCGACAAGCCCGGCGCCGGACGCTGGCACATCATCATGTTGTCGACCGGACTGACCTCGGATTCCGCGTTCGAGAACGTGCACATCTACGACGCAGGCTCGATGGACGCCGCGCTCACAGTGAACACGCCGATCCGACTCGTCGACGTGACGATTCACAACTCGAAGACCGACGGTGTGCTCGCGAGCACGTTCGGCGACAACAGCCGCGGCCTGAACGTGCGCAACACGGGACGTGCGGCTGCGGTGCTCACCAACGCAATTGCCGTGAGCAAGTTCCCGAAGATGCCGACGTTCGCGAACATCACCGACAACACGGTGCACCTCACCTTCAGCCGCATCGAAAGCATGGCGGTGAAGTACGCCAATCTTCCGGCGCCGTACGTGCAGGAGAAGGACACGATCGTTCAAGGCACGTCGATGCTCGAATTCGATCCTGGCATCGAATACCGCTTCGCGACCGGAGCGGGCCTCGAAGTGGGCTGGAACAGCAGCCCTGGCGTGATCAAGGTCAACGGCACTGCGGCGGAGCCGGTGTATTCCGAGGCATGAACGCAGGCCAAGGCTCCTGGCAAGGCCTCATCATCGGACGTGACGGCTCGACCGATTCGGTGCTCTCCAACCTCCAGCTCGTGGACGGCGGCTTCGACAGACCGGTGCTCGACGTGCACCAGACCGTCGCGCTGCAGGACGTCCTGGTGTAGAACTGCAAGACCCGCCGCTGCTCGACGTGATGCTCGCAGCGACATCCAAAAACCTGACCGTCACCGGTTGTGCCACGCACGCGCTCAGCACCCGCATCAGCGCCGGCCCGGGCTTGCCGAAGGGCGGAAAGTTCACGGGCAACGGCCAGGACCGGATTCTCCTCCCGGGCCTCAACGGCACGGATGACCCACCAACGGGAACGATCCCGAACCTCGGCGTCCCCTACTACGTCACGGGCGTGCTCAACATCGGCGGAGGAGGCGACGTCACGATCGAGCCGGGAACCGAGTTCATGTTCATCAGCGGCGTCCCGGCAGGCATGAACGTCGGTTGGAACGGCAACAAGACCAAGCTCGTAGCGCAAGGGACCGCGGCGGCGCCGATCATCTTCCGCGGCGAAAAGGACGGCCTGGGCACATGGACCGGCGTGGAGTTCGGAGGCGCCGCCTCCACCGAATCCAAGCTCGATCACGTGGACTTCCGTAACGCGGGTGTGAAAACCGACGCGGCCATCACGATCACCAACTCGAGCTTCAGCCCGAGCGCAGACTTCGCCATCCTGAAGCAGGAAGACAACCCGACCGACTACGCGGCCACGAACACCTTCTCGGGCAACGCGAAGGGCAACGTCGGCATGAAGTGAGTCGGCTTAGGGGGTGGCACAGAGCGCCGCCGTTGGCGGCGGCTCGTTCGACGCCGGAAACACCTGTTCCATCGAAACCGAGTGGCGCACCCACCAGGGATCGAACCTGGGACCTTCGGCTTAGAAGGCCGCTGCTCTTCCGACTGAGCTATGGGTGCTTTGCGCCGCGTTATATCCGGGAAACCGGCTCGCGGCCACGTGGTTCTGGTCAAATCGCCAGCATCTGGCCGCCTTCGATCGGGATGATCTGGCCCGTCACGAGCTCCGAGCCTTCGATCAAGCTCAGGATTGCGTCCGCGACGTCCCCCGGTTCGCAGACTTTGCGCAGCACTGCCTTGCTTTCCCAGTAGCTCTTCGTCTTCTCGTAGCCCTCCCCCAAGCCTTCCTTCAACCACTCGCCCGCGATGAACGCCGGCGCCACCGCGTTGACCCGGACGCTCGGCGCCAGCACCCGCGCCATCGACAGCGTCAGGTTGTTCAGCGCCGCCTTCGACGCGCAGTACGGGACGCTGCTGCCGATCGCGCGCAAGCCCGCGATCGAGCTGACGTTGACCACGCAGCCTTGCCCGTGCGCCTGCAACGCTTGCCTCGCCGCTCGGATGCACTGGAACGGGCCGCGCAGGTTGACGCTCATGATGTTGTCCCAGTCTTCTGGCATGACCGCGTCCAGGTCGTTGTGGTTGATGAAGCGCGTGGTGCCCGCGTTGTTCACCAGCACATCCAATCGTCCGAACGTTTCCAGCGCCGCCGCTACCATCGCCTTGCAGTCGTTGTCGTCCGCGACGTTGGCCTGGAACGCTCGCGTCGGCACGCCCAGCGCTTTGACCTCATCGCAGACGCGCTCTGCCGCGTCCTTGCTCTTGCTGTAGTTGATCAATACCGCGCAGCCCTTGGCTGCGAGCTTGAGTGCCGTGGCTCGGCCTACGCCGGTGCCGCTTCCTGTGACGATGGCCGCTTTGCCTTTGAGCTGCATGTGATTACCAGGGGAGGATTTCGCCGTTGGCGTGCCAGAAGGTGCCGCTGTTTTGGAGGTCCAGCGCGTCGATTCGCGCGAGGAGCTGGGCCGCTGATTCGCTCGGGGCGATGCCGCCTTGGTTACCCGTCATGTCGGTGCGCACGTAGCCGGGGTGGAGGATCGCTACCGCGATGCCTCGGCCCTTGAGGTCGCGCGCGAGCGAGACGCCCGCGGCGTTGAGCGCCGCCTTGGACATGCGGTAACCGTAGTAACCGCCCGAGCCGTTGTCTCCAATCGAGCCCATGCGGCTGGTGATCAGCGCAATCTTGGCGCCCTTCCGCAGGCGCGGCAGCAGCGCGTGGACGCTTCGCAGCGTGCCCACCGCGTTGACCTGGAGTTGGTCGATCACGCTTTCGAAGTCGAGGTCCGCAAGGTTGTCACCGCGCAGGATGCCGGCGTTGGCCACCAACAGGTCCAGGTCGACTCCCGCTACGCGCTTCCCGAGCTCGCTGGCAGCATCTGCCACGTCGATGCCCGCTTCCACGCGCACGCCGAGGCTGTCTAGCTCGGGCGAGGATTTTCTGCAGACTGCGATGACGTCGTGGCCGCGCGCCTTGAGCTGTTTGCTGAGCTCGTAGCCGATGCCTCGGTTGGCGCCTGTAACGAGTGCGGTGGTCATGGGGTCACGCTCCTCCCGGATGACTCGCTAGCATATTTTGCCTGCGCTACGTTAGCAGCCGTATGGCCGACCCTCCCGTCCGGCGTTCATATCTGGAGCTGCTTCGCGCGCGCTGGATGCTGCTGTTCGCGCTGGCCACCGCGGCCTTCGGCGCGTTTCTGAAGCTGACCTCCGAGCTGAGCGAGGGCGAGCTCGAGCCGCTGGATCGCGCGGTCTTGAGCCACGTGATGGCCTTGCGTACTCCGCTGCTCAACGGCGTGGCCGTGGACGTGACCGCCCTCGGTTCGGTGACCATCGTGACGCTGGTGGTGAGCGTGGCCGCGGTGTGTTTCGCGCTCGGCCGGCACTGGAGCAGCGTGGCTCAGCTGGTCTTCGCCACCGTCGGCGGCGCCATGTTGTCCAGTTTCTTCAAGGCGCTGCTCGAGCGCGAGCGGCCACCGGCCGTCGGGCGGCTGGTGCAGGTGACGAGCTTTTCGTATCCGAGCGGGCATTCGCTGGCCTCGGCCTGCGCGTACATCACGCTGGCGATCGTCGTGGCGCGCCTCGTGCAGAGCCGCGCGAGACGCGTCGTCGCGTTCGCGCTCGCCAGCTTCATGGCGCTGACCATCGGCGCGTCTCGCGCGTACCTCGGCGTGCACTACCCGACCGATATCCTCGCGGGGCTGTTGCTCGGCACCGCCTGGGCATTGCTCGTCGGCGCCGCGTTCTCCTACGGACGCGGGCGCGGCAAGGTGCCGGTGGACTAGAAGCCCGGCGGCGGGACGAAGCCACCGAGGATTTCGCTCACGCGGCCGGCGAAGTCGATCGGCGTGCGATCTTCCAGGTACGGCCCGATGATCTGCAGGCCGACCGGCAAGCCCTCCGCGCTGCGCCCGGCCGGCACGCTGGTGGCCGGATGAAAGGCGGTGGTCGCAAGGCAGACCCAGCCCATCATGTCCACGTACGGTCGCAGCTGACCGTCGATGCGCAGCGAACGCGCGTTCTGCGGTTCGCGATGATCGTGCTCGAACGCGGTCACCGGCGCGACCGGGGTCAAGAGCACGTCGTAGTCACGGAAGAAGCGCGCCAGCGTGGCCCGCAGCTTGACGCGCAGCTCGTGCGCGCCCAGCCACTCGGAATGACGCGCCAGCGCGTTGCGCGCAAAGATGGTGTTGAGGTTGTCGGCATCCGGCCCGGCTGCCGCCGCTTCCAGCTGCTGCACCACCTGGGGCGGTACTCCCGCAGCCATGGTTGCGTCCAGGAGTCGCCGATACAAGCGGTGTACGTCTCGCAGCTCGACCTCGGGGTGTACTTCGTCGACCGTCACTCCGGCTTTGCGCAACGTCGCAACGCTCGCCTGCAGCACGTCCCGCACGCTCGGGTCGATCGGAAAGGCCGGATCGCCGAGCCACGCAGCCACGCGGTAGCCGCGCAACGTGGTCCACCGCGGCGCGGGCAGCGACAGCTTGTACGCCCGCGCGAGCTCGGGCGGGGGCCCCGCGACTATATCGAGCATGAACATCAAGTCGTCCGCGGAGCGCGCCAGCGGGCCCACGACGCTCAAGTCGGCAGGCGCGAGCTTGCCCGGCGGGCCCGGGATGTGGCCGATGGTCGGCACCAGCTCGTAGCTGGGCTTGTGGCCGAGCACGCCGCAAAACCCCGCCGGGATGCGGATCGATCCCGCGATGTCGCTGCCGAGCTCGATCGGCGTGAAGCCGCTCGCCAGCGCCGCCGCCGAGCCGCCGGACGAGCCTCCCGGCGTACGCGTGACGTCCCACGGATTGTTCGTGGTCCCGAACAGCGCGTTGAAGCTCTGCCAGTCGGCGCTGAAACGCGGCGTGTTGGTCTTGCCGAAGATGATCGCACCAGCCGCTCGCAGCCGCGCCACGGCCAGCGCATCGGTGTGCGGCACGTGATCTTTCCACAGCCGCGTACCACCGGTGCTGCGCACACCGGCCACCTCGAAGGCATCCTTCACCGTCATCGGCACGCCGTGCAACGGCCCGATCGGCTCGCTGCTGTCAGCTGCAGCGGCCGCGGCTCGCGCGCGCTCCACGTCCAGCGTGACCACGGCGTTGATCTTCGGGTTCAGGCGCTCGACACGCGAGACGAAGATGTCCAGCAGCTCACGGCTGCTGAGCTCGCGCTTGCGGATGCGGCGGGCGAGCTCGCGCGCGCTTTCGTAGAACAGCTCGGGCATGAGCCCGACTCTACTCGTTCCCGTCGGGCTGCACCAACCTCTGAGCCCAGTCCGCGAACGCGGGCGTGAGCGCGAGCTCAGCCACCAGGCCAGCCAGGTCGGCTACCAACAAGCCGCGCGTGGGTTCGAGCGCAGAGTACTCCGCGAGTAGCTCGCCCAGGCCCCGGTCCCCGTGCGCCTCGAGCCACGCGCCGAGCTCGCGGCGGGCAAGCTCGGCAACGAACGGGCTCTGCGCGGCGTGCGCGATCAGATCCGGCGCCAGATCGAACAGCTCGGCCACCGGCAACGCATCCAGATCCTGCTGCAACGCGGCGAGCTCGGTACGCAGCACGTGGTCGACGAACCCCGCCAGCAGCTGGCCGAGCAGCTCGCGCCCTTCCTCGCTGTGCAGGCGTTCATGCAACGCCACACGAAACGCATGCGCCGCGCCGTCACTGAAGTCGCGCGCCGTCGCCGTGAGTCGCCGCTCGAACTCCGCACCGAGCCCACCCATCACGCTTCGGCCGCGATCGATCAGCTTTTCGGCCTGCTCCTGCACCGACCGAGTCAAGAACCCGGTGATGCCCTGCGGCGCGCCGCGGCTGCCAGCTGCAACGCCCGGTACAGGCAAGCGCTTGGCGAAGCCGACCAGCACCTGCGTCCACACCGGCCCGAGCAGGCGGCGTACCAACGCGGCATCGAACCCGTGCTGGGTCCAGCGCGCCTCGGGCACGCGCAGCGCCCGCACCAGCGTATGCAACTTCTGGTGCGCGAGCGGCCCGACCACCGCGCCCACGCGCACGCCATCCGCCCGGACTACCTGCGCGTGCCGCCTATACCCCGGCTCGACGTGTTGCTCGATCGCGCGCCGCAGGTTGTCCGCGCTGAGCAGCGGCGTGAGGACCTCGGACAGCCGCTCGAACTGCAGCACGTCGCGGGTGCGCCGCGCAAACAGCCGATCCACCACCAAAGTGGCGAGCTCGTGGCGCAACACACTGTTGCTGCCCGCGAGTCGTTCTACGATGCGTGTGGCGATCCGCTCGGCGTCGGAACTCATCCGTCTTGTAAGCAGAGCACGGAACGGCACCTGTGGCCAAACCCACCGCCGCGCTCATGTAAGAGCAACGCGCCAATCTGGAAGAATTCGCGGTCGCCCAGGCTTTGCGCGCGGCCTCCCCGCCTTTATGTAAGCTTCCCAGAACCGCGTGAGCTCCGATCTCAGCATACCCGCCCGCCGCAACGCCTGGGCCGCCTCGATCACGTTGTTCGTGATCATGGCCGGTCACACGGTGCTGGAAACCGCCCGGGATTCGCTGTTTTTGTCGCGCATGCCGGTCAACCAGCTGCCGTTTACCTACCTGGCGATCGCCGTGGCCGCCCTGTTCGCCGCCGAGCTGAACGGGCGTGTCCGGCGCTGGCTGGACTCGCGCCGCGCCCTGGCGGCGACGCTCCTCGTGGCGGCTGCGGGTAGCTTCTGGTTTTTACGTTTGTTCAGGTTGCAGATCGAGATCGCCCCGCACGCCTTCTACGTCTGGGTCGCTGTCGTGGCGACGCTGGCGACCGGGCTGTTCTGGTTGATGTTGTCCGAGCTGTTCACAGTCGGCGACGCCAAGCGCAGCTACGCGGCGGTGAGCGCGGGCGGCCTGCTCGGCGCGATCGCGGGCGGCATGCTGGCGCGCTACATCGCACGCGCCTTCAGCGACACGTTCTTGATCGTGGTGGGCGGCAGCTTGTTCTGTCTCGCGGCGCTGATCACGATGATCAGCTGTACGCCGCGCTCGCCTCACGCCGCGCCCGAGCCCGTCCCGGCACCGACCGACAAGGCCGTGCGCGGCCCCGCGCTGCGCGATCTGCGCAGCGAGCGCTACCTGCGGCGCTTGTTGCTGATCAGCCTGGTCTCGACCGTGGCCGCCACGCTGATCGACTACACGTTCAAGGCACAAGTCGCGCGCGCGGTGGCGCCGAGCGATCTGGGTCCGTTCTTTGGTACGTACAACGCGGTGCTGAGCGGCGTCGGGCTGTTCGTGCAGCTGGCCCTCGCGCCGCACTTGCTCGCCGGACTGGGGGTCGGACGCGCGCTCCTGGTCTTGCCGGGCCTGCTGACGCTGGCCGCGACCGTCGCGGCGATCGTACCCGGCCTGATCAGCTCGCTGATCGTGCGCGGCACCGACGGCGGGCTGCGCTACTCGCTGCAGCGGACGGCTGCGGAGGTGTTGTACCTGCCGCTACCGGCACAGGCCCGCGCGCGCTGGAAGATGATGGTCGACGCCATCGGTCAACGCGGCGGTCAGGCGCTGGCCTCGCTGGCGATCTTGAGCGCCGCGGCGATCGCACTGCCCGGCTGGCTGATGGCCGCGCTGATCGCGCTGCTGTGCCTGGCCTGGCTGCTGCTCGCAGCCTCGATCGAGCGACAGTACCTCGCGCTGTTCCGCGCGCGCATCAAGGCCGGCGCAGTCGAGACCCGCGCCGAGGTGCCCGCACTCGATCTGCACGCGCTCGAGTCGCTGGTGGCTGCACTCGGCAGCGACTCGGAAGACGAGGTGCTGGCCAGCATCGATCTGCTCGCCGACTACAACCGCGTCCGCGTGATCCCCTCGCTCTTGCTCTACCACCCTTCCCGCACGGTGGTGTTGCGCGCGCTCGAGGTGCTGGGCAGCTCCGATCGGCGCGACTACGCGGGCCCGGCACGGCGGCTGCTCGATCGCGACGACGACGAGATCCGCGCCGCCGCGATGTTGGCACTGGCCGGACAGCTGCCCGGCGATGCGCTGCGCATGGAGCTCGAGCGGCCGCTGCCGATCGCTGCGCGCGCAGCGGTGCTGGTGGCGCTGATCGCGCAGGGCCTGGATCGCGACGGCGAGGCCACGCGCGAGCTCGACGCAGGCTGTTCGACCGCGGCGCCGCTCGCCACGCGCATGGCCTTCGCCCGCGCGCTGCGCATGCGTCCCGATCCGCTGGCCGTTCCGCGCCTCTTGTCGCTCGCGAAGTCCGCGCCGCCCGAATTGCAGCGCGAGGTGGCCTGCGGGATGCTCGCCGCGCCCGACCCGTCGTACATCCCGGCCCTGCTGCACATGCTGGGCACGCGCCGCGCCCGCAGCCTGGCTCGCGACGCGCTGGTCGCCATCGGGCAACCCGCCCTCGACGCCCTGGCGACCGCGAGCCAGGACGCACACCTGCCGCGGCGCCTGCGCACGCACTTCCCGCGCAGCATTTCGCGCTTCGACTCGCCGGCCGCCACCGAGCTGCTGCTCGAGCGGCTCGATCTCGAAGACGACGGCTGGGTGCGCTTCAAGATCATCCGCGGGCTCGGCCAGCTGCGCGCGTACATCCATCCCCGCAGCCATGCGCGGCGCGTCTTCGAGCACGCGCGGCGCAACCTGAAGCAGGCCGTGCGCTTCATGACGTTTCGCGTGTCCATGGAGAGCGAGCTGCAGCAGAAGGCGTGGCCGCGCACCAAGGGCGCGGGCCTGCTCCTGGCAGCCCTGCGCGACAAGCAGGAGCACGCGATCGACCGCGCGGTCCGGCTGATCGGCCTCCTGCACAAGGCCGACGAGATCCACAACATCCGCCAGGCCTTCGCGGGCAGCAGCCCACGGCTGCGCTCCGAGGGGCTGGAGCTGCTGGTGCACCGCGTGCCGGCCGATCTGTCTCAGGTGCTGACCCTGCTGGTGGGGGACGGCCCGGACGAGCAGCGTCAGGCGCTGCGCGCGGCGGAGATCCTGCAACTCGAGCTGCCCGAGGTCAGCTACGAAGATCGCCTCGCCTTGTTGCTCGACGACGACAGCGAAGCCGTGCGCTCGGTCGCCGCGTTCCACGTGGGCGAGCTGCGCCTGCACCGCCTGCAAGCGCCGCTGTCGAAGGCCGCAGCGCGCACCTCGGGCCTGTCGTTCGAGGTGTTCGCGCGCGTGGGCAAGCTGCTGGGTGAAAGCGAGGGTGGCCTCGGCGATCTGGCACCTGCCGGTCGGGTGTCATGATCGACGACGCCCTGGAGCGCATCGAGGTCGGCCGCGTCGAGCAGATCCATGCGCTGCGGCGCTGGTTCGGCTCCGCAGGTCCGTCCACCGCGGCGCTCGCGGCCCTGGCCGCGCAGCTCGAAGCCGTGCGCCTGCCCGCAGGCACCCACTGCGACCAGAGCGAGACCACGGACGGCGTGATCTACTTCATTCTCGAGGGCGAGTTGGTCGCGCAGCGCGAGGGCCGGCCGTTCGGGAGCTTCGGGCCGCGCAGCGTGCTCGGCGGCCTGGGCGTGCTCGGTCGCGAACCCCAGAGCATCACGTTCACGGCAGTGCGAGACACGACGGCGCTGCGCCTGCGCGGCGACGACATGTTCGAAGTCTTCGAGGACCACTACGAGCTGCTGCAATCGGCGATCGAAGGCCTGGCTCGCAACACGATCGAACTGCGTCGCCTGCTGACGCCGCACGCAGGCTACGAAGCCGGGCTCTCGCACGACGACGAGCCCCTGCGCGAGCCGCTGGGGCTGATCGAGCGCATGCTGGTGCTGCGCACGAGCCTGGCCGTGCAGACGCACATCGACGAGCTGGCCGAGCTCGGCCGCGCGGCGCAAGAGGTGCACTATCGCGCAGGTTCTCCGCTCTGGTTCGAGGGCGAACGCGCGACGCACATGCTGGTGATGGTGCGCGGCAAGGTGCAGGCCGAGACCGCGGCCGGCATGTCGTTTCAGTTCGGTCCGAGTGATCTCGTGGGCTCGCTGGACACGCTGGCGAACGAGCCGCGCTGGTTCAACGCGCGCGCGGAGAGCAACGTGATCGCGCTGGCGCTGGATCGCGACGCACTCCTGGACCTGGTCGAGGATCAAGCCGAGCTTGGCTTCGACATCCTGCGCATGCTGGCGCGCGTGCTCACCCGCGTGCGCGAGCGCGTCCAGCAGCCGTCAGCTGCAGCTCTTGCAAGCCAAGCCGTGAGGACTTGAGAGCTACTGCGCGGAACCCGCGGGCGGCCGCGGCCGCAGGCGCACCGGCGGCATCACCAGCGTCGAGCCTTCTTCGAGCACGGCCCCCAGGCTGGTGTCGTAGTGACCGGGCAGCTTGAGCTCGATGGCGTGCAGCCCCGGGGTGAAGCCGCTGACGCGCTCGGGCGTGACGCGGCCCGTCGGGCGGCCGTCGACGTGGATCTCGGCGCCGGGAGGCGAGGTGGTCACGGTGAAGCCCGTGCGCTCGAAAAGGATGCGGGTGACCTCGGCGCTGCTCGGGCCGGGATCGACCACCGGCACCACCGCGGGGCGCTGGGTCCAGGCGAAGAGCCCGCCGGCACAGAGGCTGGCTGCCGCCACGCCGCTGAGCACGTAGGTGCGGTGACGAGTCCAGGGACCGATGCGCGTCCGCAGCGCATCGAGGATCACGCGCAGCCGCGCGGGCTTCGGCTCGATCGTCTCCGAGACAAGTGAACCGGGATCGAAGATCGTCGTGGCCGGTGCGGCGGTGATCAGCGCGGGCGCTTCCGCGATCGCAGCGGGCGGCGGCGGGGTCACCGTCTGCGCGAAGTCTTCGGGCGAGAACCATCCCGGGGCCTGCGCCCGAGCCGCGACGGTCGGCGGACGTGGCAGCAGGATCGGCGGCGCAGGCGTCGGGGCCAACGCGCTGCGACGGGGCGGCGCGACACCGATCGGCGGCAGGCGCCGAGGCAACGCCGGCGGGCTCGAGCTGCGCGAGGGCTCGGGCTGCACGGGGACCTTGGCGGCCGAGTTCGAGGACGCACGGTTGATCCGCCTGGGACGCGGCGGGACCGTCGAGGCCGAACCGGACGACCAGACCGCGGCGGGCACGGGGAACTTCGGACGCGCCATCGGTTCCGAGGCCGACGGCACGGGAGCCGGGGCCGGCGGCGCAGCGGAGACTTGGGTCGGGACGTGCGACGCGGGGCTGCGCGTGTAGCTCGGGGTCTGCGCCGGGCGCGACGGCGTGTAGCGGGGGGCGGCCTTCATCGCGATTCCAGAGCTGCGCGGCGGAAACGGGCTCGGTGCGCCCCGCGGCGGCGTGACGGGCCACAGATCGCGTTCTTGATACGTGCCGGTCGGCCCGTCCTCGTCGTAGTCCTGGGGTTTGGGCGCGCTCACGCCGGCGGCGCGCGCGGCCGCATAGGCGGGCGCCAGAAATTTGGGCTGCATCACCGAGGTGCGCTCGACGTCGTCTCGCCAGTTCGCATGGATCGCCTTGAGCGCCGCTGCTTCTTCCGCAGCGCGCTCGCCCACGTTAACCGGCGTGAGCTCTTGGCTAGACTGGTCAGCAAAACCATCAAAGCGCATGAAACCTCGACTCTCGAAGCGGCTAAGCTAGAAACAAGACGAGCGTCGGTGGCGTGGACGCATACCCCACGCCGTATAGCCCACCTACGCTCTCTTAGTGACACGCTGTCGTCAAGCACACAGGTGCTCGCGATTACAGGACAGCGCAGTCCACGCCGGGTCCCCGCTCGGGAGGGGAGGCTGGAAACTCCAGAATGTCATCGCCGATCGAGCGGCTGGCTGCGTGATACAGGCGTAGTATCCGCGAGCCCCCGCCCATGCTTATCGCGCTTGGAGTCATCATCGCAGCGGCCGGCCTGGTCCTGGTGCGACTCTTCTATCTGGCGTCGCGCCGGCCCTCGAATGATCCGAGCAGCTACCTGCGGCAGCCGCCTGCCGGGGACGCGCGCTGCGTGGTCTGCGCGGGCGACAGCCTGACGCACGCTTCGTTCAGTGGAGACTACGTGAGTGCGCTGCGCGAACGCCTGGGCGGTCGCGGCTACACGTTCGTGAATGCCGGGGTCAATGGCGACACGACCGCGCACTTGCTGGGCCGGCTCGACGCCATCATCGCCTGCCGGCCGATCGCGGTGACGATCCTGATCGGCACCAACGATTGTCGCGGGGGCCCGATCGAAGCTGCGCGCGCGAATTTGTCCGAGATCCTCGCGCGCCTGACGCGTGAGACGCAGGCACGCATCGCCGTGCTGTCGATCCCGCCGCTCGGGGAAGATCTCGGCAGCAGCGCCAACCAGCGCGTCGCGGCGTTCAATGCGCAGGTGCGCGAGCTCGCGGCCACACACGGCGTGGGCTACCTGCCGCTCCACGAGACGCTGTGCACGAGCATCGAGCGCGCCGCGTTGCCTCCGAGTGCCCTGGAGTTCAACGCCGCGCTGGTGCTCAGCGTCGGCCTGCGCCGCTATCTGCTGGGCCGCGGCTGGGACGATATCGCGCATGAGAACGGGCTGGCGGTGCTGACCGATCAGCTCCACACCAGTGAACGTGCCGCAGCGCTGATCGCAGACCTGATCGCGACCTGGCTGGACCAGCCCTGAACATTTTTCCTCGAAACCGTCGCTCGGCCACGACGTACTTGAAACGCTCGCGCAGGTGAGGCTATGTCCGCCTTGCGCGGGGCCATTGCGCATCTTCACGCTTCAAGGAGCGTTCGCACGTGCAAGGACGCTTCAATTTGGAAACTGCGGGGGCGCCACCCGAAGCGACCTCTGGCCAGCGCTTGCTGGCCCGCGCGTTTCGCTTGTTTGGCAACGTCGAACCGCACGAGACCGTCGCGGCGGCCATCATGGCCGGCAACGTGTTCCTGCTCCTGTCGGCGTACTATTTGCTGAAGACCGCGCGTGAGCCGCTGATCCTGCTGCACGGTGGCGCCGAGGTGAAGTCCTACGCCGCTGCCGGGCAATCGCTGCTGCTGCTCGTCGTGGTGCGTCTGTACAGTGACCTCGCGAAGCGCCTCGGCCGCATGACGCTGGTGGCCGGCATCTACCTGTTCTTCGCCGCCAACCTGGTGCTGTTCGCGATCCTGGCGCGCACGCAGATGGCGATCGGCGTGGCGTTCTACCTCTGGGTCGGCATCTTCAACGTCACGGCGATCGCCCAGTTCTGGAGCTTCGCCAACGACATCTACACGCCGGAGCAGGGCAAGCGCCTGTTCGGCGTGCTGGGGATCGGCAGCTCGGTCGGCGCCGTGGCGGGCGCGCGCCTGGCCAAGGCATTGGCGCCGCTCGGCCCCTCGGCACTGATGCTGGTCGCGGCCGGCGTGCTCGTGGTGTGCGTGGGGCTGTTCTTCGTGGTCGAGCGTCGGATCGGGCAGGCGTCCGAAGCGCGCGAGCAAAAGGCCGAGGAGCCGATCGCGATCGAGGGCGGGGTGATGTCGATGCTGTTGCACCGCTACCTGCTGCTGCTCGCGGGGCTGATGCTGCTGCTCAACTGCGTCAACAGCAACGGTGAGTACCTGCTCGATCGCACGCTGCTGGCGGCCGTGCAGCAGCAAGGCGGGGACGAGAAGGCCGCCACGACCTTCATCGCCGAGTTCAAGGCCGACTACTTCGGCTGGGTCAACCTGCTGGGCGTGCTGATGCAGCTGTTCGTGGTCTCGCGCATCATGCAGACGATTGGCGTGCGGCGCGCGCTGTTCGTGATGCCGATCGTCTCCGCGGTCAGCTACACGTCGCTGTTGATCATGCCCGTGCTCAACGTGGTCCGCATCGGCAAGATCGCCGAGAACACGCTCGACTACTCGCTGCAGAACACCGCGCGCCAGGCGCTGTTCCTGGTCACCTCACGCGCCGAGAAGTACGTGGGCAAGACGGTCATCGACACGTTGATCGTGCGCGTGGGAGACGTGATGTCGGCCGGTCTGGTGCTGGGCGTGACGCAGCTGCACCTACCCGTGCGGGCGCTCGCCGCGCTGAACCTGTTGTTGATCGGCGGCTGGCTGGTCGTGCTGCTGTTCATCGGCCGCGAGCACCGCCGCCGTTCGCTGCAAGCCGAAGCAGCCCAGGAGGCGGTCGCGTGAAAGGTCGCGCCCTCGCCTGCTGGTTGGTGCTGCTGAGCTGCGCGCCCCTGGCGCTGCCCGAAGTGGCCGCTGCCGAGGAAAACGAGAAGCGCGAAGTCCCGGACTACGACGGCCGCGAGGACCCGACCACTGCCGGCGACGTGTTGATCTGGGTGCCGCGCATCCTGTTGTCGCCGTTGTACCTGGTCAGCGAGTACGTGATCCGGGTGCCGCTAGGCTTCCTGGTCACGGAGGCGGAGCGCGCGGGCGTGCCTTCGTTCCTCTACGATTTGTTCCTGTTTGGTCCGGACCACAAGGCCGGCTTGCTGCCCACGTTCTTCCTCGACTTCGGCTTCGAGCCCAGCATCGGCTTGTACTTCTTCTGGAACGACGCGTTCGCCGACGGCAACGACATCAACGTGCGCGGCGCGTTCTGGGGAGACGAGTGGCTGTCGGCGAGCATCAGCGACCGCGTGCACCTCGATGACAAGACGTCCGTCGCGCTGCACGCCTCGGGCTTGCGCCGCCCGGACTACGTGTACTTCGGCGAGGGCGCGCGCTCGCTGCAGAGCGATCGCAGTCGCTACGGAGCGATCACGCTGGAGGGCGGAGCGGACCTCGACGTGAACTGGAGCCGCGCGAGTCGCGTGCGCATCGAGGTCGGCCTGCGCAAGCGCGACTTTCGCCCGGGCGGCTTCGGCGACGACCCGACATTGTCCGAGAGTATTGACGACGGCACGTTCGAGGAACCGTACGCGTATTCGACGGGCTACACCATCCTCTACAACCGCGCGCTCTTGGCACTGGATTCGCGGGAGCCCTCGCCCTCGCCTGGTACGGGAGTGCGGCTCGAGCTGCGCGTCGAGCAAGGCAGCGAGGTGGCGCGCGATCCGAACGCGTACATCCGCTACACCGCAGCACTGGGCGGCTACTACGACCTGGACGATCACGGCCGCGTGATCAGCTTGTGGGGCGGCGTGTCGTTCGCAGATCCGCTGCAAGGCGACGTGCCGTTCACCGAACTGTGCGCACTCGGCGGCTCCGAGGCCATGCGCGGCTTCGTGGAGGGCCGGCTGGTCGGGCGCAGCGCTGCCGTCATGTCGTTCCGCTACCACTGGCCGGTGTGGATCGCGCTCGACGGCTCGATCCAGCTCTCGTTCGGCAACGTGTTCGACGAGCATCTGCGGGACTTCAAGCCCTCACTGCTGCGCTTCTCCGGGACGATCGGCATCGAGAGCGTGGGGAAGGACAGCTCGATCGAGTTGTTGTTTGGGATGGGCAGTGAGACATTCGCGCAGGGCGGTGAGATCACGTCTTTCCGTTTGGTCTTCGGGTCGCACTATGGGTTCTAGCCGGCTCATACTTCTGTTGCTGATCGTTGCCGCGTGTGGAGGCACCGAGCGCTTTCCGCTGCGCGAGCCGATGCTGCGCGATGCCGACGAACGTACCTTCAACCCCGCACCCGACGAATACGTCTCTCCGTTCGCCTGGGACGCCGCCAATCAGACGATCTTCCGCCCGATCTCGCGCTTCTTCGCGGTCGATCCGGCGGGACGCGCGATCAATGTGAACGCCTTCGACGAGGTGCCGGACTCGAGTTGGTTCGTCAACCGGCTGGGCACCACGGACATGACCGCGGAGGAGATCGCGGTCGGTTCGTGCGGCGATCAGGTGCTCTCGGTCGACGCCGAACCGGGCAGCTGGATCATCGATCAAGGCAAGCCGAATGGCGCGAACCCCGGCTTCCGCGTGAACATCCCGGGGCTCGGGAAGTTCTTGCTCAAGGCCGATCCCGCCGGTGAACCCGAACGTGCGACCGGCGCCACGGCAATCGCGACGCGCATCTATCACGCCGTGGGTTTCTACGCGCCGTGCGACTCGGTGGTGCACTTCGATCCGAAGCTGCTCTCGCTCAAGCCGGGGCTGAAATTCACCGACAACTCGGGCATCAGTCGCGCGTTCGATCAAAAAGCGCTCGATCGCCTGCTGTCGCGCGCGTCGCACCGCGACGGCCTGGTGCGCATGGGGGCGTCGCGCTGGCTGCCCGGCAAGCCGCTCGGTCCGTACCGCTACGAGGGCACGCGCGGCGACGATCCCAACGACGTCGTGGCGCACGAAGATCGGCGCGAACTGCGTGGCGCGCGGCTGTTGGCTGCGTGGTTGAACCACTTCGACTCGCGCGAACAGAACACGATGGACATCTGGGTGTCCGACAATCCGAAGGACGAGAAGGCGCCCGGCTTCGTGCGTCACTACATCCTCGATCTCGGAGACTGCTTCGGCAGCGTCTGGGCCTCGGACCACATCTCGCGCCGGCTGGGGCACGCGTACTACTTCGACTTTCCCTACTTCGTTGGCGACCTCGCGACGCTCGGCATGATCTCGCGCCCCTGGGACCGCGCGCAGCAGACCGGCGGCATCTTCAACTACTTCAGCTCGCGCGACTTCGATCCCGAAGCCTGGCGTGGAGGCTATCCAAACCCGGCGTTCATGCGCATGACGGAGAGCGATGGCGCCTGGATGGCGCGCATCCTCGCAAACTTCGACGAACCCAAGATCCGGGCAGCCGTGTCGGTCGGACAGTACACCGAGGTCGCATCGCGCTACCTGACACAAACCTTGTTGTTGCGTAGACAGGCCATCCTGGAGCGCTACCTCACTCGCCTGTCCCCCATCAGCCAGCTGAACCTTCAGGGCGACAGGCTGTGCGGGACCGACCTGGCGCGCGCGCACGGCGTCGTGCCCGACGAGGGCCAGAGCTTCGCAGCGCAGGCGTGGCGTGGCGAAGAGAGCCGGCCGCAGCGCATCTTCACGGGCCCCGGCGGCAAGCTGTGCGTCGAGCTCGATCGCAAGGCCGACCAGGACAGCTACGTGGTGGTCGAGATCGCGAACGGCTATGCCGAAGGCCTGCTGCGCGCGCATCTGTACGACCTGGGCGCCGGGCGCGGCTACAAACTCGTCGGCATCGAACGCAATTGAGGCGAGAGTTGCGACTAGCCCGACTCACACACGCTGTTCGGTGGCTCACATCTCTGCTTACGTTGCTCGCAGTTTGTCGTGCGGCAGGCGCGAGCGCACAGTCGTCGTCGCCCGGCTTCACGCCCGTGCAGATGGAGCCGGAGCCCGAGCCGCTGCCACCGCCGCCGCAGGAACCGCCGACGAAGGCAGGGCCGCGCCTGGTGTGGAACCCCAAGTGGCCGCGCTTCCGCGCCATCGGCTACGCGTTGACCGCTGCGTCGATCGCGGGCGCGCTGACGGTGACCATACTCCTCGACTATCCGGACGAACCGCGCTGGGAGGGCGGCACGTTATTCGACAATGCGATCCGCAACGCCTTGCGCGCGCGCAGCCCCGGGCTGCGCGACGGCATTCGGGTGGCCAGTGATCTGACGCTGCTGATCACCGTCGTGCAGGCCGCGCTGGTCGATGGCTTCTTGCTGCCGATGGCTGATGCGAGCTGGGACGTGACCTGGCAGCTGTCCCTGATGAACGCCCAGGCGTTGTCGCTGAACATTCTGATCGCCACCTTGTTGTTCAAGGCCGCGGCGCGCGCGCGACCCAGCTACGAGCAGTGCAAGCAGGATCCAAACTTCGATCCATTGTGCGACACCGGGTCGTTTGCCTCGTTTCCGAGCAGCCACACCTCGACCGCGTTCACGGCCGCCGGCCTCACGTGCATCCACCACGCGAACCTGCCGCTGTACGGCGGCCAGCCCTGGGACGCGGTGGCGTGCGCCGGCGCGATGACCCTCGCCACGGCCACGGGGTTGTTCCGGATCATCGGCGATCGCCACTACACGACGGACGTGCTGGTCGGCGGAGCGCTCGGATTCACGCTCGGCTTCGTGTACCCGTATGTGTTTCACTACAGCTACGGCGATGACGACTCGAGCTCGTCGAAGGACGCGACGACGCTGCACTGGGGGATCTTGCCGGGCACGCAGGGCGCGCCACTCGGAGCCTCGGCGATGGGCATCTTCTGACGGCAGCTCACGGCTGCCAGTCTTCGCGGGTGATCGCCCAGCGCTCGTGATCGCGCCAGCGACCGCGGATCTTCAGGTAGCGCGGCGAGAAGCCCTCCTTGCGAAAGCCGAGGCTCCGCACGAGCCCGATCGACGCACGATTCTGCGGCTGGATGTTCGCTTCGAGCCGGTGCAGGGCATGGCCATTCCTGTAAAAGGCGCGGTTCACCACCTCGCGCAGGCCGTGCCGCATGAAGCCGTGCCGGTGATGCGGGCTGAACGCGTAGTAGCCGAGGTACGCGTTGCGGAAGGCGCCGTGCACGATCTCGGTGAGGTTGATCACCCCGACCAGGTCGTCTTCGGGCGAGAGCACGAAGTAGCTGGCGTTGTTGGGACCTTGCTTGATGCTCAAATAGTAGCGGAAGTCGGCCTTGCTGCGCGGCGGGGAGACCCACTGGCCGTGCAGCTCCCGGCTGCGGCGCACCGCAGCCAGGAACACGGCCTCGTAGTCGAGAGATGCGCTCGTGATCTGGACGCGCATGCCAGAGACCGAGCGTACACCATCGATCGACGATGATCAGCGCGGCGGCCGCAGCTCGGCCGGAAGACCGCCCTTGGGCGGACGCGCGAGGGTACCCGGGCGGTCGAGATTGCTCTGTGAACCGCCCGCGTCAGTGCCGCTGTCGACGACACCGGCGTCCGCGGGTTTCCCGCCTTTGCCTCCGGCGCCGTGCGGGGGATCCGAACCGTGCCCGTCGCCACCGCACGCAGCGAGTGACAAGAAGCCCACGAGCAGAGCGCTACGCATGCTGAACCTCATGCTGCGGCCCCTCAGTACTTGACCCAGATCTCGGCGTTGGCCTTGATCTCGGTCAGAGCCTTCACGCCATCTTCGGCCGCGATCAACTCGGCGGTCGCGGGGTTCTTGCTGTAGGCGGAGTCGCCGGCCCAGACGATCTGCGCGTCGTCGAAGATCGAGAGATCCGTCACGGCCTTCTTGACCGTGTACTTGTTCCAGCCCGTGTAGCGGACCGGCAGGATCACCAAGGTCGGCGCCGGTTCGGGCTCCTCGCCCTCCTTCGCCGCCTTCACCTCCTCGATGGTCGCCTTCCAGTCGACCACGCTCTCCGTGCCGTCGGCCGCGCGGCAGGTCTGCTTGGCGGGGAAGTACAGCGTGCTGAACGGAGCGTCCGGCACCTTGATGCGGATCGCGACCTGATAGTAGGAGTCGTCCTTCGCTCGCACCTTGGCAGACTTGGTCCAGGTCACGCTCGTGACGATGCCCGCGTCGTCGGCCTTGACCTCGTAGTCGCCGAACGTGCTCGGCAGCGCGCGCAGCGAGGTCACCTCTTTCGGGATCGACACCTCGACCTTGTACGTGTCCGCGCCTTCGCAGCCGTGACCGACGCCGAGCGTTACTACCTGCGTCTGATTGGCGTAGCCGGGCCCTGAAGAAATCGAGACGTGCGCGAACGCCGTTGACGCGACCAGGAGTGTCGCGCTGCTCAACAGCGCGGCCAGACGAACACGTGACAGCATCAGGGGACCTCCTCTTCGGAATCTCGAAGCAACCGGGCAACTTGAGCCGAGCGAAGCTCGACGGGCAATGCGACATATTGTCGCGCGACAGGTCGTCGCAGTGCTCACTTCGGGAACCCGCAGCGGATCCAGCTCAGGATCGTCTGCCGTTCCTCGACCGGCATGGCGATGCCGGCAGCGGGCGGCGGCATCGTACAAGCCAGCATTTGCGCGCGAATTTCGCCGTACCAGTCGGCCACGTGCTGATAGGTCGACAGTGGCCACATGCCATTCTGACCGTTGTGACAGCTAGAGCAGCGCTTGGCGAAGATCGGCGCCACGTCGGCGTAGTGCGGGATCGAATCCGGACAGCGGCTGGGCGCTTCGACCGCGCACTCCACGGGCTGCTCGATCTGCGCATCCGTTTCGCCGGCATCCGGCGGAGTTTCGGCATCTTGCGCCTCTCCGGCATCGCGCGAAGGCCGGGTCTTCCCGCCGTCATCGCCGCCACAGGCAACACACACGAAGCTGCACAGGACTATACAAACGAACGCACGCACGACGTGACACGTAGCACGCACCGCTATAGTCGCGCACGCGCACCGTGTCAGGTGTTGCTATCCAACACCTTGCGCACCTTGCGCGCGAACACGTCGGGCGTGAGCGGCTTCTGCAAGAACGCCACCCCGGGATCGAGGATGCCGTTGTGCACGATGGCGTTGTCCGTGTAGCCGGACATGTACAGCACGCGGATCTTCGGTCGAGCCTCCAGCACGCGTTGCGCCAGCTCGCGTCCGCTCATCTGCGGCATCACCACGTCGGTCACGAGCAGGGCGATGCGACCGGCGTGGCCTTCGCTCAGCATCAACGCGTCGCCGGGAGTCGGCGCGTCGAGCACTTGATAGCCGTGCCGCACGAGGATCGTCCGCGCCAGCGCTCGCAACTGCGCGTCGTCCTCGACCAGCAGGATGGTCTCGGTGCCGTGCGGGATCGGCTGCAGGTTCGCCGAAGGTGGTCGCACGATGTCCTGCGCGTCGGCCGAACGCGGGAAGCAAACCTTGAACGTGGTACCCCGACCCGGCTCGCTGTACAGCCAGATGTGTCCGCCGCTCTGCTTCACGATACCGAACACGGTCGACAGTCCGAGGCCCGTGCCTTTGCCCTTCTCCTTGGTGGTGAAGAACGGCTCGAACACGTGACCTTGCGTCTCCTTGTCCATACCCGTGCCGGTGTCCGTGACTGCCAACACCACGTGCTGCCCGGCCGCGGCACCCAGGTGCACCTGGGCGTATTCCTCGTCGAACTCCATGTTGCACGTCTCGACGGTCAAGCGGCCGCCCTCGGGCATGGCGTCGCGCGCGTTGATCACGAGGTTCAAGATCACTTGTTCGATCTGTCCAGGATCGACCTTCACCTTCCAAAGAGGCTTCGCGCACAAGGTGCTGAGCTCGATGTCCTCGCCGAGGATGCGGCGGATCATGCGATCGACGCGCAGCATGACCTCGTTGAGATCCAACACCTTGGGCTCCAACACCTGCTGGCGCCCGAAGGCCAACAGCTGGTGCGTCAGCTCGGCCGCGCGCTCGCCGGCGCGCCGGATCTCCTCGACGTCCGCGCGCACGGCATCGCCCTCGGGCAACTCGGAGGCGATCGAGATGCTGTAGCCGAGCACGACCGACAACAGGTTGTTGAAGTCGTGCGCGATGCCACCCGCGAGTCGCCCGACCGCTTCCAGGCGCTGCGCGTGCTGTAGCTGCTCCTGGCTGCGCTGCAGGGCCTTCTCGGTCTTGAGCTGCTCGGCGATCACTCGCAACAACTCGCCGTTCGCGTGCTCCAGCTCGGCGGTGCGCTGCCGGACCTTGGCCTCCAGTGCATCGCGCGAGTCGTCGACCACGCCGGCGAGGTGCGTGACGTCTTCGAGCGTGAACGAGATCGCGCTCAGTGCACGTTCGCTATCGAACAACGGCACCAGCGTGCCGCGCATGAAGCGCTGCGCTGGCTCCGTTCCGTCCGTGGCAGCGGTCAGCTGGTGGCTGAACACCGGCGTGACCTGGGCTCCGACTCCGCTGCGCACACCGTCGAGCGCTGCGCCCACGGCGGCGGGCAGGCCCTCGGGCAAGCTCAAGCCCGCGTGCTCGGTCAGCACGTGCAGAAGCGGTCGCCCGATCAGGCTGCGCAGGTCGACCGGCATCACGCCGCCGCTAGCTGCAGTGATCGTGCCGCCGGGATCGAGCACGAGCGTCTCGCGGCTCACACCGAGCCTCTCGAGGGTAGTGGTGATGTGCGTGGTAGTCGTGAACGGCGCCGCCGAGGCGCGCATAGGCTGCTTTGCTGACCCATCCGGACTAGTCGATCGAAAGGTTCGCACGTCATTCGCGCAACAGCCGTATGTTCGCTATTCCCGTGCGCGTTTTCAATTACAACTTGGGCTGTGTGTCACACCTCTTCCTTTCAGGATCGAGTTTGGCAACAATCAAATTGCTAACTCGGATCGATTGCTTCATTTGGGGTCGAAGCTGACCAGACTTTGGCGTGGCAATCCGCCGCCAATGGCTGCCGTCTCGATTCGAAGAGGATCGAATGTACGGTTTGTTGAACGCCGCACTGAAAGAGTTCGTCGTCTCGAAGCACGGAGAGAAGACCTGGGCAGCGGTGACCGAGTACGCCGCCGTCAGCGACAGTCATTTCAGTAAGATGGACCCCTACCCCGACGACCTTACCTACGGCCTGGTCGGGGCAACCATCAGCATCACCGGCCAGTCCGTCGAGCAAGTACTGGGGGAGTTCGGCGAGTTCTGGGTCCAGTACACCAACGACCAGGGCTACGGGCCGCTGTTCGACATCGCAGGCGATTCGCTCCGCGAATTCCTGCTCAGCCTCGACGCGTTGCACGCACGCGTCGGGCGCAGTTTTCCCAAGCTCGTTCCGCCGAGCTTTCGCTTCGACTCGATCGATGCGCGCACGCTGCGCATGCACTACTTGAGCCAACGTAAGAACCTCTGCCCGATGATCCCTGGGCTGCTTAAAGGGCTTTCCTTGCGCTTCAAGACCCCGATCCAAGTGAGCGAGGACGCATGCGCTCGTCGGGGCGCGGATCACTGTGAGTTCATCGTGACCGTTCAGTCCAAGAGCGTACCGTCCCCAGTCGCGAAGTGAATCCATGTCGAAGTCAGTCGTTCCGATCGCGGACGGCGCCAGCGCGTTCTTCGAGCGCCTCGAGGCGGCCGTTTTTTCCCATCCCGTACTGAAGCACCCGTTCCTGCAGCGCATGGCCTCCGAGCGCCTGGATCGGGAGCAGCTGCGAGCGTTCGCGTCTCAGCACTACCTGTACTCCAGACGATTCTCACGAAACCTGGCGGCGGTGATCTCCAACTCGCCGGACGAACACGCGCGCACGCTGCTGGTCTTGAACATGTACGAGGAGATCGGCGAGCCGTCGAGGCTCCGCGATCGCGTGCACTTGCTTCTACTCGAAGAAGGACTGGTCAGCGGAGCACAGCTCGGTCAGGCGCTCGAAGAGCAGGTCTGTGACGAAGGTGCGCACGGCGATGTTGTGTCCCTGTTGATCGACAAGGGGATCGTGTCGCGCGCACAACTGAGCCAGGTCATGGAGCACAACACGCACAAGGCGCGAGACCTGACACATCCGGCGCTGTTCCGGCGCTTCCTCACGGCGCTGGGCCTGGACGAAGCAGAGCTCGCCAGGATCGAACCCGTCCCCGCGACCGACGACTTCAACGAGACGTATCGCAGCTTGTGTCGCGATGCCCACTGGCTCGAAGGTCTAGCCGCGATGGGGCCCGGTACCGAAGGGATCGTCCCCAGCCTGTACGCGCAGATCCTGCAGGGCATCCGCACCAGCGGCGAGGTTAGTCCAGCCGACTATGTCTTTTGGACCATCCACGTCCACTGCGACGAGGGCCACGCGCGCAACATCCAGGAAGCCATGCGCCCGTACGCCTCGGATCCCAGCCTGCAGCGCCTGATCTGGCGCGGCGCGATGCGCGCGCTCAGCGCCCGGCAACGCTGGTTCGACGGCCTGTTGGGTCACGTGTTCGCGGATACGCCACCCAGGCGAGTCTCCGGCACCCACGAGCTCACGACCGGCAGGTTCAACAGTGTGGCGCCGAAGGGCGAGGAAGCGGTGAACTCATGAGCCCCGATCCCATCGCGCTCTCGGAACGCGGCGACCTGGTGTTCGCCCGACTCGCCGCGCACTTCGGCACCGCGCGTACCTGGCGCCTGCTGGTCGAGCAACGCCTCGAGCAGCAACGTTTCGCCGCAATCCGCGCTGCCATGCTCGGCTATCTCGCGCGGGTACTGGAATACCCGGGCGTGCTCGGCGAAGAGCAGGCCATGGAGCTGCTGTTGCAACGCCGCGACAGCCTGCCGAACTACACGCGCGGCGGCATGCTGGCGCCGACCCGCGAACACACGCTCGAATTCAACGCGCTGCACCGCAGCCTGGTCGCGGCCCTGGCCGAATACCAGCTCGAGGATGCGATCGACGGCATCGACCTGCCGGTCAACGTGCGCTTGGTGTACGGCGACGCCGATCAAGCCCGACAGAACGCGCCCTTCTCCAGCACGAAGCTCCACTCGGACGTGTGGGCCGGCGTGCCACCGGACGCGGCAGTCGTGGTGCTGCCGGTCCTGGGCGACATCGACAACATCACGATCGAATGCTTCGAGATGCAGCGCGAGCTGGAGTTCGGCGCGATGCGCTCGATGCGCGACTACGACGAGGGCAAGCACATCGAGCCGGTCGCGACCTACAGCGACTGTCGCATGCAGCACGGCCACCTGTACGTCGCCGACGCGAGGCTCCTGCACAAGACCGTGCGCCGCAAGCGCGCTGGCGTGCGGCTGTCCCTCGACTTCCGCTTCCGCTTCAACGACCTCGACTACCGCGCGCTCACGCCGCCGATCGAACGCGGCGGCCCGGACAGCATCGACAGCCGTGTGCCGTACGAGCGCTGGCGAGCGGTCGGCGACAGCGAGCTGCTCGTCTTCGAAGACACCATGCAAGACCTGCGCGAACGCAAAGGCGCAGTCAGCTCCTCGCCGGTCAACGCAGCACGCTATCGGCTCTTGCCGCTGGCAGCTGCAGGGGGTGGCAAATGAGCATGCACCACGACCCGCGCACTGCGCGAGAGCTCTACGACCACAACGCCTCCAGCTGGACCCGCACGGCGCCGAGCTCGCTCAGCGACTTCACCGCGCGGCCCGCGGTGCTAGAGATGTGCCAACCGTACGCCGGAGTGTCAGTGTTGGACCTCGGCTGCGGTGAAGGCTATTGCGCCAGAACCATGAGCGACGGCGGGGCAGCCGAAGTCTTCGGCATCGACGTCTCCGACCGCATGATCGAGGCCGCGCGACACGAGGAGAAGCGCAGCCCGCGCGGCATCCGCTACGAGCAAGGCGACGCCACCGACCTCCAGGGCATCGAGGACGGCAGCTACGACCGCGTGCTGGCGATGTTCCTGTTCAACTACCTGAACGTCGAAGCCACCAAGCGCTGCATGAGCGAAGTCGCCCGAGTCCTGCGCCCGGGCGGCCGCTTCGTGTTCGCAGTCCCGCACCCCGCGCTGCCCTGGCTGAAGCAACCCGTGCCGCCGTTCTACTTCGACGTGGGGCAGAGCAGCTACTTCGCCGCGCGCAACACCCGCTGGCCGGGCAAGATCTGGAAGCGCGATGGCTCGCAGCTGGAGGTCCAGCTCGTGCACAAGACGCTCGAGGATTACTTCGACGCGTTGCGCGAAGCAGGCTTCGAGCGTCTGCCGCTGATGAAGGAGCTACGGGTCACTCCGGAGATCCTGCAGGTGGATCCCAAGTTCTTCGGTCCATTGGGTGACACACCACTGCATTTGGCAGTGTCGGTCGAACGCTAGCTGATCGAAGAGGGCGGGACCTTGCTCTTGCGGGGGGCGACGCGTTCGCGTGCAACACGCAACACTGCGTCGGCGAGCTTGGTCCTGGCCTCGCCCTTGTTGATCACGTCACTCGGGTCGAGCTCGTTGATCAGCTGTTCGATCTCGGCCCGCGGTGCGCCGCTCACCATCACCACGCCGAGCTCGCTCAGGTGGGGGTTCTTGCGTAACAGGCCCGCGAGCTTGTCGCCGCGGATCGCGGGCATCATCACGTCCAGCACGACGACTTGAAACTGGTCTCGAACGAGCTTGTTGGTGACTCCGATCGTCGAGGAGGTGTCCTCGACCACGAACCCTGCCCTCCTGAGCACGTCGCACAGGTACTCGCGGGCGATCTCATCGTCGTCGATCACGAGCACACTGATTTGCTCTGGGGTCAGCATCGTCAGTTTTCTCCCCCTGCGCGCTCCGGCCTGCGTTCAGTCTGCGATCGATTCGCCGGACCGGTGTTCTGCAGCACCTGCATGATCTTGGCGAAACGATGCTCGATCTCGCCGAGCTTTTGTTCGACCTGTGCCCACTCGCCGGCCGCGATCGCGGTGCGCTGGTCTTCGAGCGCGCTGGCGAGTTGCGGGGCACCCACGGCGTAGAGCCCGCCCTTGAGCTTGTGGGCGTGCTCGCGGGCCGCTTCGGAGTCGCGGGCAGCGACGCGGCCGCGCAGCTCGGTGAGCTGTCCGGGGGCCAGGCGCACGAACAGCTCGATCAGCTTGGGGCTGCACTCGACGTTCGGATCCAGGTCCGGGCTGCGGATGGACGGCGGCTGCAGCGGCGCAGGGGTCGCCATCGGCGGCGCCGGGATGGTCATCGGGCGACCGATCCAGCGTTCCAGCGTGCGCTCCAGGATCACCGGCGTGACGGGCTTGGGGATGTAGTCGTCCATGCCCGCCTCCAGCACATGTGCGCGCTCGCCATCCAGGGCGTGCGCGGTCACGGCGATGATCGGGATGTGCGTCTCGGTGCCTTCCTCGAGCCGGCGAATCTCGCGCGCGGCCGTGTAGCCGTCCATGCCGGGCATCTGACAGTCCATGAGCACCGCCGCGTACTGTCCAGAGGACACCGCGTCGACGGCTTCCTCGCCGCTGGCCACGGTCACCACGCGATAACCCATCTTGCTGAGGTGCTCGACCGCGACGAAGCGATTGATCTCGTTGTCGTCGACGACGAGCAGCGGCCGGCCGGTGCGCGGCGCGCGGCGCGGATCGGTGCTCGGGTCGTAACCGCTCGGAACGGAGCTCGCGCCGCGGGGTTTGGCGCGCAGCACCTCGACCTTGAAGCCGAACTGGCTGCCCTTACCCAGCTCACTCTTCAGCCAGATGTCGCCCGCCATCAGCTGCGCCAATCGTCGCGCGATCGCCAGGCCGAGGCCCGTGCCGCCGTGCCTGCGCGCGTGCGAGCCGTCGACTTGCGTGAAGGCCTGGAACAGCTCGGCCTGCGCCTCGGGCGCGATGCCACAGCCGGTGTCGATCACCTCGACTTCGAAGAACTGCCGCTCACGGCTGCCACTCAGCTTGGCCTCGACCCGCACCTCGCCGACGTCGGTGAACTTCACCGCGTTGCCGATCAGGTTGACCAGGATCTGCTTGATGCGATCCGGGTCCGCGACCAGGTCCTGCGGGATCTCGTCGGCCACCTGATGGCTGAGCGCGAGGCCCTTCTCCTGCGCCTTCTGAGCGAAAAGCGCGAGCGACTCGCCGATCAGCGAGCGCGGCGCGAACTCACGCGGCCGGATCTCGTACTTGCCCGCCTCCATCTTCGAGAAGTCGAGGATGTCGTTCAGGATGGTGAGCAGGCCCCGCGCCGAGGTGTCGATCACCTCCACGTAGCGCCGCAGCTTGGGCTCCATCGGCATACCCAGCGCGAGCCGCGTGACGCCCATGATGCCGTTCATCGGCGTGCGGATCTCGTGGCTCATGTTGGCGAGGAACTCGGACTTGATGCGCGCCGACTCGAGCGCCGCATGCGTGGTGCGCTCGAGCTTGCGGAAGGCGTCCGCCGTCAACCGGATCAGCGGCCCGATGTCGTACTGCACGAACGCCAGCGCGAGCAGCAAAGCCAGCGCTCCACCCAGCCCCGCCGCCGCCAACACGTTCTTGCGCAGCTGCATGCCGGCTTCGAGGCGCCGCTTGGACACCGCCAGCGTCACGCGCCCGATCGCCAGCGACTCGATCTCCACCGGCCCGGATGCGATCAGCAGGTCGCCGACTTCGACCAGCGAATGCGGCGCGCCCAGCTCGTCGTTGAAGCGGCCCGCGGCGCGGCCGTAGTCGAACACCGTGCCGCGCTCGCTCACCACGTGGATGATCACCACGTCCGGATCGCGCATGAGCTCGGCCGCGGCGGCCGCGACGCTCGCTTGATCGTTGGCCGCGACGCCCAGCTCGCTGCGGCTGCTCAGCTCGTAGACGGCGTGGCGAGCCTTCCACTCGAGATCGTGCCGGATCGAAGGCGTCAGCGTGTCGAAGATGCGATCGACCAGCAAGAACACCAACGTGCCCATCACCGCGACCACCAACACCACCAGCACCATCAGCCGCACGGTCAACCGGAAGGTCGACATCACGCGCCGCTGCTCTTCCGAGCTCAGCGGCTGATAGGTCCCCGCGGGCTTGCTCGAGCTGGTGTGTAAGGGTTCGGGTTGCATGCTCAGAACTTGATGCAGGCCGAGGTCACCCCTGGCACCGGCGAGTACTTCGTCACGTCCACGCACAGCCAGTCGGACGGGCAGATGTCTTCCCGCCCCGGGTCCAGACAGTTGATGTTCGTGCAGACCGGCAACATCTGACCGCCACACACCGGCGCGATGCCGCCGCAATCACTCTGCTCGGTGCAGGGCTTACCGAACGTGGCGCTTGGATCCGACGTCGGCGCGCCGCCGTCCTCCATGCTCGCGTCCTCGACCGGTTTCAAGTCGACCTGCGCGTCCGACAGATAACAGTACCCGTGGTCTGCGTAGTAACCGGGGTCGCACGCGTCCTCCGGATCGCAAGCCCAGAGCAGACAACAACCCAACGCCAGGCCGAGCCGCATGCAGCGTGCGATCATGGTGCGACCACTTTTCCTTGAACGATTCGCGCCACCACCTTCACGCCCGGCAGCTTGCCGTGGACCACCGGCAGGTAGCCGATCGCTCCCGGCAAGTTGGCGACGATCTGCAGCATCATCGTCGGGGTCGGCACCTGCTTGGGCGGCATGCCCATGCCTCGAATGCGGCGATCGAGCCAGAAGCGTCCCACCTGGTCGGGATTGAGGTGCAACACGGCGCGGTCGAACTGCTCGCGCGGCGGGCTGTTTGCCGGAAGACTAAACGGATACACCGCGGTGCCGTCGTCCCAGCGCGTTTGTCCGCGCGTGAACAACGCCTCGACCTCGTAGCCGGAGACCTGAGCCACCGGCGATTGCGCGTGCACGATGACCAATAGCGCTTCCTCGCTCGTGGCGTAGCTCTCACCTACCCACACGAACCCCAGGGCCAGCGTCAGAGCCACGAGCAACGCCGAGAGCGAGCGCATGCCTAAAACGCCGTAATCAAGCGTGCCACGGCTTGATAGAGAAAACCCTTGGTGTCGACGGGATCTTCGGAGAAATCGAAGCCATGTGCGATGGAGAACTGCGTTCGCAACATGGTGGTCGGAGTGAAGTACACGTTCAGACCGACGGCCGGCATGATCAGGCCTTCACCTACGGGTACCAACCTGGGCACCGGGACGCGGATGAATTCCACCATCGCCAGAGGCTCCAGACCCAGCCAAGGAAGCTGATATGCGAGCACCAGGTATGCACCCATGCGCATCACGTCCGCCAGCTGCGACCCAGCCCACACGCGCCTCTCTCCGGGCTCGTACTTGTGCCAGCTGACGACCAACTCCGAGCGCACTCGCAGCGAGCCGACATCGATCGATAAGTCGCCGGAGACCGCGTACTCATTCAGCGCGAAGTTGGTCGTCCGCATGGCGAGCGTGGTCTGGACGTCTTCGACGTTGCCCGTGTAGCCCGAGATGCCGATCTTGAACGGAAACGGGTTGCGCGTGCTCAGGTACAACCGGCCGCCGAACGCCTTGGAGTCGGAGAAGTCGACCTGGCCGAACGTGCGGCCGTTACTGACGTGCAAGTGATAGCCCAGCGTCCACGGCAGGAACGCGATCGTGCCGAACGCCTCGATCCCGATCAGCTGACTCGGGATGAGTTGTGAGGACATGAACAAAGGTTCGGACACCATGATGCGCGTCGGCGTGCCGTGGTCCACGTTCCAGATGCCGTAGGGTGTCAGGAACAGGCCCGCGCGCAGGTTGAACGCGTCGCTGGGGGTCCAGTCGATGTGCGCGCGCTCGGGCATCACGCCCGCCCAACGCAGGCTGGTGAAGAAGGCGTTGGGGGCGCTGGGATCGCTGACGTTGGTGTCGATCGGATCGCCGAAGGCCCAGCTGCCCTTGGCGCGCGAGACCGAGCCGCTGGGAAACAGCCCGAAGCGAATCTCCGCCAGGAACCGGAACTCCTTGGACGGATTGGCGTCCAGGTACAGGTTCACGTTGCCGAGCACGAACGTGAGCTTGTCGGTCTCGGGCGAGATCTCGGCGACCGCGTCGTCCGCCCACATCCGCTGCAGGCCGACATCCGCGAAGCCGTAGAGGCGCAGCAGCGGTTCTTCCGGAGTGACCGATGCTTCTTCCTTGGCCGAGGCGATCAAATCAGCCAACGCGGCGTCATCCGCCGCTGGAGCGTCGGCCGGCGGCGGTTGCTCTTGTTGCGGCCGCCCCTCGAGCGCGCGCTGTTGTGCCTCGATTAGCTCTCGCTGCCGCGCCACCTCGGCTTCGAGCGCGTTCAAGCGCTCTACCAGTGCAGCGGTATCCGGCGCCGGTGCGGGAGTGTCCGTGGACTGTGCAGACACCCGCGCCGATCCACAGACAATGATCAGCCAAGACGCGACCAACAGGGGCGGTATCCAGCTCCGTCTGTATCCCCCGAGTGCCTCGTGCCCACGCAACGCGCGAGTTGGCATGTCCTACGAACAGGATACGGACACCATCACGAAACGCGCAGCTGTATTTAGCCGACTTGCAGCTGTTGGCGGCAATTCTGGGCGGGTACTGGACGGACGTGTGTGCCCGAACCAGACAAAAGTGGACTTCGAGGCTACCGTGAGGCAAGTGAAGTTTGACGTTCGATTTATGCATGGAAAGGGCGCAGGTCTCGCACTCATCAAAGGAAGCGAGAGCTCCCGCGCCGCCACCTGAGCTCGTGTTTGGCGCAGGGTGAATGAGGTACGCATGCAAAGCATGGATGTCCAACGGGTCGCAGGCAGCGCACGTGACACATTCTCCAGCTGGGCGGGCCCGCCGGAGCCCGCGGTAGTCGCCCGCCTGGACGCCAGGCCTCCTCACACCGTGTTGGCCACCTTATTACAGGGCCAACTGGTGTTTGCGATGCGGCACGGTATCTCGCCCGAAGAGTTGTGCCGCCTGGCACAAGTGCCGCTGAGCGAGCTGGTCGAGCGCGATCGTCATGTGCCGTACAGCTGGCTGGCTGCATTTTGGCGGACGCTACTAGATCGTCTGCCTCAGCTAGATCTTGGCATGGAGTTGGGGCTGTTCTGGACCTTCGATCGAGTGGGTCCGCTGGGCGAGATGTTGCGCCACTCGCCGACCTACCTGGAGCTGTTGCAGAAGAGCGCCCGACTCTCACACTTTTTGGATAGCGCGCGCCAGCACACGCCCATTCGGCTGGAGCTGCGAGATCAGCAGGCACACTACATTTTGCCCGACGCAGTACCTCACGATGTACCCGAACGCGCAGAGGAGTTGGCGTTTGCGACAGTGGCGCAGCTGCGCGCCGTGAGCGGCGAACGGATCTGTCCGCGCGCCGTACACTTTGCCCGCAGCCGCGAGCGGCCCCGCCAGCGTTACCAGGACTACCTGGGGTGTGAGATTACGTTCGGGAACATGTACACTACACTTGTATTCGATCGTGCCGGCCTGGAACGAGCCGTACCCGGCGCGGTGCCCGAGGCCAGCGCCCACTACGAGGCGTACCTGCGGCGCACCGCGGCGCGGGGGGTGGAGCCCGAGGTCGTCCACGAGGTACGGCGAGCCATCGCGCACAAGCTGGCCTCCGGCGCCCTATCCCAGGCGGTCACCGCGCGAGCGTTGGGGCTCAGCGTCCGCAGCCTGCAGCGCAAGCTGGACGACGCCGGCGTGAGCTATCGGGAGCTGGTCGATGCCCAGCGAAAGACCGCGGCTCTACGTTTGATCAGCGCCCCGGGCAGCACCGTGAGTGAAGTAGCGTTCGCCACGGGCTACGTCGACGTCAGCAGCTTCGTGCGCGCCTTCCGCCGCTGGACCGGCTACAACCCGAGCGGATACCGCAAGCGGCCCGATCAAGCCTTGTGTGGCTGATTCTCTGGTCGGCTCGGGCCGTCCCGTGTACACCTTGCCTGCCGCATGGCGAGGTGGGTGGCGATCGCGATCTGGACGGCAGCGACGCTCGGCGGGGTGCAGCAGGCCCGCGCCAGCGACCTGGACCTCCGCTGGCAAGCGCCGGCGGATTGCTCTGACCGCGAGCACCTGCGCGAGGCACTGTCGCGCAAGCTGGGGCGCGAGGTCACGCTGGGCAGCGACGCACCGCTATCCGTGTCGGGCACCATTGCAGCCGAGAGCGGCGGCTACGAGCTGGAACTGGAGACGCGCTCGCCCCAGGGGTCGGAGGAACGCCGGCTGCAGGCGCGGAGCTGCGGAGAGCTGGTCCGCGCCAGCCTGCTGATCGCGGCCCTGCTGCTCAGCGAAGGCCCGGCCTGGTCCGAGGCCGGCCCACCCGCCGATGACACGGGGCCGCGCGACTGGTTCGGCTACGTACGCGTGCGCGCCATCGGCGACATCGGCACGCTGACGCCTTTCAGCCTGGGCCCCGGCGCGAGCATCGGCCTGGGCCTGCACCGAACGCGCATCGAGCTCGGCGGGCTATGGCTGCCCCCGCGAAAAGTCAGCGTCGAGGGTGAACCGGACGCGAGCGGCACGCTGCAGCTGGTGACCGGCAACGCGGCCATATGCCAGGAATTCCTCGACGGGCCCACGCTCGCGCCGTGCCTGCAATTCGAGGTCGGTCAGATCAGTGGCCGCGGGAGTGGCAAGGGCCTGGCGGCCGACTACGACGCGAGCACGTTGTGGCTGATGGCTGCGCTCGGGGCGCGCGGCGGCGTCCGGCTGGTCGACTCCGTGTTCATGTCTGCGGACATCACCGCCGGACTGCCGTTGCGCCGGCCCGAATTCGCGATCATGGGCCTCGGCGCGATCCACAGCGTGCCGGTCGTGGTGGGACGCGTCGAGTTCGGCGTCGAGGGGCGATTTTAATCTGGCGCGGTCCCGACTTATTTTGCATGGGTTGAGCGTGGCCCAGACACCAAGAGGGATGAGGTCGTCTGCGCTTCCAGCGCCTCCCGGTGCACAGCTTCACTGGGCCAGCACTCGGCAGGACGCGCGCGCGCGCCCGCAGGTCGAGGAGGTCTACGAGCAGCACTTCGACTTCGTCTGGAGGACTGCGCGCCGGCTCGGCACGCCTGCATCGCAGATCGACGACGTGGTGCAGGAAGTCTTCGTGGTCGTGCAACGCCGGCTGGCCGAGTTCGAAGGCCGCTCGGAGCTGAAGACCTGGTTGTTTGCGATCACGCGGCGCGTGGTGCGTGCTCATTTGCGCCAACATGCGCGCAATAGGAGTGCCTCGGACGAGGAGCTCGACGATCTGGCCGACGTGCAGACGCCCGACGCCGAGTCTCAGATGGTGGCCGACGAAGACACGCGGCTGCTGTACGCGCTGCTCGACGAGCTCGACGAGGAGAAGCGCGAAGTCTTCGTGCTGTCGGAGCTCGAGGAGATGTCGGGACCGGCGATCGCCGAGGCGCTGGATCTACACCTGAGCAACGTCTACGCACGCGTGCGCGTCGCGCGCCAGGCGTTCGACGCTGCCTTGCGCCGCCACCGCGCGCGCGGAGCGAGGGCTCGATGACCGAGCTCGGTCGCGATGCACGCGCGCTCGTCGCGCGAGTCAAACGCCAAGATGGCCCGAGCGCGGCCGATCGCGTGCGCATGCGCCGCAAGCTCGAGCCGGTCTGGGCTGCGCAGCGCGCGGAGTCGCTGGCTGCTGCGGCCGAGGTCGCGCCTCGGGTTGGTCATGGTTGGATGTCTTGGTTCTCCGGGCTGCTGTTGATGTCGCTCGGGTTCGTGACGCCGGAGGTCCCGCGCGCGATGGCTCCGGCCGCCGAGCTTGCGGCGGCGCCCGCGCAGGCGGTCCATGCGGCGCCTGCCGCGGCGGCGATCGACGACGACAGCCCGCGCGAGCAGCCAGTCGTCGCACAGCAGATCGCCGCGGTCGAAGCTCGTTCGGTGGAGCCTGCAGCGGCCGCCAGCCGCCCGCAGCGGCGACGCGTTCGTGCGCGAAATGGAGCCGCGCTGGAGGCCCCGCAGCCGGCAGCTGCAAGCGATGTCGAGCTGGAGGCTCCTGCCATCCCAGCTGTGTCGACCGAACCGCCGGCGACCCGCGAGGAAGCGCGTACTCGAGTCCAGGAAGCACCAACCCCAGCCCCGACCAGGCCGCTTGCAGCTGTCGGCGGCAGTACCACCCTCGCGCGTGGCGAGCAGTTCGCTCCGAACGTCAGCTCGCACGCGTTCAAGGCTCAGCCGATCGACGACGAGCTGACCTGGCTCAGCGCGGCGCAGGAAGCCCTGCGCAAGAACCAACCGAGCAGCGCGCTGCGTTTGGTGCAGGAGCACGCCTTTCGCTTCCCGCAGGGTGCACTCGCCAGCGAGCGGGTCGCCGTGCAAGCGCTCGCCTTGTGCGCGCTGTCGCGCAAGGCGGCGGCGCGCGAGGTGCTATCCGATCTCGAGCATCGCGCTCCCAACTCGCCGCTGCTGGCGCGCGTGCGGCGCAACTGTGGGTTTTGATGCCATGACCCCGCATCGCCGCATCCTCCTGACGTTGGCTCTGGCGCTCGGCGCTTGCCACAACCCCACGCTCTGGATCGGCGAGCTCCAAACCGATGCCGGCAGGTCTGCGGAACCGCCGTCGATACCCGCGGAGGAGAAGGACGCGAGCGTGGTCACGCCGCACGACGCGAGCGTCCCGACGCCTCCGGAGAAGCCCCCCGAGAAGCCGCCGGAAAAACCGCCCGAGACCGTGCCAAAGATGGACGGGTCGACGAGTCCGCCCATGATGCGCGACGCGAGCGTGACGCAACCGGTCGATGTCAACGACGCGGGCAGCGGATTTCCCTGGGATACGGACCAACCGAAGCCCACGCGCCTGCCGGCCGTGCGCGGCCGCTGCCCCGAGCTCAGCAAATCCGGCACGTACACGTTCGGCGACCCGCGCTCGCGCACGCTCTCGGTCGACATCTACATCCTGCCCGACGCGAAGACCCGCGGCGGTCCGGGCGGCCCGATTATCTTGTACTTCCACGCGATCGGCTCGAACTCGAAGGAAGTGGTGACGGGTTTCGGGCAAACATATATCGACGCCGCGACCATGCTCGGCGGAGTGGTCGCCTCGTTCAGTGCAAAGCTCTGCGCCACGTGCGGGTTGAGCGAGGACGTGCAGTGGTACCCGCAGGACGATGCGGTGAGCGATCAGGTCGTGGCCTGCGCGATCGAACAGGCGCACATCGACACGCGCCGCATCCACGCCATGGGCTTCAGCGCCGGAGCCATGCATTCCTTACACCTGGCACTCGCACGCTCTGACTATATTGCCAGTGTCGTCTCATACTCCGGAGGTCGGCTGAACGAGCCCGAGCCGTCGCAGGATCCGAGCAACCACGTACCCGTGCTGCTGTCGTACGGGCGCTCCGGCCTCGACTTCGCCGGAGTGGACTTCTCCATGCTGAGCCTGCAGTGGTACGAGGAGTTCAAGGCCAAGGGCTGGTACACGATGTTGTGCGATCACCAGGGCGGCCACGTGATCCCTCCCGACCTCGCGGAAAAGGCGGTCTTCTTCCTCGCCGACCACAGCTACAAGTTCACGCCTGAACCGTACGAGGGCGGGGTGCCGAGCTACTTCCCCGACTATTGCAGCAATACGCCACGCATGCGCTGAGCTGCTACGCTCCGGGACGGAGGCACCGCATGCAGCTGATCCCATCCATCGTGGCCGACACCGAGCAGATCCGGACGGTCCGCCGCGACATCCATGCGCATCCAGAGCTGGGCTTCCAGGAGACGCGCACCTCCGAGCTGATCGCCAGCCAGCTGAGCGCGTGGGGCATCCCGATCCATCGCGGGCTGGGCAAGACCGGCGTGGTCGGGATCCTGAAGAACGGCAGCTCCGCGCGCGCGGTGGGCTTGCGTGCCGACATCGATGCGCTGCCGATCACCGAGCACAACCAATTTGCGCATGCCAGCCAGAACAAGGGTCGCATGCACGCCTGTGGACACGACGGCCACACGGCGATGCTGCTGGCGGCGGCGAAGCACTGGAGCCGTGAGCGGCGCTTCGACGGCACCGTGTACGTGATCTTCCAGCCTGCCGAGGAAGGCGGCGGCGGCGCGAGAGAGATGATGAGTGAGGGGCTGTTCGACAAGTTCCCGATGGAGGCCATCTTCGGCGCGCACAACTGGCCGGGCATGCGGGTGGGACAGTTCGCGCTCAAGAGCGGCCCGAGCTTCGCGTCCAGCAGCGACTTCGAGATCACGATCCACGGCAAGGGCTCACACGCGGCGATGCCGCATCACGCCGTGGACCCGGTGCCGATCGCGTGCCAGATGGTGCAGGCCTTTCAAACCATCGTCAGCCGCAACACGAACCCGAATGACGCGGGCTTGATCTCGGTCACGATGATCCACGCCGGCGAGGCCAACAACGTGATCCCGCCGAGTTGTCGCCTCTCGGGCACCGTGCGCACCTTCACGACCGAGGTGCTCGATCTGATCGAGCGGCGGATGAGGACGGTCGCCGACGCCACGGCGGCTGCGTTCGAAGCCCGCTGTGAGTTCGAGTTCGTGCGCAACTACCCGCCGTTGATCAACCACGTCGCGGAGACCGAGTTTGCCCGCGGCGTGATGGCGAAGCTGGTCGGCGCCCAGAACGTGCTCGAGTTCGAGCCCACGATGGGCGCCGAGGACTTCAGCTATTTCCTGCAGGCCAAGCCGGGCGCGTACTTCCTGATCGGCAACGGCGAAGGCGAGCACCGCGCCGAAGGTCACGCCGCGGGGCCGTGCATGTTGCACAACCCGAGCTACGACTTCAACGACGCGTTGATACCGCTGGGCGCAACGCTCTGGGTGCAGCTAGCCGAGGCATGGTTGGCCACGTCGCGCGGCTGATCTTTTTTTGCTCGTCGCGACCGTGCCGTTCGGGCTAACCGATCGTCACGCTGCACCATGCCGTGCCGCTATATCGGCCGCTGCTAGCTGCAGCGCTGCGCCGCCGTGAGCTGCGCGCCGACAGGCGCCCGCCGCTGTGAGCGGCAGACCTACGTAGCGGGCCGAAATCCGCTCATGGTACAAACTTGCGTTATATCAAGACTCGGCAACGAGGCTAGAATGCGAGTAAAATCAATGGGATGGACTCGAAGTTGGCAGTTCGCAGTCGTCTTGGCAGTTCTCGCGGGCGCAGCCGCTTGTGATAACGATTCGGAGCCGGCCGTGGATGACGCGGGCCGCGACAGTGGCCAGCCTCCGCAGTCGGACAGCGGTCCGAAGCAAGCCGATCCGGTGAAGTTCGCGGTGCCGGAGAACGGCGGCGCGGTCGAGGTGCCGGGCATGAACGGTGCGGAGCCGACCAAGTTCGAGTTCCCGGCCAGCTCGGGCGGCATGATGGTGACGCTGACGCCAGTGGCTGCAACCGAGATCGGGTGGCCCGCAGATCAGTTCGCCGAAGTCATCCGCATGGAGCCGGACGGCGCGACGTTCGCGGAGCCGATCGTGATCCGGCCGGCGAGCGGCGACGTGATCGTGCTCGACTTCAAGTCCGGCGCCGAGAAGAGTGCGCCCGAGGCGCTGCCGCTCAACGAGGGCGGCAATGGATTCTTGCTCTCGCACTTCTCGACGCTGGTGGTCGTGCCGCCTGCGAAGTCGTGCGACCTGCGATCCGGTTGGGTGGTCGCGGATGCCGAGAAGTCCAAGGAGATGTGCAAGACGGCGGCGTATCCGCAGTACATCAGCTTCAGCTGCGACGTCACGCCGTACTGCGTGTCGATCGAAGCGTCGTGCTGCGCGCGCGAGGGCGCCACGGCTTGCACGCTCGAGGCGCGGATGCTTCAGGCGAAGTTCACGCGCGCGCCGTACGATGAGCGCTATCCATATTGCGGCGGCAAGAAGCCGGACGAGCCGAAGGCCGGCACCGGTGGTGCAGGCAGCAGCGGCCAGGGCGGTGCGGGTAGCGGCGGCAAGAG
>DATEOF010000141.1:0-23177 GCA_035274465.1 Polyangiales bacterium
GTCGAGGATCCGCGCCGTGGCTTCGGAGCCGCGGCGCATGCAGCTGATGGCTGCGGCCGTGTTCGGCGTGTTTCTGGTCTCGGGTCTGGTGATCCTGATGCAGCCCGGCGCACGCGGGCGCGACGCAGTAAGCGACGCGGCGCCGAAGCGCGAGACGGTGGTGATCGTGCCCAGCCTGCCGCCCGAGCCCGCGAAGGCTGCGGCGACGGCGCCTGCGACGCCGCCGCCTGCGCCCGTGAAGCCGGCCGTGCCGCCACCAGCTGCAATCGTCGCCGTGTCGAAACCGCCCGTCGTGCCTGCGCCCGTCCCGGTCAAGGCGAGCTCGCCGCGTCCCGATCCGCGCGGCCTGGCGATCATGGCAGCCCCGGGCCGCCCGCGCGTGCGCGACCCCTGGCAAGACTCCGTCCCGGGCGAGCTCAAGCGCGCGCACCAGCTGGCGCTCAACGGTGCACCGGGCGACGAGGGGCGGGTGAAGGCCCTGCGCGAGTACAACCGCGACCATCCGGATGACGTCCGCGGCTACCTGGTGATCGGGCATCTCTACTGCAACCGGCTCTGGCGCACCGACTGCGTGGAAGAGTGGAGCACCGCCCTCGAGCGCGACCCCACCGCGCGCGGCGCGCCCGAGATCCTGCCGGCGTTGATCGACATGGTCGAGCAAGGCAAGGCGCCGATCCTGGCCGAACGCCTGATCATGAAAGCCTACGGCAGCGAAGCCCTCGATCCGATCGACCGCGCGTTCGACGAGGTGAAGAACGCGACGAACGCCGGCCGGCTGCACGCGTTGCGCCTGCGCATCAGCGAAGGCAAGGCGCGCTAGGCAGAAGAACTAGCAACTAGGAACATGAACAGGAACAAGAACTAGCAATTCCGCGGTCGTCTCCCTTCCGCGGCAGGTGCGGTTCTTGTTGCTACGTCGCGTTGCTGTTCCTAGTCGCTAGTTCTCTTCGGCGCCGGCGCTGGCGCGTTGCAAGCGCCGCGGTCACCAGCAACCAGGGCCAGGCTCGTTGCGGGCCCGAGACGCCCGGAGTGCTGCAGCCACCGCTGCGCTTCGCTGTGGGGGCGGCGGGCGGAGCCGTTGTCGGGCTGGTGTTGCCGGAGGCTCCCGTGATCGCGTTGCCGCCGCTCTGGCCGACGTTGCCGCTCGGCGTGGACGTGCTTGGACTCGAGCTTCCCGCGGCTGCGGGTTTGCCGGCCGTAGCAGCGGGCATTCCCGCGGCGGCGCTCGGGGTGCTGCCTCCGGCGCCGGCCTTCGTCGCGCCCGCGTCGGGCTTGGTCGAGGCGTCGCCGCACATCTTGGCGCTTTCGTCACATTGCTGACTCGCCTGACAGGGCGGCATGCCGGGCCCGCAGGCACCGCTGGTGCAGGTCTCGGTGCCGTTGCAGAACATCTTGTCGTCGCAATCGGCGGCCGTCATGCACTCACAGGCATCGCCCACGCAGTTGCCGTTCGCGTCCTTCTGATCGGGGTTGGCAACGCTCGGGCAGTTGTCGTCTTCGTCGTTGATCTTGTCGCCGTCGGCATCCGGCAGCGGCAACGAGAACTTGTCGAAGAACTTCCAGGCGTAGTCGGCGATGTTCAGCGCGTTCTGCGAATACAGCACGTGCCCGCCTTCGAGGCTGCAGTAGCCGACCTGAGCGTCGCCTCCGCAGTCGCGGTAGATCTCACACTTGTTCCTGCCCGTAAACATGACCACCTCGGGCGTGCCCGTGCAGCCCATCACCATGCCCCAGGCCTTCAGCGTGTCAGCGATGCTCGGGAACGGCGTCGGCAAGCGCGGACCACTGCCGGCGCCGCCTTCGTACGGGACGTATTCGTCGCTGTAGCCGTGAAAGCCGAGCACCGAGATCGGTTGCGCGGGCTTGCAGGTCGCGAGGCCGATGTCGAGCGGGTCGGCGACGGGCGCGACTCCGGCGAACGTATCTGCTGCCTGACAGCCGAGCGTGTTGGACATCGCCGCGCCGTTGGACAATCCAGTCGAGTACACCTTGCCGCGGTTGATGTTGGCGATGCCCGCGACGTACTTGACGATCTCCTTCATCAAGCCCACGTCGTTCAGCTTGGCCTCGTACGCGGCACCGAACGCGATGTCGCCGTTCCAAGAATTCATGTAGCCCGTCGGCGCAACGACGATGAAGTTGTTCATGTCGGCGACGGCCTTGAAGCCGGAGACACCCAGTTGTCCGGGGCCGCTGCTCGAGAAGCCGTGCAAGTCGAAGACGACCGGCACCGGCGTGCGACCGTCGTACTTCGGCGGAACGTGGACGATGAACGTGCGGCTCTTGCCTTCGAAGTCGATGTTGTACGTGTGATCGCCCGGCGACAGCGCCATGCCGGCCTTGCACTTGGCTTCAGCGCCGGATGTGTACGAGCAGAACAGCGCGAGACACGCCGCGACCAGCTGCGCACGACGCCGAGTGTCGAATGCTAAATGGGACATGCTATTCGCTTCCCTATCACATCGCACTGACTCAGTACGACGGCTGGTTCCGGCCAAGCGGACACGGAATTTGCCCCTGTTGAGCCAGCTCGGCTCAGCAGGATCGATTCACTCGCTCAAATACAAATATGCCAGTGTTCGATAGCGATCGACCAGCCACGGATTCATCTGGCCTCCGAGCTCGAAGCTGAGTGACAGCGAGTCATCGAAGTCGAGCTCGTTGCCCAGCACGTGCCAGCGACAGAAGCTCACGTGGCCTGCGCTGCCGGACGTCTCCAGCGCCCAGGTCTGCGCGAAGGGACCCGCGTGCGGGGTCGTCGCGTAGCTCAAGACATCGTCGGCATAGGCCTCGGTGCCCGTGCCGTCGAGCGCCTGCAGGCCGTCGATGGTCGCATGGACATCACCTTCGACGAAGTTGAGTTGGTCTTGCTGCGCGCCCGCGGCGCGATCCGCGTGCCCCTCGAGCTCGCCGCACACTCCCACCAGCCGACCGCGGCCGCTGGCAGCTGCAGCCTCGTGGAGCGGTGCGCGGGTGGGGCCGCGCGTCTCGCGCCGCTGGACGTGGAGCTTGCCGGCGTTCCACGCGGGGGCGCCGCCTTCGCCGATCAGCCGCAGCTCGAAGCGCGCGCTGGTCTCGCCGGCGTTGTGGAACGTGAGCTCCGCGGCTTTGCGGAACGGCATGGGTAGCTTCAGGCCGAGCACGCGATCGGGGCCCTCCACGTAGCTCGTGATCGCGTGGCTGCTGCGCTCGGGCGGCACGCGTCCGCCGAGCAGATCGAGCAGCGGCACGTCGATGGCCGGCTCCGTGTCGTCGTCCCAGCGCACGCGCAGCATCACGTCCGAGAGCCGCTTCAGGTCCGCCTCGGCGCTGCGCACGCGCAGCTCGTAGATGGTGGCCGGGCCGAACAGCTGCACGCTCTCGGTCTGATCCGCGGCCAGCTCGAGGCCGAGCGGCTCGCGCATCAGCTCGTGCAGACCCGCCGGGTGATACTTGTCGCTCAGCTGGCGTGCGGCGACTTCGCGTTCGGGCAGGCGTCGATCGGACATCGGCTCGAACAGCGCGGTCGGATCGAGCACCGCGTCACACTGATAGTCGTACAGGTCTCGGCTGCCCAGGCCATCCAGCGAGACGATCAGCTTGCTGTGGAAGGCCACGGGGTAGTACCAGCTCATGCGCTGGGGCGTGCCGGCGCCGAACGGCGGCGCGAAGATCTCACCCGCGCGTCCGTCGAGCGCCTCCGCCAGCGGCACTTCGATCTTCGGTCGCGGATCGTCATCGACGTAGATACGCAGCACCTCGTCATCGGCAGGCGCCGAGAGCAGCGAGCTCGCGCCCAGCCACAGGCGCGCGAGGTGGCCCGAACCCTCGAAGCGCCCCAGCACCGCGCCGCGCACGTACGGCTCGGGGCAGATCGGCAGATCGAAGCGAAACGCGGCCAGTTGGTTCGAGGAGAGCAGCGAGCTCACGCCGTTGCAGATGAAGTTGTTGTAGTCCCGGTTGCCGCGGTGGCTGAGTGCGATCGCCCGGTCTCCGCCCACCCCGCGGTCGCGGCTGCTCTGCTGCACGTAGCGGCGTGCGATGCCGAGCTCAGGCAGCGCGCGCCAGTTCGCCAGCCGTTCGAGCGAGCGCCGATCGGCAGGCTCCAGGCCGCGTTCGAACCGCAGGAGATCGGGCGGGTAGACGCTGGTCTTGAACAGTTGCACTGCGTACGGGTTCCAGGTGGACACATTCCAAAACATGTCCAGGCCGCCATCGGCGTTCGGCTGCGTATAGCTGTCGATGATGTTCGGACCGTAGAGCGTCCCGGGCTCGCTGAGTCCACTGGGACAGTCCGGCAGCATCGCCGCGAGCGGGCGCCGTGGATCCGAGCGCACGCACTTTTGCTCGGGCGTGTCGACACAATCGGGGTGATGCATGAAGCCGCCGGGGCCGTAGCCGCTGCCGGGCTCGCGCGGGTGACCGGCGAGCAGGTGCGGCGTGGGCGGGCTGAACGGACCCCACGGATGATCGGCGAAGCGCAGATAGACCGCCCCGGGCGCGCGCAGGCTGCGCGTCTCGTACGGGTTGAGCATCAGATAGTCTGCGAGATCGCCGCCGTACAACAGCACCCACTTGTTGATCGGCGCGTCGAGCCAGCTGATGGAGTACATACCCACCATCTGCAGCGTCTCGTGCGGGCTGCCGTCCACGTTTCCGTCGAGCGCGATCGGCTTGGCGTCGGCCTCGCGGCTCGACCAGGTCGGCTCGCGGCTCAGCGGATCGAGGCCGGCGAAGTACTGCGGCTCGAACTCGAGCTTGCCCGCCTGATCGATGGGCAGCGGCAAGCGATGCGTCATCAGGTACAGCTGCGCTTCACGGCCGTTCTCGGCCAAGAAGCCAGGCCGACCCCAGTACAGCAGGTTGCCGTTGCCCGGGCGATAGTCGTTGCCGTCGCGCGCGCCCGTGAAGCGAGCCACCGCGCGCGTCGCGGATTGCGAAAATTTATTGGTCGGCCAGGACAGGAGCGAGTCGTAGCTGGAAGGGTCGTCGCTTCGAGCGGCAGCCAGCTCGATGCGATGCGCCACCGCGTTGGCGCGACCTTCGAAGCTGCCGTCGCGATATTGCGACGCCGTCTGATCCACACACAGCGGTTGAGGCACGCACTTCTGACCCGTCTGACAGCTGTCGGGGCGCGACGCATCGCAGACGAACGTCACGGGAAAATACGGTGGATCGCAGATGCCGAACTGCTCCGAGCAACTGAACTGGTCACCCGTACCGCAGGCCGGCACGCCGCTCGCCGCGGGCTCGTCGCAGCGCGCCGGAGTCAGCCGCTCGAACACGGCCAGCGAGCGCTCCCCGTCGCTGAAGGCTGCGACCGGCGCCTGCGCGTAGGCCAGCGAGAGCGGCTTTGCCCCGCGAAACAGCTGGGTGTAGCGCAGCTCGCGCGGCGCTTCGTTGCGCGTCAGGAAGCGCGTCACCGGCAGGCTGCCCGGGTAGCGCACCGGCAGCGTGCCGATGGTGTCGTCGTTCTGAGGCATCTCGCCGCACAGCGTCTCGGGGTCGGCCCACGTGTCGCCGAACAGGATGTAGAGCTGCCCGCGATGCTCGACGGTCAAGCCCATGTCGGTGCCGAAGAAGCGCACGCGCTCGGGTCCGACCTGGGCGTGCGGTCCCACCAGCATGCCGAGCCGCACCGGTGCAGCTACGCGCGGCAGGGCGTCGGTTAGCCCGCGCAGCAGCCAGTCCGCGCTGTGGGCTGCAGCCGCCGGGGGCTGGCTCGCGGCGCGCCCCACCGCCTGCGCCTCCCGCGCGTGGAGCGGCGGTGCAGGTTGGACGTGGACGTGGACGCCCGGCGCGGCATCCGTACTGCAGCTGGCAGCGGCAAGTCCATACAGCAGGACGCAAAGCGTCCAGCGCCCATGGTTCATCGAGGCGTTCCTCCCGGTGAATCGGCGTTAGCTGTGTCTAGTCAATTGTCGGGGACTGTGACAATCCCCACACGGTCTCAAACTGCGCGCGCTACCGCGAATCTGAATTCGTCGATCCACGGGGCCAGCAGGATGAACGGCAAAGCAACCAGGATGGCCAACGTGCGATCCCAGGCGGTCAAACGCCCCAGGTTACGGTGACCAAGTGCCTGCAGGACGCTGAAGCCGATCACGTAGGGGATAGAGAAGGTTTCGGTGTGGATCAGCTCGAAGCCGCTGCGCCGCAGCATCTCGCGCAGCGTCTTTTCGCTGAAATGCAGCAGGTGGCGCGGTGCATCGATCTGCGACCAGCGCGCACCGAACACGCGCGCCGGCAAGCCATCGGGGTGCGGGATCTCGAGGCACAGGTGTCCTCCCTTGGCGGTGATCCGCCGCGCCTCGCGCAGCACCTCGCGAGGGTTCGGCTCGTGCTCGAGGTACTCGTTCATGCTCACGACGTCGAACGAGCCATCCTTAAAGTTCGCTTGTTGCAGGGTCCCCGCGTGTACCGGCATCTGCAACCTGTCGCGCACGTAGGCCGCGGCCTCGGGGCTGAAGTCGACGCCGATGCCCTGGATGCCGCGCATTTTCTTCAGCGTGACCAGGTAGTCGTTCAGACCGCAGCCGACGTCGACCACGCGCGCATCGGGCTCCAACTTGCCTCGCACGCGCTCCAACCTGGTGATGGATTCACGCCAGCGCGCCTCGGCAAAGAAACGCGCCATCGGCCGCGAGAACGCGGGCAGATCCTCCGCAGGCTGATAGATGAAGTACTGCGCGGGATAGTGCGCGCCGAGGGCTTCGAGCGTCGGGCGCGGCGAGAGATAACGCAGCTCACAGTTCGAGCAGGAAACGATGCTGTACGTGCCGGGCCGTGCGAACAATCGATCGCGCGCGTAGAGCACGAGCTTCGGCGAATGCTCGCCGCAGAGGGGGCAAGGGATGTCCTCTTGCGCTTCATGCGCCACCTGAATGGCGCTCGCCTGTGTCATGAGAAACCTCGTCCGAATGTGCTCTTGATCCGCGAGCCGCGTCGATCGATGAGTGTATACGTGACAGCAGATCAGAGTGTGCCTTATCCGGACGAAGCGCCCGCGTCAGCCCCCAAGTGGAGCGACCGCGCAAAATCGCTGCTGTACAGCCCTGCGGCACCGTTCGTGCTCGCAGGGCTCGCGCTGCTGCTCTCGCTGCCCTCGTTGGGTCTCGGGGTGCAGCTGGACGATCGCACGTACCGGCGATTGTTCTCGGAGGGCAGAAATCCGCTGGATTTGCTGCACGAAACCGAGGCTGCGCTGGCGCACGCGAAGCAGCTGGGCGTCTTTTCGTGGTGGAGCGGCTCCGAGTTCACGATCTATTTCTTGCGCCCGCTTAGCGCTTTGAGCCACCAGCTCGAGTTCGCGCTCTGGCCGGACGCGATCTGGCTCATGCACGGGACCAATTGCGCGCTGTACGCGCTGCTGGTGCTGATCGCGACCCTGCTGTACCGCGAGCTGTCTCCGAGCGATCCGCGATTGGCCGGGTTGGCGGCGTTGATGTTCGCGGTCAACGAGTCCCACGCACAGGTCGTCGGCTGGGTCACGAGCCGTCACGTCATGCTGTCGAGCTTGTTCGCGCTATTGGCGGTGCTACTCCACGTGCGCAGCCGTGCGCGGCGCAGTCCGATGTTGCTGCTGGCCAGTGCGGTGTGCACTGCTTTGGCGCTGCTGAGCGGCGAGCTGGGGGTGATCGCGCTGGGCTACATCGTGGCCTACGCGCTGGCATTCGAGTCCGGTGCGCTGCGTTCGAGGCTGATCAGCACGGCGCCGCACGTGCTGATCGGCGCCGCCTGGCTCGCTGTGTACGCCGCTCTGGGCTGCGGCGTGCACGACGCGGGTTGGTACCGCGATCCGATCCAGCGGCCTTTCTACACCCTGCTGCAGGGGCTCGTGGACTCGCCGCTGTGGTTGCTGAGCGCGCTCGGTGGTGATTGCGCCAACCTCGGGCTGGTCATGCCTCAGACGCTGGCGCGCGTCCTCGCGGTGTTGCTGCTGGCGCCACTGGCCTGGCTGATCGTGCCGGTGCTGGGCAGCTCTCGGCTCGCCCGCTTCTACGCCCTGGGCACGCTGCTCTCCTGCGCCGTGTTGTTCGCGACCGTACCGCAGGACCGCATGCTGATGGTGATGAGCTTCGGCGGCTTCGGCTGGCTCGCGTGCTTCTTCGTCAGCGTCGGCGAGCACTCGAGCCTGCTCTTGCGCTCGAGCGCCGCAGGCTTGAGCTTTCCGCACCTGGTGATGGCGCCGCTCGGCTTCATCCCGCTGCTCGGCGGCGCACTGGGCGTCGATGCCTCGGCACAAGCGCTCGCCGAGGCCGTGCCGCGCGCGGGCGTGACGCAGGCGGTCGCGGTCAACCTGCCGCTCGAGTTGCTCACGAACGCGGCCTGGAGCATCCGCGACGCGTCGACCACCCCGCTTCACCAGCTGTATGCGGGCTTCTCCGAGCTCAGCGCCGAGCGCATCGATGCCAAGACCCTGGAGCTATCGGTCGAGGATGGCTGGTGCACGCGTCCATTCGAACGCTTGTTCACGACGCCGAGTAGCCTGCCGAAGCTCGGCGAAACGCGCTCGGCCGAGGGCATGCGTGCGACCGTCGTCGAGGTGAGCGCGGACGGTCTGCCCAAGCGCGTGCGCTTTCAATTCGAGGATGGGCTCGAGTCTGCGTCGCGCGTCTGGTTGGCGTGGGACGGCCGGCGGCCGGTGCGCTGGACGCCACCCGCGCCCGGCAAGCGGGTCGAGGTGCCTTCGGCCTCGAGGCTCAGTCTGCTCTTCTAAGTGTTAGTTGCGGGCTTGTCGGCGATGGCCAGGATGTAATCCATTTTGACCATCCCCCAGGCCTGGTTGAGCATGGAGCGCGACGGCAGCCAGATCATCGTCGCGATCGCCGGGTTGAGCTTCTGCAGCACTTCGGGCTTCTCCAGCTCGGCCAGGCTGTAGCGTGCGAAGGGGAGCATCGTGAGATCGTAGACGCTCGAGACGTCCACGGCACCGAACCCGAGGTGACGCAATTTGTTCGCGTACATGTCGCGGTCGTACAGGTTCTTGGCGCTGATCTGCCAGAAGTGAAAGCCGATCGCGCTGATGATGCGCGCGAAGAACCCGAGCTTCTGGTTCGGCTGAGGTACCATATCGAGCGTCACCAGCCGGCCCCCCGGCCGTAGCACGCGGAACGCCTCGCGGAAGAAGTCCTCGCGTGTGTCGAAGTGAAAGGCCGACTCGAGCGCAATGATCTTGTCGAAGGAGGCGTCCTCGAACGGCAGCTGCGTGGCCTGCGCGAATTGTAGCTTGACCCGATCGGACATGCCGCGCTGGGCGACGCGTTCGGTGGCGCGTTCGATCTGTGAGCGCGTGACGTTGATCCCGATGATCTCACGGGGCCAGAAGTGCTCCATCCAGTACATGTCTTGATCGCCGAAGCCGAAACCGGCGTCGAGAACGCGATCCTCCGGCCCCAGCTCGGCCGCTTCTCCCGCGAGGTGCGCGAGGGCCTCACAGGCGTCGTCGAGGTTCGCAGGCGAATCCTTCCAGTAGCCGACGTTACGAAAGAGCGTGCGCCGCGTGAGGTAATTCTCAGTCGAGACCAGCTCGTACAACACGTTGGCGCGGCGGCGTGACGGATTGAAGAAGAATGACGCGAACATCAAGACTTCGCGCCAGTGCCAGGACGGAGCCGGCGATCTAATAGTCGTGACGGCTCGACTCATCCTGACCGAGTATGAGTCGCAGCAAAGCGGAGTCAACAGGCGTGTTGGTTAATGATCTACGGTGTACAGCTCAGCGCACACAGCGCACGCGCAGCATGCGCTCGCCGCCCAACATCTTGGGATCGTCGTTGTGTCCAGCGCCGGTCTTGAAGTCCACCCAGTAGGGTTTGCCATCTTCGACGAACAGGGAATCCGCCCAAAATGCGTCGGCGGGCGCGTTCGGGAACGCCTCGATGTCGATGGCTGGATTTGATCTCATAAAATCGACCAGCGTCATCAGTTCCTTGTACTTCGGCATGCGCCAGACCTGACCAACCAGCTTGAGTCCCGCGCAGAAGTCTTTGGCTTCTTGCCAGTACATCAAGCCAGGTGCAGCCGTACGCTGCCAAATCAATTTGGTCTGTGCGTCGGTGACCACCGCGCCGTCCACCTTGTAGCGGCCGGGAGGTGCGTTCGCGTGGAGTTGCGCAGCTGTCAGCAGCAACGTGGCGCAGACGGCGCTCGACAACGGGTGATGTATCTTCATCGGACCAACCTCACGCAGCGCGCACGGTTTTGCCGAACCATGGGCGTGGTGTCGACCGAGGCGTGATAGGCGTTGACGTACCAGGCGTCAGTGTTCGGATTGTCGTGTGCGCGGCTGCCGGTCCAAAAGCCTGCGCCGGGAGTCTCGGGGAACAACATCGAGTCGAGCGCGGGGTTGGAGATCTCGGTGTCCATGATCGACAACAGCTCGATCGGCGTGGGCAAGCGCCAGTCGTCGTGACCCGCGAGGCGCAGCTCATCGCAGTACTTCGTCGCCTCGTCCCAGACGCAGGTGTCGGCGTTTTGATCACTGCAATCCTGCAGCTCGCGCTGCCACATGAGCTGCGTCGCCTTGTCGATCACCCCGCCCGGCATGCTCACATCGGCGGTCGCCGCCGCCAGTCGATCGGGCATGGGCCAACCGGCGAACTGTCCGATGCACTCGTACGACGGCGCGCGATCGCGGCACTCGTACGGGCCGCACACGCCTTTGGCCGCGCAGCTGATGGCCAGGCAGCCCTGCGTGCCCGTGCCGCTGTAGCCTGCGCCGCACTGGCAGCTGAAGCTGTCGCTGGCGCTCACGCATTCCCCGCCCGCACATGCGCCCGCTGGGCAGTGGTTCACCGGCGTGCACGTGCGGTCGCTGGCCTTCTCGTACTCGGCATCGCAGCGGCATTGCGCCGGCGCCGCCGGGTCGCAACTCGCGTGCTCGGGGCAGGCCTCGGAAGTGAAGTGCAGTAAGTCGGGCGCACAGTGAATGCGCGTGGTGCCGTCGCAGCTGTGCGAGTCCGGCTCCTTGCCGCGACACTCTGCGGGGATCTCTCGACACTCTCCGCCGTCGCACCGCGTATCGGCTTCGCAGTTGCCGTTGTCGAGCCACTTGCCGCCGCGGCAGATCAAGCGCCCGCTGCCGGCGCACGCGAGCTCATCTGCGCCCGTGCAGTTGCCTCCGAGTGCGGGCGGGCCTGGGTCACCGCCGCTGCCAGCCACAGGTGTCATGGGCCTCGTCGGCTCGCCCAGCTGTGCCGTGGAGATCTTCGTGCACGACTCGGCCCCCGCTGTGGCGCCGGTGTTGCAGCTCATGCCATCGCCGCAGCGCTTCGTACAAAGGGAGCTCAAATAGATGCCGACCTTGATCACCCGGCCGCTGGTGAAGCTTGCGCGGGCCTTGGCCTGCGCCAGGAACTCGTGCGCTGCGCTCCAGCCGGTGGCGACCACGACGAACGAGGTCTCCTTGCCTTCGCGCGCCACCGCGAACGAGAACGGCAGCCGTTGTGCCTTGATCTGAAACGTGTGCTTTTCACCGGTGCGGCGGTCGGCGCTGTCGCGGATCGCGACCTCCAGGCTGCTCAGCTCGGCGCCGAGATCGCTGTCAACCTCGACCTCCACGCGCGTGGGTGCCTCTTCCTCGGTGCAGGCTGTGCAGACGACCAGAAGTAACGTTCCCCAATATACGAGGTTACTCATTTTGCACCGGGTGGATGGAGTATCACGCCGGTGCTGCCCGAGTTGCCTTCACTCGGCGACGCGGGTTGGTCGCTGACCGCGATGATCGTACCCACCGCAATGCCGCTGACTGCGACGCCAGCGAGCGTCCAGAACCACCACTGTTCGAACACGCTCTTGGACCGACTCGCGGATGGCGCAGCTGCTGGCTGCGTAGAGGCAGGCTGGCTGGCGGCGACGTTCTGCGGCGAGAGTGGGTCCGGGCTCAACTTCACGCGTACGCGCACGCGCTGCCCGCCGGTGACGGTCACGCGTTGCTCGCGCGGCAGGTGGCCGGCCGCGCTCGCGGCGATCACGTGCTCGCCGATGTCGACGAGCATTTCGCCGCTGATCGTGGCCTGGCCGTCGACTGTCAGGTTTGCTCCTGCCGGCTCGAGCTCGATGATGAGGCTACCGACGTAGCGCTGCGCCTTGTCGAGCGTCGCGCGGACGTCCGCCTGTTGATCGGCGGTCAACGGCAGGCGGTCGTCCCGGAGCGCAGCTTCGAGCTCGCGTACGGCTTGCCCGTAGTGGTGGAGCTCGAAGGCACAGAAGCCCAGGCCGCGCAGCGTGCGCGCGTTCGGCCTCTCCTTGTGTGCGTGCTCGAACAGCGTGCGCGCCTCGATGAAGTTACCAAGCTGAAACTCGTGCACTGCGTCGTCGATCAGATCCTCATACTTGGCCGGCGCATCCTGGGCGTCGGCGGGCGTGCTCACGACCTGACAAGCGACCAAGGCGAGCGCCAAAAACGCGCTGCGACATGTCATGGCGGCGGACGCTAGCAGGTCCGACCGGTTTTCGTGAAGAGCCGCTACGTGCGCTCGGGCGGTCCATCCCCGCCAACTTCACGGAGTTCTCGGACACGGCGTAGAACCGACAACAATTCGGCAGCTTCCAGCTGCACGCCCGTGCGCTTTTCATGCAGCGGCGGCAGCCACTCGGCGACCTGTTCGAGCGAGTCGAAGACCTGGCTGGCGAAGGTACGCGGCGCGAGCAGCTGGATGCCCGTCACCGCGCCACGCATCGCGCTGGCCCAGAAACCTTTGCGTTCGATCACGACGCCCACGCAGGCCAGGTTGGCCGCCCAGCGCTTGCCCGAGCGGACGAGCCCGTCCCGGGCCGCGCTGTTGGGCAGCCCGGTGGAAGGCAGCACGACATGGATCGAGCTGATGCCGCTCGGATACTCGCGCACCCGGGGCACGGTGGCCTCGTCGAGGGCCTCGATGGCCGCGCCGTCGGCCGACGCGTACCAGAGGATGACGTGCACGTTCTTGTATGCGGCCATGAGCATCTGGCCAGGATGCTCGAGGATGATCTTGAACGCGGGCTCGGCGGTCGGGGGCACCGTAGGGGAGTTTACCAAGCAGTTTACAGCCCCGAAAGTTCGTTCCGAGGCCCGCCAGACTGGTGCTAGGCTGCGCGCGTCGGGGGTGACTCGTGGCGGATCGACCGATCAAGACCTTCGGGCTGACGCACCTCAACCTGGCCGTCGCGGACCCGGATCGGTCCCTGCGCTTTTATGCCGAGGTGTTCGGAGTCAAAGAGTACTACCGGGACGACACCAGCATCCAGGTGCAGGGTCCCGGGCCCCACGACGTGCTGGCGTTCGAACGCGACCCACGCGCTGCGGGCAAGCTCGGCGGAGTGGGGCACTTCGGCTTTCGCTTGACCAACCCCGCGGACATCGATGCGGCGGTCGAAGCCGTGCAGCGCGCAGGCGGCAAGTTATTGCGCCGCGGCGAGTTCGCGCCCGGCTTCCCGTTTGCGTACGTGCACGATCCCGACGGTTACGAGATCGAGATCTGGTTCGAGTAGCGCCTCGGCAATATCACAGGCGCTTCAATCGAAGGCCACATGCGCGTCGCTATCGTGCTCGCTCTGTTGCAACACGGAGCAAAAAATGTTCAAGAGCATGATCGCGCACACGAAGACTGCGGTGCTTGCCGTGGGGATGAGCTGTCTCCTGCCTGCTGCATCGCAGGCCGATGAGAACGTCAACGATCAAGGGCGTGCCTACGATCCGGACATCGCCGTGCAGGTCGGTCCGCGGCCGTATTATCTGATCAGTAAGATGAGCCCGAGTCCGCTGAAGCAGAAGCTCGAGAGCTGCGCGGACGGCCCGTTCTTCAAGACCAACTTCTCGATCGGTCACCGCGGCGGTGGCACGCTGCAGATCCCCGAGCACACGCGCGAGAGCCACGAGGCCGGCGCGCGTATGGGCGCGGGCATCCAGGAGTGCGACGTGACGTTCACGAACGATCGCCAGCTGGTCTGCCGGCACGATCAGTGCGACCTGCACACCACGACCAACATCCTGCTGACACCGCTGGCCGCCAAGTGCAGCCAGCCGTTCGTCGGGGCCACGTTCGACGCGACCGGCAAGCTGCTCACACCGGCGAGTGCGTTGTGCTGCACGAGCGATCTCAACCTGAACGAGTTCAAGTCGCTCAAGGGCAAGATGGATGCGTCCAACCCCAACGCCACGACGGCGCAGCAGTATCAGGGCGGCACTGCGAACTGGCGGACGGATCTCTACAACACGGGCGCGACGCTCTTGACTCACAAGGAGAGCATCGAGCTGCTGAAGACGCTCGGCACCAAGTACACGCCGGAGTTGAAGGGGCCCAATCGCAGCGCGAAGCTTCAGGTCGAGACCGTGTTTGGCAGTCAGGACGCGTATGCGCAGGCGATGATCGACGACTACAAGGCTGCAGGGATCCAGCCGCGCAAGGTGTGGGCCCAGTCGTTCAACCAGGCGGACGTCCTGTACTGGATCAAGGCTGAGCCCGCGTTCGGCAAGCAAGCCGTCTTCCTCGATGACGCGAACGTGCTGCCCGAGCTGCCCACTGCAGCCGACCTTCAGGGCTACGCCAAACAGGGCATCAAGATCGTCGCGCCTCCGATGTGGGCGCTGTTGACGGTCACGAACGGCAAGATCGTCCCCTCACAGTACGCCAAGGACGCGAAGGCTGCCCGCCTGGGCATCATCACGTGGACGCTCGAGCGCTCCGGGCGCATCGTCGAGGAAGTGCTGCCCACCAAGGGCACCGCTTCGCCGTCCTTCTACTATCAGACCACGCTCGATGCGCTCACGAACGATGGCGATGTCATGACCACGCTCGACGTATTGGCCAAACAAGTTGGCATTCTGGGCATATTTTCTGACTGGTCAGGCACGGTCTCGTATTACGCGAGCTGCATGCGACTGAACTGATCTCGGTCACCGCGGTCCCCTCCACGGCGCAGCGTACGGCTGCAGAGTCGCAGTAAGTGACACATTGCCGTACGCCTGCGCCGGTGCGGCCATTCGAGGGTTTTCCCTGCCGTCACGCCAACTTGCCTGCGCCGTATCGGGCGATGCATGGCGCATACGAGACCAGCGCGTGTACAGGCCGACTTGACAGTGCCGGGAGGTTATAGACATCCCTCGCGGATCTGCTAGTTCGCAGCCATACGCTTGAGTCACGTATATAGTCGCGAACATGTTTTCTGCGACTTGGGGAGCATCGCCCAGCATGCGCAAGTCGGTCGTGATCTACCTCAGCGGTTGCTTGCTTCATCTAGGACCCGGTTGTGGTGACGCCAGTACGATGCCGAAGGGCAACAAGCCTTCGAGCCATCGCAATGGCGAAACGGGGAAAGACGCAGGGGAGGGCGGCAGTGACGAGGTCGATGCTGCGATCAGCGCGACCCCCAACGCACCGATCAAGAAGCTTCCGGAGCCGAAGCCCGATGCGGAGCCGAAGCCGGATGCCGGGCCGAAGATGGATCCAAAGCCGACGAGCGAGCCCGAGAAGCCAATGCGGATCGAGGTCAAGGGCAAGACCGTGTGCACCAGCGTCGACGAATGGGATGCCGTGCGCATCACGTGCGGTGAAGGTCAGATCATCAAAGCAGTGCAGTTCGTGAGCTACGGAACGCCGACGGGTACCTGCGGCGATCTGCACAAGAGCCAGTGCGATGCGCCGGAGGCGGCGACCGAGGTCACGAAGGCGTGCATGGGCCGCGCTTCCTGCGTCGTGTCCGCCACCAACACCAGCTTCGGCGATCCTTGCGTCGGCACGAACAAGCGTCTGCAGGTCCAGGTGGAGTGCGGCGCCGGAACGGATCCGAATCCCCGTCAGACCGACTCGCTCGTGCAGTGTGCCAGCGCCAAGGAATGGAACGCCGCGTTGATCGCGTGTGAGATCGGTGAGGTCATCAGCGCGATCGAGTTCGCGAGCTACGGTAACCCGACCGGAACCTGCGGAGCGTACAAGGCCGGCGACTGCGCTGCCGACTTCAAGTCCGAAGACATCTTCGAAGAGTGCTTCGATCGCAACGCCTGCGTGATCGTCGCCGACACCAACCACTTCGGCGATCCCTGCCCGGGCAAAGACAAGCAGTTCATCGCCCAGGTGCGTTGCAAGCCCGAGCAGCACTAGCCAATTCGCACGGCTGCGCGTGAACTGTCATGTCGTACAACGCGTACGACGCTGCGCTGTTGTCGCATGCATTGTGGCGCTTTGGTTACGCCAGTCTTGTTCGCCGTGGCAGTGCCATGCGAAATTGACACTCGGTAGTTCGTAAGCCGGGTGTACTCGCAGTCCTGTCACCGGTCGTGTGAAAGGCGTTGAATGAACATAGCGAGTAGTCCGCGTCTGCGCCGTGTGCTGAATGCATCGAGCACCGCGCTGGGCTGTATTACGCTCGCATTCGTCGTCAGCAGCTGCGTCGTCGACGATGGCGCCTGTTCGGAGCACCAGGTGCCCGCTTCTGACACGATGTACACCTGCAAGTGCGAGAAGGGGTACGTCCCGGACGAGGACCGCGGCTACGGCTGCAAGAAGTGCGGGTCGAACGAGACTTCCGACGGCACCAAGTGCATGTGCAAGGAGGGCTTCGCCCGGCCCAACGACGACAGCGCGTGCGAGAAGATCGAGGGCAGTCTGATCGGCGCCGAATGCAGCTCGGACAAGCCCTGCACCGATCCCAACCCGTACTGCGCCGTGAGTGAGACGCCGTCGTACTGCACCACGAAGGACTGCGCGAAGAACGACGACTGTCCGAGCAAGTGGCGCTGCGGCGAGGCCGACGGCAACAAGTTCTGCAAGAAGCCACCGGAGGGGCTCGGAGACAGCTGCCAATCCAATGCTGACTGCAGCAAGGAGGCGCCGTACTGCGAGAACTTCATGACTCACACGTGCATCATCAACAACTGTGTGAGCCAGCCGAGCGTTTGCCCGAGCGGGCTGATCTGCTGCGACCTCAGCGCGCTGATCGGTGAGTCGTTCTGTGTCGACAAGGCCGTGCTGATGAACGGGTTGTGTCCTGGTGGGACAAAGCCGGTGACAGAATGAAGCGCGCATTGTTCCTCAGCATCCTCGCGGGAGCCTGCATCTGCAGCGCGCGCGGCGGAGCGCAAGATGCGGAAGCGCCCGAGGCACCGGAGTCGCGGCCCGCTGCGGTCGAAACGCCGCCCGAGGTGGTCGACCCGCCGCCTGCAGCGGCGAGCGAAGCGGTGGCCGAGGCCACGCCCATGACCACCGAGGAGCTCGCCGCGCTGGGGCTGGATGCGAGCGCGCCGGTCGTGAACCCCGACCTCGAAGTCAGCGGGTTTGCAGACGCAAGCTTCGGCACGCTGGTCGCCCCGGAGAATTCGTACTGGCGTGCATCCGGATCGGTGCCCGCGCACTCCAGCTTCTTCGTCGGCAACTTCAACCTCATCGTCCACAAGGACCTCACCTCTTCGCTGTCGACGACCGGCGAGGTGCGGTTCACGTACTTGCCCAACGGATCGAGCCTGTACGGCATCGAGGCGCGCGAGGACACGTCGTCGCAGGACTACGTCGACTTCGGGCGTGTGACTCGCTGGGGCGGGATCATCGTTCAGCGTATCTATCTCGACTGGACGCCCCATCCCTTGCTGACGGTCCGCGTCGGTCAGTTCTTGTCGCCCTACGGCGTGTGGAACGTCGACCACGGCTCGCCGGTGTACATCCCGATCCACCGTCCGTGGGTCATCGGCGAGGGTTGGATCCCGGAGAGGCAGACCGGCATCGAGTTGTTTGGTCGAGCCGAGCTGGGGAGCGTTCTGTCCCTCGGGTACCACCTGACTGCCAGCAACGGCATCGGCCCGATCAGTGAGTATTCGGATCTGGACGAGAACAAGGCGATCGGCTGGCGCTTGTTCCTGGAGCTGCGCAGCGCGGGCAGGTTGCGTCTGGGATTCTCGGGCTACTACGGTCGCCAGACGGACGCGACCTACTCGAGAACGTTCGACTCCGACGGTACGGTCGTGAGCGAAGAGACGCTCGATACTTCGTTCGACACGCTCACCCTGGCATGGGACTTCACCTGGGAGGTTGGCGGTCTGCACCTGCAATCCGAGTGGCTGCTCAACCAGAATGCGTTCACCGAGGAAGGCCGCGTGCAGACCGAGATCCTCGGCTCCGGCACGGCCTTCCCGAGTGACAACATCGCCTGGGGCGGCTACGGGCTGATCGGCTACCGCTTCGAGTGGCTGGGGGTGATGCCGTTCGTCGAGGCTGAGGTGGCGGACGGGCAGTTTCACTACTACAAGGCGAGTTCGTGGTCGATGCAGGCTGGGCTGAACATCCGCCCGAACGACGTGGTGGTGCTCAAGGCATCCTTCGAGCACCTGTTCTTCGATATCGAAGGGCTCCCACCGTTCAATGCCATTTGGACCCAAGTCGCGTGGTCATTCTGATGCATAAAGCTCGGAAAACAGCGATGAGACTCGTTGGCGCGGGCGTGCTCGTGCTGGCGCTGCTGGCCACGGCGCTGCTCGAGCCGTCGCCGAGCCGCACGCAAGCCCAGGGTGGTGGCCAGCCGACGCTGGTGGTCGTCGCGACTGCGATGGGCATCTCGGATATCGACCTCGGCGCGCTTCGGCGTGTGTTCGAGGGCTACGCCACCGAGTATCGGGGCGTCCGGCTGATCGCGTTCAACCAGAACGTGGGGACGCCGGCCCGAACCTCGTTCGATCGCGCGGTGCTCGGACTGGGCCCGGACCAGGTCGGGCGCTTCTGGATGGATCAGAAGATTCGTCAGGCGAGTCAGCCGCCGCGCGTGATCCCGTCCCCCGAGCTCGTGGTGCGGGTGGTCGTGTCGCTGCGCGGAGGCGTCGGATACCTGATCGGCGCGCCGAAGGATCTGCCGAAGGGCGTCCGACACCTGTCGATCAACGGCAAGGCCCCCACCGATCCGGGTTATCCGCTGAGCCCGCGCTGAGCTACATTCGCGGGTCATGTGTACTCGCGAAGAACTTCAGGCGCACGCGTACGCGGTCTTGGATGCGTGGGTCGCGCGCAAACCCGACGCTGCGCCGCTGGCAAGCTCGCTGCGCTACACCGAGAACGGCCAGGACGTCAAAGTCGGCGCCGGCTTGTGGCGGAGCGTCACGAGCCAGAAGTTTCGCTGGGTGATCGCGGACACCGACACCCAGCAAGTCTTCGCCTTCGCGGTGCTGATGGAAGGCGAGGCCCCGTGCATGGCCGCGTTCCGCGGCAAGCTGGAAGCGCGGGCCTGGACCGAGATCGAGGCGCTCGTCAGTCGCAAGGGCCAGAGCTCGATCTTCGCGCCGGATCGGCTCGGGAAGCTGGATCCGCTGTACGAGCAGCTCGTGCCCGAGTCACAGCGCAGCGACCGCGCGACGCTGCAGGACGCGGCGGACCGCTACTTCGAGGGCATCGAGTGCGACGAGGCGGAGAACGTGCCCTTTCACGAGAGCTGCCGGCGCTTCGAGAATGGCGCGCTGACCACGAGTAACCCCGAGTTCCTGGGCGGCATGGGCTGCCGCGAACAGTTCGAGCAGAAGCTGTTCTCGTACATCGAAGCCGTGCGCGCGCGGCGCTATCCCGTGATCGACGTGCCGCGGGGCCTGGCCTGTGCCTGCGTGTTTTTGGACGTCCCGGGCACACAGCAGTACTTCGAATACCGCGGCCGCCGCCGCGAGCTGCCCCCGCACATGCGTGTGGCGCGTAGCGTGCTGTTGTTCGAGGTCTTCAAGGTGATCGACGGAACGATCCGTGAGATCCAGGCGTTCATGGTCAACCTGCCGTACCGCACGGAGTCCGGCTGGAAGTGACCGCTCGCGATCGAACGCTCGAGCTCGCGCCCGCCGACGTGATGGACTACCGCGAGCTGGCGCGGCGCCGCCTACCGCGGCAACTCTTCGACTATATCGATGGCGGCGCGTACGCGGAGAACACGCTGCGCGAGAACGTGGCAGCGCTGCGCGGCCTGCGCCTGCGGCAGCGCGTGCTGCGCGACGTGTCCCAGATCGATCTGTCCGCGCAGCTGTTCGGGCAGTCCCTCAGGCTGCCGCTGATCCTCGCGCCGGTCGGCCTGGCAGGCATGTTCGCCAGGCGGGCCGAAGTGCAGGCTGCGCGTGCCGCGGAGCTGGCCGGGATTCCGTTCTGTGAATCGACCGTGTCGATCTGCTCGCTCGAAGAAGTCGCTGGTGCGCTGGCGAGTCCGCCGTGGTTTCAGCTGTACGTGATGCGCGACCGCAACTACGCCGAGCAGTTGATGGAGCGTGCGACACGCGCGGGCTGCCCGGTGTTGGTGCTGACGGTCGATCTGGCCGTCGTCGGCACCCGGCATCGCGACGTGCGCAACGGTACGGGAATTCAGCTTGGAGCCGGCAAGCAAGCGCGCAAGGTGTGGGACTACGTGTCGCATCCGCGCTGGCTGCTGGACGTCGCGTTGCGCGGCCGGCCGCTGACCTTCGGCAACCTTTCAGCAGCCGTGCCCAACGCGCGCATGCCGGGGAGCTTTCGGCAGTGGGTCGATGCACAGTGGGATGCGAGCGTGACCTGGGACGACCTCGCCTGGGTCCGCCGGCACTGGTCTGGCAAGATCGTGCTGAAGGGCATCCTGGACCCGCAGGACGCGCAGCGCGCGGTCGACGCGGGCATGGACGGCATCATCGTGTCCAATCACGGTGGCCGTCAGCTGGACGATGTCCACGCCACCGCGCACATCCTGCCCAGGGTCTTGCAGAGCGTCGGCGACCGCATTCCGGTGCTGGTCGATGGCGGGATTCGCAGTGGGCTCGACGTGGTCAAGATGCTCGCGCTGGGCGCGCGCGCGTGCCTGCTGGGTCGGGCATGGGCGTATGCGGTTGCCGCCGCGGGCCAAGCCGGCGTCTCGCACGTCCTCTCGATGATGAACGACGAGATGCGCGTGGCGATGGCCCTGACCGGGAGCTGCAAGCTCTCCGATCTCACGGCGCAAACGCTGGACGATCCGTAGCTACGGCATGGTCGCGGGCATCATGTCGGGCGGCACGAAGCGGCAGCGCTGCGTGACCTGGTCGCCCGGGCTCGTGTCGATGCATTGCATGCCCTTGGGGCAGCTGCCGCCGTCGGTGCAATCGAGCGAGCAGGCCTCGAGCTGCATGGCGCAGATGGGTCGTGCGGTCGCGCCTGCCGGTGCGACGCACTCCTGATCGGCCATGCACGCTGCCGAGCAGTAGCCGCGGCGATTCTGTCCGTTGCCGTACGGCACGCACGTGTGAGGCGCCTCGCAATCGGCATTGCCCTTGGCCGGGTTACACTCCTCCCAGAGCTTCTTCGCTCCGCGACCCGTGCCGACCGGACGCACGCACCGGAACGCGGTTCGCATCTCGCTCGTGTCGGTGTCGCGGCATTCCATGCCCTCCGGACACTTGCCGTTGCCGTTGTTGGTCCCCGTGCAATCGATTCGGCACTGCCCTTCGGGAGAACAGGTGGCCGCGTGGTTGAGGATCGGCGGGCAGATGGCGTTTGCGGCAAATGGATCGTCCGGCTCACAACGGTCGGTGCAGAAGCCTGCGGTGGCCATCATCGCGCTCGTGCTCGCGCCGTAACAGACCAGGTCGTTTTTGCAGTCCGCATTCGCGAAGCAAGCTGCCAGGCGCGAGCCGTCTTGCTTCAGCGCGGCGGACTCTTCGCTGTTCGATTCGTCACCTCCACAGCTCGTGGCCGACAGCAGACACAATGCAACGAGGCTCGAAATCGTGGTCCAGCGCATCCTTTTCACCTGGTGAGGGCGGCAGTGTTGCCGCGATGTCGTCGCTGATATGTGCAACAGGGGTTCGAGTTCAAGAGGGCGCATGGGACTGCACGGACGAATTGCATCCGTGGTTTAGCTCGATGGCGTGAGACGTTTTGATCGCGCCAGGTCCCCCCAACTCGGGTCGGACTCGGGCGCGTGCGTTCCTCTGGCGGAGTGGTGTTGCGAGGCCCGGACCACGGGTCACGAAATGCAGTGCTATCCTGCGCGCAGGAGGCACTTCCGTTCGTGGCGATTGGGCCGTTGTACCGACCGTTGATCGAAGTGGCGCGAGAAGTTGGCGCGGACGTGGCGGCGGTGCTCGCAGAGCTCAACCTGACCACAGAGCTGCTCCTCGCTCCGGAGACGCGCCTCAGCCCCGATCAAGGGCGTGCCCTCGGGCGGGCGCTGATCGGCGCGCTGCCGCCGGACGTCGACCGCTGCGAGCTCGGGCTGCGCGCCGCCGAGCGATTCGTGATCGGCGATGCAGATCTGCTCGGCTACATCATGAACCACTCGGCGCATCCGTTGGCGGCGGCGCATGCCCTCGCCGAGCATGCGCGTTTGATCGGTGACAGCGCGGATTTTCGCGTGGAGGTCGCGGATCAGCGCGTGGTCGTCACGCTCTCGCTGATCGGAGCCAAGCAGATGCTGCCCGAGGCCGCCGACTTCGCGGTGGCGATCATCGTGCGCTTGCTCAGCGACGGGTCGCGCGGCAAGGCGCGCCCGCTCTCGGTCAAACTGCCGCGGCCTCCGCCTCCAGCCAATCGCGCGCAGATCTATCGGCGCTACTTCGGGGTGCCCGTGGAGTTCGGCGCGCTCGCAGGTACGTTGATCTACTCCTTGTCTTGCATGCGTGCGCCGTTTACGTCCAGCGATCACCGGCTGGTCGAGATCCTCAAGCAACATGCGCAGCTTCGGCTGGGCGCGCCGTCTGCTGATTGGCAGGATCGTGTGCGGGCAATCATCGCGGACGGCTTGTTGCGCGGCGACTATGCGCTCGAGCGTGTGGCTTGGCGATGTGGCTTGGGTTCGCGTACGTTGCGCCGTCGTCTTGCGGATGGTGGTACGAGCTATCGCGCTCTCGTGGACGATGTTCGCAAGGAACGTGCGCTGTTGCTGCTCGAGAGCTCCAGCAACATCACGTTCGTTGCGGACCAGCTCGGCTTTTCGGACGGCACCGCCTTTGCTCGGGCCTTTCGGCGTTGGACTGGGGTCGCTCCGCACTCATATGTGCGCAGTCGCCGGTCCTGAACGGGCATTGTGCTTCGTTGTGCATCTATGCTTCGGTGCATCTGTGCTTTGGCGGATCTGTGTTTCGGCGTGCCTCGTCGCTTCGGCGGGTCAGAGACGAGGCTTGGGATGGGCGGGTGCGGCTCGTGGCGGCGGGCGCGGCTTGAGGCTCGCTTACGGCTCTGCCTCGAGAATGTTCCCTACGAGACCTCGGCGCGCGTTCGCGCCGGGTCAGGCTAAAGACACCCCGGCGTTTCTCAAACCGGCGC